>JAXLZJ010000020.1:0-78633 GCA_046350995.1 Nitrospira sp.
GGCGGGCTTGGCGACCGTAACGCCGGCGTCCGGCTACATCACCCCGTTCCCCGCGCTCCTGATCGGCGGGATTGCAGGACTGGCCTGCTATTTCGCAATTGTGTGGAAGGGCCGATTCGGCTATGATGACTCCCTTGACGTCGTCGGGATTCACGGCGTCGGCGGGGTGCTCGGCATTCTTGCTACGGGCCTGTTCGCCAGCAAAGCCGTGAACAGCGCCGGCGCCGACGGGTTGTTCTACGGCAGCGCGGGGCTGTTCGGCGTGCAATTGTTGACGGTGGTCGTGGTGGCGGTGTTTTCTGCCGTCGGGACCTTCGTCCTTTTGAAGGTCGTCGACGGTATGACGGCGTTGCGGGTGACGCCTGATGAGGAGTCCACGGGTCTGGATCTGAGTCAGCACAACGAGCGCGCCTATTCGTGACGCGCGGCCGCGCCATCTCGCTTTCGTGAAGGAGGCAACGACATGAAGTTGATCGAAGCCATCATCAAGCCGTTTAAGCTCGATGAGGTGAAGGACGCGCTGCTGGAGATCGGGATCCAGGGCATGACTGTGACGGAGGTCAAAGGATTCGGCCGCCAGAAGGGGCATAAGGAGACCTATCGCGGCCAGGAATATACGATCGAGTTCGTGCCGAAGGTGAAGATCGAAGTGGCGGTGCCGGATACGCAGGTGCAGCGGGTGCTCGATACGATCACCCGGACCGCAAAGACCGGCAGCATCGGCGACGGCAAGATTTTTGTGCGCGATCTCGGCATGGCCGTCCGCATCCGGACAGGGGAAACGGGGGACACCGCGTTGTGAACGTGTCGACGGACCACAAGTCGCTGGCCCATGCCGATCTGGACGGACCGGCGGTCGGGGCGGTGCTGGCCGAACAGCGTCAGGCCATCGCACACCGGCTGATGGACGGGGCGTCCGGGGCGGACGTGGTCGCGGCGCAAACCGACCTGGTGGACGGACTGATCGTCGGCCGATACCGCAATGCCGTACGGCAGGGCGGCGACGCTATGATGGTCGCCGGTTTTCAACACTGCTGTCTGGTGGCGCTTGGCGGGTATGGCCGCCGGGAGCTGGCGCCCTACTCCGACATCGATTTGATGGTCCTGTTCCGCCCGGAGGCCGCCAAAGTCGTGCCGGATTTTGTCCGTCAAGTGCTGCATCCGCTCTGGGACATCGGGTTTCAGGTCGGACACAGCGTTCGCACGATCGCCGACTGCGTCAGCCTGGGGTTGAGCGATGCGACGGTACGGACCTCGATGATGGAGGCGCGGTTTCTCACCGGTAACGCCCAGCTCTTCCAGGAATTTCACTCTACCTACGCGCGCAAAGTTGCCACGGTTGGTGTCGACAAATATCTTGAGCAGAAACTGATCGAACGCCGCCGCGAATACGAAAAATTCGGCGAGACGGTCTATCTTCTTGAACCGAATGTGAAGAAGAGCCAGGGCGGCCTGCGCGATTTGCATATGTTGCAATGGGTCGGCATCGCCCGTTATCAGGCGCAGACGATTCGGGAATTGTCCAACCGAGGCATCCTGTCGAGACAGGATTATGCGACGGTGAGCGATGCGCGTGAGTTTCTCCTCCGCGTCCGGGCGCTGCTGCATGTGCACGCGGGGATGGCGCAGGAAATCCTCTCCTTCGATGAACAGGTATGGCTGGCCGCGCGGTTCGGGTTCGAAGACCGTCCCCATCTGCTCGCGGTCGAGCAGTTCATGCAGCAGTACTATCGGCACACGATGGGATTGCACGAAGCGGCTGTCCGGTTCGTGCGGCGTTGCAAGTCCCGTTCGATCTGGAAGCGGCTCAGCGACTGGCTGCCGGCGAAGAAGCTCGAACAATATTTCGTGCTGAACGGCGAGACCCTCACCGTGCCGGAAGAGTCCCGGCCGCGCGTGTTGGACAGTCCGGCGTTACTGATGCGGCTGTTCGATCTTGCCCGATCGAAGCGGATGGCCATCGAGCCGTCACTGGTGGAAGACATTCACCGGCATATGGAAGGTTTGTCCGACGAGGGATTTCGGACGCCGGACGTAAGCCGGATTTTTCTGAGCATCCTGGCAGGCCCGGGAACGGCCTCTACGCTGGAGGCGATGCATCGCGCGCACTTGCTGGAGAAGTTGATCCCGGTCTGCGCCACGGTGCGGGGGCTGATGCAGTTCAATCAGTACCACAAGTACACGGTGGACGAGCACAGCCTGCTGGCGGTGGCAAAGGTCGAATCGTTTGCGCAGGACCAGGGCATGCTCGGCGAGGTTTATCGGGAGGTCAAGCGGAAGGATCTGCTTCACCTCGCGGTGTTCTTGCACGATTTGGGCAAAGGGCAGGAGGAAGACCACAGCGAGGTCGGCCGTCGGCTGGCGGACGATATGGCGACGCGGTTGGGCTTAAACGAGGCCGAGCGCCGGACGGTGACGTTCCTCGTGCATCGGCATCTCTTGATGGCACACACGGCATTCCGACGCGATCCCAATGATGAGAAGGTCGTGCTGCCGTTCGCACGCGAGGTCGGTACACCGGAAGTGTTGCGTAAGTTGCTGGCGCTGACGGCGGCGGATATCGCCGCGGTGGGGCCCGGCGTGTTGACGAAGTGGAAGGAATCGCTGCTGATCGAACTGTACCTCCGGACGATGCAGGAAGTCTCCGGTGAGCGGGAAGCGGCCGATGCGCCCGAACGGATCCGGACGATCGCGTCCGAGGTCATGCAGCAGCCGGCCTTGCGCGGACAGAACGATATTGCGCCGTCGTGGGTCGAGGCGCAGTTGGGGCAGTTCCCGTTGCGGTATGCGTATGGGACTTCTCCGAAGCGGATCGCGGCCCATCTGGCGACGATCAAGCGGTTGACGCCCGGCGAGGTCCTGGTCGATTCGGATTTCAACGACACGCTGGGAACGTGCGACTATGCCGTCGTGACGTTCAATGACCTTATCCCGGGAATTTTTTCGAAGATCGCCGGTGTCCTGGCGGCCAATGGATTGCAGATTCTCGATGCTCAGATCGTGACGAGGCAAGACGGCGTGGTCGTCGACACGTTCCAGGTGACCGATCCGGATTACAAGGGCGCTCCGCCGAAAGACCGGCTGGAGTCGATCGGCGCAAGAATCCGGTCCGTGTTGCAGGGGAAGGAAGCGATTGAAACGGTGTTGCAGCAGGGCACGCGGTTGACGGCCTCGCGGCCGATCGGGCCGGCCCGGCAGGCGACGGAAGTGCGGATCGACAACGAAACCTCGGACCGGTATACCATCCTCGACGTGTTCGCGGACGACCGGCAGGGGCTACTGTATGTGATTACGAACGCTATTTTTCGACAGGGATTGTCCGTACATGCGGCGCGGATTTCCACGCGGCTGGATCAGGTGGCCGACGTATTTTACGTGACCGATGCGCAGGGCAGGAAACTGGAGCAGCCCGAACAGATCGAGCGGGTGCGCCAGGGTGTCTGGCAGGAGATCGAAGAGTTCGTGGGTGTCAAAGCAGCATAACCGTGGTGAAGGTTTCACGCAGTGGTATGTGGGGAGCCTGAAAGGAGGAGGGGATGAACGTTCGTGAAGTTTTGGATTTTGCGAAGAAGAACAAAGTTCAAGTCGTGGACTTGAAGTTTGTCGACCTGATCGGGACGTGGCAGCATTTCACGATTCCGATCGGGGAATTGACGGAAGGTCTGTTCAAGGACGGGTCGGGACTGGACGGGTCGTCCATCCGGGGGTGGAAGGCGATCAACAACAGCGACATGTTGGTGGTGCCGGATCCCGCGACGGCCTGTATGGATCCGTTCTGTGCGGTGCCGACGTTGAGTCTCATCGGCAACGTCGTGGATCCGATCACCCGCGAGACCTATGACCGGGATCCCCGGTATATCGCGCAGAAGGCCGAGAAGCATCTGCAGAACACGAAGATTGGCGACACCTCGTACTGGGGACCGGAAGCCGAGTTCTTCATTTTCGACCATGCCCGCTACGATCAGACCAACCACAGCGGCTACTACTTCCTCGATTCCGAGGAAGGCGTGTGGAACATGGGGCAGGAGGGCGTGAACCTGGGCGGCAAGATCCGCCACAAGGAAGGCTACTTCCCGGTGGCGCCGACTGACACGCAACAGGATATCCGCACCGAGATGATTCTCGAGATGGAAAAGGCCGGCATCGCCGTCGAGAAGCATCACCATGAAGTGGCGACCGCGGGTCAGGCGGAAATCGACATCCGCTTCGATTCGTTGGTGCGGACCGCCGACAAGATGATGATGTACAAGTACATCGTCAAGAACGTCGCACGCCGCCACGGCAAGACGGTCACGTTCATGCCGAAGCCGCTGTTCGGCGACAACGGGTCCGGTATGCACACGCATCAGAGCATCTGGAAGGACGGCAAGCCCCTCTTCGCGGGCAAGGAGTACGCCGGCGTGTCGCAGATGTGTCTGCATTACATCGGCGGCATTCTGAAGCATGCGCCGGCCCTCGCAGCCTTCACGAACCCGACGACCAACTCGTACAAGCGCCTCACGCCTGGTTTCGAAGCGCCGGTGCTGTTGGCCTACTCCAGCCGGAACCGGTCGGCCGGTATCCGTATTCCGATGTACTCGCCCAGCCCCAAGGCCAAGCGTATCGAGGTGCGGTTCCCGGATCCCGGCGCCAATCCCTATCTCGCCTTCGCGGCCATGTTGATGGCCGGACTGGACGGGATCGAGAACAAGATCAACCCGGGCGAGCCGGCCGAAAAGGACCTCTACGATCTCGAGGCGAAGGAAATGGCCAAGATCCGGACCATGCCGGGCAGCCTGGACGAAGCCCTCTCCGCATTGGAGAAGGACCACCAGTTCCTGCTCAAGGGCGGGGTCTTCACGGAGGATCTGATCGAGGCCTGGATCAGCTACAAGCGCACGAAGGAAGTGGATACGATGCGTTTGCGGCCGCATCCCTATGAGTTTTTCCTGTACTACGACATCTAGGCGTGGACGGCCCATTCGAAAGTATGGGTTGACCGGCCGTCCGGTGTCGTGATACAAAGGGTGAACGAACGGTACCGAAGCAACGACGCTTCGGCGCGGTTCACCAAATAAGTACACGGACAAAGGCGTCCGTCATTCTGTAAGGAATGGCGGACGCTTTTTTTTCGGTCGGTGGCAGCGCGGGACGAGGGGGTTTCGCGCGGATGAAGGACGAAGGCGTCCTTGTTCCCTTCGGGGAATGAGGACGCCTTTTTGTTTTTTGGGAACGCGGCAGACAGCGCCACACTCAACCAGGAGGGCATGATGCATCACGCGGATCACGAACGGATCGCCGGTCTGGCGAAGAAGAAGGTCGGGTTCTTGGCTGGTTCACCGAGCGGGTATGTGCTGCTGTCGGCGATGGCGGGCGTGTATCTCGGGTTCGGCATCGCGTTGATCTTCAGTCTGGGGGGACCGTTGATGGCGGCGGGATCGCCGGTCGTCAAGCTGGTGATGGGAGCGTCCTTCGGCATCGCGCTGACGCTCGTGATTTTCGCCGGCTCCGAATTGTTCACCGGCAACAACATGATCGGCGCGATCGGCGGATTGTCGCGCAGCGTGAGTTGGACGGAGGTCGTGCACTTCAACCTCTGGTCGTGGGTCGGCAACCTGTTGGGTTCGCTCGCGTTGGCCTGGCTGGTCGTGGAGTCCGGCGTGTTTGCCAAGGGACCGACGGCGGAGTTCATCGGGAAAGTCGCGGCGATGAAGATGTCGCTGCCGGCCTGGGAGCTGTTCGTCCGCGGCATTCTCTGCAACTGGCTCATCTGTCTGGCGGTCTGGATGGCCGGGCGGACCAGCAGTGATGCGGCGAAAATCATGCTGATTTTCTGGTGCCTCTTCGCGTTCATCGGAACGGGATTCGAGCACAGCATCGCCAATCAATCGTTTCTGGGGATGGCCCTGTTCCTGCCGCACGATGCGGCCGTCAGCTGGGGCGGCTTCTGGTACAACCAGCTTTTCGTCGTGCTCGGCAACATCGTGGGCGGCGGGTTGTTCGTGGGCGGGCTCTATTGGCTGGTGAGCCCGTATCGGGTCAAGGAGGCGGAAGTCGAGGCGCCGGTCCATACGGTGCCGGTGGAGGCGGTGCGCACGTAACGGAATCCGGGCAAGGCGAGGAGGGTCGGAGGCCAGTTCACTACAACACGAAGGAGGCATCATGGATCGGGAGACAGTGCGGGCGCTCGTGAAGGAGAAGCGGAAGAAGAAGAACGTGACCATCGCGGAGGTTGCGAAGCTTGTCGGAAAGAATCCGACGTTCGTGGCAGCGGCGTTGAACGGAAACCACAAATTCACGCCGGACGAGGCGAAAAAGGTAGGTGAATTGCTGGATTTGGATGCAGCCACCACGGCCGCGCTCAGCAACTTTCCGGTCCGCACGGATTATCCCATCACGACCGATCCGTTCAAGTATCGGCTGATGGAAATCATCGGAGTCTACGGCGATTCCATGCGTGAACAGGCGAACGAGATGTTCGGTGACGGGATCATGAGCGCGATCGATTTTACCTTAGATATGGAAAAGGTGACGGGGAGCCAGGGAGAAGCCCGGTGCAAGATCACGCTGAACGGGAAGTGGCTCGAGTATAAGACGTTCTAGGGCGGGCAAGGGGCAGGGCGCCGACGATGGAGTCGGCGCCGATCGGCTGGCAATGGCGCCGGCTTCCGGAGCATCAAGTAGAGAGGCTTCGGGGGTCGGCGTTTATTGTTTGCGGAGCGGAAGGAGGCGGTCATGGAAGGAGAACGGACACGAGGGGCGGATCGTGGAGACTTGGAAGGGGAGATTGTCGGCCTGTTGCGGCACGAACGCGGTCTGACGATGGACGAGATTGCGGGAAGAATAGCCGGCAACCGATCCACGGAAGTGTTTCTGACGATTGATCGGTGGAGTCGCGAAGGGGTGGTGCGGATCAGGCCGGGTCCCGCCGGATACCGGGTGGAACTCACTCATTAGCGGGCGATGGGAGGATTCGATGAACAAGATCGAGGCAATCAAGGCGGAGCGTGACGGATTGGCGGTGCGGGAGATGATCGCCCACTATGCGACGACGGGGTGGGAGTCGATTCCCGAGGCCGACATCCAGCGGCTCAAGTGGTACGGCCTCTTCCTGCGCAATCCGACCCCCGGTTTCTTCATGCTGCGGGTCAGGATTCCGGGAGGCCATACGACCACGTATCAGCTGCGCGCGCTGGCGGAGATCGCCTCGACGTACGGAAACGGAGTGCTGGATTTGACCACCCGGCAACAAATTCAGCTCCGCAACATCCGGATCGAGGACGTGCCGGCGGTGTTTGCCCGGATGGACAGTGTGGGGCTCACGTCGTTGCAAACGGGCATGGACAACGTGCGCAATGTGATGACCTGCGCAGTGGCCGGCCTGAACCCCGACGAAGTCGTGGAGACGGATGGGCTGGTGCGGGCGATCAACGAAGAAATTCTGGGCAACCCGGCCTATTCGAATCTGCCGCGGAAGCTCAACGTGGCGGTCACCGGCTGTCCCCACAACTGTGTGCACATGGAAACGCAGGACCTGGCGCTGGTGCCGGCGTACTACGATCTGGGCCACGATCGTTGCGTCGGGTTCAACGTGTTGGTCGGAGGCAAACTCGGGTCTGGCGGGTATCGCATCGCTACCCCGTTGGACGTGTTCGTCAATCCGGCGGAAGCGCTGGACGTCTGTCGCGCCATACTGGAGCTCTATCGCGATCACGGACCGCGGGAGAATCGCACGCAAGCCCGATTGGCCTTCCTGATCGAAGAGTGGGGTGAGGCCAAATTCCGCGCCGCCGTCGAAGCGCGGGTGGGGAAGCGACTGGCGCCAGCCGGTACGGATGCGCGCAAACCGGGCGAGCAAGACCATGTGGGCATCTTCCGTCAACGGCAACGCGGGATGAACTACGCCGGGTTGAAGGTGCTGGTCGGGCGCGTGAAGGCGGCCGATCTGGAGAAGATCCTCACGCTGGCTGAACGGTACGGCAACGGGGAGATGCGGATCACGCCGAGTCAAGCCCTGGTCATCCCCAACATTGGAGACCGGAAGATCGGCGAGTTGGCGGAGGAGCCGTTGCTCAAGCAATTCGCCTACAATCCCTCGGCGCTCTACAAGGGGTTGGTCAGCTGCGTCGGCAGCGACTATTGCAACCTCGCCGTCATCGAAACAAAGCGCAAGGCCGTCGAGATTGCCAAAGCCCTGGAAGGGCGCTTGGGGAGCACACTCAAGCCCATCACCATGCACTGGTCCGGGTGTCCGGCGAGCTGCGGCAACCATCTCGTGGCGGATGTCGGTCTGTTGGGGAAGAAGACCAAGATCGACGGGAAGGTCGTCGAGGCGGTCGATATCTACGTCGGCGGACGCTCGGGCCCCGATCCGAAGCTGGCGATCAAGATCATGGAAGACGTGCCCTGCGACAAGCTGGCGGGCGTGCTCGAAGGGCTCGTGCCGTACCACACCCGGGAGAAAATGCATCGCGTGCGCGGGGGGGGCGTGAAAAAACCGGCGATCGGAAAGGAGACTTCGGTTTCGACGGCGGCATGACGGTCTGCCGCTCTTGAGCCCCGTCGAGGGTTGGGGTATTCTGCCCGGCATCACCAGGAGGGCCAGCATGCCGAAACGAGAGCGGACGGGGCTGACACGCGCCGACATTCTTGAGCGATATATCGAACGGTTCAAACAGCAGCTGACGAAGTTCCAGCCGTTTCTCTCCCGCAGGCGGGGGACGGCGTCCCTGGAGGAGTTCGATGAGGCGGCGGAGGATCTGATCGGCCAGGTTTTCGGGGGTGCGTCCGACGAAGCCGAAGCCTATCTGTATGCCAAGACCGGCGAATCAGCCACGGTGCCGGAAGAGGCGCAGGAAAGCGGGATGCACGACGTCGAGCGCGAGAGCCTCCATCAACGCCGCCAGGTGCTGGAAAGCTGCCTGGCCGATCTGGAAATGCGCCGGCGTGTTCAGGCGGCCCGTAATGGGAAGCGGGGCGCACAGGCGGCGGTCGAAGATTTTATGTCGCACGAGGTGCGCAGCGTTCATCGGGCGGCGACGGTGAAGGAAGCCGGGAAGCTGCTGTTGAAGTACAAAGTAGGGTCGTTGATGGTCGATGACGGCTCCCGCTACATCGGCATCGTGACGGACACCGATCTCAGCCGAAAAGTCGTCGCGAGGGGCCTTGATCCGAATACGACCACCGTGTCGTCCTGCATGAGCAAGTCGTTCGTCGCCATCGAAGAGGACGAACCCCTCGCCGATGCGATGGCGTTGATGAAGAGACAGGGGATCCGTCATCTTCCGGTAACGGCCGACGGCACAGTCATCGGCGTGCTGTCTCTCTCGGATCTGCTCCGGGCGTTCTCGGAGTGAGTCTCGACGCCGGCGCGGGTACTATGCCGCGCCGCAGGCGATCTTGATGAGCGCGGCCGTCGCCGATCCCGGCGTCACGGCGGTCAGCTGGTCGGGTGTGTTGTTCGAGCGTACGGTCGCGCCGCGTCCCATCTGTCCCGCGTGCCAGGTCGTCTTGAGCGCCTGGCTCTTCTGGTTCTGGCAGTCGTATTCGCGGTCCGTTTTCTTGGACAGGGCCGGTGTTCCGCCGCCTTCCGTTCTCGCCGTCTTGTAATCAAACAGATCGGACATCGTGACGGTTTCGTCCGCCTTCTTGATGCTCCCTCGATCGGCGTAATAGACGTATCCGTCGGTTTCTCCGATCTTGGACCAATCGGCGGGCGGCCCCGATTGCTCTCCGCCTCGATTGCAGGCGGCCAGCAGAAGCATGCAGGCGATCGCCATCGTGTTCCCTATGCGCATCATGACTCCTTCCCTTTCCCTAGGTTCCAAATCGACTCCGCTTTACTGCCGATGTACCAGAAGCTGGCTGCGAGCAGGGCGAAGAAGATCGCTTTGTGGAGGTTGTTCCAAAACAGTTCGAAAAAACGCGTGTAGAGGTTGATGCCGAGAAAGGTCAGGCCGAAGCCCTTCGTCGTATCGTTGTCGTGCCGAAGTCCATGGTAGATGGCCCACCCGGCTGCGGCGCCGAAGAGCAGCGACCAATGGAACAGTTCGATCTGTTTCACCCGTTGCCAGGAGGGGAAGTCGCCATAGTTGCCGAAGATCGACATGATCCACAGGGCGATGAAGAGGTAGAGCAACCCTACGACCAGCGTGCTGCGGGAGAACCGGTCACCCCACGGGCGGTGTTCCAGCGAGAGGGCGCAACCGGTCAGCAGCGCGCCGAACAACACGAAGCGGAGCGGATAGTTCATGCCGAGATAGTAGGCGCCCCAGCCTGACATGTATCCCGTTTCCGTGCCCATCCAGCCGCCCAGCGACAGCAGCGCAAAGACCCAGATCAGGTTCGATTCGAGGATCACCCCGAGCGCGGCGTAGACGAGGAACGACAGGAGCAGCAGGAGCGAGTACCGGCCGCTGCCCGTATCGAACGCGATGCCGAGCTGCGTCACCGCGCCGGCCGTCGCCACCACGCCGAGAAAGAAGATCGCTTCGTTGCGGTAGACCTTGTCCGGCGCCTGCGTCCGCTTCGTGAGGCCCCAGTGATAGAGGCCGGCTGCGACGAGCGAGAGCAGGGCGCATTTGAGCAGGGGCGGCGCAGCGAAGATGACTTCCAGCAGGTCCCGGAGCATCCGGTCCGACAACGCGGCGCTTACCGACGAGAGGATCGAGAACAGCGCGATCCAGAACGAGTACTTCGCGAGTTTGCGCCAGTCGAAATATTGCACCTCGATCGTAGCGGCCAGCGCGGCCGCCTGGGTGTCGGGAATGATCCCGTCGGCTTTCCAGCGTTCGATGGCGTCGCGAACGACGACAGCCTGTTTTCGCGGAAGTTTCATGGCGTCCTCGTAGGAGTGAGAGGCTCGGTGCTGTGCTGCGTCAAATTATAGGATGGAAGCGAAGGGCACGCTATTGAGAAGGGGAAATCCGACAGGGAAAGTACCGAGTCGAAGTTTGGCTGATCCGGCAGTAAGGCCTGTGGCTGGCGGCAATCAGGATTGTTCGTCCTGTTCGATCGCTTCGAACAGGCTGCCCACGGGGTGCAGGATCGCTTTTGGATAGAGGACCCATTTAACGAGGTGGAGCGTGAGCCGGCCTGGGTGTCCGGGCGCGCCGAGGTGTCGGGCGACATGGTTCCAGCGTTCGATGCTGTCGTCGGTGACGGAAGACTGCGCGCGAAACCATTCGGCGAGCGCGGTGTCGTCGGCGGCACGGACGACGGCCTTGAAGAAGTCCTGGGGTGTAAGGCCAAAGTGGCGGAGAAAGTACCCGTCGATTCCCAGGGAGCTGGCGAGAGCCAGACGGTAGGTGACGGGGAGTTGCCCTGTGCGAGCAAGCCGGACCTTCGCGGCAAAGCGCGGGAGCCAGCAGCAGCCGGCGAGTCGATCCGATGGACGGGGGAGTGTCATGATGGGCTTACGTGGACTCCGGCGTTCGCAGTGTGATCGGATTCTCAGAGGGATGCACGGCCGACATGGAACTATGAACCTGAGAAGAGCGAGGCGAGCTTGCGCACGTTCAGCATCAGACTCACGCCGTAGGTTGGGCCGGAGTCCGTGGAGCCGACCCAGTCGTTCCAGGTTTCGAGCGATCCATACGGAAAACGCAGCGCGACGGACCCGAACCGGCGCAGAATCCAACGCCCGTCCTGCGAGGCGAACAAGCCCGAATCGTAGCTGAGCGCTACCTCTACCTCCCATCCAGCCAGAGGGCCGTCGGTACGGACAAAGTCGCCGAACGAGACCGAGACCTGGCCCAGATAAGATTGTGGCGTGAGCACGTCCGACGAGTAGGCGGAGCCTCCGAAGATTCGGCTATAGCGGCCCATGGCGGAGAATCGGACAAACCGAGAGGCGTTGTGCAACCACGACAAGTCGGTGTCGGGTAGGAGCCAGGATGCGAATTCCCCGACGGAGAATTGTCGGAGGCCGATCCGGCCATACAGTTCCTGATACAGCGAGCCGCCGTCGAGTCCCAGTCCGACAAAGCCCGTATCACGGGATGAAAACAGCGGGAGCCAGCGTGTCAGCGAGCCGCCGACCATCCCGTCGACGGCCTGGCGCGTACTGTCGGCGGGAACCGGCCCGTTGCCGATCGCACGGTGGACAAAGTTATTCTGGATCTCCCGCGAGGGTGTTTCAGCGGTCGGGCCGGTCCCGATCGTCAGGTTGCCGTTCCATCCGGGAAGGGCGGCGATCCGCTCGGTCCAACTGATGGTGGCGAAATTAAAGCCGGCAGTGTCATTGACCGCGTTGAAGCGACTCCGGCTCGGATTGAATTCCGTGAACCGATTGATCGTCAGACCCGCCTGCAACGTCGGATCTCGATCGGGAAACGCAATCGCTCCCCAGTGCACCGAGGGGGCGGCGTTCTCAGCCGAGGCAGGAATGACCGTTGCCAGTAAGAAGGTGAGCGAGAACAGCCATCCGACAGGCCTTCTGTGAAGGCAATAGCGCATCTGAGGAAAGCTCCGGCCTACGCACCTGGGAGCATGATGCCACGTCCGGTGACCTTCAGAAAAGGGTGCCGGACCAAGGGGGATCGGTGGGGGCTGGGCCGATCACTTGGCCGGCCCGGCGGGCCTGTTCGAGCCCGGCCCTCGCGAGGGCATCGACCCGTTCGTTGTCCGGATGGCCGGCATGGCCCTTCACCCAACGCCAGTCGATCGTATGAGCGGCGGCCAGCGTATCCAGGCGGCGCCACAGATCTTCGTTCTTCACCGGGTCCTTCGCCGAGGTTTTCCACCCGCGTCGCTTCCAATTGTGGATCCACTCGCTGATGCCTTTCTGCACATACTGGGAGTCTGTGTAGACCCTCGCCGTGATCGGCTCGGGGAAGGACTCTAAGGCTTGGATCACGGCCAATAGTTCCATGCGGTTGTTCGTCGTGGCCGGCTCGCCGCCGCAGAGCTCGGTTTCGACGTCGCGCACGCGTAGGAGGACGCCCCATCCGCCTGGACCAGGATTCCCGCTGCAGGCCCCATCGGTATAGATTTCGATCATGTGTCCCCAGTGGTAAAGCTGGTTGGTGCCGATTTTTGCTCCGTCGCGAGCGCTCTTGTGCACCATCTCGCGCGCTTTGTTGGGTTCTGCCTTCTCAGGCACGAGACCTCATCTAAACAAGTTATTGAAATCGTGGCCCCAGTGCAAGGTGTCCGTCTTGCTTTATTCGGCCTCCGGTTCGGTATCTCGGTTACAACCCAGGAGGACCCAATATGGACCAGCAGATGTCAGCCGGCGATATGTACGAACATGGGCTGACCCTGAAGCGGGTCCAGATGTTCGATCAGGCCATCGACGATTTCAAACGGGCCGCGCTGGATCCTCAATACGCCAGCAAGGCTCAGGTGCAGATCGCACTGTGTTTGAAGGCGGCAGGCCGCCACGAAGACGCGATCGCGGCCTTCCGTCAGGTTTCCGTGCTGCCGACACTGTCTTCCGAAGAACGGCGGCATGTCTCCTATCACATGGCGCAGCTCTTGGAGTCGCTGGGACGGCATGACGAAAGTCTGGAGATCTACGGTCGGATCAAGAAAGAAGATCCGGGATTCCGCGATGTGGCGCGGCGTATCAGGCAGATCGGCTCAGGCGAGGCCGGAACGAACTCCTCGCAAGGAATGTGGGACGGTCTGATGGACGAGGTGAAGACCCGCAGCCGGCACTTGAAGCCGTTGTGGGAGCAGACCGGGCAATGGTTGAGCACGACGCTGGGGATTGGAAAGGCCGAAAGCAGGCCCTCCGTCGGAGGGAGTCGGCGAGTCCAGCCGTCTCAGACTTCCGCTCGGGTGATTCCTCCAGCGGCGCGTCCGCGCGCTTCCGAGAAGCGCCGGTATAAGCGCGTGCCGGTGCAGCTGCAGAGCCGGTTTTCCGCCAAAGGTCGTGTCATGACCGGCGAAGGGGAACTGCGGGACCTCTCGCTCTGGGGCTGCCGCGTCACCAGCGCCACCGCGGTGCCGGTCGGGGCGGAAATAGAGTGTTGCATATACCCGCAGAACTCCGTCAATCCCTTCTTCATCGACCGGGCGACGGTGCAATGGATCAACGCCCGCGAATTCGGCCTCTCTTTTACCAGCGTTCGACCCGGTGTGCAGAAACAAATCGCGCAACTCTGCCGGCTTCAGGCGGTATGAACAAGCGGACAGTATTCTCCCTCCAGAACGCAGTGCTCATGCGATCCAGATTGAGGTCGCCTGGGCACTGCCTACTTCGTTAACCGCCAGACATGTTCCGTTGCCGGGCACTTGCCCTTGAGCCCGCCGGGGACGTCCACTCGGGCCAGCGGCGTGAGGGTATAGGCATCGCCGTAATGCCGACGCAGTTCCTCTGGGCTGACCGAAAAGGGAGGCCCGTCCACCACGGATTGATCGTACTGATAGCCGATGACGAGTTGCGGGGCTGTCCCGGTGATGGCTTTGAGGTGCGCGGTGTACCGGGGCCGTATGGTTTCCGGCAGCGCAACCAGCGCGGCCCGGTCATAGACCGCGTCCACGGGGCCGAGGATCTCGCGAGTCAGGTCAAAGATATTGCCCACGAAGATCTCGATCTTCTCTCCACGAAAGCGTCTCAACGTTCCGACTTCAGAGATAGCCGGTTCCAGACCAAGCTCAGCAAAGAGTTGTGTCACGGCCAGTTCACTGAGTTCCGCTCCGGCGACCGCGTAGCCGCGAGACAGGAGCCAGCCGAGATCGAGCGACTTCCCGCAGAGCGGCACAAAGACCCGCCCGTCCACAGGCACGTTCAGAGAAGGGAAATGAGCAGTCAGGAGCGGGTTGACGGCGCGCTCGTGCCAGCCTGTCTGATTCGTCTGCCATCGGTTGTGCCAAAAACTTGCGTCCATGTGAATGCCTCAATGGGGGAAAGAGCTGTGAGTTAGTTGTCAGTGGCATCCTAAAGGGCGGAGGAGACGAAGGGCAAGGCGATGGGGGGTGAAGGAGAGGCGAGGTAGAAAATGATTTCTAATGCTACTAAACTCTCGTACCTCACGAAGCGATTCTGCCTGAAGTCCCTCCGCGGAGGTTTTCTAGAATTCTAACGGCTACGACGATCTTATTGCTTCAGTTAGTTCCAGCTTCCCTTCAGATTCACGCCTCGATTGGCTTCCACCTCTTCGGTGAAATCCGATCCGAGCCCTACCCGCATCCCCGCGCCAAGGTGCAAGGTTACGTTAGAAAAGACTCCCGATCCTTTTGCTCTTTGTTTTTATCTTAGAAATAAACCGTATGTCCCCCCATGCAATCGGTGGGGGTCATAGTTTATTTAGCAACTTCCAAATGCCAAGAAAATAGATGGTAAGGAACATTTTCTCCCATCCAGACCATTCAATTGAGTTAATCAGGCAGGCTCCGTAAATGATCCCGCCTATTAAGAAGATCCAAATCACAATTGGAATACATCCAATGACTGCAATAAATGACCCCGTAACACCTCTTGGAAATGTCCACCATTCGTTGTTGTCTGTGTAGTTCTTGATGGAGGTAACTGTCCCGGTCTCGAGAAAGGTCGCAATATTGTCCCATTGATCCTCCATTCTGCCAGCAGAGTGCCCTCCCTGTATGTACCGAAATTGCTTCAGATTGTCAGGAAGTGTGGACGCTTTCCAGCGTCTAAAGTCACTTAAAAACAACCTCCAATTGGCATATTGCGCAGAAAATCCATTGTGACCAGCAGAGCCAAGACCCTGAATTGGGATCCATTGAAATACTTTTGGAAACCAAGCGACAACCCAGTCAGCCGTAGCTACATAATTCAAAACTGCCACAACTCGTCCTTCCTTAAAGAGTTTGTCCCAATGATATCCTCTTTGTACTACACTGCCTGCGAAGACGATGTGTTTGAATCGCACGCAAGAGTACTTGTTAAAAGCTGCCGCTAGTAGATATGTCCCATTGCTGTGCCCAACGTATGAGAATTCTGCGTTAGGATAGAGAGCTAGGCATTCGGCATACTGCTCCATGAGCCACTCAACCTTCTGATCTCTTTTCCAGGGAAGCAGGAATGGCCACATTGGGAAATAGCCATAGGTGGAAGTTTTGGTTTCAACTCGATCTCCAATTTTCGCTTTAGCACGGCGAGCGAGCTTGTGGGTCCAGTACCCGTCGTCACGAATGCCATGCATTACAAAAATGACATTCTTGACGGCCGTATTTTCTGTTGGAAGTCCACTGTCCTTATCGGTAGGCAGAATTGTCTCAATCTCACTAGCCTCATCGATCAAGGCAGTCTTAAAAACTTTGGCTCGATCGGCTGCTCTTTGCTGCTCTAATTCAGAGGCTTGATTCGATCCCATCCTTATGACGTTTACGTGGCCAGAATAGGGTACGTCGAGGTAGATGAAATCGCCACCTGAAACAAGGTCGACATTGTCTTCAGGTGACACATAATCGTCTTTGCTTCCTAGTAGTTGTATTGTGGTGGCCAGTCCACTGATTTTAGTAAAGTCTTTGCGCCCTGTTGCTTCTAGGTCTGCTTTCTCTTGTCGTGCGCGTCGTCTCATTGCTAGCCATTGGATTCTAAGGTTGGTGATCCAAGGGCTTCCTCGTCTAAAGGAATAGATGAGAAGAGGCCACCGTGGCAGGTTTAGGATCCTGCCGACTGTCTGCATGAGCGTAAAAGCGATAGCTAATTTCATGGAAAGGTGATGAGATATAGACCATCCCCTATTCATCCCGGCCAAGAGGATGATTCTACTTACTCTGTTTGCCCACCAGTAATTAGCCTCCTTAGATTTTGTGAACTCTGGTTCAAATGGGGCAAATAGTCCACCGCTTGTTGTTGTTTCGCCGCAGGCACAGATGTAAGTTTTGCGGGCTAGTAATGCGCCGGCGCTGTGACCAACAAATACGATCTTTTCATATTTCTGGTCTGCCTCTTCCCCAACTATGTCCGATATTCGACTTAGTAATTTGATGACGATCTGATTAGGGTTCGCGTATGAAAACCGATGTATGGGAAGCAAAGGACAGAAATAGTCAGGGCGAGACTGGAAAGAATGGGTCACTTTTTCTATTACTCCAGACATGTCTTCTGGTGTTTTGGTATACGCATGCAATATAACGACGAGAGTTTGTCTCGCGTTGCGTTGAGCTGTTAACAGGCAAAGTTCTTTGGGTATCTCTCCCGAGAGATGGAATGCAATGATCAATATGAGCAGGTAAGCAGTAAATACATAGGGCAGAGGAGGAAACAATTCCAAAGAGTACCAGGCAAGAGCAGTGCAAACGACTGCAGCTAGTGCGAGTGTAAACTGTTCAAGCGAAGTATGATATCTGAGCATCCTGGTATACCTTGCAACTAGTGGATGAAGGACAGCTGCTTTGTCCGGCTCGAGTTCCAAATACAGCGGTAGCGACGAACATCGGTTTCATGTTTGAGATTAGGAGAGAGGGGTACGCTACTTTTCTGGAAGAGGGGTGTCAACTGGCTGAATGTCTATAGGCAATGAATGCACGCATTTGGGAGCTGCCGAGCGTTGTTAAGGCGGTTAGTGGTCAAGGTCCCAGGTTAAACCAATGGATCCTTGTCGGATGTTCTGTAGTGCCCATTGCCAAATTCCCGCTTCGTCTGTGTGCCTCATTTCGTAAGATGGGCTATTCCAAATATGTTCGCAGCGATGCTCTTCGGTATCTTCAAAGTGGAGACGAGGTGGTTGCGTGATCTGAAGCCCAGATCGAAGATATTCACTTAGGTCGAGTATGTAGACTAATGTGCGATAGTAATGGGTCAGGCCAAGATGGAAGTGAATTCGGCGATCTCCGCGCTCGAATCCTTTCAAGATTTCAAGAGATACCTCATAGGTATCGCCATTTTGCGGAACGAAAGGATAGTTGAATTCCCTCCCTTGCATCTCATACCTTGTACGGTCTTTCCCGCCCAAGTGCTCGATGAGTTGCGATGGGATAGGGCGCACAAATCCTTCAGGGTTGGTTAGGTAGGGAATCACACAGGTGTCGCGACATCGATTTGTTGAAGCAATGGTCATGGTGCGCGTGAGAATGGCTCGATTATCGGTATGGACAACGCGCCTTATAGTGCCATGCTGAACTGTGGTGCCCTCCAGTCCATTGTAGGGTTCTATCCGTAATCTGGTTTCGTAGCGAGCGACTTCGAGAACGTTAGCATGACCTGTCGGTTGCAGTAGGGCATCGACCAACTTCTCATAGCGTTCATCAGTTATTCGATCTGGTTTGACTATATCCAAATGTCCAGCAAGCAATGGCGTGCAGACATCGGGGCTAAAGAAGCTTTGGGCGGACATCTGCAAGACTATTTGGTCTTTTGTGCCATAAAAGCATTGAAGGGGCACAGGCCACCGCTCGTCCGAAATCGTGGTCGGGGAGGAAGAAACAATTCGATCTAGGAGAAGCTTTTGAATATGCATGATCTCCGGTTGCAAGGCACGGAGGAGGCGTTCTTGAGGGTGAAGAAAGGCTCGGGTGAATATCTGTAGGATTCGATTCGTGAGTCGGCGAGTTCGATCAAGGAATACAGATCCAAGATTTGGGGTGGCGATGAAAATAGCCTGTCTGATCCATCGGAGTTGTTTGGCCTGGTGCGCTTCCAAGAGTAGTACCAAATATGCCTGGATGACCAGCCCACCTTGACTATGCCCTACGAGGACTAATTCGCGCTCGATAAAGCGCGGCGATGACAAGAATGCCATCAGCGCACTAGCAAGTTGCCTTAATCGCGGTTGTGCGGATTCATCTCCGCTTCCAAAGAGTGCTGTTGGGTACTCAAAGCACTCGATAGTTTCAAATCTCTCAGATATGCGGAAGTCGGTGCTAAAGAGTTGGCGTAGGTCGTCCCAACAGTGTCGGTCGCTCATGAACCCATGAATGAGAATCAAGGTGGGTTTGCGTTGCGGGATGAGGAACGTTGCCACAGAAGCTCCTACGACGACTAGATGCCTCAATGCTATTGTGGGATTGATGTTGCTGGGAACTTTTAGGAAGGATGCTAGGCTTCAAAGGGGTACCTGTCAACGGGGCTTGGTTGGAAATGCACATGTTGCGAGAGGCAACAGCCGCGCGCCGCGAAGCGGTTCCTGGTGTCTCGTTGTGGCCTTAGCTTATTTTCAATGCAGGATCTACCTCTTCGATAAATGCGAGCATGTCGAGGAAGTAATTCGGGTATGCACGCTTCAGAGAGTAGAGAACCAACGGATACAAGGACGGCCTGGGCACCAACTTCGTCGGGTTGATTTGATATTGCGCGCTCTACTTCGAGATAGCGTTCCGATGCAAGCTTAAATTGCCGTTGCTTAAACCCTGTTACATCTACTTTTTTGCCACTGGATCAAGTTCCGGAAGAAAGTATGCGGAATCGTGCGTGCCTATGGCTTTGACGTGCTTGTCGTGGTCAGTCTTCTTGGTACGTATGCATTCTGGAAGCGGATGCTACAGCTCTTGGGGGCACAGTTGGGCGAAAGCATGAACTGAATAAGAGTCGTATTCGGCTCACGAAGAGCGTGGGCCTCACACTTTCCCAAACGTCTTTTCAAAAAACTCCCGCGTGAGCTTCATATGCTGCTCGATGTCCGTCTGGAGATGGCGGGCGCCGGCTTGCCAGTCGTCCGTCGTATAGCCCACTCGGCGCGCGAGGAAAATGAATTCGTCGGAGTTCGTCGGCGGGAGGACCAGGTCTTTCGTGTTGCCCCGCACCATGCGGAGGCCGTCGATGAGCATGCGGATGAAGAGGTAGGCCTTGCGGAGATCTTCGCCCGTCGAGCGGGGAACGATGCCGGCGTCGATCAGGGTCGCCAGGGCCTGGAGCGTGTTCGGCGTGCGCAGGCGCGGGTCTTTGTGGCCGTGCATGAGTTGGAGGTATTGAATCGCATATTCGATCGTGACGATGCCGCCGTGGCTGTGCTTGAGGTTCACCTTGCCCGGTTCGACCAGTTGCGCGATCTGCTGGCGGCGCAGATCCAACGCGGTGGGGAGATCCCAAGCCGTGCCGCTATAGACGAAGCTGTCCCGGTGGGCTTCGACCTTCTTGCCTAAGGCTGCGTCGCCGGCGATGTGGCGCAGCTTGATGAGGGCCTGCCGTTCAAACGGCGCGGCGAGGCCGTCGGCGCTGTAGTACTTGCACACTTCATCGAACGCATTGGCGAGCGAGCCCTTGCCTCCGTGGGGCCGCAGGCGGACGTCGATGTGGAAGATGCCTTCCTGCTTCGCTTCGATCCACTGGAGCAGTTCCTGCGCGAGGCGCTCGAAGTACTCGCTGTTGTCGATCGGCTGCTTGCCGGCGGTGCGCCCCGGTCCGCCGTAGACGAAGAGCACTTCGATGTCCGAGGCGTAGCCCATTTCCCGCCCGCCGAATTTGCCCGCGCCGAGAATCGCGAAGGGGCAGGGTTTCTTGTTGGCGAGTTTCGGCGCCCCGTAGAGTTTGGTGAGCTTGGCCTGGCAGTCGGCCAGGCTCCGCTCCACGATCACTTCCGCCAGTTGCGAGATGGCCAGCGAAAAATCCGGGAGGCTGGTCGAGGGCTCGACGATGTGCTTCATGTCGATCCGGAACAGTTCACGATCCTTGAAGCGGTTGAGGGCCTCTTTGCGGGCCTCGTCGGTCTTGGCCTTGTCCACGACCTTGTCGAGTTCCTTGCGTAGCGCCGCTTGCGGCTTGATGAGCGGGGCCTTGCGGTACTCGGTCAGCATCGGAAGCAGGTTGCCGTGCTGGCGTCGCAGGAAGTCTTCCCAGAGGAAGTCGCTCGCGCCAAGCAATCGGGCGAGGACGGGGAGGCTCTTCTTGTCGTTCAGGAAAGCCAGGGCCTCTTTGGAATCTTTCCCCTCGTCCTGCACGATGAGGTCGAGGAACTGATCGAACGATTCGAGCGCCATGGCCGGGTCCGGCGCCCAGGTGAGGGCGTGGGTGAACTGCTTGATGAGCGCGGCGGTGAGCCGGAGCTTTTCCTGCTCATCGGTATCGAGCAGCTTCTGGCCGTAGCGGTTGCGGACGAAGAACCGGTCGCGGATCTTCGTTCCTTCGCTCTCCACCTGCGCCTTGCTGATATAGACGTTGCGCATGGCGAGCGCGTTGGCGAAGGCGTAGAGAAAGGCCGGGGTGTCGTCGGACTGAATGTCCATCACCGTGTCGATGGGGGACTGACTGTTGTCGAAGGTGATATGGACCGTGTGCAGCAGCCCGCTGAACGAACTGCGCCGCTTGCCCAGTTGCTCGACCAACTGCCGGTTGACGGCCTGGCGCGCTTCATCGAATTGTCCTGCATCGAGCCGCTTGAGCAGGGCGGTGAGTTCGGCGATCAGCCGGGCCTGGTCGTCTGCACCGAACGGCACGCCGCGCCCCGGCTGCACGCGGAAGACGTCGACGATCTTCTTGCGGCTGAGACCCGGTCTGGTCTTCGGTTTCAGGCGCGGCGCGCTGGAATACCCGGATCGTGCGGATGCCGTCGGCGCGTTCTCGGCGAAGGTGTAGATCTGGCCTTCTTCGATATTGAGGCCGAAGGCCGAGAGCAGACCGCAGATCGTGGCGAACTCGGAAAAGTAGTCGTAGGCGACGATCGTGAGATCGAACTGTTGCGCGTCACGTTCGGCGATGGTGACTTCGCAGGGATGGTCGGGGGTCAGCTGCGCCGCGAGTCGCACGTGCTGCGCGACGGTGGCCGGCTCGAACCGGCGGAAGTACTCCTGATCCATGCGCGTGACGAAATCTTGCAGAATGTCCGCCGGGACATCCTGGCAAAGCGGCTGGAGTCTGGCGAGTCGTTCGTCCGTGGTCATGGTGCGTGCGCCGCAGTATACCGGAATAGCCTGACTCAGTATAATACCCGCTTATGCCTCGTCGTCCCGTACAGCCATCAGAGAAGCCAACGCAGAAGCCGGTTCCTCCCGCGGCGGCCAAGCCCGATCCCAAGCCGGTGTTGCTGGCGACGGAGCGCAATGCCGACGAGGTGCGGGCGATTCTCTCCGCCTATCATCTGCACGACATCGACCGAGCCGACCGCAATCTGCAATCGATGGCGGGCGAGCCGCACCATCGCCGTCAACTTGCCGACATTCTGCCCGTGCTGCTGGACTCGATTGCCCGCACGGCCGATCCCGACCAGGCGCTGACCCATTGGGACCGGTTGCTCGAAGGCGTGACCCGTTCGTCGTTCCTTGCCTACTTGCAGAGTTCGCCGCGCATGCTCGACCTGCTCTGCACGATCTTCGGCAACAGCGACGCCCTGGCCTTCACCATGATCCGCGATCCGATGCTGGTCTACTGGCTGGCGGAGGAGGGCGTGCTGACGAAAGCGCCGACGCGCAAGGGCATGGAGGAGGCGCTGCACAAATCGATCGGCCATCTCACGGTGAAGGAGATGAAGCTGGAGGCGCTGCGGCGGCTGCGGCGTCGGGAGATGCTGCGGATCGGCGTGCGCGATCTGCTGCGGCTCGCCTCGGTGCCGGAAACCACGGCGGCTCTCTCGGACCTGGCAAGCGTGCTGATTCACGCCGCATACGAGATTGTCGATGCCGATCTGCGGCAGCAGTACGGCGTGCCGATGCACAAGACGAAGCAGGGGCGGTGGGTGGAAACCGGCTTCGCCGTGATGGGCATGGGCAAGCTCGGCGGGCACGAACTGAATTACAGCTCCGATGTGGACCTGATCTATGTCTACGCGTCGCACGACGGCGAAACGCGCGTGCCTAAGGGCAAGTCGGCGGTGCATCCGGGCGCCGTGGGCATCTCCAGTGAAGAGTATTTCGAGATCCTCTCCCGTGAATTGACCAAGGCTCTGGTCGAGCAGACGCGAGAAGGGTACGTCTTCCGCGTGGATCTGCGCCTGCGCGCCGAAGGGTCGGTCGGGCAGTTGGCCCGTTCGCTGGACGATTACGCCAAGTACTACCGGACGCGCGGGGTGGTCTGGGAGCGGCTGGCCCTGCTCAAGGCCTGGCCGGTGGGCGGTTCGATGGACGTGGGGCAGGCGTTTCTGAAGATGGTGAAGCCGTTCATCTTCGGGCCGCCGAAGGAGAAGATGGATCTCAAGACCGCGCTCGCCATCGTGCAGGACGTGCGGGGCGTGAAGGAGATGATCGACACGAAGATGGCCGATCGCGGCCACGAGCGGCGCAATGTGAAACTCGGTACCGGCGGCATCCGTGAGATCGAGTTCTTCGTGCAGACGGTGCAGGTGATCGCGGGTAAGAACGTGGTGGGGCTGCTCGACCGCAGTACGCTCGGGGCGCTGGACCGGTTCGTGCGCTACAAGGTCATCTCAAAATCCGACCGGGACCATTTGACCGCCGCCTATCTCTTTCTCCGCGACGCCGAGCACAAACTGCAAATGGTGCAGGACTTCCAGACCCACGCCTTGCCCGACACGGCGGAGGAACTCGAGCGCTGCGCGATCCGCGGCGGCTACGATACGGAGAATCGCACCGCCGGCGTGGCCGCGTTCCGCGCGGATCACGAACGGCACACCGGCCTCGTCAATCGCCTCTTCCGCTCCTTCTTCGATGACCCGGCGGGCTCGCCGATTTTGAAATCCACCCTGCGGTTGCTCAACGTCGCAAAATAGTTCGGCCGCAAAAACACGAAGGCCCCGGCGGTTTCCCGCCGGGGCCTTCGCTGATGGCTGAAAGCTGATCGCTTCCGAGCTTCTCTTAGTACATCCCTTCCATGCCGTGGCTGTGGCCGTGACCACCGCCGGCGGCTTCCTTCTTCTCTTCGGGGATGTCGGTGATCATGACTTCGGTGGTGAGCATCAGGCCCGCCACGGAGGCCGCGTTCTGCAGGGCGCAGCGCGACACCTTGGTCGGATCGATGATGCCGGCCTTGATCATGTCCACGTACTCTTCCGCCGCGGCGTTGAAGCCGAAGGCGGGGTTCTTGTCGGCGCGGACTTTCTCCACGACGACCGAGCCTTCGCCGCCGGCGTTGGTGACGATCTGGCGGATCGGCTCTTCGAGTGAACGACGGATGATGTTCACACCCACCTGCTGTTCGGCCGGAAGCTTCATGCCTTCCAGGGCCGCGATGCAGCGGAGATAGGCGGTTCCCCCGCCGGGGACGATGCCTTCTTCCACGGCCGCCTTGGTGGCGTGGAGGGCGTCTTCGACGCGGGCTTTCTTTTCCTTCATTTCGGTCTCGGTCGCGGCGCCGACGTTGATGACGGCCACGCCGCCCACGATCTTAGCGAGGCGCTCCTGGAGCTTCTCGCGATCATAGTCGGAGGTCGTCTCTTCGATCTGGGCCTTGATCTGCTTCACGCGGGCCTCGATCTTCTTCGGGTCGCCGTAGCCTTCGACGATCGTGCTGTTGTCCTTGTCGATCGTCACGCGCTTGGCGCGGCCGAGGTCGGTCAACTTCACGTTCTCGAGCTTGATGCCGAGGTCTTCCGAGATCACCTGGCCGCCGGTGAGGATCGCGATGTCCTCCAGCATGGCCTTCCGGCGATCGCCGAAGCCCGGGGCCTTCACGGCCGCCACGTTCAGGGTGCCGCGCAGCTTGTTGACCACGAGGGTCGCGAGCGCTTCGCCTTCGACTTCTTCGGCGATGATCACGAGGGGCTTGCCCATCTTCGCGACCTGCTCGAGGACCGGCAGGAGGTCCTTCATGCTGCTGACTTTCTTTTCATTGATGAGGATGAGCGGCTCTTCGACGGAACATTCCATCCGCTCGGCGTTGGTGACGAAGTAGGGGGAGATGTAGCCGCGATCGAACTGCATGCCCTCGACGACGTCCAGCGAGGTGGTCATGGACTTGGCTTCTTCGACGGTGATGACGCCGTCCTTGCCGACCTTCTCCATCGCTTCGGCGATGAGGTCGCCGATGGTCTTGTCGTTGTTGGCCGAGATGGTGCCGACCTGGGAGATCTCGGTCTTGTTCTGACAGGGCTTGCTGAGCTTCTTGAGCTCGCCCACGACCACTTCGACGGCCTTGTTGATGCCGCGCTGGATTTCCATCGGGTTCGCGCCGGCGGTGATGTTCTTCACGCCCTCGCGGTAGATGGCCTGCGCGAGCACGGTGGCGGTGGTGGTCCCGTCACCCGCGGTGTCGCTGGTCTTGCTGGCGACTTCGCGGACGAGCTGGGCGCCCATGTTCTCGTACGGGTTCTTGAGCTCGATTTCCTTCGCGACGGTCACGCCGTCCTTGGTGATGGTCGGGGCGCCGAACTTCTTGTCGAGAATGGCGTTCCGGCCCTTCGGACCGAGGGTCGCCTTGACGGCGTCGGCCAGCTGGTTCACGCCCTTCAGGATCGAGGCGCGCGCCGTTTCGCTGTACATCAGTTGCTTTGCCATGAGGAGCCTCCTAATTCAATGATCGTCTATTGGGTGATGGTGGTTTAGCTGGTGAAGATGCCGAGGATGTCTTCTTCCTTGAGGATCAAGCACTCTTCGTCCTCGATCCGGAGCTTGCTGCCGGAGTACTTGTCGAACAAGACCTGGTCGCCGACCTTGACGTTCTCGACCTTCTTGCCGACGGCCTGGACGATTCCCCGCTGCGGCTTCTCCTTGGCGGAATCCGGCACGTAGATGCCTCCCGCGGTCCGCTCCAGTTCCTCGGTGTAGGTGACGAACAACCGGTCGCCCAACGGCTGGAAGCCCTTGGCGACGTTCTTCTTGTCCTTCGCTGCTGTGCTCATAACAGACCCTCCTCGTGCGATGAATAAACTTGGTGAACGTTGCGATTGGAATCGGCACTATCTGCGTCGGCTGGACTGTCGCGCTCCGTCGTCAGGACATCCGTCGGACAGAGCGATTGCCGCCAAGCACAGCGCTAGAGATAGGCCGAGGTCGGTCCAAGTCAAGGGGGACGTAAAAGAAAATCTTTTGCTGACCCAAAGGTTGGACGGGGAGAATCATAACCTATTGAGATTCAAGAATTCTAGCGAAAATACAAGGTCGAGTCCGGAGGGTGGTCAGACGCGGAGGCGATCGAAATCCTTCACTTCTTTCTTCATGTATTCGCGCAATCGCTTGATGATACGAGCTTCCAGTTGCCTGGTCCGCTCCTTCGTAATGCCGTATTTCTCGCCCAGGTCGTCGAGGGTGAGCGGGGTTTCCGACAGGAGGCGGTTCCGCAGAATGTCCTCTTCCCGTTCGTCCAGCGTTTTGGCGAACTCGGCCAGTTTCTTGCGGAAGAGGGTCCGGAGTTCATGATCGGCGATGACGTCGTCGACGCCCGTCTGCTGGGAGGGGATCACGTCCAGTAGCGTGCCGTCCTGCTCTTCGCCGATGGGCTGGTCTAACGACAATTCCCAGTTGCCCAGCCGCTGGTCCATCTCGATGACGTCGCGTTCGCGGACGTTTAGCCGGTCGGCCAGCAGTTTCGTGTCGGGGGCGAAGCCTTCCCGGGCCAGCTTCGCCTTTTCCTTTTTGAGATTGTAGAAGAGCTTCCGCTGGTCCTGCGTGGTGCCGATTTTCACCAGTCGGAAGTTGTTCAACAGATAGCGGAGGATATAGGCGCGCGACCACCAGGCGGCATAGGCGTAGAAGCGCACGTTCTTGGTCGGATCGAATTTCTTGATGGCCGCCATCAGGCCGACGTTGCCTTCCTGAATCAGATCCATGTGGTCGGCGCCGGTGTGCAGATACTCGGACGCGATTGCGACGGAGACGCGCAGGTTGGCCATGATGAGTTTCACCGCCGCTTCGCGGCTGCCCTGCGAGTGGTACTCGTGAAAGAGCCGCAGCTCTTCTTCTTTCGACAGGTAGGGATAGCGCCGGACCTCGGCGAGATACTGCTGCAGGGCGGTGACTGGGACGACGGCATGCTCGTCCGTCTGCTTGGCGTCACCGGCTGCCGGCACGTCCAGTACGATCGGGGCCGCGTCGGCTTCGGAGACCTCGTCGTCGGAAGGTTCGAGGATTTCCGGTTCCAGCGTGTCTTCGGCGTCGTCCGGTGTTGCGTCGCGTCCGCTCATAGGACGCTGACTATAACAGATGCGGTGAGCACGACAAAGATCACAGACGAGGCACGTCGGATAACAAGGCGTCGGCCACGCCCGGGATGGAGTGGCTTCCTTGCACCGGCGAAAGCCTCCCTCGTATAGTGCCGACTCCACAGGAGACCGATACGTGGCGGATATCTGGCAACGATTGCGCGACGGCCACTGGCCGACCTTGGTCGGCGCGTGGCTGCATCTCACCGTGAGCTTCATGGTGTGGCTGCTCATCGGGGCGCTCAGCCTGCCGATGGCGAGCGCGTTGTCGCTCTCACCCACGGAATTGTCCTGGCTGGTCGCCCTGCCGCTGTTAGGCGGCACCGGGCTGCGGTTGCTCGGCGGATGGTGCTGTGACTGGTTCGGTGCCAAAAAGACGGCTGTTGCCATCTTGTTGGGTGAGGTCGGAGTCCTGTTGGGGGGCTGGCTGGCGGAGCCAACCTCGCCGGGCGTCTGGGTGCTCGCGTTGTTGCTCGGAATCGGCGGCGCGAGTTTCGCGGTGACGTTGCCGTTGGCGGGGCAGGCGTATCCGCCCGCTTCGCAAGGCCTCGTGCTGGGGCTGGCCGCATCGGGCAACGTCGGCTCGGTGTTGATTCTGTTTCTCGCGCCACGATGGGCCGAATCGCTGGGCTGGCAATCCGTCTTCGGGGTCATGGCCGGCATCGTGGCGGTGACCTGTCTGCTGTTCGTTGCCCTCGTGCAGGAGCGTCGTGAGGGGACTCGCCATCAGCGGGATGTCGAATGGTGGCACCACGCGGTTGAACTGCTCACGCAGCGCACGGCCTACTGGCTCTGCTTTCTCTACGCCATTACGTTCGGCGGGTTTATCGGGCTGTGCAGCGTGCTCCCGGTCTTGTTGCACGACGCCTATCAGTTCGAGGCGGTGGCCGCCGGGTCCGTGGCCGCGCTCTGCGGGTTGATCGGCAGCGTCGTACGTCCGCTCGGCGGGTATGCCGCGGATCGCCGGGGCGGTGTGCGGGTCTTGTATATCGTGTTGCCCGTCATCATCGGGTCGATCGTGGCGGTGGCGAGTCCGTCCCTGCCGATGGCCATCGCCATGATGATCATGGCCAGCGGCGCCATGGGGATCGGCAACGGGGTGGTGTTCCAACTGGTGGCCGAAGGGTTTCCCAAGCAGATCGGTCTGGCGTCCGGGCTCATCGGCGCCTTGGGCAGTGTCGGCGGCTTCTTGTTTCCGCTGGCCGTCTCCGGTCTCAAGGTCCTGACGGGCAGTTACGAGACCGGACTGTGGTTTTTCGCGGGGCTGGCGGTCTGCGCCTGGGGGACGGTCTTCTTTCGGCTCCGCGCCGATGCGTTGGCGGATGGAGCCGAGTCCTCCTAGCGGCGCAGTTTTTCCCGTTGACAGGCGGGGGGGAAACAGGGTTATCTGTGGCCTCCCGAACGAGCGATTTTCAATCTAAAATTAACCAGTTAACTTTTTGACGATGGCCAGTCCCTTCGACAGCATTCAGGACGCGATCAAGGATATTAAAAAAGGCAAGTGCATCATTCTCGTGGACGACGAAGATCGCGAGAATGAAGGCGATCTGGTCATTGCCGCGGAGAAGATCACCCCGCAGGCCGTGAACTTCATGGCCAAGTACGCCCGCGGGCTCATCTGCCTGGCCCTCACACCCGAGCGGGTCGAAGAACTGCAGTTGCCGCCGCAAGCCATCGAAAACACCGCGACCTTCGGGACGGCCTTCACCGTTTCCGTCGATGCGCGCAAGGGAATTACCACCGGGATCTCGGCCGCCGACCGGGCGACGACCATCAAGGTGGCCGTCGATCCCAATGCCAAGCCGAGCGATCTGGCAAGACCCGGACACATTTTCCCGCTGAAAGCCCAGAAGGGCGGCGTCTTGAAGCGGGCGGGGCAGACGGAAGGCTCCGTAGACCTGGCGCGCCTGGCCGGCCTGAACCCTTCCGGCGTCATCTGCGAGATCATGAACGAAGACGGCACGATGGCGCGTATTCCAGAACTGACGAAGTTCGCCAGGCAGCACAAACTGAAAATGGTGACGATCAAGGCGCTGATCGAGTATCGCATGCAGCGCGAGACGTTCGTGAAGCGGGCCGCCGAAGCCGACCTGCCGACCGTCTTCGGGGATTTCAAGGCCGTCGCGTTCGAGAACGAAGTGGACGGCGCGACCCACATCGCGCTGGTTAAGGGTAAGGTCGACAGCGGGGAGCCGACGCTCGTGCGTGTGCACTCCGGCTGTCTGACGGCCGACGCGCTCGGCTCGCTGCGGTGCGATTGCCGGGATCAGCTCCATCGCGCCATGCAGATCATCGATGCCGAAGGGCGCGGTGTCTTGCTCTATCTGAATCAGGAAGGGCGCGGTATCGGGCTGTTGAACAAACTTAAAGCCTACGGCCTGCAGGACAAGGGCAGCGACACGGTCGAGGCCAACCTTAAACTCGGCTTTAAGGCCGACCTGCGGGACTACGGGGTCGGGGCGCAGATCCTCGTCAATCTGGGTCTGAACAAGATCAAGCTCATCACGAACAATCCACGCAAAATCGTCGGCATCGAAGGCTACGGGTTGAACGTCGTCGAGCGGGTGCCGATCGAAATCGCGCCGCGCGAAGCGAACGTCCGCTATCTCCGGACGAAAAAACAGAAGCTCGGACATCTGCTCAAGAAGGTCTAACGGCGTCTGCATGAAGCTCCGCAAGGGTTCGCACAATGCCACGGGGATGCGGTTCGCCGTCGTGGTGGCGCGGTTCAACAAGTTCGTCACGAGCAAATTGCTGAGTGCGTGCGTCGCGGGACTGCGGGCGCACGGCGTGGCCGCCGACGACATCGAAGTCGTGCGGGTGCCGGGTGCGTTCGAGCTGCCGGTGATCGCGAAGACCTTGGCGGCGACGAAGCGGTTCGATGCGGTGATCTGCCTCGGCGCGGTCATTCGCGGCGACACGCCGCATTTCGAATACATCAGCCACGAGGCGAGTCGGGGCATCGGTCAAGCGGCGCTGGACACCGGCGTCCCGGTCGTGTTCGGTGTGCTGACGACGGAAACGGTGGCGCAGGCGATCGAACGGGCCGATCCGGCCAAGTTCAATCGGGGCGGCGATGCGGCAACGGTCGCGATCGAGATGGCCAGCGTCATGAAACAATTGCAGTCGGCCGAACGGGATTCTGCCACGCGCGTCCCCCGCCGGGCGCGAACGGCGCGAAAGCGCGGAAAGTAGGCAGACGATGGCGGGCCGTCACGAAGCGCGCGAGCGGGCGTTGCAGATCCTGTTTCAGTACGATGTGCACGGCAAGCCGGGGCTGTGGCTCGACGAATTCTGGAAGCCGCTGGAGGTGGACGCGGAGACCAGGGCGTTCGCCGAACAGATCGTGGCCGGGGTGCTCGACAAGAAGAAGGAACTCGACGCGACGCTGGCCAAGTATGCGACGAACTGGAAGGTGAGCCGCATGCCGATCGTCGACCGGAATATTTTACGAGCCGGGCTGTATGAGTTTTTTTGGATGGACGACGTCCCGGCCAAGGTGACGCTGGACGAAGCGGTGGAGTTGGCCAAGAGTTTCGGCGACGAGGAAGCCTCGAAGTTCGTCAACGGCGTGTTGGACAAGATTCTGGCGACGGAGCCGAAGTTGGACCAGAAGCGGGCGAATCCCGAGCGGGGAATTTGGAGGAGAGCGGAAGGTGATTGAACGGTATACGCGTCCCCGGATGAAGGCCATCTGGGAACTCAAGCACAAGTACGAGATCTGGCTCGAAGTCGAACTGCAAGCCTGCGCCGCGTTCGAACGGGCGGGCCAGGCGCCGCGCGGGACGTCCGCCAAGATTCGGAAGAAAGCCCGGATCAACGTCGAGCGGATCGCCGAGATCGAGAAAGTCACGAAGCACGACGTCATCGCCTTCCTCGAATCTCTGATGGATACCGTCGGGCCGGAGCATCGCTTCCTGCACATGGGACTGACGTCGTCGGATATCGTCGATACGTCGTTGGCCGTGCAGATGACCGAGGCGCTGGATCTGATTCTCGAAGGTCTGGACGGGTTTATCGAGGTGCTGAAGAAGCAGGCACAGCGGCACAAGCTGACGGTGATGGTCGGCCGCTCGCACGGGATCCACGGCGAGCCCATTTCCTTCGGGTTCAAGCTGGCGATTTGGTACGAAGAGTTCTGCCGCCATCGGGTGCGATTGCAGGCGGTGCGGCAAGAGATCGCCGTCGGTAAGTTGTCCGGTGCGATGGGCACCTTCGCCCATCAAGGACCGGAAGTCGAAGAGTTCGTCTGCGCCAAGATGGGGTTGCGGCCCGACCCGGTGTCGAATCAGGTCGTGCAGCGCGACCGCCACGCGTCCTACGCGACGGCGTTGGCCCTGCTTGCGGCGAGCATCGAAAAAGTGGCCGTGGAGATCCGGCACCTGCAACGGACGGAAGTGCTCGAAGCCGAGGAGTTCTTCTCCGAAGGACAGAAGGGCTCGTCGGCCATGCCCCACAAGCGCAATCCCATCGTGTCTGAGAATCTGTGCGGCCTCGCGCGCCTCGTACGGACGAACAGCCTTGCGGCGATGGAAAACGTCGCCCTGTGGCACGAGCGGGACATCAGCCATTCGTCCGTCGAGCGTGTCATCATGCCGGACAGCACGATTCTCATCGACTACATGCTGGCCAAGTCGACGGACCTCATCAAGCATCTCATGGTCTATCCGGACCACATGAAGCGGAATCTGGATCTGACCGGCGGCCTCGTGTACTCGCAACGGCTCCTCTTGACGCTCGTCGAAAAGGGCGCGCAGCGGAAGGAATCGTACGAGGCGGTGCAGCGTAACGCGATGGCCTCCTGGAAAGGCGCGGGCGGTCTCCAGGACCTCGTGAGTAAGGACCCGTTCATCTCGCAGCATCTCAAGAAGAGCGAGATCGCGGCCTGCTTTAATCCGAAATATTATCTGCGGCATCTCGACCGGATTTACCGCCGGGTGTTTGGGGCGAAGTCCGCTGGGCGCGTGAGCGGTCGTGCAAGAGGAGGGCGTCGATGATGATGGCTCTGCTGCGTTGCGTCGGGGTGGCGGCGCTGTTCTTCGCCCTCGGCTTCGTCACGGCTTCACCTGTGCTGGCCGTCGATCGCGACAAGCTCCTGAGCGAACCGGGCGTATTCGGCACGTTCGCCGCGTTCCGCATCGAGGCGGAGTGGAGCAAGCTCGATCAGGCGACCAGAATCGCGCACCTCAACACCCTGCGGGGCGTGGTCGAACAGCATCGTGAGAAGCTGGCTATCGACACGTACCTGCTGCGCGGTCTGTCGGACCACGCCGATTTCCTGCTCCGTGTCCATGCGACGGAGTTGAAGGACACACAGCAGTTTCTCGTCGATCTTCAGAACAGCGCGTTCGGCCGCTACGTGACCGGCGTCGTGGTTCTGAATGGTCTGACGAAGAAGCCGAATTATGTGCCGGGATTTTCGGATCAAGTGAAGTCGGATTTGAAGGCGTCGAGCGAGAGTGGCCCCTATGCCGTCGTCATTCCGATCCGAAAGGATACGGAGTGGTGGAGCCTCCCGCAGGAAAAGCGCGCCGCGATGATGCTGGAACACACCGAGGCGGCGCTGCCCTATCACAAAACGGTCAAACGGAAGCTCTATCATGCGACGGGCCTCGACGATTTCGATTTCATCACCTATTTTGAGACGGCCAAACTCGACGACTTTCATGCGTTGATGCTGGCGCTGAATAAAGTGAAAGAGGCGAAGCACAACCGGCGGGTGGGGAATCCCACGCTGATCGGTACGGTGCGATCGGTCGATCAATTGATCGAGGTCTTGGCCCAGTAGGCCGAGCATTGTAGGAGCGTCGTATGACGGCGGGACAATTACTCTACGAAGGCAAAGCGAAGAAGATCTTCACGGCGGACCGGACCGACGAAGTCGTCCACTATTTCAAGGATGACGCGACGGCGTTCAACGCGCAGAAGCGGGGAACGATTGTCGAGAAGGGAATCGTCAACAATCGGATTTCCGAGCGGCTCTTTCTGCTGCTGGAAGAGGCGGGCATTCGCACGCACTTCGTGAAGCGGCTGAGCGATCGGGAGATGCTCACGAAGAAGGTGACCATCGTTCCGGTGGAAGTCGTCGTGCGGAACATCGTGGCCGGCAGTCTGGCGAAGCGGCTGGGCTTGAAGGAAGGCAGCGCCATCGAGCCGGCTATCGTGGAGTTCTATTATAAGGACGACGCGCTGGGCGATCCCCTGGTGAACGACGATCATCTGCGATTGATGAATGTGGCCACGCCCGCGCTCCTGAAAGACTTGCGCGAGTTGGGCCATAAGGTGAACGCCGTCCTGAAGCCCTTCTTCGCCGAGCGGCAGATGCAATTGGTGGACTTCAAGCTGGAGTTCGGCGTCTTTCACAACAAGCTGGTGCTGGCCGACGAAATTTCGCCCGACACCTGCCGGCTCTGGGACGTATCCACCGGGGAGTCGATGGACAAGGACCGGTTCCGGAAGGATATGGGAAAGATCGAGGAGGCGTATCAGGAAGTGTTGAAGAGGGTCTGCGGGTGAGACGGACTTGCGACGCTTCTTGCTCGCGCCCCGCGCATCGCGGACTCAATTGACACGAGAATGAGGGTGATGCTCGGTGCATGCGCGCAGGGAACCGCCGCAAGTCCGTCTCACCCGCGAAGAGTAAGGGCAGAGGAAAAGAGGGAAGAAGAGATTTGAGACGCTTCGTAATGTTTGTGCGTGACAACGGTCCTATTATTTCTCTGGGGATCGGGACGACCTGCGTGGCGGCGTTTGCGCTGCTGACGGAGTCGACGTTGCACAAGCTGGGCTTTCTGGCTCTGACGCTGTTGGGTCTGGGATTGATGGCCGGGATCAGTTGGGCTAGGAAGCACATGGCGGAGTTGTCGAAGCCGCCGGATACAGGGGCGTGAAGAGGGGATTGGAGCGGTCAGGAGTACTGCTGTTGCTCGCTGCCCGCGCACCGGGGATCAATTGTTATGGGATCAATGGAAGGTGCTCGATCAATGCGCGCAGGCAGCAGCACTCCTGACCACTCCTGGGGATGAGAGGACGTGAAGAGGATGAAGAGGGGAAACAGATGAAGGCCAAGATTCATGTGACGTTGAAGCAGGGGATTCTGGACCCGCAGGGGAAGGCGATCGAACATGCGCTGGATTCGCTGGGGTTCAAGAACGCGGCGAATGTGCGGGTGGGCAAGTATATGGAAGTGGAGATCGCGGAAACGGATAAGGCCAAGGCCGACGCGCAGGTGAAGCAGATGTGCGAGAAGCTATTGGCAAATACGATCGTGGAAGAATACCGGTACGAGTTGCAGTGAGGAGTGATGGGCGATGCGTGACGAGTTGAAAGAGGCCTCAGTATCAGCTCAATCGCACGAAAGCGGTTGTGGCGTGCTCATCACCGATCACTCACTGCGACTCACGAGGATAACACCATGAACGTCGGCGTTATTGTATTCCCCGGTTCCAATTGCGATCACGATTGCCAGCACGTGTTTCAAAATGTGCTTGGGCAGTCGGTGCGGATGATCTGGCACAAGGACACCTCGCTCAAGGGCATCGATCTAGTGATCCTGCCGGGCGGGTTTTCGTACGGCGACTATCTGAGAACGGGGGCGATCGCGCGGTTTTCTCCGGTGATGGGGGCGGTAAAGGAGTTTGCCAAGGACGGCGGCGCGGTCATCGGGATCTGCAACGGGTTTCAGATTCTGCTCGAAGCGGAGTTGCTGCCCGGCGCGATGCTGCGGAACAAGTCGCTCCACTTCATTTGCAAAGACGTGTGCGTGCGGGTCGAAAACGCGGCGACGGCCTTTACGGGCGCCTGCGATCCGCAACAAGTATTAAAGATCCCCGTGGCTCATGCGGACGGGAACTATTACACCGATCCGGTTACGCTGGCGGCGATGCAGGCCAACGCGCAGATCGTCCTCCGCTATTGCACGCCGGACGGCAAAGTCACGCCGGAGGCGAATCCGAACGGGTCGCTCGACAACATTGCCGGCATCATCAATCCCGAAGGCAATGTGCTCGGCATGATGCCGCATCCGGAGCGTTGCGCGGAGGATGTGTTGGGCAACCGGGACGGGCGGCTGATTTTCGAGTCGGTGTTCAAGGCGATGAAGGTGAAGGTCGGGGCATAAGGAAGTCCATCTTATAGGGATCATGTGAGGAGGCCGATATGAAGCGGTGGGTTGCGGCAATGGCGGTGGCGGTGATGATGGCGGCGGGTGTGTCGGCTTGGGCGGCCGATGAGGACGGCAGTCAGATCAAGATCGTCAGTCCGGAAAACGGCGCGGCCGTAAAAGGCGACGCGCTCGAATTGAAATATGAATTGGCGAAGGGACAGCACGCAACGCACGCGCATGTCTACCTCGACGGGCAATATCAGAAGGGGTTCTCCGGCACGTTCAAGAACCTGGCGCCGGGTAAGCACGAGATCAAGGTGGTCGCTGCCAATCACGATCATAAGGCGCTGGCCGCTGAGGCGTCTGTGACGATCGAGGTGCAGTAGTTCTCGGGGTTGTTCGTAGGAATAGAGGAATCAGTCGATGTCGCTTGTTATCACGAAAGAGTTGATCGCTCAGCACAATCTGACCGACGACGAGTTCAAGAAGATCGTCGAGATCCTGGGGCGTGAACCGAATGTTACCGAGCTCGGCATGTTCTCCGTCATGTGGTCGGAGCATTGCTCTTACAAGAGTTCGCGCGTGCATCTGCGCAAGCTCCCGACGACCGGGCCGCGCGTGGTGCAGGGCCCCGGCGAGAATGCCGGCGCGGTGGACATCGGCGACGGCCTGTGCGTCGTGTTCAAGATGGAGTCGCACAATCACCCCTCGTTTATCGAGCCCTATCAGGGGGCGGCGACCGGGGTGGGCGGGATTCTGCGCGACATCTTTACGATGGGGGCCCGGCCGATCGCCTTGCTGGACTCGTTACGGTTCGGCGGCTTGGATACGGCGAAGAACCGGCATCTGATGAAGGGCGTGGTCGCGGGCATCGCCGGTTACGGCAACTGCATGGGCGTCCCGACCGTGGGCGGTGAGATCGTCTTCAACGACATTTATTCCCTCAATCCGCTCGTCAACGTGTTCTGTCTCGGCCTGGCGCACAAGGACAAGATTTTCCGCGGCACCGCCGCCGGCGTCGGCAATCCGGTGATCTATTTCGGGTCCAAGACCGGCCGCGACGGCATCCACGGGGCGACGATGGCGTCGGATTCGTTCGACGACACCTCGGAGCAGAAACGCCCGACGGTGCAGGTGGGCGATCCCTTCCAGGAAAAACTGTTGTTGGAAGCCTGCCTCGAACTGATGGCGAATGATCTGCTCGTCGGTATTCAGGATATGGGCGCGGCGGGCCTCACGAGTTCGTCGTGCGAAATGGCGTCGCGGGCGGGGAACGGCATCGACCTCGACCTGACGCACGTGCCGCGCCGCGAGCCCGGCATGACGCCCTATGAGTTGATGCTGTCCGAATCGCAGGAACGGATGTTGATGGTGGCGAAGGCCGGCAAGGAAGAAGAGTGTATCCGGATTTGCAAGAAGTGGGATCTGGATGTCGCGGTGGTCGGCACCGTCACCGGTACGGGCATCTTGCGCGTGCTGGATCAAGGCAAGGTGGTGGCGGAGATTCCGGCCAAGGCGCTGGCCGACGACGGCCCTCGCTACGAGCGGCCCTATTCGCCGCCGGCCTATCAGGACATGCTCACGAACCTAAACTACGACGCAATTCCGGACGTGAAGGACGCCAATGCGGCCTTGCTGGCGCTGCTGGAGTCGCCGACCATCGCGAGCAAGCGCTGGGTCTACGAGCAATACGATCACATGGTCCGGACCAATACGATGGTGCGGCCGGGGTCGGACGCGGCGGTCGTGCGGATCAAGGGTACGAACAAAGCCGTGGCGATGACGGTGGATTGCAACAGCCGCTATTGCGTGCTGCATCCTTACGAAGGGGCGCGGCTCGCGGTAGCGGAGGCGGCGCGCAATCTCGTGTGCTCGGGCGCCGAACCGATCGGCCTCACCGACTGCCTGAACTTCGGGAATCCCGAGCGGGCGGACATCATGTGGCAGTTCGTGCTGGCCATCGAGGGGATGCGGGATGCCTGCGAACATTTCCAGGTGCCTATCGTCAGCGGCAACGTCAGTTTCTACAACGAGACGAACGGGCTCTCGATCTATCCCACCCCGATGTTGGGGATGGTCGGCTTGATCGAGTCCGCCGACAAGACGATGACGCAGTGGTTCCGGGAAGACGGGCACGATATCATCCTGCTCGGCGCGACCCGTGAGGACCTGGGGGGAACGGAATATCTGAAAGTGCTGCATGCCCGCGAACAGGGGTCGCCGCCGTATCTGAATCTGGAGACGGAAAAGTCAGCGCAGGATTGTGTGTTGCGGCTGATCCGGTCCGGGCTGGTTCAGTCGGCGCACGATTGTTCCGATGGAGGATTGGCGGTTGCCCTCGCCGAATGCTGCATGTCCGGGCCGGGTCCCCATCGCGGCGCTGTGGTACGATTGAGTCCTGGACGGCTGAGGAAGGATGCCGCGTTGTTCGGCGAAAGTCAGTCCCGAATCGTGTTGTCCGCCAGACCGTCCGATCGGCAGGCGATCCTCGACCAGGCCGCGCAACTCGGCGTGCCGGCGGCGGTGATCGGTGCGGTGGGCGGGGCATCGTTGGTCGTGTATCTCGGTGACGAGCGGTCCACGACCAAGACGATCGATCTGCCGGTCGCTACGCTCGCGGACCGGTGGGGGTTGTCGCTCGAGCGGACGTTGAGTCAGGAGTAAACGCGTCGAATCATCATGCGCAAAGAATTACCGATCATCACGCCCGATAAGTTTCACGACGAATGCGCGGTCTTCGGCATTTACGGCCACGAAGAGGCGGCGAACCTGACCTATCTCGGCCTGTATGCGCTCCAGCATCGCGGGCAGGAGGCGTCCGGCATCGTGTCCGGCGACGGCGAGCAGTTCCATGTCCAGAAGGGTATGGGGCTCGTGGCGGACATTTATAACAAGACGTCGCTGAGCAAATTGCCCGGCCACATGGCGATCGGGCACAACCGGTACTCGACCGCCGGCGGCAACGATCTGAAAAACGTTCAGCCGCTGACCGTCAATTTCGCCTTCGGCAACCTGGCCTTGGCGCATAACGGCAATCTCATCAACGCGCAATTCCTGCGCAACGAGCTGGAAGCCTACGGCGCGATTTTCCAGTCGACCTCCGATACCGAGGTCATCATTCACCTGATCGCCCATTCCCGCGCGAGCACCTTTCTGGCCCGGGTCATGGATGCGCTGAATCAAGTTCGTGGCGCATTTTCCATCGTGCTCATGACCGACAACGGGCTGATCGCCGTGCGCGATCCACATGGGCTGCGGCCGCTCTGCCTGGGGAAAGTCCGGGGCAGCTGGGTGGTGGCGTCCGAGACCTGCGCATTCGACCTGCTCGATGCGGAGTACGTGCGCGAGATCGAACCGGGGGAGTTGGTCGTCTTGACCGAGCAGGGCATCGATAGTCACAGGCCCTTCCCCAAAGTCGATCCGGCCATGTGTGTGTTCGAGTATGTGTATTTCGCGCGGCCGGACAGCCGCATCTTCGGCGCGAACGCCGTCTATGCGACGCGAAAGGCGCTAGGGCGCCAGTTGGCGCAGGAGTCCTGGGTGCCGGCGGATCTCGTGATTCCCGTGCCGGACTCCGGCGTGCCGGCGGCGTTGGGCTACAGTGAAGGCGGCGGGATTCCGTTCGAGACCGGGTTGATCCGCAATCACTACGTCGGTCGAACCTTCATCGAGCCGGAACAATCGATCCGCCACTTCGGCGTCAAAGTGAAGCTGAACGCGGTGCCGGAGGTGCTCTACGGCAAGCGCGTTGTGGTTGTGGACGACTCGCTCGTGCGCGGAACAACCAGCCGGAAGATCGTGAAAATGATCCGCCAGGCCGGCGCGAAAGAAGTTCACATGCGGATCAGTTCGCCGCCAATCGTCTCGCCGTGTTTCTACGGCATCGATACGCCGACGAAGAAGGAACTCATTGCGTCGAACCATTCGACCGAGGAAATCCGTAAGTACATCACAGCCGATTCGTTGGCCTATTTGAGCCTCGATGGTATGCTGAAATCGGCGCCCGGCGTGCCGAGTCAGTATTGCAACGCCTGCTTCACGGAGAAATATCCGATTCCGTTTACGCGGGCAGAAGAGCTCCAGTTGGGCTTGTTCGAACGGTCGGCGCCGTAATCTGTCGGTCGGCGCCGTGCGCAGTGTGCCCTTGCACCGGAGGATGGTTGATGCAAAGTCGTGGGCGCCCCCGTATCGATGTGGATTATCCTGTCACTCTCTCGGTCGAAGAAGGCGGTGGAACCGGCGCTGGGACGATGACGAACCTGACGATCACCGGCGGAGAGATCCAGTCCCAGCTGCCGGTCTCGGTTGGCACGCGGCTCAGCATCCATATTAGCCTATCCGGAGCCAGAAGCCCGATCGACGTCGCGGTCGCCACCGTCCGCTGGAAGAGGAACGACCGGTTCGGCGTCGAGTTCGTCCGCTTCGAAGGCAAAGCGAAGGCTCAGCTCGAAGACATGCTCAATCAGACCGACGGACTCTCTTCCTAACGTTCCGATTTCTCCTCCTTTCATTCACGTCGTTCCGGCGGAGCCGATCGGCTCGTCGTCTACCGCTCTCCCTGATTCCACTAAAGATGGGACCGTCCCACCTTCCTAGGAAGGGCGCGTGCCGCATGGTTTGGGGTAGGGTTCACGCCAGCGCTGCGGCGACGTTCGTATTAGTTCTCAGGAGCATCTGGTCATGTCCGTCCTGTTCGATGATCCCTCGGACCCCTGGGCCCTCATCTTGTCGAAATATGACCTCGGCGAAGCTGCGGCCACGTGGCCGGATGCACCCTCACGCGCCGAGCAGGGGACCGGAGTCGCCCTGTCCTGTCCGGCCGGTTCGCCGGCGTGGACGGCCTTGGTTGAGGCGCAAGGCTTTCACTGCCCGTCCGTCCTGATCACCGACCAGTACGAAGCGGCCTGTTCCTTCATCGAATCGACCGAGGATCTCGTCTACCTCGCACCGCACGAGCATGAGCAGGGCGGGCTTCTGCTTTCTCGTGAAGAGGCGAAGGGCGTGGTCGGCCCGTGGTTGTTACGCGGAGCGGTCATGGTCGCGCAGGTGCCGGCGGGCTGCGTGTGTTCGGTGTATCTCGTCGCCGGCCGGGTCGTGGCCACGGTGGTGCGCGGCGGACGCTCCGTCGCCGGCCGGGTCGCCGATGTCGGATTCGGCGCGTCGACGATGGAGCGATGCGGCGGGCTGGTGCGGGCTTTCGGATTGCGTTTCGCCGAAGTTCTGCTGTCGATCGGTTCCGAGGGGAAGATCGGATGCCTTGATGTGGTGGCGCGTCCGAACTATTGGAACTGTCCTCGCGACGTCCATCGGCGGGTCGTCAGTCGATTGGTACGATCCCTGATCGACGAGGTGCCGCTGGTGGCGCAGCCCATGGTCTGATTCTTCGCCTGTCTCTGTCCGCCGTCTTTCACCGGTCGTTGCCCCTGAAAATTTCAGCATGGTAGGATACCCGTTATCAGACGGATGGTCGGAGATCCGATCATGAAGGAGGCCCCTATGAAACGATTGGCACTGATTCTTGGCGTGCTGCTATTCCCGATCGTGACGGCTCATCTGGTGTTAGCGGCGGGCTATTTCAAAGTCGGAGAAAAGGCCCCGGTCTTTACGCTGACGGCGATCACCGGCGAGACGGTGTCGCTCGAGTCCCACAAGGGCAAAGTCGTCGTGCTGGGATTATTTCACATTTGCGATCCCTGCATGATGCAGGGGACGACGCTGCAAAAGGTGTCCGAACTCACCAAAGGCAAGCCGGTGTCGGTCATCGGCGTGAACTCGTCGGGTAATTCTAAAAAGGATGTGGGGGAGTTTCTCTCGGCGTTTCCCGTGAAGGTGACCTATCCGTATTTGCTCGATCCGGAGAAGGTGACCGACAGGGTGTATGGCGGCGGCAAATTCATCCCGAATGTGTATGTCATCGACCAGAACGGCGTCATTCGCTGGCAGCGGGTGGGCAACATGGATTTGGCCGGGGCGGACGTGATCGTGGCCGAAGTGGAAAAGCTGCTGGCTGCGCCGGCCAAGATGTAGGGTGGGGACAGGGAAGGATCGCGACTGATGGATGAAATGGAATCGGGTAAGCAGAAGTTTCTGGATCTGGTGAAGGGCGTGGACGGGGCGGTGCAGGTTGTCATTCCCGTGACACCCTCCAACAGCATGTTTTTGATCTCGTTGACCAAAGGGGCGAACCGGAAGTTCATCACCGTGCCGGAAGACGACATTCTGGATCTCCCCAACGATGCCGGCATTCTCGCGAAAGTGACCCGAACGGTCGCCGACGCGGTGGCGGCGCTGTAATCCCACCATGAAACCGCTTCTTCCCGGTATGTGGCAGTGGTCGTGGTTCTCCGACGAGAAGCAACTCGATTTCAACGGGCTGTTTCTGACGGTCGGCGAGCATAAAATCGTGATCGATCCGCCGCCCCTGACGGCGGAGGCCTCGACCATGATCCGGCGCAACGGGCCGCTCGACTACATCATCGTCACGAACCGCGACCACGCGCGCGAGGCGGCGGCCGTGCAGGCCGAATTCAAGTGCCACCTGTTCGTGCCCGAGCTCGATGCGCCGCAGATGGAGTTGAAGCCGACCCGGATGTTCAAAGATCAGGAATTGCTGCCCGGCGGTATCTGGGTCGTGCAGCTCAAGGACCAGAAGTCGCCGGGCGAATCGGCGCTCTTCATTCAGCAGGGCAAGGGGATCCTGATTCTCGGCGATGCGATGATCGGGAAGCCGGCGGGCGCCCTGTCGATGCTGCCGGCGGAGAAATACGCGGACCGGGAGAAGGCGAAGGACGGACTGCGGCGTTTGTTGAAGTATTCGTTCGACACGGTGTTGGTCGGTGACGGGGTGTCGATCATGGCCGGAGCCAAAGCGGCGGTCGAGCAGGCGTTGGGCTAGCGGACGATTGAGATGGCACTGAAGAACGGCTTATCGGAAGAACTGAACCGCCAGGGCAACGAGCATTTTTCGCGCGGGTTCTACACCGACGCCTACACCTGCTACGCGAAGGCATTGGAGTGTGACCGGATGACGGGCGATCAGCGCGCCATGGCGGCGACGCTCGGCAATCTGGGAAACATCTGCGCCGTGAGCGGCCGGCGGGATTCGGCGCAGTCCTACTATCAGGAAGTGTTGGAGCTCCAGAAGATTCTCGGCGACGATAAGGGGATCGGAACGACGCTCGCCAACCTCGGCAATCTCCGGGCGGATGCCGGAGAATGGGACCGCGCGCGTGCCTACTATCTGGAAGCGCTCGACCTGATGACCAAGACGCACGACGAAGCGGCAAAGGCCGTGTTGTTTTCCGATCTCGGGCTCGTCGCGCGCGAGACCGGCCAATTCGAGCAGGCCATTCAGTACTACGAACACTCCCTCGTGCTCATGCGACGGCTCGGGAACCAGGGCGGGGTCGCCGATGCCTGGCGGATGATCGGCCGGACCTTTCTGATTCAACGACGGTACGACGACGCCATCGCCTGCTGTCAGACCAGTCAGTCGATCGCCGAACGGTCCCGGGACGAATTGCGAACCGGCAGCGCCCGGTACGTGTTGTCGCAATGTTATGAAGAAACGGGGCGCCTGAAGGAGGCCGCGGATTTGCTCGAACAGGTGGTCTATATGGATCGCAAGTATCAGCTGCCCAAACTCGATGAGAATACGAAGCGGCTGGCGGCGCTCCGCAGCCGGTTGCGCGAGATGCCGGTGGTGTCCCGCGAGAGGCACGCATGACCGACGCGATTGTGGCTTCCTGGCAGTCGCTCCGTGCCGTGCTGACCAAGGCGTTTCCGCAACTGACCGAGGTCGAACCGGGCGGCGCGCTCACCATGGAGTTGGGCCCCGACGGCTGGCTATATGAGCTGACGCCCGACGGACGCGTCTTGTGCCAGTACGGCATTTCGATGGACGATGTGAAGAGCCTCATGTCGGACGGAACGACCGAAGATCTCGGGACCGACGAGTTGGCGAAACAGGCGAAGTATTTTATCCAGCCGGCTGTGTCGAAGTATCGCCAGGTGCTGCTGCAGTCCGGTTTCTCCGAGCAGACCGACATGAACGACGAATTTGTGGCGGTGACGTTCGAACGGAAGATGGATCTCGCCGATCCGGCCAACGTGCAGGGGCTCACGCAATGGTGCGTTCGGACCATCGGGCGATAGCCATGCCGGTCTTGCCGCGCCGCGCCGCCATCAAGACTTTCGACGAATTCCGCGACGCGTTGGCGGGGTATCGGCTGCCGCGCATCCTTCTCACGGCCCTTCGGCTCGATCTCTTCTCGCGCATCGGCAACCGGCGTTGGACGATTCCTCAACTTGCCCAAGAATTGGCGGTCAGCGAACGGGGCCTCTCGCTGCTCTGCCGCAACCTCGCGATGGCCGGGCTGTTGAAGAAGAGCGGCACGGTCTATCGAAACAGCCCGTTGGCCGCCACGGCGCTGAACGCTCGGCACGCCGCCTATCGCCGGGACTATCTCGATCTCATCGCGAGTCATTGGAAGGATTGGTGTCGTCTTGAGGAGTCGGTGCGGACCGGGCGGCCGCTCGATCATGACGAACCGGAAGAGCCGGACTACCGGCGGCGGTTCACCTGGGCGATGCATTACCGGACACTGGAAACCGCGCCGAAGATCGCGGCGCAGGTCGATCTGACAGGGGCGTCGACGCTGCTCGATTTAGGCGGCGGTCCCGGCACCTATGCGATGGCGTTTCTGGCGAAGAATCCGCGCTTGCGGGCGACGGTTGGCGATCGGCCCGCGGCGCTGGAGGTCGCAAAGGAGATCGCCGCGACGCACCGGGCGGGAAAACGATTGAGCTATCTGCCGATCGATCTGACGAAGGAGCCCATCACCGGTACCTACGACGTCATCTGGTATTCGAATGTCCTCCACATCTACTCGCCCAAGACGAATCGCGCGGTCTTTCGGCGCGCGTTGGCCGCGCTGAATCCCGGCGGTCGTCTGTTGATCCAGGATGCATTTCTCCATGATCGCGAGGGCCTGTTTCCGGAGGAGGCGAGTCTCTTTGGGATCTCCATGCTGCTCTTCACGGACGAGGGCGACACCTATACCGCCGCGGAGACGACCGCCTGGCTCAAAGAGGCCGGCTTCGGGCGGGTCAGGGTGTTGCCGATGAAGCGGGGAACGGAGGATTGGGAGGACGGGATCCTGGAGGCGGCGGCGCCTGGGCCACGTCGAGAAACGCGCGCCCGCCGAACGCGATCACGAGGAAGTTCAGCATTCCGCTAAGCGCGCTGGCCGTCAGCATCGCGACGGTGGGCTGCTCCTTGGTAATCATCTGAACCAGCGTGGAGAGATCCAGCGCCAGGCCGATCGTTCCGTAGATGACGCTGGCCATGATCGCCCAGCGAAACCCCAGGCGGACGCAGATCAGCAATCCCGCCGGTACGCCGATCAGGAAGCCGAGCCAGAGCGGGCTCGGTTCCGATTGTCCCGCCTGACTCTGCTGGAGCAAGACGGTCGCCATGCTGACGGCGATCAATCCCATCAAGCTGCCGATAAGGGGCCAGGGTCTGGTCATGCGCCATGATAGCCGGTCGCGCGGCCGGCCACAATGGCGGCTTGTGGCGATCGCCGAGCCGATGGTAGCCTGAGTGACTATGACGACTGCGGCGATGCCGAACTCCCAACCTGGGTCCAAACCCTGTCTGCTGATCTACGACGGACATTGTCGTCTCTGTGTGGCGGCCAAGAACGGGCTGGATCGGGCGGGTGTCGGTGCGAAAGTCCGGTTTGTGCCCTACGAGAGCGAGGATGCGGTCCTGGCGCTGGGGGAAGGGTATCGTCCCGGTCCTCCGACGATGGCCTACCTCGTCAGCCCATCCGGCGCCATCGCCGAAGGGTTGGGCGCGTTTCTTCCCCTGGCCGTGGGGCTGCCGGGTGGGAAGGCTCTCACAGCCCTGTTGCGGTGGGGGCCGGCCAAAGGCTTGGCGGAATGCCTCTACCGCTGGATCGCCCGCCATCGGTATCGGCTCTTCGGCGCCGCCAATTCGCCTGCCGATTGACCCCCTCTTTGGTGGGGTTTCCCGAGCTACTGGGGAATTTACCGTTTCTGCGGACATCGGCAGAATGGCCTCAACATCACGGAGGGGCCATGTCGATTCTTCATTGGATTGCTCGCCTGTATCGCTCGATCGTCCAGGGAATGACTCCGAAGGTCTCGAATGCGCGGCGGCTGCATCGGATCAAATCCGTCGCGGTCGCGCTGGGAAGCAGTCTGGCCGTTCCGGCGTTGGTCTGGGCCGGCGGCGAGGCTCCCAAGCCCGTCATTGCCGCGGCAGGATTCGGCTACCAGGTCGGCGAGGTGTCGACGATCACCGTGAAAATTTACAATCCGCAGACGGGCGAGGTGCTGTCGGATGAGAGCTACGAGCTCAACGTCAAGGAAGATCAGGTCGGGAAAAGCACGGGGCCACAGGAACGGATCTTCGCCGGCGGCGTCGGCCCTGGCGCGACCGACCTCTCCAACTTCGTGTTGCGCGTATACGATGCCAAAACAGGAAAGTTCCAGTGGGAAGGCAATCTCAATCTGACGCCGGTCGACAGCGGCAACGTCGGGCAACTGGTGTCGACGGTGACCCCGCGCCGGGCGACCGTCACGCAGGTGGCCACGAAGACGTCGTCCGGCGCGCAGCCTTCGTTCCTGCTGCGTGCCCTGGATCCGGAGACCGGCGGGTTGGTCTGGGAAGACGAATTCTCGACGGATGGGCAGGGGCGCCTACGCACGGATCGCATCGCCTACCGGCCGGTCGCTACGGACGACCTCCCGGCGGAGTTGCCGCACACGTTCGACTTCCGGATCCGGATGGTGGATGCGGAGGGGCGGCATGTCGTGTGGGAAGACCGTTTTGCGCAGACCGAAACCGAGGAAGCGGTGCCGGCGGAGTCGATCGGCGACGCGGCGCGCGCGCTGCCGACCTGGCCGGATCTGTCGACTGAGGCGGAACGGCAGTCCTGGATCTGACGCGATGAGCTACCCGCGCTTCGACTGGAAGGTGTCCAGCCACTGTTGATGAAACTGGTCGTAGGAGAGAAAGAGTTTGTCTTGCAGGGCGGCCGCGACGGTCGCCTTGCTTTTGAAGGCCGCCACTAACTCGTCTACCCGTGCCATCCCGAATCGATCGATTATGTAATGCGTGGCGGAGTTCGCTTCCAGGTAGGCGAGTGTTGCCGCATTCTGCGGCAACTGTCCCCAACCCCCTTCCAGATACTTCAGGTGAATGACGGAGCCGCCTTGCGGCATGGCCTGGTCCAGGTCGGGCCAGGGATCGCCGGCCAGTTGCATCGCAAGCCCTTCGTTCAGCCAGACGGGCAGTTGGCCGATCTGGCCTTCCAACCGATCATGCAGCAGCGCGTGGACATACTCATGGCGCAGTACGTGCGTGAGCCATTTCCGATCGGTCGTCGCACCTTGGGTGGGAATCTGGATCCGCCCCATCGTCGGATCGTAGAGCCCGTCCGCCCAGGCGGGGCTGCCGGTCGCGGATTGGAACGCGTCTTTCGTGTGGAGCACGACTATGACCGGTTTAGCAGGAAAATGGCCGAACCGCTGGCCGATCTCGCGGTAGGCCTCTTCGAGAATCTCCAACACGGTGGTCCAGGTCGTCGGATCCTCTCCGCCGTCGTATTTCACGACGAAGTGCGTGCTGCTCCGCGCCGTCATCCGGGATTCCGCCGCCTCGGTCTGGCGCAGCTTGGCCGTGACGGCCGCCAAGTAGGATTGGACACGCGGGTCTTGGCCGGCCCGCTCCGTCGCCTGGGCCAGGTGCGTGGCCGCTTCTCCCAACCGGTCCTGTTCGTGGAGGAGATCCGCCATGGCGAGGTGAGGGAACGGTTCGTTCGGGGCGACCGCGATCAATGAGGTGAGGAATTCCTGATTCAACGCCGGATCGCGTAACTCCCAATAGGCATGGGCGAGGTTCAACTGGATCGTCGGATTCGTCGCGTCCAGCGCGGTGGCCTGTTTGAACGATTGGACCGACGCCTTCGTCCCTGCCATCCGTTCCTGCTCCAGCCCGAGATTGTTCCACAGAATCGCGACGTAGGTTTTGACCTTCGCGTCGGCCAGCGCGGCCGGCGGGAGGGCGGTGAGTTTGCGTTGGGCCTCGGGGAGGTTTTTCTTCTCGATCTCGTCCCGAATCGCCTCAAGGACGTGGCTCGATGAGGTCTCCGGAACGACAGCCGAGTCGATGCCCCTGATCTGTTTCACTTCTTCGTCGGTCGGCGGGGGCGGTATTTGTAGCGACGTGGTCGCCCCTGAGTCGGTAACCGTCTCCTGTTCGGGGGGCGCTCCTGAGTTGGTCGGAACGGTAGTCCAGACCGACTTGAAAAACAGGTGGTAGGACACCAAGAAAACCAGACCGACGGCCAGCGGGATCAGAATATGGGAAATGTTGCGTCGATACATCGTGTCCGCAGTGTAACACCGTAGACGGACGGCACAAAGGAATCCTGTATTCGCCCGTGAGCGGCGCAGGGACGCCGGCCGTTTCATTGAGCGGTCCGAGGGGGTGTGATACCATCCGCCTCAGCTATGGAGCCTCCCGCCGAGTCCAGTCTCCCTGCCACCTTTCAAGAGTGGCTCGATCGCCTCGCGCGCCCCATCGAGTTTGCCACCAAAGACGAATACGCGCACGTCGGGGCGGTTAAGAACCTCGGCAGTTTCGTGTCGACTCAGGTTCAGTCGGCGTTATCGCAGCAATACATTCCGCCGGTAATCGAATCGCGCTTGCGGTCGCTTCGCGAGCTGTTCATCGATTTTCACCAGTCGCTCCCGGCGGCGGAGCAGCAACGTCGGCTGCAGGCGGCCTCTACGATTCTGACGGCCTTGCGCAATGTTCAGCCGGACCACCTGTCGGATGAAGCTTCCGCGGAAGCCGAGTCGAGGCCGGTCGAGACCGGTGCGCGGCACGATCTGTGGAATCTTCCGATTCAATACGTGAAGGGCGTCGGACCGAAGCGCACCGCGCTGCTGCAGCGCCTCGGCGTCGCCACGGTCGAAGATGCGCTGTGGACGATTCCCTGGCGGTACGAAGATCGCTCGGTGATGACGCCGATCGGCAATCTCGTGCCCGGTATGGTGACGTCGATTTGCGGAACCATCGCCAAATGCGACGCGAAGCGGACGCGCAATCGCCGGTTGTCCGTGCTGGAAGTCGGGGTGGAGGACGAAACCGGCCGCATGCAGGTGGTGTTCTTCAATCAACCATACCTCGAAGACGTGCTGGCGATCGGCAAGCGGGTGATGATGAGCGGCCGGGTGATCGCGGGACGGCAGGGCTGGATGGTCCCGCGCATGGAAGTCGCGCAATACGAAGTCGTCGGCGAGGCGGCGGAAGCGGCGCTCCACGTGGGGCGGGTCGTGCCGATTTATCACGAGACGAAAGGATGGACGTCGCGGCAGTCGCGTGTCTTGGTCAGGACGCTGCTGGACGAGCATCTCCGTGCGCTGCGCGATCTGCTTCCTGTCTCGTTGCGCGCCCGACAGCGGCTCGTTCCCATTCAGGAGGCGCTGCAGGACGTGCACTTCCCGAAAGGCGATACCGATGCCCGGCTGCTGGAACAGGGCAAGACTCCCGCGCATAGGCGGCTGGCCTTCGAGGAATTGTTCCTGCTGCAAATGGCGTTGGCCGCCAGGCAGCGGTCGGTACAGGAGCAGGCGAAGGAATTCCGGTTCAATCCGCGGGCACCGATGGTGGAGCAAGTCGGTCGGCTGCTGCCGTTCCGGTTGACGGCGGCGCAGGACCGCGTGATCCGGGACATTTTCCGCGACATGATCTCGCCCCGGCCGATGAACCGACTGGTGCAGGGCGATGTAGGGTCGGGAAAGACGGCGGTGGCGCTTCATGCCCTCGTCATGGCCTGCGGGTCCGGCTATCAGGCCGCGCTCATGGCTCCGACGGAAATTCTGGCGGAACAGCATTACCGGAATCTCAAGCCGACGCTGGACTCGCTCGGCTTGAAGGCGGTCCTGATGCGGGGCAGCGACAAGGCAGCGGTGAAGAAGGAACAGGCCGCGCAATTGGCGGCGGGGGAGATCCAGGTCGCCATCGGCACCCATGCGCTGATTCAGAAGGGCGTGGCGTTCAAGCAGCTGGCCTTGGCCGTGATCGACGAGCAGCACAAGTTCGGCGTGTTGCAGCGGAAAACCCTGATTGACAAAGGGTACAAGCCGGACGTCCTCGTGCTTACGGCGACGCCCATTCCGCGCACGCTCGCGATGACGGCGTACGGCGATCTCGATGTGTCCGTGATCGACATGTTGCCCCCGGGTCGTCGCCCAGTCCGCACCTTTCTCTTCGGCGACGCGCAACGCCGCCGGGCCTATCAAATTCTTAAGGATGAATTGCGGAGCAAGCGTCAGGCCTATGTGGTCTATCCGTTGGTGGAGGAGTCGGAGAAGACGGATTTGCAGGCGGCGATCCAGGGGGCCAAGGAACTGCAGGGCGGGGAGTTTTCGGATGTGCGCGTCGGGTTGTTGCACGGCCGCATGAAGCCGGCGGAGAAAGAAGCCGTGATGGCCGACTTCAAGTCCGGCGCGATTCAGCTTCTCGTCGCGACCACGGTGATCGAAGTCGGTGTCGATGTGCCGAACGCCACGATCATGATGATCGAGCATGCCGAGCGGTTCGGACTTGCACAGTTGCATCAATTGCGCGGGCGGGTCGGCCGGGGCGCCCAGCAATCGTATTGCCTTCTCATGGCGGCGGGCATGGGGCGGCCCAAGCCGACGCCGGGCAATCGCCTGTCGGGTGGAGAGGAGCCTCAATCCAATGCACGCGAGCGGTTGGAGGCCTTGGTGCGGTCGAACGACGGGTTCGTGATCGCCGAAGAAGATTTACGGATCCGGGGACCGGGCGAGTTCTTCGGGTTTCGGCAATGGGGACTTCCGGAGTTCCGCGTGGCGAATCTTGTGCGTGACGGCGATCTGTTGCAGCAGGCGAGGGCGGAGGCCTTTTCCCTTCTCAAGCAGGATCCGTCGTTGAGTTCGCCGGGGCATCAGGGGTTGAAGGAGGCGGTGCTGCGGAAATGGGAACAGAAGCTCGAATTGGGCTCGATCAGTTGAGATACCGATGGGACTGATTCAACGAATCAAACACGATTTGCTGGCGGGCCTCGCCACGTTGCGGCTCGGGACCGCGCATGCGGCCAACCGCGCGCTGGAGGAAACGGAACTGCTGCGCTTGCGGCTGGAGGTCCGGAAAATCGATCAACAGCTGTCGGATCTGTACAAGGATATCGGGGAACGGGCGGTCGAGATGAAAGAGCGGGGCGAAACCACGGAGCGCGTGCTGCACGATGCCGAAATCGGTCGCGTCGTGCGGGAGGTTCAGCAGTTGAAAGAGGCCCGTAAGAAACTCGAAGCCGACATGGACGACATCCGGAACGAAGCATGACGGCCGCCAACTCTACTCCCCGCCGTCTTGCCGGCATCGACATCGGCACCCTCACCTGTCGCCTCCTCATCGCGGAGCATCGACCTGGCGCTCCGCTGAAGGAACTGCGTTCGGATCGGCGCATTCTCAGACTCGGCGAAGGCGTCGACCGGACGAAGCAACTCAGTGGCGCCGCGATCGATCGTGTGTTGCAGTGCCTGCGGGAATGGAAAACCGTCATCGACGACTCTCGGGTGGATGCCTGCACGGCCGTGGCGACGAGCGCTGTCCGCGACGCAGGAAACCGCGATACGTTCTTGCAACGCGTCCAGGACGACATCGGGATCGAGGTCGAAGTCATTACCGGCGACGAGGAGGCGCGGCGCACGTTGCTCGGCATCCGGTCGGGCTTACCGGCCGGCGTCACCGACATGTTGGCGCTCGACATCGGCGGCGGCAGTACGGAGTTTATTTTGGATCGGCCCGGACACACTCCTATCGTCCGCTCGATCGATATCGGCGTGGTGCGCTTGTGCGAGCGGGTGCTGCGAAGCGATCCCCCGAGTTCGGTGGAGATTCAGCAGGCCCGCGAGTGGGTGCGGGGCGAAACGGAAGCAGCGACGGCAGCCATGCCGCGTTCAGCACGTATCCAGTTTGTCGGCACGGCGGGAACCGTCACTGCGCTGGCCGCCATGGCACAGAAGCTTCCGGCCTACGAACCGGCCCGCATTCACAACTACAGACTGACTCTTGCGACGGTGCAGGAACTTGAAGAGACGCTCCTCACACGCAAGAAAGCCGACCGTGTCGGGTTACCGGGCCTAGAGAAGAGCCGCGAAGAAGTCATCGCCGCCGGCGCCATCATCATCCGGACGGTGATGGAGACATTGGGGATGGATGCGGTGCTGGTGAGTGATTTGGGGTTGAGGGAGGGAGTGTTGATCGATCTAGCCTCAAGGGCAGGGGGGTGAACCAGACAAGGAGTCCGCCTTCATCCCAATCACTTCAACGCTGCGAATACCACCGATAGCCTTTGTTCTCGGTGAACTGGGCTTTCGGCGCGCCGCCGGGTTTTTCCAATAACAACACTTTGAAGTCGATGAGGCCGAACCAGGCGGGATCTGCCACGTCGTGGTAGTGGCAGCCGTGCAGTTTGGGGAGGACGTCGCCGAGCGCCTGCTTGAGTTCGTTTTCGGTGTAGGCGCGCACCACGAACGGTTTGTTCATCGCCTGGCAGAAACGCTGGATCGTATAGGCCGCGCCGGTACAGAGGACTTTCGTGTCCGGTTTGATCGCCAGGAATTGGGGAAGCGTCAGGTAGCGTTCCTGGAATCCCAGCCACCGCACCGCCTGCCGCAGATGACTGTACTGCACTTCGTACTCGGTATGTCCCGGTAGTTTGACCGGCGCGGGCCAGCCTTCCTCGATGCCGAATTCGGTCAGAAACGCGTGGCCGCCCGGTTTCAACACCCGCCAGAGTTCGGCGACAAACCGGAGCGGGCCCAAGTTGAAGATGACTTCATCGGGCGGGTTCGACTCGATGGGGAGCCGGATTCGCCGGATCCAATCCAGCGCCTCCTGGTGCTGCTCGGTCTCGCCCTTGTTCGTCAACAGCTCTTCCCGCGAGAGCTTGACCGGGGTCATGTCGGCCATGTTCTCGTTGTCGATGACGAGATCGACGGAGTTGTCCGCAAAGGGGAGGGCTTCGGCGTTGGCTCTCGTGCCGATCCCGCCCCAGCCGCCTTCCTTTGCCCGTTTCGTCTGGAGCTTCAAAAACGGATTCGTGATATCGAGCGACACGTATTTGATCGACTGCCGCTCGAAGGGGAGCAGTTCCTTGCCCAGCTCGCGCGCGACATAGCCGAGCCCGCCGCCGATTTCGAGCAGGACCTTGGGTTTCGGGTTGAACCAGCCGAGCTTGCGCAACTGGCGCATCAGGAGGCGGCCATAGGTGAGGCCGGCGAGTGCGTCGTTCGGCTCGCGAAAGAGATGCGAAACGGTGGTTTCGATCAGGTCGAAGTGGCCGTCGTCTTCTTCCGCGTGCATCAGTTCATGATGATGAAAGTCTTCGAGGTGTTCCTCGCCTTCGAAGCCCTGTTGCCCGGACCACCCTTCGCGAATTTGCTGCAAGAGGATGTCCCACTTCGCCTTGTGGCGATGGCCGCCCGGCGGCTCGGTTCCGAAGTAGCAGAGCGAGTAGTTGGGCGTGGCCCAGCGTTCCAGATGCCACTGGCCCGGTTGTCCGTCCGGCCCGCACACCCTCGCGCCGTATTTCTCGAGGAGGGCGCCGACGGTGATATGGCCGTTCATCGATTTCAGCATTTCGATGCCGGTGGGATTCAGCCGGATGAGCGGGAAATTATCGTCGAGCGGCGCGAGCCAGTATTCGTCTTCCCGGTGCTGGTAGGCGACCAGATCGGGAATATGCCAGGCCAGCAGGTTGAGGGTTTCGCCGGCGAGCTTCAGGGGTTCTTGGACGGCGGCAACAGGCTTCATACCGTGTGCGATTCCTTTGCGGGACGGCGCAGCCTACCTGAGCGGACGGTGAACTCGCAAGAGCGCGGCCCGCGCGTCTCTCGGCAGAAACGTCGTGTGAGCGAGACGCGTTCAGAGCTGAGACGGCATGGCGGCCGAGTCGGTCACCGTCAGGGTGCCGCGCATGATCGGATGGATCCGGCAGTGGTAGGGATAACGGCCGGGCGGGAGGCCGGGGACGCTAAACTGTTCGCCGGGTGCGATCATGCCCGAGTCGAAGAGGCAGGGGTTTCCGTCTTCGATGCAGCCGTTGTGAGTGACGGTATGGTCGGTCGGGGTCGGATTACTCCACAAAATAGGGCTGCCGGTGGCGACGGTGGCTTTGGCCGGCGCGAAGTACGGCGCTCCGTCTTCGATCATAATCAAGGTGGCCGGCGGCATTGCGGTCGTCGGCCACGCCATGTTCATCATCAACACACCGACCATAGTGATTACGATGGACCATTTCACCGCACAGTCTCCTTTATGTCCGCTGCTCTATTTGAGCCATTAATGTGGGAAAAGATTCGAATCATGTAAACCGGTTACATTGCAGTCTACCATGACCGGTGGATGCAATGACTACCGGGTTTCGGGCCGCCGACAGCCTGTTTCCCAGCCATTTTCGCTCCGCACATGCGCGGATTCTCTTCTGGTTGCAACACCCTATGGGTTCATGCTAGATGGAGGCCGCAATGCGATCCGCCAGGCGTTGTGGACTTCACGAGGAGGAGACCTAATGGCGAAGACGAAGAAGAAAGCGGCGAAGAAGGCGCCCGCCAAGGCGAAAGCCAAGCGGCCCGCGAAGAAGACGGCGGCGAAAAAGACGGTGAAGAAGCGGGCGGCAGTGAAGCGTGCGAAACCGGCGCCGAAAAAGAAGCCGGCGAAGAAAACGGTCAAAAAGCCCGCGAAGAAGCCCGCCGTGAAGAAGGCGGCCCCCAAGCCGGCTCCCAAAGCCGCGCCGGTTGCCCCGGTCGAAGAGGCTCCGCGGAAGCCTGTGGCGGCCAAGCCGGCCCCGGTCGTGGAACCGAAAGAGGCGGAGCTCGACGAGGAACTCGCCGACGAAGAATTGGAGATGGAAGGCGACATCGAAGACGACATGCAGGAAGATCTCGCGCTCGACGAAGGCGAGGACGATGAGGACGTCGACTTCCTGGAAAAGTCCGAAGACCTCCTCGACGATGCCGACGATTTCCGCAACAACTAAGCCCATCGGTGTCTAACCGCATGACTGGCCGGCCCGGCATCAGGAACATCGCGGGCCGGCCGGCCCGGCGGATCTGATTCCTTCCTTGCCGGCCCCCTCATCGTTATGAGTCATTTCCTCTTCATCGCCGGGACGCTCCGGGAACGCAGTTCCGGTGAGAGCGCGTCGCTCCAACTGAGCCACGGTCTCTGGGGCTGCTGCACGGCGCTGATTCGAGACAATCTGACGACCTATCTCACGCCCGATTCGCATGCGCTCATCTACGTGCTGAAGGCCGGTGTCTGCGCCGACGTGACCATCACCTCACCGGTGCTGCCGATACAGCAGATGGATGAGCTATTGCGGGACGACTTCAAGACCGAAGCGCGGTTCGGATTCGTGCGGGTGACGCTCAATACACAGTGGGAGTCCACGCCGCAACAGAGCCACGCTGTGCTGCAAGCGGTCTTGCAGATTTCCGATCAGGCGGAGTTGTCCCGCCGGCTGAGCCTGGGGATGCATCGTCTGACGAACGAGGAATACGCGGCGATCGTGGCGGCGCTGCAGTAGCCCGCGTACCTGACGCGGTGCGCTTGCCTTGCTTTTGGTCATCTCGTATAACGGCGACCATGAGAACTCGAATCATGCAGCTTCCTTTCGTGTCCGTCGGCCTGCTTGCCGCGGTATTGCTGTACGGTAATCCGGCTGTCGTTGAGGCGGCGTGCACGGTCGACGCGCCATCGGCAGGAACGACCGGTCCGTTGAAAAAGCATCTGGGCGCGGATTGCACGGCGGCCGAACGTGAAGCCAACGCTATCCCGGCCGCGGCGGTCCTGCAGGCCTTGGCACAGGGGCGAACGGTCGATCTATCGGGAGCCGTGATACAGGGCGACCTCGTGTTCGATCAGTTGCCGGTTCAGAAGACGCAAATGCCCAAGGGGCTCTCGGCGGAGCAGGAAGAGGCCTTGAAGACTTTGAATACGGAAGAGATGCGCATCGTGTCCGGGGCGCTGCTACTGAAAGATTCGGTCGTCCAAGGGGCAATCCGGCATCGCTCGGCCAAGGGGACGCTTCAATTTGAGGCGGGTGTGGATTTGCAGGGGACGACGTTCAAGGACGGGGTCGATCTCTCCCGCGCGGTTTTCCTTGGACCGGTCTCGATCGAGCGGGCGAGGTTCGAGCGGGAAGCCTACTTTATTCAGGGGCATTTTGGGCAGGGGCTACGGTGTGTCGATGCGCGATTCGGCCCTCATACCCGGTTTCATCGATCGGTCTTTCGCGGACCACTCGATTGCCAGGGAAGTTTGTTCGATGGCCTCACGGAGTTTCTCGAAGTGGTGTGTGAGCAGCCCGTGAATTTTGAGCGGGCCCGATTCGGATCAGGAACGGGATTTTCAGGGGCACAGTTCAAGAAAGCGGTGAACTTCTCCGAGGCCATTTTCAGCCGCGAGTCGTTCTTTGCGTTCACGCTCTTCGGCGGAGAAACCCACTTCGCCGGCGCGCAGTTTCTTCAATCCGCCGACTTTTCTAATGCAGAGTTCAAGCGGGGGGAGGATCTCGCCAAGGTCCGATTCGATCAGAAGCCGTCGCTGAATGGAACCAAGGGGCTGATGAAAGAACCGGGCGTGGGGGAGGGGCAATCACAGGCGCAGCAGTATCTCCTGACCCTCTTTTTCCTCGTGGCAGCCGCGTTGCTGGTGGCCTATGCCATTAAGAAGTAACGGCAGCAGGTGTGTGCTACCCCCTACATATAGTTTCAGGCTTGCTCCCTCCCCCCATAACTTGGTATAAACCCGCCCGTGGATCAGCCGACCAACGGATTCGAACAAACTGAGCTGCCCTACCAGGTCCGGATCGAGAATTTCGAGGGACCGCTGGATCTCCTTCTTCACCTCATCAAGAAGAGCGAGATCAACATTTACGATATTCCCATCAACATGATCGCCCAGCAGTACCTGGAGTACGTCGAGGCGATGAAGGAATTGAACTTGAGCGTGGCGGGGGAGTTCCTCGTCATGGCCGCTACTCTCCTCCAGATCAAATCAAAAATGCTGCTGCCGGTCGACGAGGCGGCGGAGGACGAGGAGGACGGGCCGGATCCGCGGGAAGAACTCGTCCGGCGGTTGCTTGAATACAAGGCGTACAAGGAAGCGGCCCGGCAACTCGATGGGCAGGAGAAGATGTGGCGGGAGATTTTCAGCCGTGAGCCGGGACCGCCAGTAGAAGTCGAATCCGATGAAACCTTGCTGGAGAACGTGACGCTCTTTGACCTGGTCGATGCCTTGAAGGGCATCATGGAGCGGAGTCCCGGCAAGAAACTGATCGAAATCGTGCCCGACAACCTGACCGTGCGGGAACGGATGAATCTGATTTTGGAAACGCTGGAAGGTAAGGACTCGGTGGCGTTCGCAGCGCTCTTCGAGCAGTCCTGCCACCGGTTGGTGATTATCGTGACGTTTCTGGCGTTGCTGGAGCTCATCCGGCTGCGCGTGGCCCGGGTGTTTCAGGGCGAGACGTTCGGACCGATCCTCGTGTCGCGTGCGTTCTCGCTGGTTCCGGATCCCGCCGAGTTGGACGATGCCGACGCCGAATGGAGGGGCGCATGACTCCGATGACCGATGACATGCAGGTGACCGACGCCGAGACGGAAGCGGCTCCGACCGTCGAAGCCATGGCTACAGAGGCCACAGCGAATGTGCAGCCGGAGGTGGCCGGCGCGGATCCCGTCGCGGTTCAAGCCATCGCCGATCGCGAATTGAAAGCCATCGTTGAATCGTTGCTGTTCGTGTCCCCCGATCCGCTGTCCGTGCAGCGGCTTATGGCGGTGATCGGGGACGTCAAGAAGGCCGATATCGACCGGGTGCTGCGCAGTCTTGGTGAAGATCTGGAACAGGAGGGGCGGGGTATCAGGCTGGCGGAGATCGCCGGTGGGTATCGCTTGGTGACCAAACAGGAATACAGCGCCTGGATCAAGCGGCTGGATAAGACCAAGTCGACGGCCAAGCTCTCGCGGTCCGCGCTCGAATCCCTAGCCATCATCGCCTATAAGCAGCCAATCGTGAAGTCGGAGATCGAAGAAATCAGGGGCGTTGAAACGTCGGGCGTAGTCCGGACGCTGCTGGAGCGCAAGCTGGTCCGCATTGTCGGTCGGAAAGAAGTTCCGGGACGGCCGATCATGTACGGCACGACCAAGTATTTCCTGGAGCATTTCGGGCTGAACGATCTGTCTCAGCTGCCTCCGCTTCGGGAGTTCAAGGAATTAGGTGAGTCGGATCAGTCCCTGTTGCCCATGGGAGACGTGGAGATTCAGGCCCCCGAGATCTCCGCTGAAACGGCTGACCTGGCCGAGGGAACCGAGGCCGAGCTTTCGCTCGCGGGTCCGATCGAGGCCGTGGCGCCGGAGGGCGAATCCGACGACGCCGTTCCCGTGTCGGGAGACGAAGCGCTCCTGGGCGAGACGGTCGAACAGGCCTAGCTCAGGTTCGGGTTTGCGTGGGAACATACCGCCAGCCGGATGCCGGATGCGAAACCCCTTGCCTTGACTCTGTTTCCAACGCTTTGCTAGACTCGCCAATCCGATTCTAAGTCTTTGAAAGATCCTTGGTTATTGGCGCGGGACAGCTTTAGCAACACGAGGCAACACCTATGATCAAAGCATGGCTTCTCGATGAAATGTTCCGGTTCGATCGACATCGGTTGATGGTCGAGGGAACGCAGAGCGAGTGGGGCGCGGGCGATTCGGTCGCCGAAGAAGAGGAGTTGCCTCCTCCGCCGCAAAACGTGCAAGCCAAGCCGGGCAACGGTCGTGTCACGATCACGTGGGATGCCGTACCCGACGCCATGTATTACAACCTCTATTTCCAGACGACCAAGGGCGTCCAGATCAAGTTCTCCGAACTGACGCGTCCCATCGCCAGCGCGGAAGATTTCAAGGCCGTCATCGGAGTCAAGAAGGACAAGGCCGCCTGTCTGGAAGGTGCGACGTCGCCGTTCCTGCATGATGATCTCGCGAACGGGACCTGTTACCACTATGTCGTCACGGTGGTCACGGCGAAAGGCGAGAGTCCGGAGTCGCAGGAAGTCATGGCGATTCCTTCCCCGTACCTCCTGTCGATGGTGATCGGGCAGGAGGGAGTGGACGACGGGGAGTTCAGCTCGCCGACGGGTATTACGCTCGACAAGGACGGCAACATTTACGTCGCCGACACCGACAACCATTCGATTCAAAAATTCACCAAGGACGGCAAGTTCGTCGCCCGGTGGGGGAGCGAGCCCAGTTCACAGGAAGGGCTCTTCTACTATCCGCGCGGGTTGGCCGTTGGTCCCGGCGATGTGTTGTACGTAGCCGACAGCGGCAACAACCGCGTCCAGAAATTCGACCTTGAAGGCAACGTGCAGAAGGCCTGGGGCAAGTTCGGTTTCGCGTGGCGCGGCGCCGACATGGGCAAGTTCGACGTGCCCTGGGGACTCACGACCGATCAGGACGGCAACGTCTACGTTTCTGATACGAGCAACGCGCGCATTCAGAAATTCCAGGCCGACGGCCAGCCGCTGCTCAAGTGGGGCCGCGACGGCAGCTTCGATGGCGCGTTTTTCTTCCCGCGCGGCGTGGCCGTCGATTTCGTCGGCAACATCTACGTGGCCGACGAGAGCAACAACCGGATCCAGAAGTTCGACGCGCGCGGCAGCTTCCTCACCAAGTGGGGTCGTGAGGGTAATGGCCCTGGTCAGTTCAAGTCGCCCTGGGGTATCGCCTGCGACGCATTGGGCAACGTGTACGTCGTCGACAGCGGCAATCACCGCATCCAGAAATTCGACGGGAACGGGACGTTCCTCTGCTCGTTCGGCAATCGCGGCAAGACAGAAGGGCAGCTGAACTTCCCCTACGGCATCGCCGTGGACAAGGAAGGGGCGGTCTATGTCGTCGATAGCGGCAACAACCGCGTCGTGAAATACGTGCCGACGGAAGAAGAAATCAATCGCGGGAAAGAGCAGCAGACGGAGGCGGCGGAAGCCGGTTCCGTGCAGCCGCCGCGTAGCGTAGCAGTGAAGCCGGGGGACACCGAAATCTTCCTGAGCTGGATGGAAGTGCCGGGGGCCGGCTCCTATAACCTGTATTTCGGGACCGTGCCTAACCTGACTTTGCAGAGCGGCACCAAGATCGAGGGCGTGACGAATCCTTACACGCACACCGGTCTGACCAACGATACGGCGTACTTCTACGCGATCAGCGCGGTGTTCGAGGACGGCGCCGAAAGCGCGCTGTCGGAGGAAGTCACGGCGACGCCGGTGCTGATCGACATCACCGCGCCGCAGAATCCCTACGCTGTCATCAATCACGGTGCGTTCATGACCAACTCGCCGGAAGTCGTCGTGACGATTTCCGCGACCGACCTGGATACCGGCGTCGCCGCGTATTTCATTTCGGAAAGCCCGCTCACGCCGATGGGCGGAACGCCGGGCTGGGTGGACGTCACGCCCGCCTTCAAGTTCGGGGCGACGATTCCGTTCATTCTCTCGCCGAACGACGGCCAGAAGACGATCTACGTCTGGTTCAAGGACGTGGGGAACAACGTCTCCACGCCGGCGAGCGCGACCATTCTCGTCAATACGTCGGGCTATCTGTGCGTCTCCAAGTGGGGCAAGCCGGGTCGCGGGGCCTCGCTGCTGCACGGCGGCGAGTTCATGGCACCGATGTACGGACTCTGCGTGGACCAGCAGGGCTCGCTGTTCGTCGTCGACAACGGCAACAACCGCATCCAGAAGTTCGACAACGCCGGCAACTTCATCATCCTCTGGGGGAACTTCGGGTCCGCCAACGCGAACTTCCACAATCCCACCGGCATCGCGTGCGACGGCAAGGGGGATGTGTGGGTCGTCGATACGAACAATCATCGCGTGCAGAAATTCGACGGCAAGCTCGGCGGCTATCTTATGAAGTTCGGATCGCGCGGCAACGGCGAAGGCCAGTTCAACGCCCCGTGGGGCATCGCGGTCGATCGCGTCCGTGGCTTCGTCTATGTGGTCGACAGCGCCAACTTCCGCGTCCAGAAGTTCGATATGACCGGCGAATTCGTGATGGCGTGGGGCAGCTTCGGCAGCGGCGACGGGCAGTTCTACTTCCCGCGCGGCGTCGCCGTCGATCAGAACGACGGGGCGGTCTATGTCGTAGACATGGGCAACCACCGCATTCAGAAATTCGACACCAGTACGAACGTGTTGCCGCAGTTACTGGCTAAGTGGGGCGGCAGCGCCGAGGCCGGCCATGCCAGCAGCCCGCTGGCGCAGGAAGCCGGCCAGTTGCGCAATCCGTGGGGTGTGGCGGTCGACGGGGCGGGCGACGTGTACGTCACCGACGCCGGCAATCAGCGGGTGCAAAAGTTCGATAAGGAAGGCAACTACATCACCCAGTGGGGCGGCTACGGCAACGGGGACGGCCAGTTCAATTTCCCGTACGGCGTCGCGGTGGATGCCAAGGGCAGCGTGTTCGTCGTCGACAGCGGCAACACGCGAGTTCAGCAGTTCATGCCGGCCGATGAGGGTAGCGAGCGGTTGCAGGAAGACGCCGAGGCTCAGGCTGAACTCGAAAAGGCGCAGAAGCCGCAATAGGCGGTCCGCGCGCGCGGGGCTAAGGACGAGGAGACCATGCTGGATAAAGAGCCGCGATTGGGGCTGACGTACGACGATGTAGTGCTGGTGCCGGCCAAGTCGGCGGTCCTGCCGAACGAGGTCGAGACCCATACGTTTGTGACCCGCAACATTCGCATTCACATTCCGCTCGTGAGCGCCGCGATGGACACGGTGACTGAGTCGCGGCTGGCCATCGCCATGGCTCGCGAAGGCGGGATCGGCATCATCCATCGGGTGCTGTCACCGGCGGATCAGGCGGCCGAAGTCGATCGCGTGAAGAAGTCCGAGAGCGGCATGATCCTGGACCCGGTCACGATTTCTCCGGACCAGACGCTTCGCGACGCCCATGCGCTCATGGCCAAATACCGCATCTCGGGCATTCCCGTCACCAAGGACAAGAAGCTCGTCGGCATCTTGACGAACCGGGATCTGCGGTTTGAGAACCGTTTGGATCTGAAGGTCTCGCAGGTTATGCGGCGGGAAAAGCTGGTCACGGCGCCGGAAGGCACCAGCCTCGAGAAGGCCCGTGAAATTCTCCATGAGCATCGCATCGAAAAGCTGCCGGTGGTGAATAAGCAGTTCGAACTGAAGGGGCTCATCACCATCAAGGATATCGAAAAGCGCATCAAGTATCCCAATGCCTGCAAAGACGCCCACGGGCGGTTGCGGGTCGGCGCCGCGGTCGGCGTGGGGCCGGATACGGACGAGCGCGCTGCATTGTTGAAAAAAACCGGAGTCGATCTCATCGTGGTGGATACGGCGCACGGCCATTCGCAGGCGGTGCTCGATACGGTCAAGCGCATCAAGAAGAACCATCCGGATCTGGATTTGATCGCCGGCAACATCGCGACGGCCGAGGCGGCGAAGGATCTGCTCAAGATGGGCGTCGACGCGGTGAAGGTGGGCGTCGGTCCCGGATCGATCTGCACCACGCGCATCGTGTCCGGCGCCGGCATGCCGCAGCTGACGGCGATTTCCGATTGCGCCAAAGTCTTGCGGGGCAGCGGTGTACCCATCATCGCGGACGGCGGCATCAAGTTTTCCGGCGACATCTCCAAGGCGCTTGCGGCCGGGGCATCGGCGGTGATGCTTGGCGGACTGCTCGCCGGCACGGAAGAGTCGCCCGGCGAGACCGTGCTGTATCAAGCGAGGACCTACAAGGTCTATCGCGGCATGGGCTCGATCGGCGCGATGGAGCGGGGCGGCGGCGATCGGTACGGACAGGGCGGGCGTCCGGCCCAGAAGCTGGTGCCTGAAGGCATCGAAGGCCGCGTCCCCTATAAAGGCCCGCTGGCGGCGGTCGTCTATCAGCTCGTCGGCGGCGTCAAGTCGGGGATGGGATATTGCGGCTGTAAGACCATCGCCGAGCTACAGGCGAAGGCGACGTTCATCCGCCAGACGGTGGCCGGCCTGCGCGAAAGCCATGTCCACGATGTCATCATCACCAAAGAAGCGCCGAACTACCGGATGGATTGGGAATAACCTCGCGTGAAACGTCCCTTGTGAAGCGTATCTCGCAACCCAGATTCTGCTTCTCCCTCTCAACGTCAGACGATTCACGCTTCACGAACAACGGTCTTCATGGAACTCTGGCACAATAGAATTCTGGTCCTCGACTTCGGATCGCAATACACCCAGTTGATCGCCCGCCGTATTCGGGAGGCGCAGGTCTACTCGCAGATCCTGCCTTGTACGGCCTCGCTCGCGACGATTCTCGCGTATCGTCCGCAGGGGATCGTCTTGTCGGGAGGGCCGTCGAGCGTCTATGAAAAGAAGGCGCCGTCCGTCCCGAAAGAACTCTTCGATCAGGGCATCCCGATTCTCGGCATCTGCTACGGCATGCAGCTGGTGACGCACCTCTCGGGCGGTGAAGTCGTGAAGGCGCCGCATCGGGAGTACGGACGCGCGGATCTGACCATCGACGACCGCAGCGATCTCTTCAAGGGCATCGGGGAGGGCGGCTCCACCGTGGTCTGGATGTCCCACGGCGACCGGATCGAGCGGATGCCGGCCGGTTTCCGCTCCATCGCCCACACGGGCAATTCCCCGGTCGCCGCGATGAAGCGGGACGATCACAAACGCCGCATCTTCTGTCTCCAGTTCCATCCGGAAGTGGCGCACACCCCCGAAGGCGCAAAGATCCTCCAGAACTTCGTCTATGAAATTTGCGGCTGCAAGCCGACCTGGACGATGCAGTCCTACGTCGATACGGCCGTGCAGCAGATTCGCGAGCAGGTCGGGAAGGACCGCGTGATCTGCGCGTTGAGCGGCGGCGTGGATTCGTCCGTGGCGGCGGCGTTGACCCACCGTGCGATCGGCGATCAGCTCACCTGTGTCTTCGTCGATAACGGTGTCCTACGGGCCGGCGAGCGGGAACAGGTGCGCAAGACGTTCGAGTCGCAGATGCACCTCAATATGCGGATTTTGGACCGGACGAATCAGTTCCTTGTCGCGCTCAAGGGTGTGTCTGACCCGGAACGGAAACGGAAGATCATCGGCCGGCAGTTCATCAAGCATTTCGACGAAGAGTCCAAGAAGCTGAAAGGCATCAAGTATCTGGTGCAGGGCACGCTCTATCCGGACGTGATCGAGAGCGTGAGCTTCAAAGGACCGTCGGCGACCATCAAGACCCACCACAACGTCGGCGGGTTGCCGGCCCGGATGAAGCTGAAATTGATCGAGCCCCTCCGCGAGCTGTTCAAGGACGAAGTGCGGGTGTTGGGGAAAGAGCTGGGGTTGCCGGATGAGATTATCTGGCGGCAGCCGTTTCCCGGCCCCGGGTTAGCCATTCGCGTGCTCGGGTCCGTCACGAAAGAGCGGTTGGCGATTTTGCGGGCGGCGGAATCGATCGTCGATCATGAAATCCGGAGCGCCGGGCTGTATCGTGAAATTTGGCAGGCGTTCGCGGTGCTGTTGCCGATCCGGACCGTCGGCGTCATGGGCGACCAGCGGACGTATGAAAACGTGATCGCGATTCGCGCCGTCACCAGCCTCGACGGGATGACGGCGGACTGGGCCAAAATCCCGAATGACGTGCTGGGCCGTATGTCGAGCCGGATCATCAACGAAGTGAAGGGCGTGAACCGGGTCGTCTACGACATCAGCTCCAAGCCGCCTTCCACGATCGAGTGGGAGTAGGGAGAGGCGGAGTCGTCCGATCGTCTCAGGTGCTCGCAGGATGCGCGCAGTCAGAGCCAATCGAACGACTCCTGTGAAGAAAGAAGCAGAAGATACCCACGCTATGGACATGAGACTGCAAAAGCTGATTGCCGGAACCGGACTCGCCTCACGGCGGAAGGCCGAGGAGTTGATTACGGCGGGCCGCGTCACGGTGAACGGCAAGGTCGTGACCGAGCTCGGCACGAAGGTCGATCCGGAGCGCGATCATGTGAAGGTCGACGGCAAGCACCTGACGTCTGCTCAGCCGTTCGTGTATCTGATGTTGAACAAGCCCAAGAATGTCATGTCGACGCTGGATGATCCGGGCGGCCGGACGACTGTTAAGGATTTTCTGCGTGGGGTCTCCGTGCGCGTGTTTCCCGTCGGGCGGCTCGATTTCGACAGCGAAGGCTTGATGTTGCTGACGAACAACGGGGATCTGGCCCAGGCCCTGCTGCATCCGCGCTATCACGTCCCCAAGACCTATCTCATCAAGGTCAAGGGGGTGCTGTCGGATGAGGAAATCGCCCAACTCGAACGAGGCGTGAAGCTCGCGGACGGCATGACCAGCCCGGCAAGCGTGAAGAAGGTTCGGAAGGCGGAAGCCAATTCCTGGGTCGAGATCACGATTCATGAAGGGCGCAAACATCAAGTGAAGCGGATGCTGGAAGCGGTCGGCCATCTCGTCATCAAACTGGTGCGCGTCAAGATGGGGCCGCTCACTCTGGGTAATCTGGAGTCGGGCGAGTTCCGGTTCTTGACGGATCAGGAAGCGAATGCGCTGCGGTCGGTGGTGGAGCAGCGTCGCACGATGGAACAAGAGGGGAAAGACCCCGGCGCCCGTCCGCCTCGTCCGAAGCGGCGCGACGGCTGGGCCAGGCCGACGAAGGCAAAACGGCATACTCCGAAGAAAGCGAGACGCGTGGCATGAAGGTGCGGACACACAAGTGCGGCGAGTTGAGCAAGTCCCATGTCGGGCAGACGGTGGTGTTGAACGGATGGGTGCAGCGGCGTCGTGACCACGGCACGGTCATGTTCGTCGATCTCCGTGACCGGACCGGCCTGACGCAGGTGGTCTTCAACGCGGAGCGGAACGCGGCGGTGCACCAGAGCGCCCATGTGTTGCGCAGCGAGTGCGTCGTGTCCGTCACCGGGCAGGTCATGGCGCGTCCGGACGAATCGAAGAACCCGAATCTGCCGACCGGCGAGATCGAAGTGTTCGTCGATGCGGTCGAGGTGTTGAACGAAGCCAAAACGCCGCCGTTCCTCATCGAAGACGATGCCGAGGTGACGGAAGCGATCCGCCTGAAGTACCGGTTCCTCGATCTGCGCCGTCCCCGCATGCAGAAGCTGGTCAAAACCCGCCATGATATCGCCCAGGCGGTGCGCGGCTTCCTGAACAAGGAAGGCTTCCTGGAAATCGAGACGCCGATTCTGACGAAGAGCACGCCGGAAGGCGCGCGGGATTATCTCGTGCCGAGCCGCGTGAATCCGGGCACCTTCTTCGCGCTGCCGCAATCGCCGCAGCTGTTCAAGCAGGTGCTGATGGTCAGCGGTATGGATCGTTATTACCAGATCGCGCGCTGCTTCCGGGACGAGGACCTGCGCAACGACCGCCAGCCGGAGTTCACCCAGATCGATCTGGAGATGTCGTTCGTCGACCGGCTCGACGTCATGAGCCTGATGGAGCACATGATCGTGTCGGTGTTCCGTGAGGCCGGCGGCGTGCAGTTACCGACCCCCTTCCCGCGGATGACCTACGCGGAGGCCATGGGACGGTATGGATCCGATAAGCCCGATCTGCGCTTCGACATGCCGCTATACGACGTGACTGCATTCGGCGCGGCGAGTGAGTTCAAGGTGTTCAAAGATGCCGCCACGAAAGGCGGCCTGGTCAAGGCGCTCATCGTCAAAGGCGGCGCTACGATGGCCCGCAGCCGCATCGATGCCTTGGGCGAGACGGCCAAGAGCTTCGGCGCGAAGGGGCTGGCCTGGCTGAAGATCACGGCGGAAGGACAGTTGGAATCGGTCATCGCCAAGTTCCTCGACGCAAAGGCGTTCGCCTCGGCCTTGCCGGACGCGAAGCCCGGCGATCTCGTCCTGTTCGGAGCCGATAAGCCGGCGGTGGTCCATGACGTCCTGGGCCGTATCCGGCTGTTGCTCGGCGAGGAATTGAACCTGATCGACAAAACCGCCTGGAAGCCGCTCTGGGTCACGGAGTTTCCGCTGCTCGACTATTCCCCGGAAGAGAAGCGCTACATTTTCATGCACAACCCCTTTGCCGCGCCGATGGACGAGGATCTGGCCCTGCTGGACTCCGATCCGCTCAAGGTGCGGGCGAAGGCCTACGACATGGTGCTGAACGGCAGCGAAATCGGCGGCGGCAGCATTCGGAACCATCGGAGCGACATTCAGCTCAAGATTCTCGATCTGCTGGGCATCAATAAGGAGCAGTCGCAGGCCAAGTTCGGATTCTTGCTCGAAGCGCTGGAGTACGGCGCGCCGCCCCACGGCGGGATCGCCTTCGGGCTGGACCGGCTCATCATGCTCATCGGTGGCGCGGAGTCCATTCGCGACGTCATCGCGTTCCCGAAGACGCAGCGCGCCCAGTGCCCGCTGACCGACGCGCCGTCGACGGTCAGCCCGGATCAGCTGAAAGAATTGCGTATCAAGCTCGACCTGGTCGAATAGGGAGAGTGCCGCTCGATGGCCGGCAATACCTTCGGCAGAGTCTTTACCGTCACCTCCTTTGGCGAGAGCCACGGGCCGGCGATCGGCTGTGTGGTGGACGGGTGCCCGCCTGGTTTGGCGCTGTCAGCGGAGGACATCCAGAGAGACCTCGACCGGCGCAAGCCGGGCACGTCACGGCACGTGACGCAACGGCAGGAGTCCGATACCGTCGAGATTCTCTCCGGTGTGTTCGAGGGAAAAACGACGGGGACTCCGATTGCTCTCCTGATCCGTAACGAAGATCAGCGCAGCCGCGATTACGGCAATCTTGTCGACACGTTCCGGCCCGGCCACGCCGACTACACCTATTGGCAGAAGTACGGCATCCGCGATCATCGCGGCGGCGGGCGGTCATCGGCCCGTGAAACGGCAGTCCGTGTGGCGGCGGCGGCGATCGCCCGGAAGTGGCTTGCGGAGAAGTACGGCGTCGTCATCAGGGGCTATCTGAGCCAACTGGGGCCGATCGAGGTGCCGTTTCAGAGTTGGGATGCGGTCTGGTCGAATCCCTTCTTCGCCGCCGACGCTGAGATGGTCGGCAGGCTCGAATCGTTCATGGACGAACTGCGGAAGGCCGGCGATTCCGTCGGCGCCAGAATCACCGCGGTGGCCGAGCATGTTCCGGTCGGATGGGGCGCGCCGGTCTACGCGAAATTGGACTCGGATCTGGCCGCCGCCATGATGAGCATCAATGCGGTGAAGGCGGTGGAGATCGGTTCGGGCTTCGCCTCGGTCGCTCAGCGTGGTTCCGAGCATGGCGATGAACTGACGCCGGAGGGCTTTTTGTCCAACAATGCCGGCGGTATTCTCGGCGGCATTTCAACCGGCCAGGATATAGTCGTTTCGATCGGCATCAAGCCGACTTCGAGCATTCGTGTGCCGCGCAAGTCGATCGACAAGCAAGGGAAGCCGGTCACAGTCGAAACCAACGGCCGTCATGATCCCTGCGTGGGCATCAGAGCCACGCCGATCGCCGAAGCCATGATGGCCCTCGTCTTAATGGACCATGCGTTGCTGCATCGGGCGCAAAACGCCGATGTGAAGACGGGGACGCCGCACATTCCCGCATCGCCCAAGAAGTCCGCCAAGTCGGGGAAGTCCTCCGGAACGAGCAGGACGAACTCCACTCCACACGAAGCCTAGCGGGCTTCCATGTCCTCCATCATCGACATTCACCGTGCGACTGTCTATCGGGGAGAGACCTGCGTCTTCTCCGACTTTTCCTTTGCCCTGCACGAAGGGGAACATGCCGCGATTCTCGGCCCGAACGGGGCAGGGAAGTCTACGCTACTGAAGCTCCTAGCCGGAGGAGTGCACCCGATGCCGCTGGACGAAACCCACGTCCGGCTGTTCGGCGAAGAATTAAGTAATGTGTGGGACGTGCGGAAGCGGCTGGGGCTTGTCTCGCACGATCTGCAGCGCGAGTATCTGATCTGCGCCGAGGGCGTGAACGTCATCCTGTCCGGCTATTACGCGAGTAACGACACGTATGAATATCAGGAGTTCAGTGAGGCACAGGTGGAACGTGCTCAGGCGGTGATGAAGGAACTGGGGATCGAGGCGCTGGTCGGCCGCCGGTTCGGCCACCTCTCGACGGGTGAGCAACGGCGGTTTCTTCTCGGCCGGGCCTTGGTTCACGATCCCTCCGTCCTCGTGCTTGACGAGCCGACCAGTGGACTGGATCTCAAGGCCTGCTTCCAATACTTGAATGTGCTCAGGGCGCAGATCCAGAAGGGCAAAACGGTCTTACTCGTCACCCATCACTTGCACGAAATTCCGCCGGAGGTCGAGCGGGTGGTGCTGTTGAAGGAAGGACGAATCATCGCCGACGGTACGAAAACCGCCCTTCTCACCGATCAGCGGATCAGCGACCTCTTCGACTGCCCGACCAAACTCGTTCAGGCCAACGGCTGGTACCAGGCCCTGCCGGGGTGAGGTTCTATCCCCCTCCCAGCGTCACCGTGAACGTCAGGTCCGTGTCGATGCGGCGGACTTTGACGGCGACTTTCTGGCCTGGGCTCGTCCGCTCGATCAGGTAATTTTTCAGATGGGCGGCATCGTTGATCTCGGTTTCGTCTACCGCGATGATGATGTCGTGCTTCTGAATGCCGGCCGACTTGGCCGGTTCCATGACATCTTTCACCGCCATCCGCCACTTCGTGCCGTCTTTGATCGCCATCATCTGAATGCCCATCTTGGAAAAGGCGAGCGGCTTGCCGTCCAGCGCCGCGGTGACGATGCGATTGGCCAGAATGGCCGGAATGGCGAAGGCCATGCGGCTACAACGGGCGGTCGAGTCGTCGCGCTCCGTCTGAATAATGGCATGCATGATCCCGACGACTTCGCCCTTGTCATTGAAGAGTCCGCCGCCGGAATTGCCGCTGCAGGCGGCCACGTCGGCCTGGATCAGGCGTGTGTCGACGGTTTGCAGAAAGGTGTTCGTATTCCCGAGATGGCCGAAGGACATGGTCGGGCCCCAGCCCATCGGATAGCCGACAGTGAACACGGACTGGCCCGGTAAGACGTCGCCCGGGGCGAATGAGACTCCGGCTGTGATCTTGGCGCGGTGCCGCTCGATGATTCGGTAGACCACCACGTCCATGTACGCGCTGTCGCCGACCAGGTCGGCCGTGATTTCGTGCAAATCATTGGTCAGGATACGGATCTGTTTTTCGAGCACCGTGCCGGTCGTGACGTCGTGCTTCTCCGCCGCGTGGCGGGCGGTCACGATGTAGCCGTCATGGAGGTGAAACCCGGTCCCGCGGACCAGGAGCTTGCCCGGCTTGTCGGGAGTCCGCTGGTCTTGGGTGTCTTCGAGGATGCCGATGGTGGCCAGCTTGGCTTGTTCCAGCATGCCCGGCGCCATGTCGGCGAACACGGGAACCGTGGAGAAGAGGAATCCAAGAAAGCCGGTCAGCAGCGTAACGGAAGCGAGACGGGTGCGACGCATGAGCTATCCTTTCGTCAAAAGCAGGGGCTGAGCCGTCAGTATACCTAGAGTGGAGGCCGATAGGGAATCGGGAGAAAGGACAAGTTTCATGGTGCATGGTATGCTTTCTCGAAAGGAGACAGTGATGAAACACCTCCGGAAATGTTTGGGATTGTCCATTGCGGTAGGGATGCTGGCGGCCGTTGTCTGTCTGGCCGAGGAATCGAAAGGGGTGTTCGAGCGGATCGGTGATTCTGCCCAGCGTGTCGGGCACAAGATCGAAGACAAGACGAAGCGCGTGGTGAAAAAGGTCGAAGATAAACATGTCGGCGAGAAGATCGAGCAGAAACTCAAAAAGGCCGTGACCAAGACCGGCGAAGGGTTCGAGAAGGCCGGCAAGAAAATCAAACAGAAACTCGGCGACTGACCGCTCGCCCGTGGTTACCGCTTTTTAAACCCGAAATACGCGCCTGCCGTTCCGGCCCCCGCTGACGGAAGATAGCCGGTCAGCACTTGCTTGAAACCTTCCGCCTTTCCCTGAATCCAGGCCAGGCTGTGCGAAATGTTGGCCTCGATGGCTATCCAATCGAGGTCGATCCAGCCGGTCGTCTTGAGCGCCGCGACGAGGGCGAGAAGGAGTCCAGCCACGATGGCCGCGACTTTCACCGTGCGGCGAAACGCCCACCCGACCAAAAATCCGCCCATGAAACTGGCGCCGCCTCGCGCGAGCGCGGGCGACATCATGTCGTTGAGCCAGGCGGTGAGTCCCCCGATCGTGGCCACGCCGCCGGCGAGGAACGGCTTGGCTTTCCAAGGTGGATCGGCCAGCAACGTGTCGAGCGCGTCGAACGAGCTTCGGCGTTCCGGTTCGTGAGGCGCGTGCTGTATCACAGCGAACCCTCGAAGGTGTCGCACACGTCGGGGTTGCCGCTTTCGAGTCCGCGCCGCAGCCAGGTCATGCGTTGAGCGGAGGAGCCGTGCGTCCAGCGTTCCGGCTGCACATACCCCTGTCCCATCTTCTGTAAGCGATCGTCGCCGATCGCCGACGCAGCTTTCAGCCCTTCTTCGAAGTCCCCCGGTTCGATCAGGTTGCGCTGCTGTTTGGCGTGATGGCCCCACACGCCCGCGAAACAGTCGGCCTGCAGTTCCATGCGAACCGACAAGGCGTTGGCGTCCGACTCGGATGCGCGCTGGCGGAGGCGGGTGACCTTTTGTTCGATTCCGGTCAGGTGCTGAATGTGGTGGCCCACTTCGTGGGCGATGACGTACGCCTGGGCGAAATCACCGGGGGCGCCGAGCCGCTGGGCGAGTTCGTTGAAGAACGTGAGGTCGAGATACACCTTCCGGTCGCCGGGACAGTAGAATGGCCCGACGGCGGCGGAGGTGGTGCCACAGGCGGAATGGACGGCGCCCGTGAAGAGCACCAAGCGCGGCTCCTGATAGCGCGGGCCGAGCAAGTCCCGCCAGGTCGTTTCCGTATCCGCCAAGACGACGGCGGCGAAGCGGCCGAGGCGATCGCTCGGCGGTCCGGCGGGGGCCGGGTCGCTGGAGGGCACCGACTCCGTGACGGTCTGGACGCCGTTGAGCAGGTTGAGCAATGTGAGGGGATTCACACCGGTGAAGTAACTGACCGCGAGCACCAGGACGATTCCGCCGATGCCCAGACCGCCGGCGCCGCCGATTCGGGCCGGTCCGCTGCCGCGCCGGTCTTCGATGTTGTCGCTTTCCCGCTGGCCTTCCCACCGCATCGTCGGAACTCCACCGGTCAGGAGGATTCTTTGTCCATCGACTGGATAAACTTATCCGCTTCGGCGATCGACCGGTTCATGTCTTTGACCAGTTGATCGACCTGGGCGTCCACTTTGACGAGTTCGCCTTTGATCGCCGCCAATGCGCGGGCGTTCAGGTTGTGCTTGAGGTAGAGCACCTGATCGCGCAGCGGTTTCAAGACCGGATCGATCCGCTGTTCGGCCCTCTTCATCGCGGCGAGCATGTCGTTGTAGCGGGCCTTGGTCTGGGTCAGTTTCTCTTCGCTCTTGCGCCGGAGGTCGGCGCTGGAGTATTGGCTGAGTTCGGTTTTCCATTCCGAGAAGAGCCCGTCGGCGACGCTTTCGACGTCTTTGATCCGTTTCCGGACGCTTTCCGCCGCATCCTCGCTGTTCTGCAGTTCGCCGTTCAGCTTCTTGTAGGTAGCTTCGAGATCGCCGCCCTGGTAGGCGACGACTTTTCCGAATTGATCGAGTGCGCTTTGGATCTCCTTCTTCGCGTCTTCCTGGGCATCGCGGGCCGATTTGACCCGACTGCTCAGGATGTCGCGTTTGGCATAGCCCATCTTTTCCATGGCGGCCATGTAAGCCGTATCGCAGGCGGCCAGTGTCAGGCAGAGGGCGAGAGGGGCAGTGAGGCGAAGGGCTATCGACATGTGTACCTCCCGATGGTCGGCCGAAGGATCGCAGCCATGATAGCGGATGTCGACGGGGAGGGGAAGTCCGTAAGCAGTGAAGAGGAAGGGCGGCGGCCACCATGGAGGGATGGTGGCCGCCACGGTCTCGGACGGACTACTTGCTGTCCGGACCGGTGGAGCCCAATTGACCGGTGATTTTCGAGAGGTCTTTGGGATGCAGGACGATCTCGATACGGCGGTTCGAGCTGCGGCCCTGCTCCGTATCATTCGGCGCGATCGGGCGGGTTTCCGCATACCCCACGGCGGACAGGTATTGCCGGTTCACCCCGCCTTGATCGATTAGGAACCGCACGACGTTCGTGGCGCGCGCCGTGGACAGCTCCCAGTTGGTCTTATACTTATCCTGGAGCTTCGTACTGATTGGCACGTTGTCGGTGTGCCCCTCGATCCGGATCTGCTTGTCCGTGACTTTGTTCAATACGTCGCCGACTTGCTTGAGCACTTTGACGCCGGCCGGTTTCACTTGAGCCTGGCCGGAATCGAAGAGGACGCGATCGACCATGTTGATGGTGAGCTGGTCGCGCACCTGTTGGATCGTGATGTTGCCTTTGGCGATTTCATCCTGCAGCGATTTGGACAGCTCTTCCTGGGTGCGCGTCAGGCGGGCGATCTCCGCTTCCTTGGCAAGACGCTCTTGTTCCAGTTTGGCTTTTTCCGCCTCCTCCGCCTTGAGCCGTTGACGCTCCTGTTCGAGGCTGGCGGCCAGTTGTGCCTGTTCCTGGGCCAGGCGGGCCTGTTCTTCCGCTAGGCGGGTTTTTTCGGCTTCTTCCGCTTTCAGCCGCGCCCGTTCCTGCTCGAGCGAGGCGGCGAGGGTGGTCTGTTGCTGGCGAAGTTGTTCGCGTTCCTTCGCCACGCGGGCGGATTCGGCTTCCAACTCAGCGGCCCGTTTCTGTAGCTTGGCAATCTCGCTCTGCGCGGTGGCGGTGCCGCTCGCGAGTTGCTGCTTATCTTTTTCCAGGGCGCTGACTTGCGCCGCTTCGTCGGCCAGCTTCTTCTGCAGTTGGTCGATCTGGCTTCGCACGTCCCCGAGTTCACTGCCGAGCTGACTCTTCTCGCGCTCCAGCCCGTCCAGCTTGGATTGCAACTCGCCGGAGCGAGCTTCGAGTGCTTCCCGTTCCTTCGCCAGGGCGGCGGCGGCCTGCTCGGCCGATTTCCGTTGCGCCGATTCCTGATCGAGATTCTGCTGGAGGCTGGCGAGTTGTTGCTTGAGCTGTTCCGCCTGCGTCAGGGACTGCTTCTTCAGCGCATCCAGTTCCGCCGCCTGTTGGGCCGAGGTCTTCTTCGCCGCATCCAGTTCACTGAGCGCCTTGGTATGGGTCTCTTTCGTGACGCAACCGACCGGGATTGTGGCGCAAAGCGCAAGCAGAGTGACAGTCCGGAGCCAAGTCGTAGGAGAGTTAGGCGGAAGGGGCATGATTTCCTCCTTGTAATGAATGACGGACAATATGGCCTTCATCAGCAGCAAGGTCGGTGCCTGGTTTGAAATCAGGAAATGAAGATAGAAGAGGTCCGTTCTCAAGGTGTTAAGGAGGAGGGGAACGGAATTGAGTCAGAACGTTGTAGTGAGATGCCACGGATCTGTAGGTTCGGTCCTACAGGTTTTCGCGTTGCCTGGAAGTTGAATCCCAGGGGGACGGGGGAGGGGCGTAGCGTATGCTGCGCCCCTCGGTGATGCTATTTGCCGCCCATGTCTTTCTTGTCGTCTTTCTTCTTATCCTCATCCGCCTTTGAACCGCTCATATCCTTCTTCTCCTTCTGCTCGACGGGAGTCGGTTCGGCGGCGAACGACAGGGCGGGGCTCATGCCGAACGTGAGCAGTGCGGCAAACACCATGAGATTGGCAATGCGTGTCATGAGAAACCTCCTTGGAAATGAGAAAATAAACCGAACGACGCGCGGATAGATTGTCCGTCTAAGTCGTTCGCGCGATGCGACACATGCGAGAGTCGTGTGCGCTCTCGTATAAGGACATCAGCAAGCGCGATGCCTCGTCGGTAGGTCCTGTCCTGTGCAGGTGGTGGATTTGATGACGGTCCGGCTAACTGCACTTCCGGCCGTGCGGTTTGTTGTGGACAACACAAGAAGCCGGCGAGCGTGACAGAGTCGTGGACCGCGACGAGAGAATAAACAATTGGAGGGTGTCCCCTACGTTTCTACACGTGTGCGGGTGTTGCGAGAAAGGGTCGTGGCCATCGTGTCGGACGCTCAGGTATAGTGGCGGAATTATGATGATGGCGCGTGCGCTCCTGATCGGGTTCTCGATCCTCCTGCTGACCGCCTGCGGGTCGCCCATTACGGTCGAGCGCACGGATCCCAGGGAAGTCCATCGCGAACTGACCGGCAGCGTTCTCTCAACCGGCGAACTGAGCCGGTCTACGCAAAACGTGCTCCACCGGTGGAATCTCTTTGAGTCGTTCCACGAATCAGCGACCCGGGCGATCGCTTCGCTGCATCGGTCGGTTGTGTCCGGGAACGCGGGGGGCGACGAGCTGGTGGCATTGTCGGAACTGTCGTTCGACGTCGCGCGCCGGACCAATCAACCGGGCTATTACCTGGCCGCGGTCGTGTATGCCTACGCCTTCCTGTTTCCCGGCGAGGGGCAGCCGGGACCCGATTCGTTCGATCCGAGACTGCGACTTGCCGCCAACCTCTATAACCGGGGACTCACCGTCGGGTTTGCCTCGCGGGACGATGCGGAAGTGGAACTGCGGTCGGGAACGTATCCGCTTCCGTTCGGTGCGTTGACCGTGGAATTGGATGAGCAGAGCCTGCGGTGGGGGGACCGGCAGCTCGAGCATTTCGTTCCGGTGGCGGAACTCGAAGTGATCGGGTTGCGCGAACGCTATCGACGATCCGGTCTTGGGGCGCCGTTGTCGGCGAGCACGAGCCCGTTCGACAAGACGCGAAAGGTCCGGGATTTCGTGGGACGGCAGACCAAGGTTCCTGTGACGGCCGTGCTGCGGTTCGAGCGCATCAGGGAGCAGCTCGCCGCCGGTGCGGTGAGGGGTCGGCTCGAGGTGCACGATGCCTATGAACGCGAATCGGTGGAGCTCGACCGGCGGCCGGTGCCGTTGGAGGTGGAGCCGACCGCTGTGATGGCGCATACTCTGAGTCGTTCGAAAGTGTGGGACTGGGAGCTGAAGGGATTTCTCTTCGGCGATCTGCTGCCCGGGTTCCTCGTGGGGGATGCCCAGAAGGCACAGCGGACACAGGTGTTGTTTCTGCATCCTTATCGCGCAGGCCGCGTTCCGGTCGTGTTTGTGCACGGGACCGCTTCCGGCCCCGGACGATGGGCCGACATGGTCAACACGCTGGCCAACGATCCGGACCTGCGGGAGCGCTGCCAGTTCTGGTTCTTCTACTATGAAACGGGGAATCCCATCCTCTATTCCGCCGACACGCTGCGCGAATCCTTGCGGCATATCGTCGACCAGCTCGATCCGGAGCAGAAAGATCCCGCGCTGCGTCAGATGGTCGTCGTCGGGCACAGCCAGGGCGGACTGCTGACCAAGATGACAGCCGTCGATTCGGGGACGGCGTTGTGGGATGAGTTCAGTTCCAAATCGATCGACGATGTGGTACTGCGCGAAAGCACCCGCGACCTGCTCAGACGCACGCTGTTCCTGAAGCCGCTCCCGTTCGTCAGCCGCGTCGTTTTTCTGGCGACTCCCCATCAGGGCAGCTATCTTGCGGGGAACCGGCTCGCGCATTGGGTCGGCGGTCTGGTCAAGCTGCCGAAGGACATCCTCGGGATCGGCGCCGATCTGGTGACAGGCGATCTCAGCGCTATCACCCTGTCCCCATCGGGGGGATTCATGAGCAGCGTCCACGGCATGACGCCGGGCAACAGTTTCATCCGGGCGCTGGCTCCGTTGCCGATCGCGCCGCCGATCCTGTCCCATTCGATCATCGCCGTGGAGGGGGACGGACCGGCCGAGTCGGGCGACGACGGAGTGGTGGAATATCGCAGCGCCCACTTGGAGGGAGTGAGCTCCGAACTCGTCGTGCGGTCCGGGCATTCCGTGCAGAGCCATCCCTTGGCGATCGCCGAAGTCCGACGCATTCTAAAAACGCACCTGTCCGAATCCGCTATGGCCCGTCGATGAATCCACGTGCGCTAGACAGGCGGGAGATCGGTTCGCTGCCTCTCACCATCGCGTTCAACAAGCCGTACGGTGTGCTGCCGTCTTTCACGGATCCGAGCGGCCGCCCTACGCTGGCGGACTATATCGATGTGCCGGGCGTGTATGCCGCGGGCCGGCTCGATATGGACAGCGAAGGGCTGATGTTGTTGACGTCCGACGGCACGTTGTCCCATCGCATCACGGATCCGCAACATAAACTGCCCAAGGTGTATCTTGTGCAGATTGAGCGTATCCCCGACGAGCCGGCTCTCGATCGGTTGCGGAGCGGTGTGGTGTTGAGCGGAACCAAGACGAGACCGGCGGAAGTCCGGCTTCTGACAGAGGAGCCGGCGCTTCCTGATCGGTCGGTGCCGATTCGATTTAGAAAAACGGTGCCGACCTGCTGGATCGAGCTGACGCTGCGCGAGGGAATGAATCGTCAAGTGCGCCGCATGACGGCGGCGGTGGGGCATCCGGCGCTCCGGCTGGTCCGTATCGCAATCGGTCCGGTGACGCTCGGTGAATTGAAGCCGGGAACGTGGCGGGAGTTGACGCAGGTCGAACTCGCCGCCATACGAGCGACGGCATCTCCGGCCCCTCGCAAATCGCGTCCGCCTGTCCCTTCCAGACGACCGGCGTGTCGGCCCTAACGGGGCAGGCTTCGAAGAAACTCCCCCAGCACCGTCCGGAATCGTTCCGGGTCTTCCGCCATCATGAAGTGTCCGGTGTTGAACTCGACCAACTTCGCTCCTGCGATCTGCGATTGAATGCCGCGCGCGATGGCCGGCGTCGCCACATCGTCTTTGGCTCCGACCACGACCAGCGTGGGAGCCGTGATCGCAGCAATGCGGCCGTGCACGTTCGCGTGAGCCATGTCCGTCAGCGCCTCGCGCAGTACGGTGGCGTTCCAGGTGGGAATCCGGTCGAGCAGCGGTTGATACAGCGCGGCGGGTGTCCCGGCGGGAAAACTCTCGACGATGATGTTCTTGGAGACCTCGCGGAAATCTCTGGGGTTGCCGATGGTCGGCAGATCGTTGTCAAGCGCCATGGCGCCGTCCGTCGTCGAGACCAGCACAAGCGCGCGGACTCGGTCGGGGTAGTCCAGCGCGAGTTGCTGCAGGATCATTCCTCCCATCGATACGCCGACCCAGACGGGCTTTTGAATGCCGAGCCGGTCCGCCAGCGCGATAAGATCCTTGCCGAATTGCTTGATCGTGAATCCGCCGGCCGGCTTGTCCGAGTCGCCGTAGCCGCGCAGGTCGACGGCAATGCCTCGAAAGTCCGGCGAGTAGGCGGCGAGATACTTCGGGAAGATATTGCTCGTCGTCACGACGCCGTGGACATAAATGACGGGGTCGCCGGTTCCCGCTTCCAGGATACTGAGGTTGACGCCGTCGATGGCGACGGTCCGGCGTTGCGGTTCGGATGAAGGGCGGACTGTTCCGGCAGTCGGCGACGAGGCCGACGTGCTGCATCCTGACGCAGTCAGAAGAGCGACGAAGAGGAGTGCGATGACAAAGGGCATGGCGGCCTCCCGATGTGGATGATGGGTATGAGTATGATGAAGCCAGGATAGCCAAACTGGCGACTTGGTTCCAGTGGCGAAGCGGGGAGGCCCTGGGTTAGAGGAAAAGACTTTTCCCGATCAGCAGAAGCCCCGACACAAAGAGAAAGCCGGTCAGGACGGCCTGGTAGCGCTCGCGGTCCAGCGCGGCATAGAGGGTGTGTTCGATCAGCGCGAACGTCCCTAGTCCGATAGCGGCGAGTGTGAAGAGGTCGCCGGCATGTCCCTCATTCGATGGAGCGGTGCGGAGCAACGCAATCAACTGCACCGTCAGGAAGAGGGCATAGGTGGCTGCGGTGGTAACGCGTGCCCGGTTCTTGTCGTAGCCCTTCGAGTGGACGAGCGCGCTGAGCAACGATCCTCCCAGGCTGGTCAATCCTTGCACCGTGCCCATGACGATGCAATACAGCGCCGTTTGCTGCATGACCTGGGTGAGGGCCTGCTGGGCGGTCGCGGAGAAACGTTGAATCGCCACGAGAATCAGGAGTACGCCCATCAGCGGGCCGATGGCCAGGTTGAACTGGGCCATGGCCAAGGAGCAGGCGAGCACCGTCGGTAGGCTGAAAAGGGCGCAGGAACGGACAAAGTTCCAGTCGATCTGCGAGGCGTGAAGCCAGATCTGCAGCAGATTGATGCCTAAGGCAATGGGGAGTAGCCACTGCAGAATTGTGAAGTAGTCGTATCCCAGCAATAGCAGGATCGGCGTTCCGAACAGCAGTAACCCCACGCCGAACAAGGCGTGAATGGCGGCGGTGGCGGCGACGATAATGAAGACGGTGAGCGACATGCGAGGCGTCCGGTGGTGGGCTTGTATCAAAACGGGGAGGGGAGGGCAAGAAAGAGTTGCGGGAGAGCCGGTGGGTGGCGGCGCGTTAGATTGAATCGACCTCGGCGATGATTGTGTGGTAGCCGCTCGAACCGGCCGGCTGAGGGCGAACGATTTCGGCAATTTGCAATTGCCCCTTGGTGTCGGTCGCGCGCACGACTGTCTG
>JAXLZJ010000021.1:0-76630 GCA_046350995.1 Nitrospira sp.
GGTTCCGGCTGCACTGGCATATCGAACAGAGTTGAGATGATTGTGCTCTTCTCGCACAGAGTCAAACACGGTACGGAGGTCCTTGGCCGCATGATCCCAACTGCGCCTTCGGGCGGCCTCGACGATAGTTTCCCGATCCCATTGCCGCGCCAATGCCTCCGCAATACTCTCCGCAAATGCAAGCGGAGTCCGATCCGTCAGGATCCCCAGGCTCGAAGCGTTGACGATTTCAGGTATCCCCCCCGCTCTCGTCGCCACGACCGGCGTGCCGCATGCCAATGCCTCACCAACAACATTCGGCCATCCCTCCCGCTCACTGGCAAGGCAGAACAGATCCGCGGCATTGTACCAAGCTCGAAGTTCGCCATGCGGGACGGCCCCAACAAACCGAACCAAATGCTCAAGACCAAGCGCCCGCGCCAGCACCTCCAAGTCTCCTCTGATCGGTCCGTCCCCGATAATTGCAAGATGCGGACACAGTTCTTCTTTTCGGTCTCTTATGATTTTCAAGGCACGGAGCAAGATGTCGAAACCTTTATTGACCGTCAGATGACCAACCGAAAGCACAAGGTGTTCGCCCCCATACCCTAGCCGCTTCTTCATTTCGGCAGGATCCTCCGGGTAGAACTTCCCACAATCGACGCCGTTTGGAATGACCGCAATCTTACCCGAACGAATTCCCAGATCACTAATCGCTGTTGCCAAGGCCTGAGAGACGGCAATCACGCGATCGGCCTTCTCGAGCGCATAGCGGAGTAATCGCGGGATAAGGAACATATTTTTATACACATTGACGTCGCTTCCTCGAGCCGAGATTGTAACCGGGCGCCCCAAGATTGCACCGAGTAGCACGGCTGCAAACCCGTCGGGATACACAAAATGCGAATCGATGACATCGAAATCGAACGTCCGTTGGATATGTTTCACATGCGACAACACCGAGAGACAGAGGCTGATTCCGTAGAGACTCATGCCGATCTTCGGCGTGAGCAGGTAGCGCGGATGCGTCACCTCGATACCTTCACAGAGTTCCTTCTCCACCACCTGGCGATACTTCGACCGCGCCCCGACCTTGACCGGCGGATAGTACGGCACTGGCGCGACGATCCGTAGTTCGATACCCGGCTGCTTTGCAAAAGCCGCCATGCGTTCCTTGATGAAAACGCCCTGGTTCGGCCACACGTTATTCGGAAACAACGATGTGAACACCAGCACTTTCAAGGGCGACTTCGTCACAGATGTCCCCGTTGAAATTGTTGCTGCCATAGACGAAACATCAACAGAGTCCAAAGCTCCGTCGATCGATTGCGCAACCCGCTTTGATGTTCCTTCCAAACCTGGACAATCCCCCGCTGGTCCAGTATTCCCTGGGAGTCAGCCTCCAACAAGAGCGACTCCGCCATCGGTCGCAAGTCCTTGCGCAACCATTCTCCGAGCGGGACTGCGAAGCCCATCTTCGGGCGGTAGAGTACCTCCTGCGGAAGCAGCGGCTCTAAGGACTTTTTGAGGATATACTTCCCAATCGAGCCTTTTAGTTTGAGTGAGGACGGCATCCGAGCCGTCAACTCGATCAACCGGTGATCGAGCATAGGCGCTCGAACCTCCAGCGAATTGGCCATACTAGCTCGATCCACCTTCACCAGAATGTCGTCCGGCAAGTAGGTTTTGACATCGACGTATTGAATCCGAGACAACGGATCTGTCGTGCCAGCCTTTTCATAGTACTGTCTGAATAGTTCGACGGTTTCGTAATCCCGCAAGTGCCGTTGTACATCTTGATGCAGCAGCAGCCGTTTGACTTCCGGGCGGCACGCCGAGACAGACCGGAAATACCCTTCGATGTGGGAGCAGGCCAGGCTCTCAAATGTCGCCTTACCGCGAAACATTCGGGGTGCCCAGTCAGCTTTCGGGTAGAATGCCGCAAGCGGACCGAACACTCCTCGTCGAAGCGGCCCCGGAATCAGATTCCGAATGGCATTTTCCCTGACATCCAACTTGTACCGGCGATAGCCCGCGAAAAATTCGTCGCCCCCATCGCCGGACAAGGCCACGGTCACATGCTCTCGAGCTACTTTGGACACATAATAGGTCGGTACCGCAGAGGAATCGGCAAAAGGTTCGTCGTAATGCCATACCAACTTGCTGATAATCGCCGCCGCATCAGGCTCCACAACCTGTTCATGGTGCTTGGTATTGAATCGCTCCGCGATCATGCGGGCGTAATCCAACTCGTCGAACTCTTTCTCCTTAAAACCGATCGACGAGGTAATCACCGGCTCGCCCACCAGCTCACTCATGAGAGCAACCACCGACGACGAATCGACCCCTCCCGACAAGAACGCCCCCAACGGCACGTCGCTCATCAACCGAATACGTACAGCTTCGCGATAGAGTGCGAGCAGTTCTTCAATCCATCGGCTTTCGCTTTTCTCCTCGACGTGGGCGAACGTCAAATCCCAGTACTCGACTTCGCGAAACCCCTTCTCGGAAATGACGGCATAATGACCGGGTTTCACCTTTCGAATGTGTTTGAAGATCGATTTGGGTGCCGGCACGTACAGCAGCGAGAAGTAGTCCGAGACCGCTTCTAAATCCAGTTCCGTGGGTATACCGGGTACTTCGAGCAGGGTTTTCATCTCAGACCCGAAGGCACACCGCGCTCCGTCGTAGTAATAAAAGAGCGGCTTCTTTCCGACCCGGTCGCGGGCCAGCACCAACTGGCGGCGGTTCGCATCCCAGAGGGCAATGGCAAACATTCCGCGCAATTGTTCAAAACACTGCTCTCCTACTTCTTGATACAAGTAGATGATAACTTCGGTATCGGATTTCGAGTGGAACCGGTATCCTTTCTGTTCCAGCTGGTGACGCAACTCGGGGAAGTTATAGATTTCTCCGTTGAATACGACGACAACCGATCCATCCGGAGACGCCATGGGCTGCTGGCCGCCTTCCAAATCAATGATGGACAGCCGCCTATGTGCCAGTCCGATCGCGCCCGACGTATAGAATCCCTCGGCATCGGGACCGCGGTGGACAATGGTATCCGCCATCGCCTTCAACAGCGATCGAGACACCGGCTCATTGGATCCGACGTTAAAGAGTCCGCACAGGCCGCACATGGCTTGTCACTCCCTGGGCTCCAGTCCACCCGTCGAATAGTTGCTGTCCTTCACCCGCCAAGACACCGTCATACACGCTGACATATCGTTCGACCATCGCCCGGAGACTGAACTCCGTTTCCGCTTTCTTCCTCGCCGCCACCCCATGCGCCGCTATCCGCGCACGATCCTCAGCATAGGATCGAATCGCCGCCGCCATAGCCTCCGGATCGGACGGTGGCACGAGCAGACCCGTCCGCTCCTCTTCGATCAGTTCGACATTACCGCCAACTCGGGTTGCAATCACCGGTAGCCCGCTTGCCATCGCTTCGAGAATGGTATTGGAAATCCCCTCGGCCAGCGAAGGAAGCACGAACACATCGAGACAGCGCAGCAAGTCCGGCACGTCGCTACGCGCGCCCGGCAACCAGACAGACGATTCCGCATGCGCCGCCTGAACCAATCGCAGCGACTCGTCGCGGAGCGGACCGTCTCCGACGATCATCAACCGGACAACGTCACGCAGATGCGGAGCCGTGCATAGGAGATGAAGGAACGCCCTCACCAACGTCACTTGATCCTTGACCGTTTCCATTCGTCCGACGGTACCCACGACTACCGTACCCGGCGCGAAGAATCCTCGCGGACATCCTGTCACTGTCCACGCTCGACCGGGATGAAACTTCACCGTGTCCACTCCGTTATAAATCTGCGCAACCCGCTCCGGCGCGGCTCCTACCGTTCCCACCAGCCAGGAAGCCAAATCCCGGCTTACAGCCACATACCGATCAACAAGCACCTGCATGATCCTCCGGAACACGTTGTACTTCCACTTACTCCCGTCAAGATCATAGACGTCCCGACCGTGCTCCCCATGAATTCTTGCCGCCTTCCCGGCACAGGCCGCGATAGCCAGAAACTCAAGGGTGGGAAAGTTACGTGTATGCACGATCGCAGGACGCAACTCCCGAAACACCCGCCACGCCCGACGATACACACCGAAATCGTGACCAGGCCGCTTATGCAGCGCCACAACCTGGACATCCGTCCTGGTGATCCGGCGCTGAAAATCCGTACAGTCGGTAAGACTGACGATGGCATGGCGATACCGTTCCGCCGGCATCGTATTAATCAGATTCACAAGCCCGTTTTCCAGGCCGCCCATCGCCAATCGAAAAATTACATGGACGATCAGCGGCGGCGCACTCTCAACTGATGCCACCACACCCACCGTGCCCTTACCCTCGCTCCGGTGCCCAGATACGGTCGACTCGTCCCCCCAACGCCTTGGTTACCCCCAAGACCGCCGCGAGATTGACGAGATAGAAGTAGAACACCGTCTGCACCAGTTTGGCCAAGCCGCCCAGCGAGGCTGGAACGAACGGCCCCACCGCCGCGACTGCCACACTGGCGATGCCGCCCCAGAGTCCGAGCTGATAGATCATTCCCAGTTGGTAGGCCCCCACGCATCCGGCGAACCCCGCGACAAGAAAAGGCAGCACCAGCCACCGGAGGACCTTGTGCGACCATACTTGCCATGCAAACAGCCCGACTCTGAACGGATTCAGAATCCCGGGCACGCTCATGACTCCTTTCCAACTCCGATTGACGATGCGACGCTTACGCCGAAACTCCTTTCGGAAATCGCCGGCCGACGGCTCCAGACCAATCGCCGTGGGCTCGAAAATCGCGCGGTGGCCTCTGGCGACGATCTGCAATGGAACTACAAGATCGTTGATGGTATCGGCCGAAAGCGGCTGATAGAGTTCCCGGCGAATAGCAAAGATCGCTCCGTCGCCCCCGACCGTACTCCCTACTAGACTTTCCATCGACCGAATGAATCGCTCGTACCCCCAATAGGTGTTTTCTTGCGCATGGGCCGCCGAGTGAGGGTCGTCAACATATTGGGAATCTCCAGTCACACACCCGACCGAGGCATCCGAAAAATTACACACAAGCCGACGGGCGGTATCCCGCCGATACATGATATTCGCATCGCTGAAAATGACGATTTCACCCTGAGCCGCCTTCAAGGCTGCGTTCAAACCGACGGTCTTTCCTCCGCGCTCCGCCATACGGATCAGTTTGACACCTTGCCCAGAAAAGGACCGGACGATGTCGTCCGTGGCGTCTGTGGACGCATCAGACACCACCAGAATCTCGATCTTGTCCTTCGGATAGTCCAAGCCGATGGCGTTATTCAATTTTTCGCCGATCACATGTGCTTCATTGAAAGCGCTGATCACCATCGTGACGGTTGGCTCGATCTCCCCCTGCCGAACCGGCCTTGGCATCACACGGGCCAACAACCCGATGAGAATCGGGTAGCCGACATACACATATGCGATCAGAAACGCGGCCCCCCAAGCAAACATGGCTCCTATAGTCGTCATGGCATCCTCACTCCAAATCGATCCCGCCACAGTTCGAACATCATCAGCGCCATAATGGCTTCGGTGAAATCCTCTTTTCTTGCGTCGTGTAAGGACAACATCGTCCGGACTGTGTCCGGATTGATTAACCCCGCCCGCTTCAGTCTGTCCGGATCCAACAGTTCTAGGACCAACGGACGCAGATCGCGGCGCAGCCAGGTTCCCATTGGAGTCCCAAAACCCCGCTTGGATCTGGTCAGAACAAATTCAGGGACCACTCCGGTAAGCGCCGCTTTCAACAGTCGCTTCATCTGGAGCCCGCGAATCCGATAGTGACTCGGCACCTGCGTGACAAAATCCACGACCCGGTTGTCGAGAAACGGCACTCGCACTTCCAACGACGCAGCCATCCCCATCTTATCCGACAACATCAGTAAGCTCTCGGGAAGCGCGGTTTTCGCATCGACATAAGCCAGCCGATCCACCGGATCGACAGCTGGAGCCTGCTCATAGAGGGCAATCAACTCGGCACCAGGATCGCCCTGCCGACCAGGTCGCGATAGCAACGCCGCAACCTGCTCTGCCGATAGCACGGCCAAAAGACCGAGATACTGTTCGCCCATGGAAAGGTGCATCGTCCGTCCCAGCGCTTTGCCATACCGGCCAAGGTTCCCGAGGACGGATCCCCGGTCGACATTGAGCCGGCGCTCCAACTGAGCACCGAGGGTTTTCCTTATCCGTGAGGGAATCCAGTCGACCGCTTTCCGCAAAAACGGTCCAAGATACCGGCGGTAGCCGCCGAACAGTTCATCCCCGCCAAGACCGGACAAGGCGACTTTGACATGGCGATGGGCCAACTCCGATACCAGATACGACAAAATGAAAGACGTGTCAGTGAGCGGCTCATCCAGCTTTTCCACCAACTCCGGGAGAAGATCAGCCACTTGAGGACGGACGATCAGCGTTTCATGGCGGGTACCCAACGCTTTCGCTGCCGCCTCTGCAAATGGCGCTTCGTTGTGGTACGCATGTTCGCCGTCAAACCCGATGCTGAACGTGCGAATTGGAAGGCTCGACGCCTCACGCATGAACGCCACGACACCGGTGGAATCCACTCCGCCGCTGAGAAATGCCCCGAGCGGCACATCGCTTACCATTTGACTGACCACCGTTTCCCGCAAGACGTTTCGCAAGCGGTCCCGCGAATCTTCGAACGTCCAGACATCGGTCGGCGGTTTAAACCCCAGATCCCAATATCGTTGCAGGTCGACTCGTCCCTGTTCGGCCACCAACGTCCAACCGGCCGGCAATTTCTTGATCCCATGAAACAGCGTGTTGGGAGCTGGCACAAATCCGAGCCGGAAATACTCCGCCGCCGCCGTCAGGTCCAGCACACGAGCCACTTCCGGCAGCGTCAGGAGTGCCTTGATTTCCGAAGCAAATGCCAGCTTCGATCCAAGCTGGATATAGTACAGTGGCTTAATGCCCATCCGATCGCGGGCGAGCAGCAGCCGCTTGGCCCGATGATCCCAGACTGCGAACGCAAACATGCCGTTGAAATGCTTCACGCAGTCCGGACCGTCTTCTTCATACGCGTGTACGATCACCTCGGTATCGGTCTTGGTCTTAAACCGATGACCGCGACGTTCAAGGTCAGCACGCAACGTAGCGAAATTATAAATCTCTCCGTTGAACACGACGGTAACCTGTCCGTCTTCGCTCTCAATGGGCTGATGCCCGCCTCCGACATCGATAATGCTGAGCCGCCGCATCCCAAGGCCGACCGAGCGATCGACGAACACACCCTCGTCATCCGGGCCGCGATGCACGATCGCCTGACACATGGCACGGACATGCCCGCGAGACAGTTCAGGGTTATCCGTCCAATGGTAGAGTCCAACAATACCGCACATGATTGTCTGCCTACTTCATCCCTATCGGCTGGATCAGTTCGTCAGATACTTGCGAATCCTGGGACCGACCGCAGCACTCATACCCACCGGAAGCCGTTTCCACACCTCACGGATCAGCCGATACTTGAGGCTCGTTCCATCGACCGCATTGCCGCTCGCGGCCTCGTCACCGAGCACATACCAAAAGAGCGGCGCCGGATGAGCCCCCCACTGCCGTTTAAACTCGTACGTACCGGAACCGATCGAAGATCGCCCGAAGTCGAATATCTTGTACGCCCCCGCACAGGCATCCTGGATTTCATGCCAATACAGCAGATTATTGGGACACTTCGGGAAATACTCCCGCAACGCCGAGGCCCAGGGGACCAACACCGTATCCTTAAAACATATCCGAATCAGCCCGCCGACCGTCTTCTCGCCTTCCCGCACCAGTCGTACTCGCAACTTCGCACCGAAGCCGTCCGCCATGGCCGTGAAAAACGGAAACCCGTGCACCGGAGAACCAAGGTCTCGCATATTGACGACGAAAACCCGATAAAATTCTTCGAGGAGTTCCGCCCCGCCCACTACGGTGGAAAGTCCACTCTTTTCGGCCTTCCGCACCTGATTCCGTACCTTGGCCGGCAATCCTTTCCAGATACTTGCTTCCCCACCCGTCAAATCCAACACCATCGTCACTTTGTCGCCGCGGGAGGCTGGAATGTCGGACAACTCTTTCAGTTGGCGGAGTTCCAACGCGGAGGCTCCACAGGCGCGACTCAACCGCCGGGCTTCCTGAATCAACAGTGCGGCGACCCGAGAATCGTCTGCACAGACTCCTCCGTAATCCATAAACGGCATCGATGCCCACGACGCACGGCCAAACGGGCTCCGCATTTCGATCAGCGGCAGAATACCTCGAATGCAACCCGCATCACGGGCGATGAGATAGACGGCTTCATGCCCGTAGGCCGCTCGAATCACACCACGCCACGCCCAATCATGGCCGACTGTGGCATCGGGCGCACGTAATACGTACTGAGCCCAATCCGCTTGATCGGTATCGCCACACCGGCTGATGACGACGCTCCCCTTCACCATGAGGTCCTGTGTCTGCATGTCCAATCGCGTCCTGCTGTAACTAGGGTGGCCGACGCTGCCGTCTTGGCCCCCTGCCTGCCTCAGTTGCCTCGCACCGAACCCGTCCGCTTTAAGTTTCCGGCCCACAGTTCAAATTGCGCAACATTGAAGAGACGGCCCGCCATGTCCACCTGCCCCTGCGTGTGCCGCTCCAAATCGCCGAGGATTGCATCGACATCGTAAATGCCGCGCTCCCGCGCCTCCTGACTCGACAACACATCTTTCAGCGGCTTATAGAGTTCGGACGATATCCACTTATTGACGGGGGTCGGGAATCCCATCTTATCGGCACGAACACGGACGGACTCTGGAATACGCCCACTCATGGCTTCGCGAAGAACATATTTGTTCCAGGGCCCGCGTAACTTCCACTCGGAGGGAAGCTGGAACAAGAGACTCACCAGACGGTAATCCATGAACGGCAATCGCGCTTCGACGGAATGGGCCATGGAGTTTCGATCTTCGACCCGGAGGTAGAGCGGCAACGGCGATCGGTCAACCGACCGTTTCAAGCTCGTCTCAAGCCGTCCATCCATACCGGCAAAATCGTCCCCGGTCAGCCGCGACGCCAGATCACGCGTGAACCAGACATTGGCCTGACCGGATGCCCGCCGCTTCTTCGAGAGATACGTCCGATAAGCAGGTACCCTGAACAGATTCCACAGACAGGTCTGTTTGAGTGCATCAGACCAAGTCTGCATCCGGCTGCCTCCGTGCACTGCCGTATACAGACCGATCTCCTTCCAGGCCCGCCCTACCTGGCCATCCATCGTCAACGTCCGCCAGTAGTCGGGGAAATAGGAGAAATACCCGGCAGCTGTCTCATCCGCCCCCTGTCCGTTTAATATCACTTTCACCTGATTGGCCGCCGCCAGCCGCATCAATTCATAACCGATCAATGCGGTCATCGAATGGACCGGCTCATCCTGGAACCGGAGAAAATCTGGCAACCGATCCCACAATCCATACGGAGTCTCCTGCAGGACTCTCAGCACCGCTCCGGTCTGAGCCAAAGTGTCGGCGACATACCGCTTTTCATCGTATTCATCCGGCATATAGCAGAACGCCAGAAGCGGCTTGCCGCCCTGGGACGGATGCTCGCCTCTGAGTCTCGCCATCGCACAAATAATGGAGGTGGAATCGAGCCCTCCTGACAGGCAGACACCCACGGGCACATCACTTCGCATACGCAAGCGAACCGCATCCTCGAAGAGATCGCGGAACGACCCAACAGGATCGGCCAGATCCATCTCAGGCATGTCATCAAGAGACCAATAGGACCACTCTTTCCACCCTCCGTCGACGCCGACTTCGAAAGCCGTTCCGGGACGAATCTGCTGAACCCCGTCATAGAAAGTATTGGCTTCTTCATCCAGCTTTCCTTGCAACAGAAACGAGGACGCTATCGTCCAATTGATTCCGCCGACATACTGTCCTGACGCGCATATAGCTTTGATCTCCGAGGCCAGGCAGACTCCTTTGGAATGCCGATAGCAATACAGCGGCTTTACCCCGAACCGATCACGCGCACCGAATACCACGCCCCGCCGCCGGTCGTAGATCAGCATCGCCCACATTCCGTTCAGCTTCGGTAGACAGGCCGCCCCCCACATTGCATAGGCCTGCAGCAACACTTCGCTGTCACCGCTCGACCGGAACCGGCAACCCAATATTTCGAGTTCCTCGCGGAGTTCCACGTAATTGTAGATTTCGCCGTTGAATACCATGACGAGATTGCCGTCCTGGGAAACCATCGGCTGATGCGCGGCTGGCGAGAGGTCAAGAATGGCCAGCCGTCTGAAGACCAACCCCACGGGTCCGTTGACATAACTTCCGCTGTCATCGGGCCCCCGATGCACAAGACTGTCCCCCATGCGATCCAATGCCGCCGCCTGAACCGCGTTTCCGTCGAAATTGATGATGCCGGCAAATCCACACATACTCGTTCCGTCTCACTTGCTCAGCCAAGCAAAGCTGGCACATTCCCGGGCTCACCCTATCCGTCGACCTTGGTCACCCCGCTCCCTTGCGAATCAGCGTCACAAATGCCCGCACCCGTTCCCCGTGAATGCTCAGCGTCGTCACTCCGTAGACCGCTGCCCCTGCCAGCACTTCCGCGCCAAATCGCAGGGACAAGGGCCAGGCGGACGGCATGACCGCTTTAAGCGCCATGACCGACGTCATCATCAACGCGCAGCCGATCAAGGCGGGACGAAGAGCCCGCAGGTATTCCCAGATCGTCACCTGAATCTTCCCAAAGACAAACCAGTTAGTCTGAATCGCGGCCAGCGGGTGGACGATCAACCAGGAAACGGCAATTCCCTGCGTGCCCCAACGGCTGCACAGATAAAAAGCCGCCGGCAAGACAACCGCCACACCGAGCGCATTCCACATCGCCAACCGGGACCCGCCCGTCACAAAGAGAATTTGTGGAGGCAACGTCTGGATGGCACGAAAGGCGCCGTAGAAAGCCAGAATCTGAAGGGGCGGTACCGCCGCGACCCACTTCTCACCCAACACCAGCGGGACCACCTCTTCGGCGACCAGAGCGATCCCGACAGTGGCAGGAAAGATCACCAGCGAGAAACCCTCTGTCAGTGATACGAAATATCGCCGCATCGCCGCGGGATCCTGCTGGACTGCGGCGAACAATGACGTTGTCACTTGGCTCACCACCGCCGCAATCTTTTCTACTGGCATCATGGCGAGTGACAGCGCCATGCCATACGCGCCGAGTGCCGCCTGCCCCAGCACCTTTCCCGTAATGACGGAATCGGCATTGGACTGGATGCACCAGGACACGCGGGACAACACGATGTGCGAGCTGAATGTGATCGCTTCTTTCAGCGGGACCAGTGACGGCCAGGCAAACGAATGTGTTCTGACCACCAGCGTCGCGACCATGGCAACGAGGGCTCCGATCACTCCCCCAGTTACCAGCGTCCAGTACCCACCCCCCATGAAGGCCACGGCTACCATGAACGCCGCCTGTACGAACACCTGCAAACCGTCGATGAGTGCCAAGACGCGAAACCGGAGCTCCTTTTGGAGCAAGGCGTTCGGGACCGACTTGAATCCGGCAAACACGAAGGTGACAGCCATCACCGTAACGACCGGACCCACTTCCGGAGTCCCATAGAAATTCGCCAGCGGGATAGCCACGGCAGCAGACAGGAGGAACCCCGCCCCTCCTAAGATCGCCGACAAACTGTTCAGTTGCGCCACGGCCTGTTCGCTCAGATGCCGGAGCGATACGATTGTAATGCCTACCCCGAATTCGTTCAGTAGACTCACGACGCCGATGAACGCGGTTGCCATGCCGACGATGCCGTAATCTTCCGGGGTCAACAATCTCGCAACCAGAATGGTCGTGGCCCATGACACGATCTGGCTAGCCCACTTGACCAATCCAGTCCAGAACATTCCCTTGATCAGAGAACGGTCCAAGACCTTGGTATCCACCTCACTCACAGCGGCCGGCTGCGGAGCAGTCCTTATCGCAACGGGAGAAGCCGGTGTAGACATACGTTACTTGGCACCTGAATGAGTGTGCCCTTTCGCCGTACCGACGGCGATGTCACCCTGTGTAATGGGTGTCGTCGACTGATTCGTCAGCCTTCGCATGGCAGCGTCGATCAATTCCTTCCCGAACTGATTTCGACTACCGATCACCCACCGTGCCAGCACGGCTAGCAAGACAATCTTTTTCACGGCCGGCTGAGGTGCTCGTTTCACTGCCGCAAGATGGGCACCTAAGTGCGTCCAGAGATATAGGAACAGCGTCCCTTTTTTCTTCGGATCGAACCACTCTTGAACGCCCTCCATGGTCTTAAGACTGGTGGATGCGGCTCCATGAATCCGTCGATAGAACAGCGGCCGGGGAATTTCCCAAAATCGTCCGTGCAGTACCAGCTCGGCAAGGAAGGTCACATCCGACCCAGGAAATCCCGCAAACACGGCGGTGCCTCGCATCGCGTCTGTTCGCATCAGGCCGTACATGGCGCTCACGAGGCGATTTCTCCGGATCGCTTGGGAGAATCGGACCGAGACATCCGGATCGCGCAAATCCAGGTCATCTTCGTAGCGCCCAATCTCATTGCCATCTTCATCGATCAACATCGTTTGCGGATAACACAGAACAACGTCCGGATGAGCATCGAGCACGGCAACGCATTCAGCGATTGAGTCGGGATGGAACTTGTCGTCCGCCGGCGCCCAGCGAAAATATTGCCCCCGCGCAGTGTCGAACACGCGGTTATAGTTCCACGCGGCTCCCTGATTGTCCTCAACCCGCAATACACGGACCCGTGCGTCCTTCGCAGCATACTCAGCACAGATCTGCGGCGTCCGGTCGGTCGACCCGTTGTCGGAAATGATCAGCTCAAAGTCGGTAAAGGTCTGTGCCAGCGTCGACTCGATGCCTTCGGCGAGATACCGCTCCCCGTTATATACAGGCAAGCCCACACTGACTTTCGGCACATGGCTGGGGTGACCCACGAATAGTCCTCGCATTCCACCGGTTAGAGAACCAACTTCCGGCTATAGAAGGCCTCAGCATATTTGGACGAGGCATTCGCCTCCACTCCGCGCAGGCGCATCAGCGCATAGAACAAATCTTCGGAAAACCACTGTTTGTTGCGTTGGGTGGCGAAATGACTGAAGAGGTGATCGACCTTCCTCCTACAGGTTTCGGCATCGAGCGCGACGAAGGTGTTCGGGACACCTAAATCGCCGTCATACTTTGGAATTTCATATTCTAGAATGAGGTGATTGCGGAACGTATTCCATGTGAATTCGGAAATCACCCGGTGATCCTGGTGCAGATCGTGCCGGTAGTGGGTGAATATGAGATCGGGAGAGCATCGGCGCTTCAATTCCTCAAAAAACCCCTTCACCTGCTCGCCGTGATACGGCAGAAAACTCTCCCGGAACGCTTTGAGCACGATTCGAGGCTGCTTGCTCCCGCGGAGCATGCCGACAGCGCTGGCCCGCGCTTCACGGCGGCGCACACCGGCCGCCGTGAAGACAACCCACCAGACCTGGGCATTGGGATAGATGGAGAGAAGACGCAGGAGGGTCCCCCCGCAACCGATCTCAATGTCGTCGGAGTGGGCGCCAAGGCACAAGATAGTGCACGGTTCTGTCGTTCTCCGGTCGAGTCGAAACTGAAACATGATTGGTCCTTTTCCCGACCTAAGGCTGCCCCGTTGCCGATTTCCAAACCATCCAGGGAGCCCGACCTTTGGCGTACATCTCTTCCAACACTTGTTTATCCTTGAACGTATCCATACATGCCCAGAATCCATCGTACGGATACGCTACAAGTTGCTGCTCCTTAATCAACCGTTCAAAAGGTTCGTGGACCAGTTCCTCACCGGGCCGAATATAATTAAAAATTTCCCGACGCAGAATAAAAAATCCGCCATTCACACGGAGGTTAGTCGATTTGATCGCATGAATATCCGTCACCGTTCCGTCTGGCTCGGAGGAAACCGTGTGGTAACTCGACGGCAACGGGACCGTCACGCAACTCGCGATTTTGTCTCGCTTTAAGAAATCCTCAATTTGGCTATCCAATCGCAGATCAGCCAAACCATCACTGTAGTTCGCCAGGAACACTTCGTCGTCGCCGAGATACTTCTTGGCCCCAACGAGCCTCTGCGCAATGTTTGAAGACGTGCCGGTATCGGCGAACGTAATCCGCCAATCCTTGATATCGGTACTGACCAAATCCAACTTCTTGCCACCTTCCGACAGCACGAAATCGTTTGAGGCACACTCGCTGTAATTGAGAAAGTAATTTTTGACGACGTCGGCACCATGCCCCAGGCAAAGAATGAAATCTTTGTGGCCATAATGGGCATAAAACTTCATCACGTGCCACAAGATCGGACGATACCCGATTGGCACCATTGGCTTAGGGATGTTTTCGGAATATTCCCGGATTCGAAGCCCAAGTCCCCCGCAAAACAACACCACCTTCATACGACACCCCTTTACGAAATCCGTGAAGCCCCCTGGCCACAATCACCTAAATACGCCATCAAATTGTGATTCCAATTTCCGGCGTGCCTCCTCGCACTTTACCCCCAAGGTTCTTGCAACGCTCTCTCGCCTGCCTTCAAGAGATTCGAACAGCCTCTGCAGGGATCCAACGGTCAGAGTCTCGATATCGACTGCATATTCTCCGACTCCCATATAGGCCAGTAGATCTTTCGTCTTTTCCGCATACGCGATGCCCACCATCGGCTTCTGAAACAGGGCGGAGAAAACCAACCCGTGAAACCGAGATGCAACGACAAAATCCAGCTTCTGAATCATGGCAGCAAGATCATCGACGGTCTTGATCGATGCTTCGGCAATATACTCCGAAGTAGCTAGCTCAACCGGCAGTAACGACCGGAGATCTCTGATCACCACCGGGTCCAATGTCAATTGCGTGGGGAAAAAGCTGACCGCATACCCGCGCAAGAATAACCACTGGGTGAATTCACTCAGGACACCCAGGTATCTCCAATAATTCTCCTGACTGCCGCCTACCCAATACTCTCCGCTATTGAATGGAATCGGATTGATCCCAACAACCAGCTTGGCCTTGCGAGAGTCCGCCGCCGCTTCACGGTGTCGCAGGCTCAAACTGAACACCATGTCAGGAAGCGATGGCCCGGAGACGCCCACCCCTAATTGCCGCACACACCGAATTGAGGAATCGTCCCGGTACGATTGATAATCTGACCAGAGAATCGTCTTCTTGACAAACCATTTCCCAAGATCTGTTTGTAACGGGCCGGCCCCCACATTGAGTAAGACGACCCGAGCCCCAGCGCATTTCGCCAAGAGGGTCCATTTGAACGTGGTATAAGGGAAATTCCACGGGCCTAAGACATAATCGTTAAGGTGTTGCGACCCAGCGACCGCTAACACATCGATACCACGCAGAGCCTTTAACATCCGAACAAGAAAACCGATCTCCTGAAAAACCCCGGGAAGAGCCTCGATCACAGCCTTCGCCCACTTGATCGCAGCGAATACGATAGGGACACGCTGCAAGACTGTCTTTATGAAGCGGCTGCGCGACGCACTAATCGGAAGATCCGCTTTTCTAGTGGCCGACTCATGGCCTGAATCCGCCAGGCCAGCTTTGGAAACCGGTGTTTCCCGCCAGATAGGCAACACCCGAATCCCATAGCGAGTTGAAGTATCGGTGGGATTCACCGAAACGCCCACGAATTCAACTTCCGGCTGCCTCGCCTTTACCGCCTCTATTACGGCCTGAAATGCCCCCTCGTCACCCAAATTGTCTTGCCCAACGTGGCCGAAAACGGCAACTGTCCGGATGACCTTAGACCTGCTTGCAATGTGAGCCATATCTCTCCAGAAACGCTCGCCCCACTCCGTCTTCTGCAATTAGGAGATTACCTGCACTTCGGGGATTGGTACCACGAATTGCCCTCCCCACGAACGAATGTACGCCATTTGCCGCATAATCTCTTCGCGCAAATTCCATGGCAGTACCAACAGATAATCCGGCTTCGTTTCACGAATCTTTTCAATCGGGAAAATGGGAATCCTGGAGCCTGGCGTAAGCTTTCCATGTTTTACAGGGTTACGATCAACCGTATAGCCTAGAAAATCAGTCCGGACTCCACAGTAATTGAGCAGAGCGTTTCCCTTCCCTGGTGCTCCATATCCCACGACGGATTTGCCCGCACGCTTCTGCTCCATCAGGAACAAAAGCAATTTCAATCTCGCATTTCCAACCCGACTCGAGAAGTCTCGATAGAAGTCGAGCGTCGCCACTCCTGCCCGCGACTCTTTGACCCGCAACGCCGTGACACGACCTGACTCCACTTTCGTCTTATCATCTTGATGGCCGGCAAGGATTCGCAGCGACCCGCCGTGAGATGGCAGTTCCTCAACATCGAACACTGTGAAGCCATGAGCCGACAGCAACGTTTCTGCGGACCGAAAAGAGAAATAGGAATAATGCTCGTGATACATCGTATCGAACTGATTGTTCTCTATCAGATTCAGCACATGCGGAAACTCTATCGTCACAACACCCGACGGCTTCAAGAGGAGTTTTAATCCAGCGACAAAATCCTCCGGATTCGGCACCTGCGCCAGAACATTATTCGCGATGAGCAAATCCGCTTGTCTCCCTTGCTCGCAGAGACGCCTCGCTACCCGGACACTAAAAAACTCCCTAATGGTCTCAATACCCATCGCAATAGCCGCACTGGCAACCGCACCAGCAGGCTCTATGCCGAGGACAGGGATATTGCGCCGCTGGAAGTACTGGAGTAAGTAACCGTCGTTGCTGCCGATCTCGATAATTTGGCTGCGCGTGGTCAGCCTAAACCGCTGAACGACAACATCCGTATACGCCCGAGATTGACTGAGCCAGCTATCGGACCACGAGGAAAAATAGGGATAGTCGGAAGTGAAAATTCCGCCGGGATTGACATCACCCGTAACTTGAACGAGAAAACACCCTTCACAGACGTATATGCGAAGCGGATAAAAAAACTCCCCCTGGCTAACCTGTGCCGGGGCCACTAGACTTTCACAAAGAGGGGACAATCCGAGGTCTATTACCTCAAACCGCAACTCCCGCCTGCATATTCGGCACGCCCCTATGCTCCTCGTGCTGTCGTCCTCCATGAGTAATCCGTTCGCCTATTGGCCGAGCACCGATCGGGACGCCCAGAACGCCGAGCATTTCTTGATCACCTACCGCTGTGCAAAATAGGAGTCCTGCTCCTTTCGTAACTTGTCGCACAGCCGTCCCTGAGGCAGTTCCACATCCGCGTATGTGACCAGCTGGTCCTTTGGAACTGCCCGCTTTACTACGCACCCTTCCGACACGCCCATGGGTAGGGCATCGATTCGTCGTGCTTCGTCGTAATTTTCAATGAGCGTGTAGCAGCAAAATCCGCCGATCCCGTCGAGCGACTCCCCGACTCTCAAGTCACGCTTGGCGATGGCAATGGCGTCACAGACCGGAGCGCCGAGCGGCGCCACGGTCGCGTCGTTGAAGAGAACCGCGCGGGCGGCCGTGAGAGGGATTTCCAGCTGCGGCAAGTGAAAAGGAGTATAGAACGCGTATAACGGACCTTCCCCCATCTTCAGATACTTCAAATAGGCAGCTTTAGCGGGATCTTCTGTATAGCCGAGCACGAAGGCTCCATTGGCAGGAGCGGCACCACACAAGAAGTCGACCATCCCTCCGTCTTGCAGCTTATCCAAGAAAAACTTGGGACTGTCGTTCACATGAGCAAGCGCCGGCCCATGCATGCCCCGCTTACCCGTTCGAAATCCAGTCGCATTGGCAAGGACGGTTAGTTCCATCGATAACTTCGTGCCATCGGCGAAGGACGTCATGGTCGTCGCCTTCTGATTGGCCTTTTCGGCAAATCCCTTCTGCGTCTCCGGCGTCCGATACCGATCGTACAATCCTTTCAAATTTCCCGCGACCTTGGGGGTCAAGCCGATAGAGCGGACAAACCGCACCATATTCATCGCAACACCAGGTTCATCTCCGTCACTGTTCGAATACATGACCCCCGCACGGTCGGCATAGGATTTCAGGATCGGACCAAGCGTGGCATCCAACTCGACATTGCCCAGGATGATATGTTTCCGGTTCTCGATCGCTTGGATTGCAACACCGGCGCCATATTCGATCGTACCGGTCGCTTCGATGATGACCTCGACTCCTTCAGCGCGACAGACCACGGCAGGATTGTCGGTGACCACATATCGCCGCTGCTGCATAGCCTGTTCGAGGGCTTGAGGCGTTTCGGCCACCCGCACGTCGGTAACATCGGCGAACGCATAGGCATCTCGAGCAGTGTCCAGGGTGCGATTCGCAATCGCGACAAGCCTCAATCCGGGAAACGAATTAACGATTTGATGGGCGATATTGCGCCCACTATAGCCAGCCCCGACCAATGCGACCCGGATCGGATTGCCTGCCTGTTCACGCCGCGCAATGGCTTTGTCGATCAATATCATCATCGCCCCCTTTACGCTACGTTTGTTTCGAGCCGCCCGCAATCGGGCCACTTGGTATCTTGCTCAGAAATCACCCGGACTTCGGCGGGCCACTCGATCCCGATGGCAGGGTCGTTGTACCGCACACCGGTCGCCGACTCGCGGTCGAAAAACTTCGATGTTTGATAGGTCATCTCCGTATTGTCCACCAACGTGAGATACCCTTGGGCAAATCCTTCCGGAACGTACAACATAGTCCCATTGCCTTCTGTCAATTCAATGCCGAACCAACGCCGATACGTTGGAGAATTCGGCCGGAGGTCCACGGCCACATCGAACATCGCCCCTCTGGTACAACGGACGATTTTGACTTCCGCATGAGGCGCCCGTTGGTAATGCAGACCGCGCAACGTTCCTTTGTGCAAGCTGAACCCTGTGTTGGCTTGAACTAAATCTACCTGCAACCCATGCTGCTCCAGTTCCCGCTTGCACCACACTCGGGCGAAAAATCCCCGGTGGTCTTGTATCCGATCCTGCTCAATGACATAGCAGCCGGCTAGCGGCGTCTCACGAAATCGCATAGTCCCCTTTGACCTCGCTGAAAGAGTGTGCGGTACTCGCTCAACTTCACGGACGTTCTAGGCTTTCTTCCATCGCAGTGTGTTGTCTAACTGCCCGGTCGCCAATAGATGCTTGAGTTGGGCGATGCGCTTGTAGCGAGGTCCTTCATAGTCGTCTTTTCCAAGCCCGATTGCCTTGTAGGACTCATAGATTTGCCGCGCGCCATCGGTCGCGTTCCAGCGTAGCTTATGATTTGGAAACGCATTGGTGTACTTCGTGAAATCGACACGGTAATTCCGCTTGTCCGGCTCGGCCCCGGCAGCGAAGGTCACTTGGCAATTGGGCACCGTCCGCTCGACGATTTCTGCGAGTTGGCGAATTTGATAATTCTCGGAGTTGATGCCGACATTGAAGGTTTGATTGTGGACTACGGCTTGAGGCGCCTCGACAGCCCCGAGCGCAGCCATACTGATGTCCTCGATATGAACAATCGGCCGCCACGGCGTTCCATCGCTCTTCATCAAGACCTTACCGGTCGTATAGGCCCACGCCGTCAAATTGTTCAAGACAAGATCGAATCTGATTCGCTTGGAAAGCCCATACGCCGTAGCGTTGCGCATAAAGACCGGGCTGAACCGATCATCGGCAAGCTGTGTGACGTCACGCTCAACCCGCACCTTCGAAATAGCATAGGCAGTCACCGGCTGTAACTCACCGGTTTCATCCTGCACCTTGTCTCCCGAAGCACCGTAGTTGCTGCAGGACGAGGCGAACACGAATCGGTTGATGCCCACTTCTTTCGCCATCGCCGCCAGCCGGACTGATGCATGGTGGTTGATGTCATAGGTGAGATCCGGATTCAGATCGCCCAGCAAATCGTTTGACAACCCAGCCAGATGCACGATCGCATCGATACCGCGCAGGTCCTCTTTCTCGATATCCCGGATGTCCTTGATAATTTCCTTAACCTCAGGGAGTCCCTCTCCGTAGGTACTATTACGATACAAATCGCTATCGAGCCCGATCACCTCATGGCCGGCCTTCTGGAAAATGGGTATCATCACCGTGCCGATGTACCCCTTATGGCCAGTTATCATGATTCGCATCCAGATACCTCCTTAAAAAATACTTTCCTCGTCAACTGCGATGCACTGGACACCGTCCTCGAAATCCTCTGATGCATCTCAGCATTCATGTACGAGTATAGCAGGCGGGAAAATGCTCAAACCGAGGCGTTGGCTATCAGCAAATCGCCATCGGAGCTCTTTGGTTCACATGCGCTTCCGCCTTCCATTGCTGCGCAATCGGCTGCACAACGGTTCGAATGGGTGCAAAGTCAAAATCCCTCAGAAGTCGACTAAGCCGTCCAGCCGTCTTGCTCAAGTTGAGATAATGCCTGAAGCGCGATAGCAATGGGCCAGCCATTCTTGGCTGTTCAGGATCTAACTCCCATGGGTGCAAGTACATCACTAAGGGTTGCTGTTCCGACTCCACCCGCCTCAAAAACGTCCGCAGGAGAGGGTACGGGTATAACCGGAAATATCCTCCGCCCGCGACAGGAAGGCGCAATCCAAATAAATTGGAAGTCGAGGGAGGAACTTCCCAGATAGAACCAGCCTCGGTCGTGATTTCGTGGCACCAGGGGTTCGCTCCGGGCATACCGTACCGGTCATGTCGTACGGGAACGATACTAGAATCGTATCCATATCCCTCTTCTACCAAGATTTGCAGCGCCCACTTTGTCTTTTCGGTAATTGTAAAGCTGGGCGCCCGATACCCAAGTATCCGCCTCCCCGTCAGATTTTCCAGAATGGATTTGGCTTTCCTCACATCCTCCCGGAACTGGTCGGGTGTCTGAGCCGTTATCATCTCATGTCCATACCCATGCGAGGCGATTTCATGGCCGGCATCCGCCAGCTGTTTGACAAGACGGGGATGCCGCTCGGCAATCCAGCCCAGAGTGAAGAACGTTGCTTTTGTACCTCGGATGGCCAACAAATCAACAATGGCGCTCACGTTTCGCTCAACACGGCTCTCCTCTTGCCCCCAGTTTTGCCGGCGCAAGGGAGATTCAAACGCGGACACCTGAAAATGTTCTTCGACATCGAATGACAAACAATGCACCGGACGTCTCGTGGTGTCGCAAGTCCTCACCGTGCACCCTCCCCAAACAAGACGACGCGAATGGTTTCCAGAAGTACCCGCATGTCCAGCGCCGCCGAGAGATTTTTCACATAGTAGAGGTCGAACTGGAGTTTCATATGGGAGTCCTCTGCCGATGCCCCATAGCGGAATTGCGTTTGAGCCCAGCCCGTAATCCCTGGACGAACAGTGTGGCGAATATCGTAATACGGAATTTGCTCCCGTAACTCCTGAACGAACACAGGGCGTTCAGGCCGTGGACCGACAAGACTCATCTCTCCCTTCAGAACGTTGATAAACTGTGGCAATTCGTCAATCCGTAATTTCCTCAGCCACTTTCCAACGCGGGAAATTCTTGGGTCGCCTTCCTGCGCCCACCGGGGGCCGCTCATTTCCGCATCCTGCTTCATCGATCTGAACTTCCATATCATATACGGCTGCCCCCGCAGGCCAACCCGTACCTGCCGATAGAATACCGGCCCCCGCGAGTCCAGCTTAATCAGCCCCCCGACGACCACAAACAGCGGGAGAGTAAGGATCAACCCGAAACTGGCCCCCATCAAATCGATCAGACGCTTCAACCCCATGGCAGCCTTGCGCCGCTTGAACCCCGTGCTGAAGATTAATGCACTTGGACGGAGAAGGTCGATGGAGAGCCGCCCGGACTCCGTTTCGTACAGTTGATGGCCATCCACTACTTCGAGCCCCATTACTTTAATGTCGAGCAACGTCTGGATAGGCAACTGCGCACGACGATCTTCGATGCACACCGCAACGATGTGCGCCTGATGCTGCTCGATCATTTGATGGAGCTGGTCAAACGTTCCAATTACCCGGCTATCAGCGATTCGTTCACCGATGCGCTGTTCGCTCTTATCCAGCAGCCCGACGATCTCGAAGCGACCGATCCGTTTCGTCATTAGCGCCTGGCATAAGTCTCGAGCAAGGGCGTCGGCACCCAGAATCAAAACTCGCTTCTTGATCGTGAATCGACGCGCTCCGATATTGGGCGCGCAGGGACTTGTGCTTACGGTGGGCTGCATAACAGATTCCATAGCCACTTCCCTTACTTTCTCAGCCATGCGAAGAGAATTCCCTCAGTCCACTCCGAGCACAAGGACTATGACACTCCCCGATACACTGAGTACTGCTCCTGCATGTATCGCACGCCTTCCGAAACTTCCGTCCCCGTGAGAATGACCGCACCTCGATTCAGGGGCCGGAAGGACTTGGTTGCGCTCTCAAGCACATCCTGCGGCGTCATACCCACCCGAACCACGAGCAGCAGCATATCCGCGATTGAAGCAAGAAGGTTCATATCGGCAACGGGCACAATCGGCGGTGCATCGAGGAGCACGAAGTCAAACTTTTCCTTCAGTTCCGTCACGATCGTCGCAACCTGTGAAATCTTCGTCAGATCGACCATGCGATGATCGCGTCGCCCAGCCGGGAGAATCCACAACGATGAATCACCGCACTGGTGCAGGCAATTCTCCAGCGCCGCATCGCCATAGATGGCATCCGCCAGGCCTGGTCTCATCGGCACGCCGTTATACGCATGGATGACGGGCCGTTTGAAATCGCAATCGATCAGTAACGTCTTCTTTCCGAGATCATGGGCTAACACATAGGCCAAGTTACTGGCTGTCGACGATTTTCCTTCACCGGGCAACGCGCTGGTTACGACAACAACGAGCTTCTTTCCAGATGAAGAAAGCACGAGCCGGGTCGCGGCAACACGAAACTGCTCGGCAACCAGAGAATGCGGCCGCCATTTCGCGACGAGATTCATCTCCAGCTTTAGTTGGCCAGATCCCATCTCAACCTTACGACCCTCCTTACTGGTCGCTGTCTGCTTCTGCCATTTGAGATATCCCCCCTTTGCCGCTGGCTCAACTGGACCTCCGACGTAGGGCACCCTAGGGGAATCTGTATGCGCACCGATTGAAGGAGGCGTATACCCGGGAAGCAAGGGTGTCTCAAATTTTCCTCCCCGCTTCACTCCGTAAGCTCGCTTGAAATCTGGAATACTAGCCAAAACCGGCAACCCCAGAAGACTTTCCACATCCTCAGGTTTATGGATGACCCCTGCAAGCTGCTCCAAGGCAAACGCCCCCCCGAATCCAAGCCCGCAGCCGGCAAGTAACCCCAGGAGCATAATTTTGACCTGGTCAGGTGACTCGGGCCTTGTCGGCACATTGGCCGGATCAATGATGCGGAAGGTTTCACCCTGTTGGCGATGTTCCAGATTCTCTGAGATCCTGGCGTTCAACTGCTTATCTAACAGCGAATCATAGTTACGTTTCGTATTGGTATAATCCCGCTCCAACGTCGTCAATTCCTGTTCGCGTTCCGGAGCCTTCTCCACTCGCTGCTCGAAATCCCGTATCTGAACTTGCAGGCGCCGCTGTTGTTCTTTCAGTGTGGAGATGCCGATTTCCACTTCTTCTTTCTCACGCTTCAACTCGTGGAGATATACATCGATACCCGCAGTCGTGCTTGCAGGACGCCTCCCGCCTTGGGCACGGCCGACATCCTGCCGCTCGGCTTCTTCCTGTGTCCCCTGCCCGCTCCGCTCCGCAAGACGTCCTTTGATCTGAACGATTTCCTGCTTCAGTTGAATGATGTCGGGATAGGTTTCCTTGTACTCAGCCGACAAAGTGGCCAACTGCCGCTCCAACTCCCGCAACCGCTGAGTGAGAGGATCCCCCGCCGCCCCGCGTGTCACTCGCGGCGTGGTGGCCGGCGCTTGGGCCTTATCAGGCTCCGGACCGAACCCAGTTTCCCGCATCTGTTCGATATTGGCCAACCCCATCAACTCATACGAATTGATCAGTTTTACCAAAGCGGTTCTCCGGTCATTCCTGTTCTGAAGCGCATCGTTGACATTCGCAAGCTCACGCTGCAACCGATCGAGCGTTTGGAGATTCGCAGCGGTTTGCCCGGGCAATTCTCCCATATATCGCTTCTTGAATTGTGCGATCGCCCGCTCTTGCCCCTCAAGGGATTGCTCGGCGTTTTTAAGTTCCTGTTCAAGGAACTTTGTCGTGCCTTCGACCAACTGCTCCCGAGTCTTGATGTTTTCGTTGATGATCTGGCTAGCCAGCCGATTGGTTACCTGACTGGCCGTCACCGGATTTTCATGGGCAAATGAGAGCGTAAAGGACTCCACCCGAACATCGCCGCGTTGCGCTTTGGTTTCTATTTTGATGGCCTTTCGCAATCCGTCGATTCGGACTTCTTGGTCAGCCAATGTCGCATTGTCCGGATAGAGATGAAACTCTTTCGCGATCTGCTCCAGAAACGTCCGGCTCAAAACGATCTGCTGGACCATTGAAATACGGTCCGACGCAGTTCCAGTAACGACCGCGTTGACATATCGTTCTGGAATTCGTTGATTCTCAACAATGATCGTCGTGGACGACCGATAGATTTTGGGCGTCAGTACCGCCACGGCAGTGGCGCCTGCGAGTGAGAGCGTGATGGCGGAGATGATAAACCACTTCCGACGGAGCGCCATATCAAGCAGATCTCGCGGGGTCAGATTTTGCATATTCATAGTTTCAAAACCCGTATACTGTAGCCATTAGAGTTACAGCATTTCTTCCAAAGGTGATTACGTCTGACGTAAAATAATTTCCTGAATACACACCTGCTGTGTACGACAGCGACGCCATATATCTGGTAAGGAAACGATAACTTACCGACGCAAACCCCGAGTACGACTCAAAAAATGTTCCGGGCAGATTGATTGTGGATTCGAGTGCCTTGCTATGGTTGTAGGTAAATCCCCCTGAAAGCGACACCGAATCACCAACCCGCCTTGTCGCCACCAGTTGCACAACATGAGTCTGTAGCGGACCAACAGCCGCGACGTAGCTGGGGGCTATTCCGAGCGTATAGTTGACCGTGACAGTCTGAGGCCCTCCCACATACATCACTGCGGCCCCACCGGTATACGCGACACCTCTATTGGACTGTCCTGCGGCACCCAAAGCCGATCCGAAATCCTGCTCGACAGTCGTCGCTCCGCCGTAGACCCTGAAGTTGAAGAACGGCGAAAGCATTCTTGTCCATCCGATCGATGCACCGAAGGCCTTGTATCCTCCCTGTCCACCTCCATAATCACCATTTTCAAATATTCCTCTGAGACTTAAGGTATCGGCCGAAGTAACCCGCCACGATGGACCGGCTTGGGCTGAATGACTCGTTGAATTAATGACTCTCGCCTGGCTACCGCCCGTCGCTTCGTTGACCGATGGGGTCCCAAAACGGAAAATGGAGTACCCGTAATTCGCTTGGAACAAAAGGTACGGAGAAAGAGGCACCGTCCCCGCAATTGTGCTTGTCGTCGTGAGCGTATTGACTCGATAGAGCTGAGAGCTACGAACTAGCGCCGTCGTCACGTCTACATCTTGATTGGCGGGAGTCGCGGAAACGGCAGCGGGATCTGCGGTGAATCCCGCGAGATACGGGCTATAGCTGGCACTTTGGGAGACAAGTAAGCTTGACCCGGGAACGACCCGCCGCACCAGCTCATTCATCGTGAAATTAAGCGTTCCGGTGAATCCGGCATAATTCAACCCCGGGTGAATCGCGTAATACTCTCCGTTTGCCCCTAGTTGCAGCGTCGTATTCACCAAGCTTGAATTGTGAATGACCACAACCCCTGGACTAAAACTGGTAACGTAGTCTTGGCGATTCAGCCCGGCAATTGCAGGTGCAAAAAACACATTGCTGTCGTAGCGTTCAGCTACCATAAGATAAGGAATGATTCGAAGGCCCAAGAGACCAGGCTGCCCTTGCATAGCTCCAGTCATTCCTAACGGGCTAAAGCCTCCCCCTCCTGCCTGCATCATGAATTCGTGCTTCTCTAGATTTAGTTCGCCGCCGAGAGTATCGGTTAAACTTTTCAGCGACGCTCCTACACCCTCAAACGATAAGTTCGACGTTATCTCGTATGGGCTTGAGGCTTTCTGTCTCATGTCTCCCCAAGACACCGGATCGGACCCCCCCCCCCACAAAGCGGCCCCAGCGGACGCATCCGCCACTCCAACCAGAGCCAGCGCACTAACCATGACCAAACCTAGAAACCCACGGCCTTTAGGGGACAACAATGGTATCCCCCGACATGAGCGTGAAATTTCCAATTTCCCCGTCGCCCTTCACGAGATCGTCGTAACGGACGGGAATTCGAACTTGAGCTTCCTCCCCATTAGGGCTCTTCACTATCCGGACTACGACCATCTTGTTCTTCGATGCAAACGGCGTAAATCCCCCGGCCAGCGACACTCCTTGCAAGACAGTCGCAAACGACTTCAGAGGATATTTCCCAGGCCTCGTTACTTCACCATTTACATAGATGACGTAACTGTTTACCTCTCTAAGACTAACCGAAACGGAAGGATTTTCCTTAAACTCCGTCAGACGCTTTGCAATCCGGTCCGCCACCTGAGACGCCGTGAGCCCGCTTGCATGGACGTCACCGATCAGCGGTAAGGAAATCATTCCGTCCGGACGAATAACGACTGTCCGAGAAAGATCCTGATTTCGCCAGACCGTCACCTCAAGAATGTCTTCCGACCCCAGAAGAAACTCCTTAGGACTCTGCCTGCTAGCCTGATCAAGAACCTCCCTGGGTAGCTTGGAACAACCGCCCGATATTACGATCCCCCCGATTGCCAGCAGACACATGACCGCGCGTCCCAACATAGACAAGCTCCCTAAACGGAATTCTATTTTCTCCATCGTGAGATACGTCCCTCATTCAACTGAACACTCAGGGAACCAGCACCATCGTTTCAGACGGCACCACAATCTGATCCCCCGGTTTTAACTCGATATTTTGATTCGACCCGTCCCTGAGGACGATATCGTCATAGCTGGCCTTGATCTTGACTTGCCCTTCCCCATCTTTCCCGAACCGAAAAACTACAATTTTATTACGCGCAGCAGTTGGGGTAAATCCACTGGCAAGTGTAATGGCCTGCAACAATGTCGTCTTACTCTTCAGCGGATACTTGCCTGGCCTAGTCACCTCACCCAAAACATAAATCGAATAGCTGTTAACCTGCTGCACAACGATGGAAACCTGAGGATTCTCCTTGTATTCCTTCAGACGGTTGGCAATGTCTTCCGCTAACTGCGAGGCCGTCTTTCCGACGGCGGCCACGTCACCAATCAAAGGTAACGACACTCGTCCATCCGGCCGAACCGACACCTGTTTCGACAAGTCTGCGTTGCGCCAGACAGTAATCTCCAGCACATCCTCTGGACCAATAAGATAATCCGAGGTGACAATCAATGATGATTTCTCTACTGTCCCCTGCGCTCCTGACTGAGCCGGAGCCGCACTTCCGGCCTCAACACACATCAACCCACCGACTAGCATGCCGAAGAACACCATGACAATCTCGGGCTTCCGTTTCATACCACACCTTCTTCCATAACAGAGTTGTTTACACCTCTAGAAGCGCCCCTCATGGCTGATCGAACGCCGTGCCGTTTCTAGAACATGAACTTCAATCCCACAAGAAAAGCACCAGTTCCTCGGCTGAACGGCACTTTCCTCGTCCATCGAACCTCCGCCAATGTAGGCGTTTCGGCAACAGCTACAGGCGTCGGCACATAGACCTTCAACACCTGATCCACATCCGGAGCCTGTTCCATCAACACCAACATTCCACCACTACTGATGTTTAGAGATAGGGCTTTACCGTCTCGTGTGCCAGTCTCTCCTCCCTCAACCGGTATGGTCACCTCATACGGAATAGGCCGAAGTAACGCGACCCTTTCCCGGTGATTTTCCTGACAATCAGCCATCGGCCATTCCCACTCGGTCTGTCCCACCTCACGCCTCCTCAGTTAAGAAACCCCATCGGTACAGTCAAAGTCTTCGGACTGCGACCGGCCTCCATACCGCCGATTCATTCATTCCTCTACGGCGGGAGATACCAGTCATTTTGTCCTTGAACGGACTATAGATGGCACGCGCAAGGCGAACAATACCGACGATGTAGGCCAGGATTCTCGAATGTAGGTGTTGACTCCCTCGAAAGGGTTAGGTACTGTTTCTAGTGTCGTTATCGTTCAATGCACTCTAACAGAGTTTGACAGATTGTCTAGCAATACCACCCCGATCGCCTTACACTGACACCGTGGCTGACGCAATCCAACACGCCGACCAATCTGATGGTCTTGCCGACCAGAGGGCTGGTTCCGGGATCGTGGTTCTTACCGCCTCGATGCAGCTCCTACATATGAATCGACAGGCCTCTGAATTGGCCAAGAAAATCAATGCTGCTGAGCAGGGAGGCAATACGGCAAAATCCGCCCATGGCGTTCTACCCACCGCCCTCACAGAATTGTGCGGAGAGATCATTAAGGCCCTTCATATACGAACCGAAGCCAAGGATTGGGAACAATTCGAGATTAAACGAGTGACTGGAGACCCCAATCAGCCTGTCCTATTGAGAGGGTTTGGTCTTCCCGATCGAGGTGGAGTCGATCATGCGCGCCTCGTCGTCACGATGGAAGAACTCGGACGAAGACAGAACCTAAATACGGATCATGCCCGGGAAAAATTTCAGCTAACGAATCGTGAACAGGCCGTTGTGGAACATCTTGCAAAAGGATGGACCAACAAAGAAATCGCCAATGCTCTTCAAATCACCGAACAAACAGTGAAAGAGCATATCAAGCATATTATGCGTAAGACCACCGCCACGACCCGCACCGGCATCCTTGTTCAGATTTTCAATTCCTAGCCACTCCTGACGTCTCCCCGGAAAACGATGGCAGCTTAAAACGAGAGTAGAATGGCGGCTTCGGCGGTCCTCGACGAAAGGAGTGGATCGATGAAGCGGTCACGATTCTCCGAAGAGCAGATCGTCTATGCCATCCGGCAAGCCGAGGGTGGGACCCCGGTTGGGGATCTCTGTCGGCAGCTCGGCGTCAGCGAAGCCACCTTCTACACCTGGAAAAAGAAGTACGCGCATCTGGGCGTGAGCGAACTCCGCCGGCTGCGGCAGGTGGAAGAGGAGAACAGCCGGTTGAAACGGCTCGTGGCCGATCTCTCGCTCGACAAGCACATGCTGTCGGAGGCCCTGCGAAAAAAAGTCTAAGGCCCGCCCGCCGCCGGGAACTGGCCCACTGGTTCCGGAACACCTTCTCGGTGAGTTGTGCGCGGGCCTGTCGATTAGCCCAGTTTGGTCGTGCGTCGTGGTATCGAAAGAGTCAGGCCAAGGATCAGACCGCCCTCCGGCTCCGCATTCGGGATCTGGCCCATGCCCGACCGCGGTTCGGCTATCAGCGGATCTGGGTGTTGCTGCGGCGTGAGGGCTGGCTGATCAATCGGAAGCGCGTCCGACGATTGTATCGCCTGGATGGGTTACAGCTGCGCATGCGGGTCCGACGCCGGAAACACATCGCCCTGCATCGTGGGCCGGCCCCGAGTCCGACCGGGCCGACCGAACGCTGGAGCATGGATTTCGTGCATGATACCCTAGCGGACGGACGACCGTTTCGGATCTTGACGGTCGTCGATAACTGGAGTCGCTGTAGTCCGGTGCTAGAGGCGAGATTTCGAATGACGGGAGAGACGGTGAGTCAGGTGCTCGATCGTGTTCTGGACACACCAGCAGCGCTCCGCTCGATCACGGTGGATCATGGGACGGAATTCCAATCACGCGCCTTGGAGGATTGGGCCTATCGGCGGGGTGTCCAACTCGACTTCATTCGACCAGGCAAACCGGTGGAGAATGCCTTCATTGAATCGTTTAACGGGCGGCTCCGTGACGAGTGCTTGAACGTCCACCAGTTCGCCTCGCTGGCCGAAGCCCAAGCGATCATCGAAGCGTGGCGGATGGATACAATCACCACCGCCCCCACAGCTCGCTCGGGCACCTGACCCCGAATGAGTTTGTCGCACAACGTCAGGGAGAACCGATCGCCGAAGAAGCCCTCTGCTCTGGTTAAGAGTTGTCTCGAAATGGGGCCAACGTCACTCCCCTGTTGCAAAGACACCACACCGAGCGATTTACGCAACGATTTCATCTAAATTTTGACAACAACATATCAATAAATCAAGTAGTTACAGCTCAGTCTCTTGGGTCCACCTATTGCAGATCTCACTCTATCAGGTAGCTACGTGCTTAAGATATATCGTCTCTATGATGCATGATGATTAACAAGCTCACCATACTCTCCCTTCTTGGAATTCTCTGCGTTGTCTCGGGTTGCCAGACGAACCCCGTCAAGACCGCTGGAATTGACAATCCTGGTTTTATGAGCCTCTGGGGAACCTACACCCAATGCAGGTCAACCTCGGATATCAGCGAAGCGCAAACAGCTATGACGACTCTGTCTGGAGCGGCTCAGACTTCTCATCAGACGGATAGCTTCGTACTTCCCCTTCCGCAACAACTCGAGCGGTACGTTACGACGCCAACTAACCGCCTGGCAGTGGATGTCCGCGCGATGGCAGCGGCTTGCTCCCTTCACACTGGGCAGGTTGCATTGGGACAGGGACGAGTGGATCTCGCGAAAGAAGCCTTGACCGGTGTAATCACCTTACATGGCAAGACAGAAACCGAGAGTTATTACGTATCGAAGGCAAGCAAGCTTCTCGAAGAAATCGAAAACGGCATCAAGGTTTCGCTACAGGCTCATTAAGTCTGGAATTTCTCATTCCGGTCTTCTCTCGAAAATCCCACCCGATTTCATCCTTGCAAATAGTTCTGCGTAGATCTTGGCCGCATGACTCCAAGAGGAATCTCGAGACATCCCTGCAGTCTGCATCGCCTTCCATGCACTTTGATCATGAAATACATTGAGAGCGAGAAGAACGGTTGAAAGCAACGCTGCCGATGACATTTCCCCGAAGTGAAATCCCGTCGCTGTCCCCGATTGCACAGTAGATGGCCGATAGGGAATCACGGTATCGGCAAGTCCTCCTGTCCGCCGAACGATTGGTATCGTTCCGTATCGAAGGCTATACAATTGCGTCAGACCACACGGTTCATAGCGTGACGGCATGATAAGTATATCTGCGCCAGCCTCGATTCGATGGGCCAGTCCTTCATCGAACCCGATGCTCAACCCGATGTGCTTGGGATAGCGCTCCTTCGCCGAGCGAAACCCAGTCTCCAGAGACTTATCACCGGTCCCCAGTATCGCAAGCTGAACCCCGAGCAACATCAATTCAGGCAGGAGTTCAACCAGCAGATCGAATCCCTTCTGGGATGTCAATCGACCAATCACGCCGAGCAGAGGCACATCGTCGCAGGGCAATCCTAACTCAGCCTGCAGGGCTTGCTTACAAGCGAGCTTTCCAGACAGATCAGACTTCGAAAAGTGTGCGGGAAGATAAGAATCTGCCTCAGGGTCCCACATCCGGACGTCGATACCATTGGTAATGCCTACTATTTGATCGGCGCGGCCAGCCAGAACTCCTTCAAGACCAAATCCGCCGTCAGGCGTCACGATCTCCTCGGCATAGGTCGGACTTACCGTCGAAATTGCATCGGCGTATAGAATGCCGCCCTTCAACAGATTGACGGAGCCATAAAACTCCAAGCCGCTCAGCGTAAACAACGTAGCGGGCAGACCCGTGTCGCGAAACTGTTCGCCAGGAAAGAGACCTTGATAGCCGACATTGTGAAGCGTCAAGAGCGTCTTGACCCCCTCAAACTCGGCTCGATTGCGCTCTAACGTCTTCAGATAGACCGCGGCGAGAGCCAACTGCCAATCATGCAAATGCAGAATGTCCGTGCGTTGAGACTCCTGCCGCTTAAGCCGCGCGACAACTTCCAGCACTGCCCGACTAAAAAATGCGAAGCGATTGAGATTATCGGAGAAATCTCCCGACTCACTCTGGTATAGCCCAGGGCGATCAAAGAAGGGATCGTACCGTACCGCAATCACTCTGACAGATTGTGCACCGACTCCAGCAGCTACGCGCTCTTCCTCCAAAGTCGCTTCGATCAATCCCTTCGGAGTCGGTACCTGAATAGTCCCAACCACAGAAGCTGGCACCACTTGCGGCTTGAAATCCCGATAACGCGGCAAGACCAGTGTGACGTGATGCCCAAGCCTCGCCAGTTCGACCGGAAGCGCCCCGGCTACATCGGCCAAACCACCGGTCTTCACGTAGGGGACAGCTTCGGAAGCAGCTATAACGATGTTCATAATCGTGGAGGGGTGGTTCGCGGACATAGAATCGAAAGGGAATGCATTACCGAGGGGGGGCCCCGTCAAGACGCGTCTTAAATCGATCCTCATATTCCCATGTCTTTCCCAACTTATGGACCTGCTCGGCCTTCAACTCTTCACAGTACACCAGCCGGTCGTCGACAAACACGAGCAACCATCCCTGCTCAGGATAACCAAGAAACACGCCTTCGCCCGCATCCACCCCGGCATCCCATCCCTCCGGGGCTTCACCGGTCGCCACGCGCGAGCGGGGAATCATCGTCTTGTCAGGCATTACAAAAAAATGCGCAAATTCACTGTGGTGATACCGCGGCTTCCCCCAGACATTTACCACCGCCTTCGGTGACAGACGCTGGACCGTCAGCTGACGGTCCCGAACCATCTGTTCCTGCTCCAGCAGCGAGGGCATGCTCTGGCATCCAACAGACCCGGCGAGTACAAGCAGGCTCGCCAGGCCACTGAGAACCGATCCGTTCAGGCGTCCGATCCCGCGCATCACCCCTCCTACAACAGTCGGCGACTCTTCTGCTCGACCGGTTTGACCGGCACACACACGTCGCACTGACAGAGTTGACGGAGCAGCGTGTAAGAATAGATACCGCTATCGTGACCGTCACTCCACGTAAACTGCAAGGCATATCGACCAACCGGCTGAATATCCTGCACCATAATCAGGAGCGGAACGTCCTCTGATTTCAGCCGGCGCTCGCCGGTCCATTCATCGACGCATGCCGCACAGGGACAATGCAGCCGCAACACCCGAACCGGATATACTCCCTGATGCCCATCGCTCCATTGAATTCCTAACACACCTTTATCGAGCCACTGCATGTCAGTGGGAGCGAGTGCGGATGTGGTCGTCATTGGCATGCCCCTTCTGTCGCGCTACCTACATCAGACCGGGGCAGTCGACGCTAAAAAGTCGACCGGCGGCAATCGGCGGCCTGCAACCACCGTCACGTAGCCCTCGATCGCCTCCTCCACTTCGGCCCGCACCTGCCCCGTCGCTTTCAACCGCGTCACCAGCGCCGGGGTCAACCGAATCGCCTGCTGGAGAAACGAAAGACTCCCCCGCGACATCGCCACGCACCGACGTATCTGCCTGGCCGAACAGCTTAGACACACGAATCCGCCAGCCGACGGCGAAAACTGTGGTTCGCCCAGATGAGTTTTTCCGCAGGCCGCACACTGATCCGTTTGAGGGCGAAACCCGGTCAGACCCAACAATCGAATCTGGAACAGCAGCGCCGTCAGCAGAGGATCGCGACTCTCCTTGAGCGATCCCAACCCCTGTGCCAGCGTCTCGAACAATCTGGCATCGGGATCGCCGTCCGGGGTGACCGCCGCCACGACATTGACCATTCGCGCCGCACACGCCATCAGCGACAGTTCCTCTCGAAGCGACTGGCCGGAATCGAGCAGATCGACGTGAGAGATGCGATACAAGGAATCGCCCGGCTTCTCGAACAGATTCAATTGACAGCGGGTAAACGGCTCCAGCGCCGCCCCGAACCGGCTCTTCATCCGCCGCGCGCCCCGTGCCACACCGCGAATTTTCCCGAGATCTTTCGTATAAAAGGTGACGATCCGATCGGCCTCACCCCATTTGCGACTTTTGAGGATAATGCCGGACGTCTTTACGAGAGGCATCGGTCGATACCCTGTTGCCGCTCACCGGCCATGCGCATCGCCGGCCAGATACGACTCATCGAAGATGGTCCAGGAACAGTGTGGCGAGCGTGAGATAAATCGTAATGCCGGTGATATCGTTGGCCGTCGTCACGAACGGACCGGCGGCGACCGCCGGATCGACGCCCATCCGTTTGAGCACGACCGGCATGATCGTAGCCATGCTGGTCGAGACAAGGAAGGCGATGATCAGCGACGCTCCCACCACCATCCCCAGGAAGCCCTGGTGCCACGCCCATCCCACCACGGTCAGAATCACGCCGCACGCCAACCCCATCAGCAGTCCGATCCGGACTTCGCGGAAGAACACCGTACGCACATCTGACAGTTCCACCACGCCCGTCGCTAATCCGCGAATGATCAATGTCGATGATTGAAGCCCGACATTGCCGCCCATCGCCGCGATGACGGGAATGAAACTGACGATGGCCACGACTTCCTGAATCGTCAGCCGGAAATACCAGAGGATCGCGCCGGACAGGAGACTTCCGATCAGGTTCGTGAACAACCACGGCAATCGCAGCTTGGCGGCACCCAAGCTGGAGGACTTGGACACGGAATCTTCCTCGATGGCGCCGGCCATCTTGAGCATGTCTTCGGTCGCCTCTTCACGGATGACGTCGACGACGTCATCGACAGTGATGATGCCGACCAGCCTTCCGTCCTTCTCGATGACGGGAATCGCCAGCAGATTGTAGCTCGCCACCTGACGCGCCACCTCTTCCTGATCCATATCGACAGTGACGCTCATGACCTCACGGGTCATAATGTTCTTCAGCGGAGTCGCCGGCGGAACCGTTAACAGCTGCCGCAGAGACAGGACCCCCACAAGATGTTCGTTCTTATCCGTGACATAGATGTAGAACACCATCTCGGCATCGGTTGCCTGCTGCAACCGGCGGATCGCCTCCTGCGCCGTCGCGTCCTCCGACAGCGAGAAGAACTCCGTGGTCATAATGCCGCCGGCCGTATCCTTGGGATACTTGAGAATGTCGGCGACTTCCGTCGAATCCTCCGTCTTCATCAGGGCGAGAATGTCCTTGCCCCGCTCCTCCGGGAGGAATCCGAGAATGTAGGCGACGTCGTCGGGCCCGAGGTCTTTCAACAGCCACGCGATGTCCGAATGCAGCAGATCGGCCAAAACCTGCTGGATGCTGTCGCCATCTAATTCGCTCAGCACCTGACCGCGCTTGGCTTCGCCACGAACTAACTCGAACACTTCGCGCTTTTCTTTGGGAGACGAGAGGTGGGTAATGACTTTTGCGACGTCGGCGGGATGCATGCGCCCCAACATCTTGGCCAGATTCGTGATCGCGCCGCGACGCAGCAAGCGCTGAACGGACAGCAATACGATGTCGGACTTCGTCTGCCCACGCTCCGCCTGATCCCGCAACGTGTCCCGCAAGACATCGCGCTCAGACTGACGCGGTCGCGCCTCACTCGGTTTCGGTTCTATCGGTCGTTCCGTCGGTTGCATGGCCGATCCGTCAATAGCCCAGCTCCGCGAGTGCCCGCTCATCTTCTCGCCAGGCCTCACGAACCTTGACCCATACCTCGAGAAACACCTTCATATCGAACAGACGCTCCATGTCCTGCCGCGCCTGCGTACTGATTGCTTTCAACCGCTCCCCCTGCTTGCCGATCACAATCCCCTTTTGAGTCTCCCGCTCGACGAGGATTGTCGCGGCAATGCGCGCGAGCTTCCCCTCTTCGACAAACTGGTCGATTTCCACCGCCACCGAGTAGGGCACTTCCTGCTCGGTCGCCTGCAGAATCTTCTCACGGATCATTTCAGCCGCCAGAGTCCGCATGGATTGGTCCGTGACCATATCCTCGCCGTATACACCTTCGCCCTCGGGTAGATACTTGACCGTCACATCCACGAGCCGTTTGACGTTATCGCCGGTTTCCGCCGACACCGGCACCACTTCCGTCCACGGATACAGTTTGGCGTAGGCGTCCAACACCGGCAATAACTTCAATTTATTGACGGCATCGACTTTGTTGACCACGAGGATCACCGGCCGCGCATGCTTTGCCACGGCCGCTTTCACATGCCCGATCGCCGCCAGATCGCCGGGCCCTGGGAGGTGCATCGCATCCATCAACACATAGAGGATATCGGCATCGTCCAGCGTTTCGACCGTGGTCCGTACCATTCGGCGATTCAACAGGTGGTCGGGTTTGTGCAATCCGGGAGTATCGAGGAACGCGATCTGTGCCCCGGGAACATGGGCCACGCCGAGAATACGCGTCCGTGTCGTCTGTGGCTTATCCGAGACGATGGCGATCTTCTCGCCCAGCAATCGGTTCATCAACGTCGATTTGCCGACGTTAGACCGCCCGATGATGGCGACGGTTCCGAATTTCATCGACCCTCCTGACCAGACCGTTCCTTGGCCGCGTCGGGCGATAGCTGATACACCGTTTCCCCCTTGCGCACATAGCCCAATCGCTCACGGGCCAACTGCTCGATCTTCGCAGGATCGTGCTGCAGCCGTCCGATCTCCCCGCGCAACTGGCTGTTGCCCTGCCGTAACGCCACCAACTCTTGCTCCAGCTGTGCGGCATGATTCCGCATGGCCAGATAACGTGGCAGCCCCATCTCGCCGAAACAAAGTGCAAGCAGCAACCACGCGCAGGCCCCGATGCCCACCACTTGCGCGACGGTCTTCATCCGCCGCTGCCAATCAAGCCACTCCCGCCCGCGATTCTGCTTGATGATCATGCGTCCGTACAGTCCGTTCTGCTAGGCTCGCCCCGGTACGGCCTCGCGACCGAGATAGATCGCTGCATTCCCCAACTCTTCCTCGATCCTGAGCAACTGGTTGTACTTGGCGATGCGATCCGTCCGGGACAACGACCCGGTCTTGATCAAGCCCGTATTCATCGCCACGGCCACGTCGGCAATCGTCGTATCTTCCGTTTCGCCTGAGCGATGCGAAATGATCGCCGTATAGCCGGAGCGCTTGGCCAATTCTATGGCATCGAGCGTTTCGGTCAACGTCCCGATTTGATTCAACTTGATGAGGATGGAGTTGCCGATCCCTTCCTTGATACCCTTGGAGAAGATCTCGACATTGGTCACGAAGATGTCGTCGCCGACCAGTTGCACGCGGCGGCCCAGCTTCTCCGTCAGCATCTTCCAGCCTTTCCAGTCCAGTTCGCTCAACCCGTCTTCGATCGAGAGAATCGGATAGCGATCCAACAATTTCCCGTAGTACGAGACCATTTCCTCGGACGACCGCTCCGGATTCTTCTCCGCTTCGAGCACATAGCGGCCCTTGTCGTACAGCTCGCTCGCCGCGCAGTCGAGGGCCAAGGCGACGTCCTTCCCGACTTTATAGCCGGCATCTTCGATCGCCTGTGAGATAAGCGTCAGCGCTTCTTCGTTCGATTGCAGATCGGGAGCAAACCCACCTTCGTCGCCCACCGCGGTGTTCAGCCCCTTCTTCTTCAACAGCGCTTTCAGCGTATGGAACACTTCCGTGGCCATCCGCAGCGCCTCGCAGAACGTCTTTGCGCCGACCGGCATGATCATGAATTCCTGCAAATCGAGCCGATTGTCCGCATGTGCGCCGCCGTTGATAATATTCATCAAGGGCACCGGCAAAACCCGGGCGTTGGTGCCGCCCAGATACCGATACAACGGCTGCCCCGTTTCGATCGCCGCCGCTTTTGCCACCGCCAGGGAAACCCCGAGAATGGCGTTCGCGCCCAGCTTGCCCTTGGTCTTGGTTCCATCCAGCGCGATCATCGCATGGTCGATCCCGGCCTGATCGAGCGCTTCCAAACCCAACAGTTCCGGTGCGATCACTTTGCTGATGTTGGCCACGGCTTTCGACACGCCCTTGCCCATCCAGCGCTTCTTATCGCCGTCGCGCAATTCGATGGCTTCCTTCTCACCAGTGGACGCACCGGACGGCACCGCTGCCCGACCGATCGCGCCGCTCTCCAACGTCACTTCCGCTTCCACCGTGGGGTTGCCGCGGGAATCGACAATCTGCCTGCCCTTAATCTCTCGAATCGCGCTCATGCTTCGCCTACTCCTTGGTGAGTGCCGAGACTTAACTGCTCAATTTCTTCTTCAACAACTCATTCACCTTGCCCGGATTCGCTTTGCCGCCGCTGGCTTTCATCACCTGCCCGACAAGAAAGCCGACGACCTGCTGTTTGCCTTCCTTGAACTGCGCCACCTGCGCAGGACTCTTCGCCAGTACCTCGTCGATGATCTTCTCCAAGGCGCCCTCGTCGGATACCTGCGTCAGGCCTTTTTCCTGAACGATCTGCTCCGGCGTTTTACCCGTGCTGTAGATCTCCGGAAAGATCTCCCGCGCGACTTTGAGGCTGATCGTTCCCTTCTCGACCAATTGGAGGAGACCGACCAGCCGTTCCGGGGTGACCGGCGAGGCGCTCACCTCGGTCCCCGAATTGTTCAACTCGCGGGTCAATTCCCCCATCACCCAGTTGCTGACGGTCTTCGGCTGATTGAATAACTGCACACAGCGTTCGAAATAATCAGCCAAGCCCTTCGAGGCCGTCAACAGTCCGGCATCATAATCCGGCAAGCCATACTCCGTGACGAACCGTTTTACCCGCGCCGCAGGCAATTCCGGAAGACTGCTGCGGAACCCCTCAATCCAATCGGGCGCCAATTTCAACGGCACGAGATCCGGGTCGGGAAAATACCGGTAGTCGTGCGCCTCTTCCTTCGAGCGCATGACCGCCGTCTCGCCCCGCTCCAGATTCCACAGGCGCGTCTCCTGCCGGACTTTTCCGCCTTCGTTCAACACCTTCGTCTGCCGCTTGATTTCGTATTCGACCGCGTCTTTGACGAATTTGAACGAATTGATGTTCTTCAGCTCGACCTTGGTTCCAAACTCTTTTTGTCCGAGCGGCCGCAACGAGAGATTGGGTTCGCAACGGAAACTGCCCTCGTCCATGTTGCCGTCGCAGACTTCCAGGTACATCAGAATATCGCGCAGCCCCTTCAGATAAGCCACCACTTCATCCGCCGAGTGCATGTCCGGTTCGGTCACGATTTCCAACAGCGGCGTCCCGGCGCGATTGAGATCGACGCGGCTGCCACTCGTTCCCGTCTCGTGCACATTCTTGCCGGCGTCTTCCTCCAGATGCGCGCGACGGATCCGCACCCGCTTTTTATGATCCCCCACTTCGATGTCGATCCAACCATGCTCGCAGATCGGGTCCTCGTACTGGGAAATCTGATAGCCCTTCGGCAGGTCGGGATAGAAGTAGTTCTTCCGCGCGAACCGGTTGTCCGCCCCGATCGTACAATTGAGCGCCAGCCCGGCCCGCACGGCCATCTCCACCGCCGCCCGATTGATGACCGGCAAAGAGCCGGGCAACCCGAGACACACCGGACAGGTCTGGCTGTTCGGGGACAGTCCGAACTCGGTTCCGCACCCGCAGAACATCTTGGACTTCGTCCGCAACTGCGCATGCACTTCGACCCCGATGACCACCTCGTAAATCATGCGCGGCCCTGCTCCTCGCTCCGCTGACGATCCCGCTCGCGTTTCATCGCGTCGCGGCCCGCCTCGAAGGCTTCCCGTAATACCGATTTCTTGGACTCAACGAAGTCCTTCCCCTGATCCACCGCGTCTTCGAACGCTTCGCCCGCACGGCCCGCCAGATCGCGCAGGTTGTCCTCCGCACGCCGCGCATACCCGCGCAATTGCTCGCGCGACTCACGCCCCGATTGCGGAGCGAGCAGGAGCGCAGCCACGGCGCCGAGCGCCGCACCGCTTACAAAGGCCAATACCACCGCTGCCGCCGATGACCCGCGATCATCCGCCATTGTGAGCGTCTCCTTCCTTGCGCATCCGTTCGCGCACGACGTGCGAAGCCGCCTTGAACCCCGCCACCATGCTGGCCACGTTGGCCAGCAGCGTGCCGCCGGACCCACGTACGACATTGTGGACCTGCTGAACCGACTCGCCCACTTCCCCGACCGCATGCAACAGGACCGCCGCATGCTCGACCCCGCCACGCGCCTGGTCGGCGAGATCGTTCAAGTTCTGACTCATCGCCCGCAACTCATCGACGAGCGGCGGCAAATCGGCATTCATCTTGGCGAGTAACTGTTCGGATTCGGCCACGGTCTTCCGTACCTGAATCAGAACCGGAACCAGATAGCCGACGAGGACGGCAAACGCCACGGCAACGAGAATGGCGGCGATTTCCACGATGGTCATAGCAGCCTCTCTTTTCTTTCCGATGTTCCCTTACCGAACCGCCGGCTTCTTGATCCGCCATTGCGTCGATTGCTCATACGCATGGGCCGCGCGCAGAATCGTCTCTTCCTGGAACGCCCGGCCGATCATCTGCACGCCGATCGGCAAGCCGGACTTGCTGAATCCGCAAGGCAGCGCGATGGCCGGCAGCCCGGCCAGGTTGACGGAAATCGTAAAAATGTCCGACAGGTACATCTGCAACGGATCTTCGCTCTTCTCGCCCAACTTGAACGCGGGCGTCGGCGTCACCGGCGTGACGATCACATCGACATCCTTGAACGCTTCATCGAAATCCTGCCGGATCAACGTCCGCACGGCTTGCGCCTTACCGTAGTACGCGTCGTAATACCCGGAGCTCAACGCATAGGTGCCGAGCATGATCCGCCGCTTCACTTCCGGCCCGAATCCTTCCTGCCGAGTCTTCGTGTAGAGATCCAACAGATCTTTCGTATCCTTGGCCCGCAACCCGAACTTCACCCCATCGTACCGGGCCAGATTGGAACTCGCTTCCGCCGTCGCTAAGACGTAATATACGGCCACCGCGGCATCGGTCCTCGGCAGCTGGATCTCCTTGATCTCGCCGCCAAGGTTCTTCAATTCGTCGATGGCTGCGCGCACCGCCGCTTCGACCTCCGGATCCAGCCCCTCGGCGAAGAACTCGGCTGGCACGCCGAACTTCAACTTTTTCACATCCTTCTTCTTGAGCGCCTTCATGTAGTCGGGCACCGGCAAATCCGCCGAGGTCGAATCCATGGGATCGTGCCCCGCGATCGCGCCCAACAGGAACGCCGCATCCGCCACGTCCTTGGTGATCGGACCGATCTGATCCAGCGACGACGCAAACGCGATCAATCCGTAACGGGACACCCGCCCGTAGGTCGGCTTCAATCCGACGACGCCGCAAAACGCGGCCGGCTGACGGATCGACCCGCCCGTGTCGGACCCGAGCGCCGCCACACATTCATCCGCGGCCACCGCCGCCGCCGAGCCCCCGCTCGATCCGCCCGGCACGCACTGGAGGTTCCACGGATTGCGGCTGGGCCCGAACGCCGAGTTCTCGGTCGACGACCCCATCGCAAACTCGTCGAGATTCGTTTTTCCGAGGAGGATGTACTCCTGCGCACGCAGTTTCGCGATCACGGTGGCGTCGTAGGGGGGCACGAATTGCTGAAGAATCCGCGAGCAGGCGGTGGTGGCCACCCCGTCGGTGCACAAGTTGTCCTTGATCGCCAGCGGCATGCCCGTCATCGGCTGGGTTTTACGCCACCCCTTCAGCTTCTGATCGAGTCCCGCCGCGTGCGCCAGCGCCTGTTCCTTCTGCTGCGTGACATAAGCCTTGACCTTCGGCTCGACTTGGCCGATCCGCAGAAAATACGCGCGTACGATCTCCGTCGCGGTCACTTCGCCCGCGGTAAACTTCCGCTGGAGTTCGCACAACGTGAGCTTGTGAAGACTCATGACTGTTTCGCCGCCGGATCGACCATCCGGTTTTTCTCGTTCACCCGCACGATCTTGGGCGCGTGCCGTTTGATTTCTTCTTCGCTGTAATACTCGTAGCAGAAGATGATGATCTGATCGCCCACGGCGCCCTTGCGGGCCGTCGGTCCGTTCAACACGATCTCGCCGCTGCCGCGCTTGCCGTTGATCGCATAGGTCATGAACCGCTCGCCGTTATTGAGGTTCGAACACACCACCGCCTCGTAGGGCAGAATGCCGGCCGCATCCAACAAATCCTCGTCCACCGTGAGACTGCCCTCGTACTCCAAATGCGCACCGGTCACCGTCGCCCGATGGATTTTTGACCGCAACATCTGTCGAAACATACCGCTCCTTTATTTCCGCCCCGTTCGTTCGGGGCTTATTCGATAATCTTCGGCACGCCGAATCCGTCCGCTTCGCGCTCCGGCGCGTTCGCCAGCGCTTGATCCACGGACAACGACGGCGTCACCACATCGTCGCGAAAGACGTTCGCCTGTCCCAACACCGTCGACGTCGGCTCTACGCCGTCGGTCGAATAGCGGTTCAGCTGTTCGACATGAGTGAGAATTTGGCTCAGCTGCCGAGCAAACGCCTCGGTCTCAGTCGGCGACACGTCGAGCCGCGCCAGCTTCGCGACTTTCTCGACATCCTGCTTCGTGATTTTCATCTCGCCCCCGCTTATTCCACTGTGACGCTCTTCGCCAGGTTTCTGGGCTGATCCACGTCGGCCCCCCGTAGCACCGCTACGTGATAGGCGAGTAACTGTAACGGGATCGTAAACAGAATCGGCGAGATCAACGGATGCGTTTCCGGGATGGTAAACACCGCATCCGCGATTTTCCCCAATTCCCGTTCCCCCTCGGCGACGAACGCGATCACCGGCGCATGCCGCGCCTTCACTTCCATAAGGTTACTCACCGTCTTTTCATAGAGACGGTCGCGCGGCGCCAGCACGACCACCGGCATTTCCTTATCGATCAGCGCGATCGGTCCGTGCTTCATTTCACCGGCCGGATAGCCCTCGGCATGGATATAGGAGATTTCCTTCAACTTCAGCGAGCCTTCCAGCGCAATCGGATAATTGATTCCGCGCCCCAGAAACAAGAAGTTCCGCTTTTTGTAGTATCGCTTGGCAATGGCGACGATCTCGGCCTCCCGCCCCAGCACCCGCTCGACCAGCGCCGGCAGCCGCACCAGCCTGTCGAGCCAAGCCTTGCCGTCCGCCACCTTGATAACATTGCGGACTCTGGCCAGATGCAACGACAGCAGATAAAGCGCCGTCAGCTGCGCCGTGAACGCTTTGGTCGACGCCACACCGATCTCCGGACCGCAATGGGTGTACAGCACCCCGTCCGACTCGCGTGCCAGCGTACTCCCGACCACGTTCACGATCGAGACGACCTTCGCGCCTTTCTCCTTGGCCTCGCGCGCGGCGGCCAGTGTGTCGGCCGTTTCGCCGGACTGCGAAATCGTGATGAACAGATCATTCTTCCCGACGAGCGGATCGCGGTAGCGGAACTCGCTGCCAATATCGACTTGCACCGGCGTCCGGACCATTTCTTCGAACAGATATTTGCCGACCAACCCCGCATGCCACGACGTGCCGCAGGCCACGATCCAAATCCGCTCCACCGCGGCAAATTCTTTCGGCGTCAATCCGATGTCCGGCAGATCGGCTTCGCCCGATTCATAGGAGTACCGGCCGCGCATCGTATCGAGAATCGTCTGGGGCTGCTCGTGAATTTCCTTGAGCATGAAATGCGGATATCCGCTCTTTTCGGCCGCGGCCGCATCCCACGTGATTTTCGCCGGCTTTCGAGAAACGGGACGGCCGTCGGCATCGGTCACCTCCGCGCTCTGCTGCGTCACGACCGCCACATCGCCTTCTTCGAGATACGTCACGTCCCGCGTGTGGGCCAACATCGCCATCACATCGGAGGCGACGAACGACGCCTGTTTAGTACGGCCGATGACCAGAGGACACCCCGATCGGGCGGCAACCATCGTGCCCGGCTCCTTCTCAGAGATGACCGCGAGTGCGTAGCTGCCGCGCACGTCTTTCGTGGCGGCGCGAACAGCGTCGGCGAGCCCCTTGCCCTTCTGCAAATATTTATCGATCAGATGCGCGACCACTTCCGTATCGGTTTCCGACTGGAACTTGTACCCGTCTTTTTCCAACTGTTGCTTCAACGGCTGATAGTTTTCGATGATGCCGTTATGGACGAGGACGCAGCCTTTCGACCGATGCGGATGCGCGTTCTGTTCCGACGGTTTCCCGTGCGTCGCCCAGCGAGTATGGCCGATGCCGACCATGCCGCTCAGTTCTTTTTCCTTGAGCGACTTTTGCAGATTCGCAAGCTTGCCGACACTGCGGCGCACTTCGATTTTCTGCCCTTGCAGCACGGCCACGCCCGCGGAATCGTATCCGCGATATTCCAGTTTGGCCAACCCGCCGATCAGAATCGGAACCGCTTCTTGATCACCTACATATCCTACGATACCGCACATAGCAGACCTACCTCCGCTTCTTCTTGTTCGCCGCCCGCGCCGGTCGCTTGGTCGCCCTCGGCGTCTGGGCCGGCGGTTGTTCAGCCTTCGACAACAGTGCCCGCCGCTTGGCAGCCCAACCGGCACGGTTAACTTGCGTGACCCGCGCAATGGTCAACGCATCGGCGGGAACATCCTCCGTCACTGTAGTGCCGGCGGCGATAACGGCGCCGGGCCCGATCGTCACGGGCGCGATCAACTGGGTGTCGCTCCCCAGAAAAACGTTGTCACCGATGACCGTCTTGTATTTGTGCGCACCGTCATAGTTGCAGGTGATGGTGCCGGCGCCGATGTTTACACCTTTGCCGATCGTCGCGTCCCCAAGATATGTCAAATGGTTCGCTTTAGATCCTTCGCCGAGTTCAGTTTTCTTCATCTCGACGAAATTCCCGACCTTCGCTTTTTTTCGCACGAGCACGCCGGGACGCAGATGCACGAACGGCCCCAGCGTCGCCCGCTCCTCGATCCTAGACTCGGCAAAGACACAATGATCCAGCACCGTGACTTGATCTCCAACCTCGCAATTCGTCAACCGGGTGAAAGACCGCAGTTCACACCCCTCCCCAATTCTTGTCGTACCTTCGAGCGTCACGTTCGGATGCAGAACCGTGTCCTTGCCGATCGTCACATCGGACTCGATCCAGGTCGAGGCCGGATCGATCATGGTGACCCCCGCATCCATCCACCGCCGGCGAATCGCCTGCCGAATCACTTGTTCGGCCTCGGCCAACTGCCCCCGCGTGTTCACCCCCAACCCCTCGTCCGGATTCGTGAGTTGAAGCGCGGACACCCGATGGCCTTGCCGGACCGCCATATCCACGATGTCCGTCAGGTAGTACTCACCTTGCGCGTTGTGCGGCTGCACTTTCTCCAGCGCGGCGAAGAGAAAGGCGCCGTCGACGACGTAGGTCCCAACATTGATCTCATGGATCGCCCGTTCATCGGGAGACGCATCACGATGTTCCACGATCTTTATGACATCGGCCGACTCGCCGGCGCCCTGCCGACGCACGACCCGCCCATAGCCCGTCGGATCGGCCAGCGCCGCAGTCAGCATCGTGACCGTCGCACCGGAGGATTGATGCACCCGCAAGAGCTCCCGCACCGTCGTGTCCTGCAGCAACGGCGTGTCGCCGTTCAGAATGAGATAGGCGGAGGGCGCTGGCTTCTCAGTAAACACCTCTCGCGTCTGGAGGACGGCGTGGCCGGTCCCTAACTGTTGCCGCTGCTCCACAATGTGAACGGGCACGACGTTCGCCGCCCCGGCGATGGCGGGCTGCAAAACAGCCCGTACCTGTTCGGCTTGATGCCCCACAACAACCGCGACTGAATGGCCGGCCATCCGCCGAGCCAGATCGAGCGCATACAACACCATGGGGCGGCCCGCGATCCGATGCAGTACCTTCGCCTGATTCGAGCGCATACGCGTACCTTGGCCGGCAGCCATCACGACGACGCCCAATCCCGGTACGGCTTTGGTTCCCGTCTGATCTGTCATCCGATCGTCACTCCCGCATCAGGTTGTTTCACCCCCGTCCACTTGGCATCCGCGTTCAAGACCGATGTCATCGGGGTCGCCGGGGAGTAGAGTCCGCCCGAGACGATGAGCTTCATCGCCTCTTCCACGCTGATGTCGACGGACGTGACTTCACGCTCGGGGACGAGCAAAAAATACCCCGAGGTCGGATTGGGCGAAGTCGGTACATAGACATGCACCAGCGGTTCCTGTCCCAACGAACTGGTCTCGGACTTGGTTACGCCGGTCACGAACGCGAAACAATAGTGGCCGTTCTTTGGGAATTGAATCAGCACGACCCGCCGGTACGAGCTGTGGTCCGAGAACGAGAGAATATCCATCATGGATTTCAGCGTCGAATAGATCCCGCGCACCACCGGCAGACGATTCAGCCAGTCCTCCCACATCGAGACAATGTGGCGCCCGATAAAATTGGCCGCGAATAACCCGACGGAAAAGATCAACACGAGCAGCGCCAGAATCCCCAACCCCGGCACATAGTGGTCGGGCACCCATCTCGCCAGCACATCGCCCAAGATCCCATCGACCGTGGTGAACAGCGTCTTCAGAATCAGGATCGTGCCCCAAATCGGCGTCACGACGAGAAGACCCGTCAAAAAGTATCGTTTCAGGGCGGTTTTCAGCATAACGGTCGGGTTGTAGACGAGGCACTATAATGTGGTGGCTCATCATACAGAGATTTCCGGGGTGTCGCAATCCTTTCTTGGCTAATTTCAAGGGGTTACATATATCTTTCGCGTCATCGTTTGCATCCGATCCCGGCAACGGTCATCACGATGGTTTCTTGCTATTTCCGTCGACTTGGCCTTACCATCGCGCGGCTTTTTCGGCAGGAGAGCAGGAGATTTGACCGGTGGCGAAACAACGGACCCGATCAGCCGGACTCTTCATCACACTTGAGGGAATTGAGGGCAGCGGCAAGACGACTCAAGCCGCCAGACTGGCTGATTCGCTCCGTGCACTGGGGCACCCCGTCTTCCTGACCCGGGAACCAGGAGGCACCCCTGCCGCTGAACAGTTGCGCGCGATCCTGCTCAATAGCCGGACAGAATCGCTGGCGGCCGAAACCGAGGCATTCGTCATTCTCGCGGCGCGGCGTCAGCATGTCGATCATGTCGTTGCGCCAGCGCTGAAGCGGGGCGCCATTGTCCTCTGCGACCGGTTCACCGACTCAACCCTGGCTTATCAGGGTTATGCACGGGGGCTTGATCCGAAATCATTGCGCACGATGAATCGCTGGGCTACAGGCGGGCTGGCCCCAGACCTCACACTCCTATTTGACCTTCCCGTTGCGACCGGACTGCGCCGCCGCCAGAGCGACCGGGCCGGACAGAACCGGCTCGACCGGGAAACTCGCCGGTTTCACGAGCGCGTCCGTGCCGGCTTCCTACAATTGGCTCGCCGCGAACCGAGTCGGATGAAGCGCATCGACGCTGCGCGCGCCCCTGAAACAATTGCCCAGGACGTGCACCGCCTCGTGGTCGAATGGATCGAGGCGAAGTCACATCGGACAGGCCGCAGGACCTAGCCCATGCCCTTTCACGAGATCACCGGACATGAACGGCCCATCGCCATTCTGCAGGCGGCCTTCGCCAACAACCGGCTGGGCCATGCCTACCTCTTTCACGGAGAAGACGCGATCGGCAAACGGCTGACGGCCGTCCATCTCGCCCAGGCGCTGAATTGCGAGCACCCGCCCGCATCGGATGCGCTCGACGCCTGCGGCGCCTGCCGCGCCTGTCTGCAGGTGGCCGCACGAACCCACCCCGATTGCCTCTTCGTCGACCCGGACCGGGAACTGGCCACCCCGCAAATCAAGATCGAACAGATCCGCGACATCGAACAGCAGTTCGTCTACCGGCCGCTCATGGGCGAGCGGAAGATCTGCCTCATCGACGACGCCGACCGCATGACCATCGGCGCAGCCAACGCCCTGCTGAAGACCTTGGAAGAGCCGCCGGGTCATGCCCTGTTCCTCCTGATCACCAGCCGGCCTAATGCGCTGCCGATCACCATCCGCTCACGCTGCCAACTCCTCCGGTTTACCGCGCCGGCCCGGACGCAAGTCGAGGCTGCCGTCATTCTCAAGCGGGAAGTCCCGCCGGACGACGCGCGGTTGCTGGCCCTTGTGACGGAAGGCCGCATCGGCGACGCGCTCACGCTCGATTTGGCTCAGCTGCGGGAGCGACAACAGGAGTGCCTCGACATCGTCGCGCCACGCACACTCCGTTCGACCGCGGCGATTCTGTCGATCGCGGAAAGCCTCGCGAAGGCCGACCGTGGATTGGAGACGCTCATCTGGCTGAACCGCTGGCTTCGCGATCTGCTGCTCGTCAAGGTCGATGGTGACCGCGAGCAAGTGCTGCACCTCGACGCCATCGATCAACTGGAATCCTACGCCGCCTCGGCGGATACCACCGGGCTCCTCGATCTCGTTCGGGATATCGAACGTATCGAACAGAATGCCTCTCGCCACCTCAATCTCCACATGGCCGTCGAATCCGCCCTCCTCAAATTGCGTGACGCGTTGGGGCTCGCTCCGGCCGGCGCCACCGCCTAGAATTCCCCACACTCAACCTGGTATCTTCCGTCCACCGATGAGAGCCCCGAACGCCTTCTACATCACGACGCCGATTTATTACGTGAACGATGTCCCGCACATCGGCCACGCGTACACGACTGTCGCCGCCGACGTGCTCGCGCGCTACTGGCGACTGCGGGGTCGCGACGTCATGTTCCTGACCGGCCTCGATGAGCATGGGCAGAAGGTCCAGCAGGCGGCAGCCAAGGCCGGGATCGATCCGCAGGCCCACTGCGACAAGCTGGCACCGCAATTCCAAGATCTCTGGAAACGGTTGAACATTTCGAACGACGCCTTCATCCGAACGACCGATGCTCCGCACAAGAAAGTTGTTCAACGATATCTTCAAGAGCTCTACGATAAGCAGCTGATTTATAAAGACTCATACACGGGATGGTACTGCACATTCGATGAACGATTCTGGACAGAAAAAGATGTCGTCGGAGGGCTCTGTCCCGACTGCAAACGGCCCATCGAACAGCTCAGCGAGCATAACTATTTCTTCAAGATGGGGCAGTATCAGGACCGGCTCATCGACTACATCAAACAGCACGAGCACTTCATTCGACCCGAGTCCCGCCGCAACGAAGTCCTGGGGTTTCTGACCACCCAGAAGCTCGGAGATCTGTCGATCTCCAGACCCAAGTCGCGACTCTCCTGGGGGATCGAGCTCCCCTTCGACAAAGAGTACGTCACCTACGTCTGGTTCGATGCGCTGGTGAATTACATCTCCGCCTTGGAATACAAGCTGTCGACGCCCTCGGTCGATCGGTACTGGCCGGCATCCGTCCATCTTGTCGGGAAAGACATTCTCACGACCCATGCCGTCTATTGGTCGACGATGCTCATGGCGCTGAACCTGCCGCTCCCGGAAACCATCTTCGCCCACGGCTGGTGGACCGTCGACGGCGAGAAGATGTCGAAGAGCCGCGGCAACGTCGTCGATCCCAACAAGATGGTCGAGACCTACGGCATCGACGCCTTCCGCTACTTCCTCTTACGCGAAGTGCCTTTCGGACAGGACGGAGATTTCTCCCAGACCGCCATGGTCACAGCCATCAACAGCGACCTGGCCAACGGCATCGGCAACCTCCTCAGCCGCACGCTCACGATGATCGAACGGTTTGCCGGCGGTAAGATTCCGCCCGCCGGCCCGCCGGCGCTCCCGGAACTCGAAGCGAAAATCGCCCAGGCCGCCACACAACTGCCGGGCACGCTGGATTCCGGCTTCACCGCATTGACCTTCCGCGACAATCTGCAGGCGATCGGCGAACTCGTCGGCCTCTGCGACGAATACATCGACAAAGCGGCGCCCTGGAAGCTCGCCAAGAGTCCGGAGGATGGGCCCAAGCTGAAGACCGTCCTCAATACCGCCGCCCGTGCCTTGCGTCTGTTGGCCGTCGCACTCCACCCGTTCATGCCGCAGACGACCGAGCAATTGGCCCGACAACTCGGCTGTCACGTTGATTTTTCCAAGGCAATCCCCGCGTCTTCGTATCAGTGGGACGGCGCCCTAGCCGATCTCCCGATCGCCAAGGGAGCGCCGCTCTTTCCCCGGATTGAAGTCGCTGCGGAAACGAAAACCGCCACCGCAAAAGATGCGGCTAAAACTCAAACAGCCTCATCGAAAAAAGGAGCCCAACCAGTGAGCGAGACACCTGTCACCCCGCAACCGATCCCTGCCGCAGCCACGACGCCTCCGGCGGCAACAGCGGCCACTCCGGCAGCCGCAGCGCCCGCGCCGGCTGCGCCGCCGCAGATCAGCATCGACGACTTCATGAAGATTCAATTGAAGACGGCGAAAGTCCTGAGCGCGGAGCGCGTACCGAAGTCTGAGAAGCTGTTGAAGCTACAGGTCTCGCTGGGCACCGAGCAACGGCAGATCGTGGCGGGTATCGGGAAGAAGTACGAACCGGAAGCGCTGGTCGGCAAGACGATCGTGATCGTTGCGAATCTGAAGCCGGCGAAGCTGATGGGCATCGAATCGCAGGGCATGGTCCTGGCCGCCGGCGACAGTGAAGTGCGTGGCCTTGCCACGATCCTGGAAGATGTGGAGCCGGGCACTAAAGTGAAATGAACCCCCTACGCGCGTCGTTCCGATGGCTGTATCTTCTCGCCGTCACCTGCGCGCCACTCCTCTGTCTCGCCGGCCCGGGCCTCGCGCTGGCCGCGCAAAGCGATCCGCCTCCCGATCTCCGCCTGAACGATCCGAAACCCACGACCGTACTCGTCCGCGTCGTCGCGCATGGCTCCATGGTGCTGGGCAAAGAGGTCGGCGGGGCGCGCATTACCATCACCGACATCGCCACCGGCCAGATTCTCGCCACCGGCCTGCAACAGGGCGACACCGGGGATCAGAACCAGATCATGCGCACCCCGCGCTTGATGGAGGAGGCGCGCTACAGCAGCCGTCCGTCCGCATCATTCAGCACCACCTTGGAGCTTCAGCACCCCACACTGGTGGAGATCACCGCCGAAGGCCCGCTGGCTTTTCCGTCGGCGGCGCAGCGTGTGACGAAGCGCACCTGGCTGATCCCGGGCCACGACCTCACCAGCGACGGCATCGTGCTCACGCTGTACGGCTACATTGTGCAAATCGAACATCCCAAGCACCTCGGCGGCGGCTTGATTGCGAAAGACGACGTGATCTTGCGCGCCTCCGTCCGCACCTTGTCGGGTGCGCTCGTGCGGCCGCACGGCGACTGGGACTCTCGCAAGGTACACATTTACGGGGAGTTGTTGATCGGCGATCGAGTCATGGAACGATTGCAGATGTTCTACAGCGGCGACAAGGGGAGCTTCGAAGCCCCCTTCTTCGTTCCGCTTCCGAAAGACGCGCCGGACGGCATCACCCTACGCGTCGTCGCCGCCGATCCGTCGAGCGGAAACTTCGGCGTAGCCGAAGCCAAGTATCCGGTGCTCAGCGAACGGTTACCACTCAAGAGGGCCTCGCCATGAAGACACTGGTGATACTTGCCGCCTTGTGCGTGAGTCTGGCCGGTCCGGCGCTCGCTGAAGATCAGCACCAGCATCGCCGCCCGGACGACATCAAACAATACTTGGAGCATCTCGACAGTACGGAGCGGGATCGCTATCAGAAGCCCGCCGAGGTGATCGACGCGCTCAAATTGAAACCGGGCATGTCCGTCGCCGATCTCGGCTCAGGGTCCGGCTATTTCACCCGCCGCTTCATCGAAGCCGTGACCGAAACCGGAATGGTCTATGCCGTGGATGTCGAACCAGAGATGCTCGCCTACGCCAAGGAGAGCGTCATCCACATGCACACCGCCTACACGGCTGAGTTCATCCTCGCACAACCGGATAACCCCAAGCTGCCGTTCGCATCCGTCGATCTCCTCTTCGTCTGCAACACCATCCACCATCTTGAGAACCGGTCAAAGTACTTCAGCGACCTCAAATCGTCCCTCAAGCCGGGAGCGCGCATCGCCATCATCGACTTCTACCCCGACGAACGCTCCGGCGACCTCGGATTCCCCAAACATCATCTCGTTGCGCGAGATACCATCGTCCAGGAAATGGTCGCAGCCGGATACCAGCTCGCCCGCGAGCACAACTTTCTGCCGAAACAGTACTTTCTGGAATTCGTGGTGAAATAGATGGCAGCTTGCTCAGAAAGACCGTACAGCATTAATTGAGGTGCTTGAATCCAAGCTGCCCTTCGGCGATAGAAAATCGGGACTGACAAACCACCCTTGAGGGAAACCCTATTTCCCGTTGCAACAGCTTTCTAAAAAGCATCTCGCATTCCTGCCATTTAAGCACCTATACAGAACTCCTGCATCTCAATACAGTCGCGTCCCGACTCCGGCTATCAGCAATTGCCAGGCATACCCCCATAATGGCATACCTATGGAGGCAATCAGCCCATGCTGGGCACATTAGAAAATGCTTATCGTTGAGAAGTCGTAAGAGCGCTGCATGAAATTCTCGTGGCCTGTTTATATAGCACTCGCTGTCGTGGGAGGTCTGTCGTTCTTAGCCGCATCATACTTCGCGACAGCTGGTGTTGAGCGCGCCCTGTATGGGTCTCCGGCAACACTTGCTCTGATTGGCGCGCTGTATCAAATTCTCCGCGACCATACCCAGCATGAGAAGGCTCTCGCCTTACAACAAAGCGACCATCACATTGTTCTCGGCATAACCTCTCACATGGCCGATGTGGCTTTTGATAAACATGTCGAATTTTGTGAGAAGTACATGATGCAAATGCAGAAAACGCTATCCACACTTTTTCGAGACGGGCCAAGCGGGGACTGCATGAAACTCTCTTCCCAGCTTTCCGAGATTCGCCTTTCGTTCCGCACATGGTTAACGGCTGATATTCAGGACAAGATACTTCCATTTGAGGAGGCCCTTACTAAAATTGCAGGTAGGCATATCATGCTCGACAATCTTCCTGTAGGGGACCAACGGACCAAGGTTGTTGAAGAAATGCATAACACATTCGCAGATGTTCTTGGGCTAGCGCGGCTAGAAGGCAGAGGTAAGAATGATGACCAAGTTGCTCCCCGTGTGATCATGGATCACCTTCAGGATATTCTTGGCGTGAAGCAACTCGTCCAGCTTCGGATCAAACTAGTCGACGAGTCGGTGAAGACTCTTGAAAGGAACTCCTGAACGGCTTCGGGAGTAAACAAAGAGGTCGGGAGTCTTTTCACCCCTGCCTTCCGTCACAAGACTTGTGCTCTTCCATGTAGGCTCTGAGGAGGGCCTTGATTCGAGACTGATGCTGAAATCCCCGGTCCACGCTGTTACGGGTTGGTCGGAACTTTCCAGATCTGAGTGATCGGATCGGCATCGGCGCTGGCGCCGGAGTGGGAAAGTCCGTAGAGGTCTTCGATGGTGCGCAGGACGTTGTAGTGGGTGATGCGCTGGTCGTAGCGCCCCGGTTTCACCATGGGGCCGACGAAGAGCGTCACGATCCGGTTATTCTCCTTGGCATTCTCATTTTCTTCATCCCACGTCACGATCAGCAGACTGTTGTGCTGCTGAGCCCACTGAACATACGCCTCTACGTGATCCCGTAGCCAGCGATCCCCCGTTTGAATGGCCTCTGGATCCTTGCCGTGGTGCATGTCGTTTACCTGGTTCGGCACGACGACGCTGACCGTCGGGAGCGCACGATAGTCGGTCGGGAAACTCGTCAGAGGCAGATTGATCTCCGCCGGAAGGCCATTGGCCGGGCTGTTCTGCCAATTTGCCCAGGGATTATGTTTGCGGGCATAGCTCCCGTCTTTGCAGGTCAACGAGCCTGCTTCGGGCAGGTCTTCTGAATATCCGGCGAACGTCAGCCCGGCTGCCAGCAATGCATGGCCAAGATTCGGCGTGGTCAACGTGTGCGGGCACGAATTGTCGGTGACGCCTTGCATCGATCCGGAAAACAACGCGAGATAATTCGGCTGGCTCGGATGGGTGATCCCGAACGACTGCGTGAACAACGCACCCTTGGCGGCCAATTCATTGATGTACGGCGCATGGGGCGAATCGATGATCTGGCTGTAGGAATGGTTCTCTTCGATCACGATCACAATGTGATCAGGTTTCGGCAAAGACACCTGCGCCGGACTTTCGCTTTTCGGTGAAGACGCAGCCAGCACGCACGCGCCCATCGCCAGCGACACAGCCATCGACCCAAACATGAGCTTCCAACGCATGGGATTGTGTATCACCCTCCCCGCTGATTTGTCACCACCGTCCTCGCGCAGCTCTTGCGTGCGACCGCCGTTCATTCCACCAACGCTTGCCGTGATCCGATGACCGTGCGACACTACGTATATGACCGACCTGGCCTCATTTGAGCATCTGCGTTCACGCCTGTATCTCTCGCTCGGGCTGAACGCGCTGGTCATCACCGCCGAATTCATCGGCGGGTTCCTGCTCGACAGCGTCGGCCTCATGAGCGACGCAGGGCACAATCTCGTCGATCAAGGCTCGCTCTTTCTGGCGCTGTATGCGCATATCCTCACCAGACGGCCGGCCAGCGAAACGCGCACGTTCGGCTACCACCGCGCCGGCGTCGTCGCGGCCTTCATCAATTCGCTGACGCTGCTTCTGACGGCGATGGGGATCACCTTCATCGGCATCAAGCGACTCGTCCATCCCGTCCCGGTGGACGGCACCTGGATCATGGCGATCGCCGCCGCCAGCTTTCTCGCCAATCTCAGCATTGCCTTGCTCTTGCAGCACGGCGCGAAGGACGACCTGAACATCCGCAGCGCTTTTTGGCACATGCTCGGCGACGCCTGGGTTTCCCTCGGCGTCGTACTGAGCGGTGGGGCGATTCTGTGGACCGGCTGGACCATACTGGACCCGCTGGTGAGCCTCTTGGTGGTGGGGGCGATTCTGCACGGCGCGTGGCCGCTGTTCAAAGAATCCCTGGAAGTGCTGATGGACTCGACGCCGCCCGGCATCAGTGCCTCGCACATCGCCGAGATGATCGAGAACATCCCCGGCGTGAAAAACGTGCACGACCTCCATATCTGGGCCGTGGAACCGCGCTTGATCATGCTCACCTGCCACGTGCTCGTGGACGGCGATGACGAAGCCATGACGAACGCCCTGCTCCAGACCATCCGCACGAAAGTCTCGACGGCCTTCGGCATTCACCACATGACCATCCAACTGGGCACCCACTGTTGTCACCCCGACGACGTTCATTGCGATCTCTCCAAACTCGCCGACCAACACCGGCTGTCGACGTCCCTGGCTCACCACCATTGACCTGTTCATCACTCGCCTCGATCGGTACAATAGACTCGACTCTATCCGTAGGACGACCACGAGGATCACACGATGCCCGTCCCCTTCTATCTCCTCTGCGGCTCGCTCGGAGCCGGTAAGACGACGCTCTTGATGCGTCTGCTGGAATACTGGAAAGGCCGGGGGCTCCGAGCCGGCGTGCTCATGAACGAAGCCGGCGAGATCAGCATCGACGGCCCGCGCGCCGGCACGATTGCCGAGCAAGTGATGAATCTGGCCGGCGGCTGTGTGTGCTGCGATACGAAGGAAGATTTGTCGTGGGGCATCGCGCAACTGGTGCACGACGCGGAGTCGGACGTGCTGATCCTCGAATGCTCCGGCCTCGCCGACCCGGCGGAGGTGATCGACGCCGTCACCGACCTCTATACGGCCCGTCTCGCCACGCTGGAGCGGGTGATCGCGCTGCTCCACCCGATCCCCAGCGAGACCAGCCACTCCAGTCACTATGTCACATCTCAGGCGATTCGCTGTGCGGACGAGTTGATCCTGAACAAGCAGGACTTGTATGTGCCGGGCCACTGGGAGGGATTCAAACGCGGGATCCTGGAACAGAATCCCTATGCGCGCATCTGGGAAACGACCCAGGCGCGTATCGATCCGGCCGCCCTACTTGCGCCGATCGCGACAAAGCCGCGCCCGACGAACACGAATGTGGTCTTCGGCGAAGCCCGACCGGCATCGTCGCATCAACGCCTCGACTACCATCCCATCGCCACCACCGTGAAACTTCCCTCTCCGTTGAACCGCACACGATTTGAAGCCTGGACTCGGTCGTTGCCGAAAGAACTCGAACGGGCCAAAGGCTTCTTCCGTTTCGCCGGTGAGCCGGAGCTGCAGGAATTTCAGTACGCCCCGCCTGGAGCGCCCACCATCGCCCCCATCATGCTGCTCGACGAACCCAGCCCCGCCATCGTCCTCATCGGCCGGGGGTATGACGTGGAGCATCTCCGTTCGACACTCCTCGCCTGTTTGGCTTGATAGTAACGGAGGGGCCTGGGTCGTCAGTCTCACGCTGAAGGCGTGGTCGGCACCTGTGAGACGGCCCGGAACCGCGGCCACTGGAGGAGCGCCCAGGCAATGCCGCCGCCGATCAGTCCGCCTAACAGCCAACCGCCGAATACATCGGTGACATAGTGCGCGCCGATATAGACCCGAGAGAATCCCACCAGCGCCACGATGGGCCAACTGATCCAGCCGGTTTTCGGATACAAGACCTGGAGAAATGCCGCGGCAGCGGCGGTATTCATCGCATGGTTGGAGGGAAAGCTGAAGAGCCGCCCGCAAGCCCCGCCCCCGACGACCACGGCCTCATGCAAGGCCTGACACGGCCTCGCTCTCGCAAAGACCCACTTGAGCTGCCCGCCGAGAAAGTCGGAGAGACCGATCGCCCCGGCGAGCAATGGCCCGCCGAGCAACGCTTCCCAACGGCGACGCATGATCCAATAGCCTGCCGCACACGCCACCGGCAGATAGAGTGTGCTCGTCGCGCTGAAGCGGAGAAACAGCTGGTCGAAGAATTCAGAACGGCCGGCAAGGCCGTTAATGGCGAGAAATACCGATTCGTCGAGGCTCATGAACGGGACGATAAAGCGTTGCCCCTCATTCGTCAATCACCACCCGTCAGATCACAAACGACACACAGCGGCTCGCGGGCCTCACTTCGTGCGGAAGTGAATCCGGACCGTTAACTCTCCGTCCACCACTTCATCGCCCTTCATCTGCGGGTCGAACGTCCACTTGCTGAGAGCAGTGATGCCGGCGACCGTCAGTTCACGATGTCGGGCCGGCTCCAACACGACGACCGTGACCTTGGACTCTTTGGACACCAAGACCCGCGCCTTCATCCAATCGTCGAGTTCCTTCCCGTCGAGCGACGAGGGGATGCCCGGCCAGGGGGTCGACTTCGCGACCGGCCCGAGTTGCTGATCCTTGTTCAGCGAGAGGCCGTGGACATGCACCTCCGGCAATTCAAGGATGTCCTCCTCATGATCGGACGCATGCGTGGCTTCGTCCCCGGCCGCCGCCCACGCGGCGACCGGGAGAAGACACACCATACACACCATCAACAGTGTCTGCTTGATCGTACTCATGTCTCGCATCCTACCCTATCAATGCCGAGGGCTCAAACAGTCCGAGCGACATTGTCAGCCCATCCAACCATCATCCTCACCGAATGCCCAACAAGACCCGACAGGATGCTCAAACGGGCCAGTCAACAAGGCCGCAGGTGAGAAAGGACCACAGTCGTACCCTCTGGGGTACGTCGAGGACCGCTTCGAGCCGAGAACGCCGTTGATGGCCCGTTTCAGCATCCGTTCAGAAGAACCATTGGGCGCGGAAAAAGAACGACCTCGGCATCCCCGCATGCGACACCCCCAGCCCGATGCTCCCCTCGCCGCGATTGAGATAATACTTCTGATCGAACACATTGATCACGTCGAAGCCCAGCAGCATCTTCTGCCCATCCCACGGCAACGGGACAACATGGGTGATAGACGTATTGAAGGTAGCGTATGACGGCATGTGCTGTGAGTTGGTTCTGCCGCCTTCGTCCGCCGTCCGCAGGCCGGAACCGAATAACATCTGTCCGCTGAAGGTCGTCCGCTCCAGCAGTCGATAGCTGACCACGGCGGAACTGGTGATCGTCTGCATATGATCGCAGAACACGCCGCCGGGCGAATGGATGTCGACGATCTCTTTCGCCTCCAGCAAGAAATGTCCGGACTGGAGGTTATAGCCTTTGCATTGTCCCCACGCGACGCTCCCGCGCGCGGTAAGGTTGTCTGTCATCTGGAACTTCAAGGCTCCGTCGATGCCGCGCTGCCACCCGTAGTTGAACGCAAAGTAGTTCAGCAGCGGCGTCGTCCCGAACTGCCCGGCATCGGAAAGGTTATTGGCCAATTTGTAATAGGCGGTGAGCTCGGCCGTCGCCCAGCTGGAGAGGGCATGGTAACTGCCCACTTCGAAATAGTGTGCCCGTTCGGCACGCGGCGCGTTGTTCGTCGTATCTTCCGGAGCCGCTTTCGTTCCAGTCGTGTTCAACTTGGCAAAGGAGATGGCTTCCAGATTCGGTGGCGTAAACATCCGCCCGTAAAAAGCGTGGAACACGTTGGCTTGATCGGCCTTGTACGTCACACCCAGCCTGGGGCTGATCTGGCCTTCACTGCGGATGTATTGCACGAGATCGCCACGCAGGCCGATGTTGAAGGTCCATTGATCGTTCGGGGTCCATTGATCCTGCACCCAGAATTCTTGCCGATATCCCACCAGCCGGTTGTCGGCGCTCAATCCGATGACGCTGCCCGTCGGATTACCGGCCCCATCGTCCAGAAACGTGGAGAGCCTGGTCTTATTCACCGCCTCCGTCCGATCGAGCTGAAACCCGGTCTTGATCAGGTGCTCCTTGCTGTGAACATAGGAGTAATCGAGGCGCAGCCCTCCTGAATAGGCCCAGCGATCCTGACTGCCGGCGGAAAATGGTTCGGTCTCGTCGGGCACATAGGCCAGCACGTTGAGCGGATCGGTCCGGAACGTGGCACGCGTGTGCCGGAAATACCCCGCCAGACTGAAATACTGATTCGACGTCACATCATGCCGCCAGACCAGATGGGCATACTGATTCTGCTCTTTCTGGTTTTCGTCGATCCGTTCGGACGGGACCGCGGAAAACCCAGCCGGCAACAGGCCGATGACGGTGGCATTTTGCTGTTGTCCCGGCTGCGTCGGAATCTGGTACTTCGCCGCTGAGTTCAGGAACAGCAACGTGAAGTTGTTCGAATTGTCGTGCTGATAGTCGGCCCGAATCATCGTCTGGTTTCGCTCGCTCTGCCCGTGAAACACGGAGTGGCCGAGCGTCGGCGGGTCGATCCCTCGATTGGTCGACGTGTGGCTGTTCAAGATGTAGTAGCGGAACTTTTCGCCGACGGTTCCCCCGTATTCGAAGGAGGGATTGACGGTCCGATTGGACCCGCCGAACATTTGCACAGACCCGAAGCCTGGTTTTGTCCCGCTTTTCGTCGTGATGTCGATCAATGCTGCCGCCTTGTTCCCGACGTTGGCCTCCATTCCGCCGAGGACGATGTCCGCCCGTTCCCATGACCGCGGCGAGATGACATCCGAAAACGTCGAGGAGACCGTTTCCGGAATCGGCACGCCGTCGATGCGCATCTGGACATTCGCATGGTCCTGCCGAATGTGGACTTGCTTGAGCGCCCCGTAGGTCGCGCTCGGAATCGTGAGCAGCACATCGTGCAGATCGTTGTTGTTCCCGCGCGGCAAGGCTTCGATATCCTTGCGGCTGATCGAGTAGGTTTCACTCGACGCTTTGTATTGAATGGGCGGCAACGGCGAGACCACCTCAAGAGCGATCTCCCGAGTCTTAGAGAGCGTCAACGTGACCGGCTTGGGAGCGTCGCTTCCCAACACCAACACGACATATTCGCTCCGGTAGGTCTCTTGAACCGCGCTGACGGAGTACGTCGCGCGTGCCGGCACCACCACCGAGAATTCACCGGTCTCGCTCGACACGGTGGTTGCCACGACCGTTCCCTCCTGATCCTTCACCTCCACCACAGCCTGCCCGACCCGACGGAGATCCTGATTTTGAACCGTTCCGGCAATACGGACTTCAGCTGGTCCATCCGCCGCCAACGTCCCTGTGCTGTGCGAGACAACGATCACCCCGACTGCTGTCGCATATCTCATCAAGACGAATAACGATTGCCATGCCCATCGCATAAATGTTCCCTGCTCCTTCAGCCTGTAGGTAAACGACCACGCTCGGCCCGGCACTCACGTACCGAGACCCGAACGACGACAGTGAGTTGAAGGACTTAGCGACGAGGCGGTGCGCGAGAAGGACCGAGCGGAAAGAGTTCGACTGATAGGAGAATCGAGGCTGCTTGCGGCTCGATGAAGCTGACGAGATCGCCGGCCGTAAGAATCGGCGCGCCGACATCGATCGATCCGGCCGTATGATGTTGGACCCACTGACAGAGGTCGGTATCGGAGTGCTCGTGCCCGTCGTGATCGGCCGCAGCCAATTCGTGGTGCACATCCTGTGCGACGGCGAACGGGGCGATCGCCAGCAGCAGCAGGATGAGTCCGACGGATAAGAGGCTCTTGAGATACTTGGGTGACATCGTACGCGTGTTGAATCAGAATGCTGCAAGTACCATAGAAAAAACAAATCTGTCAAACCACGATCCATCAAAAACCATAAAACTCGTGTCGTTTCATGGCGTTAGGTACCCGCCTGTGGACTTTTTCTCATGGTTTGGTTATGCTGCACCCGCTAAACACGCGTGATCGCTACAAAAAGGCCGGCCATGAATCGACCGCTCGACAATCAGCACGTCATCGAGATCAATCCGCTTCCCTCGCCGCGCGCGATTAAGACCAAGCTTCCGATTACCGATCAGGCTGCGGCGCTTGTCGTCGAGACGCGGGACGCCATCCGTCGGATCCTGCGCGGGCAGGATCGTGAACGATTGCTCGTCATCGTCGGCCCCTGCTCGATTCACGATCCCGAAGCCGCGTACGAATATGCCGCGAAGCTGAAACCGGTCGCCGAAGCCGTGCGCGACCGTCTGTTGATCGTCATGCGAACCTATTTCGAAAAGCCGCGCACGACGGTCGGCTGGAAGGGACTCATCAACGATCCGCATCTGGACGGCACCTGCGATATCGCCACGGGCATGGAACTGGCGCGCACGATTCTGTTGAAGATCAATCAATCGGGCATGCCCTGTGCGACCGAGTTGCTCGATCCGATCTCGCCGCAATACATCGCCGACCTCATCAGTTGGAGCGCCATCGGCGCCCGGACGACGGAAAGCCAGACGCATCGTGAATTGGCCAGCGGCGTCTCGATGCCGGTGGGTTTCAAGAACGGGACCGAAGGCAGCCTGCAGGTCGCGGTCAACGCCATGACGTCCGCAAGAACGCCACACCACTTCGTCGGGATCAATGCGGAGGGGCAGACCTCGATCATCCGGACCGCGGGCAACCCCGACCGCCATATCGTCCTGCGCGGAGGCGGCGGAAAACCGAATTACGATGACGAACACGTCGCCCGAGCGGAAGCCGCAGTCGCCGGAGAAGGCATCGCACGTCCGATCATGATCGACTGCTCGCACGACAACTCCAACAAGGATCACAAGCGCCAAGGACTCGTCGCCCGCGAGGTGCTGCGGCAGTTCCGCGAAGGCCGCCAGTCCATCATGGGCCTGATGCTGGAGAGCAACCTGAACCCCGGCAAGCAGACGTGGAAACAGGGCATCACCCTGGCGCACGGAGTCTCCATCACCGACGCCTGTCTCGGCTGGGACGAAACCGCCGCCCTCCTGAACGAGTTGGCCGACTCCCTCGCGACGAAACCAGCCTGACCACCCCCACACGGAGCGTCTCGGGCAAGCCATTCACGCCCACGCGTCACCGCACGATGCTCATCGACACCCACACTCATCTCGACGACGCCCGGTACAATGACGACCGGGATGCGATGATCGCCCGCGCCCGTGAAGCCGGAGTAGACCGGCTCATCACAATCGGCTGCGATCTCGCCACCAGCCAGTCCGCCGTCGCCCTCGCCGACGCCCATGAATTCGTCTATGCCTCGATCGGCGTGCATCCGCACGAGGTCAGGCATATTCAGGACCATTGGTACGACGAATTCCGCCGGCTGGCGAAGAATCGAAAAGTCGTGGCCTATGGAGAGATCGGGTTGGACTATCACTACAACCACTCCGCGCCGAAGGAGCAGCGCGATCGGTTCCGCGAGCAAATCCAGCTCGCGCACGAACTGCGGCTCCCGGTGATCATTCACACCCGTGAGGCCGATGCGGATACGGTCACGATCTTACGGGAAGAGAAGGCGTCGGAAATCGGCGGGGTCTTCCACTGCTTTTCCGGGGATGCGGCACTAGCGAAGGAGGCGCTGGATTTGGGTTTCTATCTGTCCTTCTCGGGAATCCTGACCTTTCAAAACGCCACCGCGCTGCGGGAGATCGCGAAGACCGTGCCGCTGGACCGTCTGCTCATTGAAACCGATTGTCCGTACCTCACGCCCGTCCCGCACCGTGGAAAGCGCAACGAACCGGCCTACGTCACCCAGGTGGCGGCACGACTCGCCGCAGTCCGCGCCGATGAACTCGGCATGTCGCCCGAAAAGATCGCTCTCGCCACTACCCGCAACGCCAAGCGGCTCTTCAAAATCGCTTGAGCTGCCGGTTTCTCGCCCGCACTGCCTTCGGCAACTTTCTTGGATTACCCTTCTTCTCGGATCCCCGTTGCGGCCGATCGTCATCGCCACGATCTAGCTCCTTCCCGGCGATCGCTCTCGTCGACGATCCCCCCCCAGTCAGTTTCGCCATAAAGAGCTGTGCCGTCAGGACCGTGGCGCCGTGCGCGCGGGCCGTGGCGACGATTTCATGATCGGAACTGACCACGGCGCAATCCGATCCATACTCCCGCACCAACCGCTGGATAACCTGATCGGCCTTCTCGCCCCGCCGTGAGTAAATCACCTGCACGCCGGCCCGATGCTCCCGATGTTCGACGGGATACCCCTGCTGCCAGCCATCGAAGACGACCGTGATGGGATGGCCTTTTCGATGCCGATACGACGCCAGTTCGTGCAACAACGTGTCCCTCACCGTCTCCGATCTGGCCGGCAGGCGGACCCCCAGGAGATTGTAGCCGTCGATGATGAGATGCATGGCCGTCATGAATCTACGCTACTGAGCGGATGTGCCCCTGTCAATGCCCGGCACAAGCCGCGCAAGCCCTTGACAAGCGGCAATACATCTGAGAAAAACTTTTTATTCCCTACCACGCCCCACTAGGCTCATGACATCACGGGTTTGCCATCCATTGCGTTTTCTGGTCCTGTCGGTCCTGCTGTGCCTGCTGGGATCGACCGCGATGCACGATCACGCCTTCGCTGCCGCGTCGGATCATCCACGGCATCGCACGCACAAGAGCAAGACCAAAGGCACGCCGGCCTCGCTGACCCCGGCGACGATTCAGAACGTGCGCGTGTTCTCCTCTCCGGACAAGACCAGACTGGTACTCGACCTGGACCGGCAGACACGAGTCGTCGAGCGCCGCTCTTCCTCTTTGGACGAGGTCGAAATCTCCTTGCCGAATGCCACGCTGAGCCGGTCCGCCCGGCTCAGACTCGAGCGCGGTGCGGTCCCTGCACCGTTTCACATCTCGCAGCCGACCGCGCGCGCAATTACGGTCTCGCTTCCCACTGCGACCAACCAGCGTATCAAACGATTCACCCTCGACAATCCTCCTCGTCTGGTTGTGGATGTCGCGCCCGGAATCGCGTCCCCGGAGCCCCCGGCGCCGGAGTTGAGCCCGTCTCCCTCAATCCCGTTTGAACCGCCGCCGCAGCCGACCGTCCCGCAGGCCAAACCATACAAGACGATCGTGATCGACCCCGGCCACGGCGGGAAGGATCCGGGAGCCCGCGGTTTGCGGGGGACGGAAGAGAAAGACATCACGCTGAAAGTCGCCCTGAAACTGCGCGACCTGCTCAGTAAGCAGCCCGGCATTCGCGTGCTCATGACCCGCGACCATGACGTATTCGTGGAATTGGAAGAGCGCGCGAAGTTCGCCAACCGAAACGAAGCCGATCTGTTCGTGTCGATTCACGTCAACTCCCACCCGTCCCGCGCGGTGAAGGGCATTGAAATCTATCACTTCGGCGAAGCCAAGGACCAACGCGCGCTCGAAGTGGCCGCGCGCGAGAACGGCACGCCGCTCAACAGCACAGGCACCGGCGTCGAATACCTGCTCGCCGACTTGCTGACGACGAAGAAGATCGACGAATCGCAGGAGTTGGCCTGGACCGCCAAAGAATCGCTGGTTGCACGCATGAACAGCCACTACACCGTTACCGATCACGGCGTGAAAACCGCGCCCTTCTATGTGTTGCGCTACACGAGCATGCCGAGCATTCTGGCCGAAATCGCCTACATCTCCAATCCGGCCGAGGAAGACCTGCTCCGGAAGGGCGCCTTCGTCCGCGATGTCGCCGAGTCACTCCTGCACGGCGTCAGGACCTTCTTGGCTTCCGGCAGGCCGACCGCTCGATAACCGTCCCTGGCATCCGACTCTTTATGCCGACCATCAAGCTGACGCTCGAATACGAGGGCACCCGATACGCTGGGTGGCAACGTCAGCCTGATCAGCCGACGATACAGGAGGCTGTCGAAACCGCTATCAAGAACGTCACCCAGCAGACTGTTGCCGTCGTCGCGGCGGGACGGACCGACGCGGGCGTCCATGCCCTGGGGCAGGTGGTGAGCTTCCGGATCGACCGAGAGATGACGGCCTACGAATGGACCCGCGCGCTGAACGCACACCTCCCACCGGATATTGCCGTCCGCGCCGTCGCATTCTCATCGGAGTCGTTTCACGCTCGTTACAGAGCTATTGGGAAGCTCTACCGATATCGAATCGTGAATCGCTCTGAACGACCGGCTTTGGAACGTCACTTTGTCTGGCATGTCTACAAGCGGCTGGACGACGCGGCGATGAATCAGGCCGCGCGCCATCTGATCGGGCCGCACGACTTTTCCTCCTTCGAAACGCAACCGACCGAAAACGACGATCCGATCTGCCACATGCACCGACTGACGGTGGCGCGTGACGGCGACCGCCTCCACGTCGATGCCTATGCCGATCGCTTCCTCAAACAGATGGTGCGCAGCATCGTCGGCACGTTGATCGACGTCGGACTTGGACGAATCCCCCCGGACGCCATGCGGGACATTCTGCTGGCCCGTGACCGATCCAGAGCCGGCAAAACCGCTCCGCCCCAGGGCCTGTGTCTCATGCATGTGGACTATCAGGTCGATTCCCTAGCGGATGCTCCAGACAAACCCTGACCGTTCTGCTATAGTCGACGCGTTTCGTCCATCCTCCATCCACGAAAGGAGCACGCCGATGAAGACAGCGAATCTGATCCTTGCGTCACTCTTCTTGTCCGCCCTGTGCCTGGCCCCGATGGCCAGCGATGCCGCCGAGCAGCAGAACAAGATGAAAGCCTGCAACGAACAAGCGAATGCGAAGGGATTGGGTGAAGGAAAAGGAGAGGAACGGAAGGCGTTTATGAAGGAATGCCTCTCCGCGAAGCCGGTGAAGAGCGGAAAAACGGCTCAGCAGGAGAAGATGAAGGCGTGCAATAAGGAGGCGGGCGAGAAACAGTTGAAGGGCGACGAGCGGAAGAAATTCATGAGTACCTGCCTATCGAACTAACAACAAAGCCCGGCACGGCTTCTAGCCGCGCCGGGCTTATCCATGCGCCATCTGTCGATTCAATACGGATCCGGAATCTTTTTCCTGGCAATTATCAGATCGTCGTACCACGTGTAGCCGACGGGATGACTTTCGGTTGGATCTTTGTGGGTATTGTACGGCAGCAACCAGACTTTTCCGTACTTCGCCGCCGGATCACTGTTGGCAAGGTCATATCCGTTTCCACTGCCCGGAATGGAGAGACCGAAGACTGTTCCGGGTTCTGGACTCAGATCGACGACGAGCTTCGACGGCTGTCCCTCGCGCCCCATCCATAGTTGCACCGTGCTGTCCTGGTGATAGGACCCGTCATTTCGGTACCAGGTTCCGATCTTTACATGGACCTGAAACGTCATCCACTCATTCGGCTCATAGCTCATGCTTCGCGCGGCAAAGAGCCCCTCAAACTGCCCATCTTTCCCCCCGCAGCTATGGTACATCGTCGGCGCGCCGAGATAGTCCGCATTCGTCAGAACGATTTCCAACTGCGTACAAGAATCGGCCGTGAATCCTGGACGATCCCCTTCGCCGATGATGATCTGCTTCCATCCTCCGCCGCCCGCATACCGTGTATTGAGCAACTCCGGAGAGAAGCGCTGCCGCCACTGCACATAAAATTCCTGACGTTCCCCGAATTGAACCGAGAAATCGTCTGCGAAATTCAGCCAGAAGCTGCCAGACGAATCCGACCCGGAATTCGACGGGATCTCAAAGCGAAGCGAGCCGGCGCCCGATGCCTTGACGTCATGTACGACCGCGGCTCGCTTCTGCGTGAATCCCCATGGCGGGTAGACGTGGGGATCGGTGTCCGAAGCAGAATCGAAACCGAAACAGCGCACCGCCTCGGCAGCACGGCAGCGGCTCTGGAAATCGAGCCGCTCGGGCAACCTCGGCTGTGCTGCGCAGCCGATCAGTGCCAGCGCGGCCACAATAACCGCCAAACCAGCGGGATTTTTTCCGAAGCGCGAACGCATCCGTCTCAAAAAGGAAGCTTCGAATCGCGGTTCTCGAGCTTCTTGCGGAGTTCGATCAACTCCTGCTCCAGCGCGGAGAACCGGTCGTTGATGGGATCAGGGAGGTTGGTCTGGTCCATCGTCACGTCGGGAAGCCGCTCGCCCTGCGTTTTGATGACGCGGGCCGGGACCCCGATGACGGTGGAGTTGGGGGGGACATTCTTGATGACGACGGAGTTGGCGCCGATCTTCACGTTGTCCCCGATCTTGATACCACCGAGAATCTTGGCGCCGGCCCCGACGACGACGTGATTGCCCAGCGTGGGATGGCGCTTGCCACGCTCTTTGCCGGTTCCGCCGAGCGTCACGCCCTGAAAGAGGGTCACGTAGTCGCCGACTTCCGCCGTCTCGCCGATGACGACGCCCATACCGTGATCGATAAAGAACCCCGTCCCGATCTTTGCCGAGGGATGAATTTCGATCCCCGTGAGCCAGCGGGCCAGTTGTGATAATGCCCGGGGGACAAACGGCACTCCGTGGATCTTCAGCCAGTGGGCCAGACGGTAAAACAACAGCGCGTGAAAGCCCGCATAGGTGAGGATGACTTCGAGCCGGCTAGTTGCGGCCGGATCGCGATCGAACACCGCCTGCAAGTCCTGTCGAATCGCCTTGAGCATGGGCCTTATCCTACGACGGTCGCCCCGCCGCAATCAAACCGGCGGTTACGCCGCCTCGATCAAACAGACGGCGTGGGCATGCATCCCTTCCTCATGCCCGACGGCATCGAGCCCTTCACCGCTCTTCACCTTGACGTTCACCGCGTCGGGATCGATCCCCATGGTTTCGGCCATTTGCTTCGCCATCGCGGCCAGATAAGTACTGAGCCGCGGCGCCTGGGCCACGATGATCGTGTCGACGTTGACGACGCGATAGCCCTTCTTCGTCAGTTTGCCCATCACGTCTTCCAACAGTTTGAGGCTGGAGATTCCTTTGTACCGTTGATCGGAACTGGGATAGTGGCGGCCCAAATCGCCTTCTCCCATCGCACCCAGCAACGCGTCGCAGACGGCATGGACCAGCACGTCCGAATCCGAGTGCCCCAATAAGCCTTTGCTGTGGGGAATTTCGATCCCGCCCAAAACCAGCTTCCGCCCTGCACCCAGCGGATGCACGTCATATCCGCACCCCACCCGCATCTTTGCCGCCATTACCGTCCTCCCATCGATTCTTTTCGCCTGGAGTCCAAGATCGCGTCCCCGATGATCATATCTTCCGGCCGTGTCACCTTGATGTTTTCCCCGCTGCCTTCGACGACCACCACAGGATGCCCCACCCACTCGAACAAAAAGGCGTCGTCGGTCGCATGGACCCCCTCCGCGTGGGCCTTCCGATGGGCGTCGAGCAGCCAATCCCGCCGAAATGCCTGCGGGGTCTGGGCCAGCCAGAGCGGCTGTCGATCCACCGTGCGTTCGATGCGATGTTCCTGCCCGACTTGCTTGACCGTATCGCGCATCGGAAGCGCCACGATGGCACCGCCGACCTGCCGCGCGGCTGCCACGACGTCCGACACCATTTTCTCGGTGAGGAACGGCCGCACCGCGTCGTGCACGACGACGATCTCCGTGTCGTCCGGGACATGTTCCAGCCCGTGCCGGACGGAATCTTGCCGTTCTCTGCCGCCGGCCACTACCCGCGTGATCTTGGAGAAGCCGTACCGGACGGCGAGGTCGTTCACACAATAGTCGAGGTCAGCCTGCGGGACGGCGAGAATGATTTGATCGATGACCGGCGAGGCCTGCAAGACCCGGAGCGAATGGACAACCAGCGGCTCACCACCCAGCGCGAGAAATTGCTTGGGAATCGCTCCCCCCATCCGTAAGCCCTTGCCTGCGGCGGGTACGACCGCCACGACACGACTATCCACGAGCGACTTGCAACTCCTCCCGCTCGGTGTCTTCCTTCAAGCGCGTAAAGATCATCCGACCGGCGGTCGTCTGCAACACGCTGGTGACGATAACGTCGACGTTCCGACCGATACAGCGCCGGGCGTTGTCCACGACGATCATCGTGCCATCGTCGAGATAGGCCACACCTTGCCCGGCTTCTTTCCCTTCCTTCAGCACGAACACCCGAATGGCCTCGCCGGGCAGCACGACGGGGCGCAGGGCGTTGCAGAGTTCGTTGATGTTGAGCACGCGCACGCCTTGCAGCTCCGCGACCTTGTTCAAATTCAGATCGTTCGTGATGATGCGCGCGCCGACTTTCTTCGCTAGGACCACGAGTTTGGCGTCGACTTCCTTCACGTTGGGGAAATCTTCTTCGACGATCCGCACATCCACATCGGCCATTTTCTGGATCTTGTTGAGAATATCGAGGCCGCGCCGACCGCGGGCCCGCTTCAACGAATCCGACGAATCAGCGATGTGCTGAAGCTCGTTCAGGATAAACTGGGGAACCAAAAACGTTCCTTCGAGAAACCCGGTTTCGCACAGATCCGCCACCCGCCCGTCGATGATCACGCTGGTATCGAGCACTTTGAGACTGGTGCTGCCGGTGAACTCCGCCGGTCTTGGTTTGGGGCCGGGAAACCGCTCCTGGCCGAACCGAGCGCCCATCACCAACCCGAGGTACGGGAACCCGAGCAAAAAGACCAGCCCACCCATATGGAAGAGAAAGGTCTGGACGTCGAAGATTTCGCCCCCGACCCATTCGACCAGACCCGTCATCAACAACCCGGCCGCAAGGCCTGCCGTTCCCCCGACGATGATGCCGAAAGAAAAGGTCCGTAACGCATATTCCCCGGCGACGATCAACCCGCCGGTCGCTGCCCCGATCCCGAACCCGTAGATCCAGAACGATCCGCTGGCATTTTCCGCCCGAAGAAACAGGGCCATCCCGGCCAGCGCACTGAGAAGGATGAATATGGCTCTCGATACCATACCGTGCCCCCCCTCTCTCGGCGCCCGCCCGGCGCCCCCTCACCATGTCATGGACGGAGCGTCAGGTAAATCGTCCGTCCCTGTCGCTTCAGCAACATCAGCACCGCTTGGTCCTTGGGCAGTTTGGCAGCAATACGTTCGTAGGTTTTCACCGAATTCACGGCCTGTCGATTGATTTCAATGATCATGTCGCCCTCCCGCACGCCGGTTTCCTCCGCCGTGCTTCCGGGTTTGACCCGCACGATCACCACCCCGCGTTCGCCGGACTTGATCCCGTAGCGTCCGGCCAGATCCTCGGTCAGTTCCCGCACCTCCAGGTCCGAGAGAATCCCCGCCGGCGACGCTGCATCGTTCGACTCTTCCTCGCCGGCTTGAGCCATCGATTTCGGTTGTTCGACGATCGTCACGTCCAGGGTCTTCGGCTTTTTGTCTCGAATGAGCTTGACCGGCACCTTCTTCCCGACCGGCGTCTGCGCCACCGCATTGCGAAGATGCGTCGGCGAATCCATCGGCTTCCCGTCGTACTCCACAATGACGTCGGCCCGCTCGAATCCCGCCTTCTTCGCTGGACTGTCGTCCATGACATCGCTCACGAGCACGCCTTTGGTGTCGGCGACGCCGAACTGCGCCGCCAGTTCAGGAGTTAACTCCTGAATGGAGACACCGAGCCATCCGCGGACGACTTTCCCGGTCTTCACCAGCTGATCCATGATGGAACGGGCCATATTGCTCGGAACCGCAAACCCGATCCCCATGTTGCCGCCGCTTTGGCTGAAAATCGCCGTGTTGATCCCGGCCAGTTCGCCGCGCACATTGACCAGGGCACCGCCGGAGTTGCCGGGATTGATCGCCGCGTCGGTCTGAATAAAATCTTCGTACTCCGCGATCCCCGCCGCCCGGCCGAGTGCGCTGACAATGCCGAGGGTGACCGTTTGGGTGAGACCGAAGGGATTGCCGACCGCCAGCACGAACTCGCCCACCTCCAGGAGGTCTGAATCGGCCCAGGAGACGGTCGGAAGTCCCGTGGCTTCGATTTTGACCACGGCGATGTCCGTCTTAGGATCCGTCCCGATCAACTTGGCCTTAAACTCCCGCTTGTCCGAGAGGGTCACGCGGATCTCGTCCGCCTTGCCCACGACGTGATTGTTCGTGATGATGAGGCCGTTTGATTCCACGATCACACCTGACCCCAACCCCCGCTCCTTCCGCTCCTTCGGCGGCTGCTGCTGCTCGAACCGGCGAAAGAATTCATCGCCGAAAAACTTCCGGAAGAACGGGTCCTCGAACGGCGTCGCATGCGCCCCCTCGCCCTTGCCACTCTTGGTCGCATAGATGTTGACGACCGCCGGCTTCACCGCCTTGGCGATCTCGACGAAACTCTGGCCGCCCATCCCCGGCAGGGCCGGTTGCGGGGCCGTCGCCACAGGCGTGGCCTGGGGCACAGTCGGCATCTCGGGAACCGCATGTCCCGTTGGCAGCCACCCTAAGTCGGAAGCGACGACGAATCCGATGATCATCCCGGCGGTCAACAACACCGCCGCCACCATCCAACTCCGATTCGACTCCGAATGGCGAGTATTACGCTCGATATTCATGGCCTGACTCAACGACCCCGGTTACTGAATCGCACCCGCGTAGATGTCCATAATCGTGTGCAGGAACTTCACGGCTTCGGCCTTCGGACGCTGGAAGGAATTACGGCCGATGATGCTACCGAACCCACCTCCGTCACGGATCGCCCGTGCCTCTTCGAAAACGTTCTTATCTTCACTCTTGGCCCCTCCGGAGAAGATGACGATGCGGCGGCCGTCGAATGAACTTTGCACCACGTGTTTGACCCGCTCGGCCAGCGTCTTGATCGGAATTTGTGTTGACTCATAGACTTTCTTCGCAGCCGCCTGTTCGAGATGGGCTGTCGGCAACTTCACTTTGATGATATGGGCACCGAGTTGCGCGGCAATCTGCGCCGCATAGGCACCAACATCCATGGCCGTTTCGCCTTCTTTGCTCAGCGACGATCCGCGTGGATAGGACCAGACCACAACCGCCAGGCCGGAGGCCTTGGCTTCCTCGGTGATGGCCCGTAACTGCTCATACATGGTCTGACAGTGGGCCGATCCCGGGTAAATCGTAAATCCGACGGCGACGCAGCCTAACCGCAAGGCGTCGCGGACGCTGCTCGTGACGGAAGGCAGCGGATCTTTTTCATCGTGCAGCACATCGTGATTGTTCAACTTAAGGATCAAGGGAATCTGCCCGGCGAAGTGACTGGCCCCGGCCTCCAAAAATCCTAGTGGCGCGGCATAGGCATTACAGCCGGCATCGATACCGAGTTGAAAGTGATAATGCGGATGGTAGCCGGCCGGGTTCGGCGCGAAACTGCGGGCCGGCCCATGCTCGAATCCCTGGTCCACGGGAAGAATCACAAGTTTGCCGGTGCCGGCCAATTTCCCGTGACGCAGCATACGTGCCAGATTCGCCTTGGTGCCCGCGTTATCGCTCTCGTACCAACTGAGTATTTCCTGCACCCGATCTGCCATGACGATCCTCCCGAAATAATAGACTGATGAATCTGTTTTACGCTCGTCCTTGGATGAAAGCCTCTGCCTGTTCGACGTCGCCCTTGCTGCCGATGATGAGGGACACCCGCTGATGCAGCTTCTTAGGCTCGACCTCGAGGATTCGCATCGTCCCCGTCGTCGCTCGACCGCCGGCCTGCTCGACCACCATCGCCAACGGATTCCCCTCGTAGAGGAGGCGCAGTTTGCCTTCGGGCTTGTCGACTTCGCCCGGATACAAGTACACCCCGCCTCCCAGCAGCATGCGGTGAACATCGGCAACCAAGCAGCCGGAGTATCGCCCGCTATAGGGCCGGCCGGTGGCTTTGTCCGATCTCTTCAGATGGTCGATATACTTCTGCATCCCCGGCGTCCACTTGTGGTAATTACCTTCATTGGCTGCGTAGACTTTGCCGCGATCGGGAATCCGGATCTGTTCATGGGACAACAGGAATTCCCCGATACTGGGCTCCAGCGTAAACCCATGGACCCCATGGCCTGCCGTATACACCAGCATCGTACTGGATCCAAACAGCAGATACCCCGCCGCGACCTGCTCGACACCTTTTTTGAGCAGATCCGCGTCAGTCGGCGGCCGATCGTTCCGATCGTACCGCAGCACCGAGAAAATCGCGCCCAACGGCATGTTGCAGTCGGTATTCGACGATCCATCGAGCGGATCGAAAAGAAGCATATATTTGCCCTGCGGCCAGTTCTCGGCCAAGGGAACCACCTGCTCCATTTCCTCGGATGCCAACGCACAGACTAGTCCGTTCCCTTGGAACGCGCGGAGAAAGGTCTCGTTCGCTATCTCATCCAACTTCTTGACGGTCTCGCCCTGGATATTCGTTTCGCCGGTAGTGCCCAAAATATTAATCAGCCCGGCACGCCGCAGATCGTGTGCGATGATTTTCCCGACTAGGCCGATCTGGCTGAGCAGACTCGAAAACTCTCCGGTCGCCCCCGGAAATTGAGCTTGGCTACGGATGATAAAGCGGCTTAATGTAAGAGGAAAATGGCTCACGATGCAGGGAGTATAACGGTTTTACCAGGCCCCGGCAACGAAAGTTCGCTCTCTCACTTTGACCGACTCATGCCCGGAAGCCCATCGACCAAATCGGCGACGATCGAGCCGATGATGACCTTGGCTTTCATGCGTAGCGGAACGCGCCGTTCATCCGTCGTAAACCAGACCCGGATGTTGCCCTGATTCAGAAAGATCCCCTGAAACGGCATGATGACAAGGACATGCGCCGTTTCCGCCTTGCCCCACGGCCCTTCCAGCGTCTCGATTCCTTCCACCCGCACTTCGACCTGACGGATCTTCTTGTCATGGTAGATCGTCAGGGCTTGCGATGCTCCCGCCTTGAACGCCAGGAGACTGCGGACATAATAGAGGCACGAAATCAGGTCCTGGGTATCGGCGGGAATCGGTACCGTCTCGGTCGTCCCGCCACGAATGGCGGTAACGGTGCTTTCTTTCCGATGAAAAATGTATTCGATGTCTTCCTTTTTCTTCCCCTCGCGGCGCCGGAACGTCATATGGTCAGGAAACAGGGTCTCCAGATTTGTCAGCGATTCGACGCGGTTGTCCACGGGGAAAAAACGGGTCACTGCGGGACTGGACACGGCCGTTGTGATGAACTTTGCGATCGACCGGTCCTCGCTTCCCGTCGCAACCTCCATCACCGCGGTCCCGGCGCTGATGTTGAGGAAAGAGATGTCGTAGGTCAGTTTTTCTCCGATCTGGAACGGTCGCGGGACCACTCCAGGCGGCTCGGCGGCCGAGGCAGTGCCAGTGCCTGCCACCATGCAGAAACTCACGATCACTGCCCACAGAATCATAACGGTTTGGAGAAGGACGGAGGGAGGATGCGATGCGCGGCGTTACCGCTCGATCGCCTGACGGGCATCGGCCAACTCGGATTCCACGATCGCCCGGATGGCATTGAGGGTCTGCGCACTGACGGCTTCGAAGCGGAGCACGAGCGCCGGTTGTGTATTCGACGCGCGGATGAGCCCCCACCCGTCGTCGAAAATCGCGCGCACCCCGTCGATCGTCACCAACTGACGGACCCGACGCCGATCAGGCCCCAGGCCTTGCTTCGTGGTGACGTATCCCTCGAACCGATCCCGCACGCGCTGCACGACGTCGAATTTGATCGTATCCGGGAGATCGACCCGGATTTCCGGCGTGACGGTCGTCGGCGGAAGATCCGCGACCAGCGCCGACATCGGCTTCCCGCTCTTGGCGAGAATTTCCACCAGCCGGCAGGAGGCATAGATCGCGTCGTCGTACCCAAAGTAGCGATCGGCGAAAAACATGTGCCCAGACATTTCTCCGGCCAGGACCGCCTTTTCTTCCTTCATTTTTGCCTTGATCAGAGAGTGTCCGGTCTTCCACATGACCGGCCGACCACCACGTTTGCCGATATCGTCGTAGAGGCTCTGAGAAGCTTTGACTTCCGAGATGATCGTGCTTCCCGGCCGCGAGGCGAGAATATCCCGTGAATAAACGACCATCAGCCGATCCCCCCACAGCACGTCCCCGTGTTCGTCCACCGTCCCGATGCGATCCGCATCACCGTCATACCCGATCCCAAGATCGGCTTTGTGGTGCGTGACCGCGCGCATGAGGTCGGATAGATTCTCCAACACCGTGGGGTCCGGATGGTGGTGAGGGAACCGGCCGTCCAACTCGCAATAAAGCCCCGTGACTTTGCAGCCCAACAACTCCAGCGCCTGCTTGGCAACCAACGCCGCTGCGCCGCTGCCGCAATCGATGACGACATGCAGGCGACCGGCATTCACCCCGGCGAAGCTCTTTTTCAAATACGCGAGATAGTCCGGGATGATCGGGTGCTCCGAGAGCGTCCCCTGCCCGGATACGAACTGTCCCTTCTCCATGACGCGGCGCAACTCCTGAATCTCCTCGCCATGGATCGCTTCTTTGCCGACACAGATTTTGAACCCATTGTACTCGGCCGCATTGTGGCTGCCGGTGATCATGATGCCGCCGTCCACAGGCAAATGGAACAATGAGAAGTAGACCAGCGGAGACGGACAGATCCCGATATCGACGACGTCGAGCCCGCCGGCGAGAAGCCCCTTGACCAGCGCGCGATGCAACGCGGGAGAACTCAACCGGCCGTCGCGCCCTACGCTGACCCGCTTCACACCCCGCGGTCGAACATGCGTACAATAGGCACGCCCGACTCGTTCCGCGATCTCCTCGGTCAATTCCTTCCCGACGATCCCGCGCAGGTCATATTCCCGAAACAATCCCATGGGCTACTCCGTGGTGCGACCGGCCGCGCTAGGCCTGCGCTGTCCGGCCGTAATCGTCCTTGAATCGCACGATATCGTCTTCGCCCAGATACGGACCGTTCTGGACTTCAATAATGTGAAGCACCTCGCGGCCGGGATTCTCCAGCCGATGCTTGGTCTCGACGGGAATCGCCGTACTCTGTCCGACTTGCAAGTCAAACACTTCTTCGCCTCTGGTCACCCGCGCAGTGCCCGCCGTGACGACCCAATGTTCGCTCCGCTTGTGATGGAGTTGCAGCGACAGGCGTCCTCCCGGATTGACGGTCACCCGTTTCACCTTGAACCCAAGTCCCTCCTCCAAAATAGTGTATGACCCCCACGGCCGATGAACGGTGAGATGTTCGAGATGTTCGGGCGCCCTCTGTTGCTTCAGAATCTCGACCACTTTCTTGACGTCCTGCGCCCGGGACTTCGGACAGACCAACGTCGCGTCCGGCGTATCCACCACAACCATATCCTCAAGGCCGATTGTGGCCACAACACGGCGATCCGCATACACGATGGAGCGCCGGCTCTCGAAATCGACGACGCGCCCCGCAAGCACATTGCCTGATTTATCTTTGGATACGACTTCATCCAAACTGCCCCAACTGCCCACGTCCGACCAACCGAAGGAGACCGGCACAACCACCGCCTTTTCTGACAACTCCATCACACCGGTGTCGATCGACACCGATGTCGCCAATCGATACACTTCGTCGATCGTCTCTTTCGGCGCACCGCTCGACAGGAGTTGGCCGATCCGATCGATCACCTTTCCCAATGCGGGCTGATGCAATCGAAGCTCATCCAGAATCGCCGCGGCTTTCCAGACGAACATGCCGCTGTTCCAGAAATAGTTCCCGGATTTCAGGTACTGTGCCGCCTTGGCCGCATTCGGCTTTTCGACGAACTGCCGGACGCGATAGCCGGTCAACTTTCCGCGAGTACCGACAATCGACCTCTCGTTGGGCTTGATATAGCCATAGCCCGTCTCCGGCCGGATCGGCTTGATCCCGAACGTCACCAGATAACCCTTCCGGGCGAGGTCCGCCGCCAATGCCACCGCCGCCTGAAACTCTCGCTGCCCGGTCACGACATGATCCGCAGGCACCACGAGCATCACCCCATCCGGGTCACGCCGAAACACTTCCAGCGCCGCGAGTGCGATCGCTGGCGCCGTGTTGCGCCCTTCCGGTTCGAGCACATACCCGTCTTTCAGATCGTCTTTCCAATCCCCCAACTGCACGCGAATCTGATCGGCTTGCGCAGCATTGGTCGAAA
>JAXLZJ010000022.1:0-75178 GCA_046350995.1 Nitrospira sp.
CGTTGGCGATTGCATGGGCCATCGAGAGGGTTCCGCGGGCAAACGCATCGACTTCGAACATGCCCATCGGGCCGTTCCACAAAATGGTCTTGGCATCCTGTACGGCTTCCGTGAAGAGCTTGACGGAGGCCGGTCCGATGTCGAGCCCATACCAGCCTTTCGGGATTTCCTGCACGGGCACGATCTTCGTCTCCGCGCCCGGTTCCCGGCTGGCCGCGACCACACAATCCACGGGGAGATAGAATTTCACGCCGCGCGAGAAGGCATGGTCTTCGATGCCGCGGGCAAAATCGAGCATGTCTTTTTCAACTAGCGAGTTGCCGATCTCCAGACCCTTGGCTTTCAAGAACGTGAACGCCATGCCGCCGCCGATGATGACCTTGTCGACACGTTTCCCGAGATTCTCGATCACGCCGATCTTCCCGGAGACCTTGGCGCCGCCCAGTACGGCTACAAACGGACGGACAGGGTTTTCCACTGCGCCTTCCAGGTACTCGATTTCCTTCTTCAGCAAAGCACCGGCCGCCGCGACTTTGATGAATTTGGTGATGCCGACGGTCGAGGCATGAGCCCGGTGGGCCGCACCGAAGGCGTCGTTGACGAAGACATCGGCGAGGGAGGCAAGCGACTTCGAGAAGGCTTCGTCATTTTTCTCTTCTTCGGCATGGAAGCGAAGATTTTCCAGCAACATGACGTCGCCGGGGTTCATCTTGGCAACCAGCTGTTCGACCGCCGGGCCGATGCAATCCGGGGCGAAGGTCACTTCCTTGCCGAGCAGCCGGCTGAGACGTTTGGCGACCGGGGCGAGGCTGTACTTGGGATCGAAGGCCCCTTTCGGCCGGCCGAGGTGCGAACAAAGGATGACCATGGCCCCTTCGTCTACGACGCGATTGATGGTCGGTAGCGTGGACCGGATACGGGTGTCGTCGGTGATCTGGAGCGACTCGTCGAGCGGGACGTTGAAGTCTGCGCGGATGATGACACGTTTCCCGCGCAACTTGATGTCATCGATGGTTTGCTTCCGCAGATTCATGAGCGCTCCTTCACCGGAGGGTGCGCGGTCCGATCGTGGCGAGGCCGTACACCCGTGTCGACTGCTCGTTTACCAGGTCGCTAGTTACCTTTGGTCTTGGCGGCGATGACCTTGATCAAGTCCCGAACCCGGCAGGAATAGCCCCATTCGTTGTCGTACCAGGCCGTCACTTTCACCAGCCGCTTGTCGATGACATTGGTCAGGGGGGCATCCAAGGTCGCCGAGTGGGCATCGCCTTTCTGGTCGATGGAGACGATGGGATCCTCCGAATAGTGCAAAATGCCCTTGAGCGGACCCTGCGCGGCCTTCTTGAACGCTTCATTGACGGACGCGACGTCGCAGTCCTTTTCCGTTTCCACGGTCAAGTCCACGAGCGAGACGTTGGGGGTCGGGACGCGGATCGCCAGACCGTCCATCTTGCCTTTCAGTTGCGGGATAACCAAATGCAGCGCCTTGGCGGCGCCGGTGCTGGTCGGAATCATCGACATGCCGGCGGCCCGGGCCCGCCGAAGATCCTTATGCGGCAGGTCGAGCAGCTGCTGATCGTTGGTATACGAGTGGATCGTGGTCATGACGCCGTGCTTGATGCCGAAGTTTTCCAGCAAGACCTTGGCGACCGGTGCCAGGCAGTTGGTCGTGCAGGAGGCGTTGGACACGATCCGGTGCGACTTGGGATCGTAGGTATTGTCGTTCACGCCGAGAACGATCGTCACGTCCGGATTCGTGGCGGGTGCCGAGATTACGACGTTCTTCGCCCCGGCCGACAGGTGTTTGCCGGCGCTCTCGCGGTCGGTGAAGCGTCCCGTCGATTCGATCACGACGTCGACGTTCAGATCCTTCCAGGGCAATTCCTTCGGGTCCTTCACCGCCAGCACTTTGATGGGTTTGCCGTCGACGATAATCTGATCGTCTTTGGCTTCGACGCTGACTTTGAGCGTGCCATGGACCGAGTCATATTTGAGAAGATAGGCGAGCGTCTTGGCGTCGGTGAGATCGTTGATCGCCACAAATTCGAATGCAGGGTCGCCCAGCGAGGCCCGCAATACGTTGCGTCCAATACGCCCGAACCCGTTAATTCCGATGCGAATAGCCATGTCGTGATGTCCTTTGAACTGGATTAGAAACCGGTCGCAGATCACCGGCAATCGTGATCGCGATAGTATCGACGCCCTCCCCCCTTGTCAAGTTATACGAAGGTAGGAAGTGATGAAAAACCCCTGTGTTTGTGGCCTTTTTCTGAATGAGCCTGTCAGTAGAATCGCGGAGTCGCCAGGCCTGGTATCCTCCCGCTCGCCTTGCTTCTCCGATGAGCTCTTCGCTAGAGTCCGGGGTAAGGGTTTGACCGAATCGGTGAACGATCGATGAACGATCAGTTGGGGGAACAGGCGGCACAGGCGCTTGAGTGGCCGAAGCTGCTCGAGGCGGTGGCACAGGGGGCGCAATCGGCACTGGGTGCGACCCGCTGTCGGTCCCTGGTCCTCGACGACGACCTGGAAGTGCTGACGACCCGGCAGCGCCAGACGACTGAGTGGCTGCACCTCAGTGAGGGATCTGATCCGCCGCCTGGACTGAACTGTCCGGACGTACGCGAACTCGTCGAACGAGCTTACAAAGGCGGGGGGCTTGAAGCCCTCGAATTGCGCGACTGCGCCCTTGTCGTTGCGCGGATCGGGGAACTCGCCCGCTACTGTGCCCGCCATGCGCAAGCGGCTCCCGAACTCGCATCGGTCTCCGAGCCGCTGCGGATGACGCGCGAGCTGGAGGCGGTCGCGCGGGCGTTGGAATCGGCGATCCAGCCGGACGGTGCGATCAAGGAGTCGGCCACTCCGGAGCTGCGCCGGCTGACGCACATCGCCCAGGAGTTGAAGCAGCGGATGCGGGAGCATCTCGACCGCATCCTGCATTCCCGCCGGTACGAGGAAGTCCTGCAGGAGTCCTATTTCGCCCAGCGCGAGGGGCGCTACGTCATTCCCGTCAAAACCGACATGCGCGGGCGCATCCCCGGTATCGTGCACGACGTCTCGGCCAGCGGGGCTACGGTTTTTCTTGAGCCGCGGGAACTGGTCGAGCTCAATAACTCGATCAAGGTGGCCGATTTGGAGGTCGAACGGGAGGTGCGGCGCATCCTGCGCGACCTCACGCTGCTCGTTGCGGGACAAGCGGACTCACTAAAGGCCGGGGTCGAGGTGCTGACAACGCTCGATTGCATTCAGGCCAAAGCCGTGTTCAGCCGGCGGATCAAGGCCAATCCGGTGGCGCTCAACGACCGGGGCCGCGTCATGCTCAAGCAGGCGCGGCATCCGCTGCTTATGCTGGCGAAGGAGCACGTGGTGCCCAACGACGTGCTTCTCGATGAGTCGATTCGTGTGCTCGTCATTTCGGGCCCCAACACGGGGGGCAAGACCGTGACATTGAAGATCGTGGGGTTGTACGCCCTCATGGTTCGAGCCGGTCTGCATCTGCCCTGTGCGCCCGAGTCCGAGATGGCGGTGTTCCCGGAGCTCTTTGCCGACATCGGCGATGCGCAGGATCTCAGCCGCGACCTCTCCAGTTTCTCGGCACATATGTCGCAGATGGTGCGGCTGTTGTCCGAGTCATCCCGCACGGTGTCCGGCACGCGCGCCTTGGTGTTGCTCGATGAGCCTGTGACGTCGACCGATCCGCAGGAGGGTGCGGCGCTCGCGGAGGCACTCCTCTGCCACCTCGCGTCGCTCGGCATGAAGGTGATCGTGACGACACACTACGGGCCGTTGAAAGAATTAGCCCAGACGCAGCAGGGATTCGCCAACGCCAGCGTCGAATTCGATGTCACCCGCTTAGCTCCAACCTACCGGCTATTTCTCGGCATTCCGGGGGGCTCATCGGCGTTGGAGATCGCCGGTCGCCTAGGCATGGATCGGGCAATCCTCGACGACGCGCGCCGGCGGCTGCGGAAAGACGATCGGCGGCTCGAAGATCTCATGACCGATCTGCAAGAGAAGCAGCGGCAGCTGGCGGAAGATACCGCGCGCGCCGTCCAGGCGCGGGCGGAGGCTGAGCGGGCGGCCTCCGAGGCGAAGGCGCTGCAGGCTCAGCTGGAAGAGGCCGAACTGGAAGCCCGGAAGGGGCTTAAGAAGAAAATCGGTGAGCAGTTCCAGCGGGCGCGGGCGGAGGTGCAGGCTACCGTCGATGCGCTCAAGCGAGAACAGAAGCTCATCAAGGCCAAGGAAACCAAGCAACGGCTCGCCGAGCTAGAAGTGCAGACCAAGCAGGAAGTGGCGCCGGCCGGCGAACCGATTCCGATGGAACAGTTGGTCGTCGGCGATCAGGTCGAAATTGCCGGATTGGGACTTACCGGGAGCTTGTTAGAAGCGCCACAGGGGAAAAAGCGTGTGCGCGTGAAAGTCGGCGAGGGCGAGGTGCTTGCGACGGTGGCCAATCTCGTCGGGATTGCGCGCGGCCGGCCGCCGGCAACCCCCACGCCACCTGCGTCGGCGGCCCCGCGTCGATTCACGACCGCCGGCGGACTCGGGCTGGATGAGCATACGGTTGTGGATGTGCGGGGCCGGGCCGCCGACGAGGCCCTTGATCAGGTGATTGCCGCGTTGGATCGGGCAACGCTGGAAGGGGCGCCCTACTTGTGCGTCATTCACGGTCATGGAACGGGCAAGCTCAAATCCTCGCTACGGGATTATCTAAAAGACTCGCCCTACGTGGCCGGCATCCGCCCGGGCGATCGCGCCGAGGGCGGCGACGGCGTGACCATCGTGACGCTGCGATAGGTTCATCCGTCCCGTACGTCGTCAGTGAATGTGATGTTTCGCCATCCGATATCGGAGGGTATTGCGCGTCATCTTGAGGAGCCGGCTCGCTTCAGACACATTCCCGCCTGACTTACGCAGCGCTTCCTCCAGCATCTTCTTTTCCATTTCCTGAAACGAGAGGCCAAAGGCCAGCAGGGAGGTTTTGGGTTCTGTGTTTGGGAGTTCCTGTGGTAGAGGTGCGGCTTTCAATGAGGCTGGGAGGTGCGATACGTCGATTGTCTCGGCTTTGCATGTAATGGTCAGCCAGTCGACCACGTTGTGCAGCTCACGGACGTTGCCCGGCCAGGGATGGCGCTTCAACAGGGCCAGCGCGCCGGGCGAAATGCCGGTGGTCCGGCATCCGTGCTCGCGACGCGCCCGAGCCAGGAAGTGGTGGAGGATCGGCTCGATATCCTCGATCCGCTCGCGGAGCGGCGGAATCCGGAGTTGATAGACGTTGAGCCGGTAGTAGAGGTCGAGCCGGAAGCGGCCCGTCTTGATATGAGCCGGCAGGTCTTCGTTCGTCGCGGCGATGACCCGGATGTTGATCTTGTGGCTGCGGGTGTCGCCGAGGGGATCGACCGTGTGATCTTCCAGCACGCGCAGGAGTTTGGCTTGCGCCGCTGCGCTCATCTCGCCGATTTCGTCCAGAAACAGGGTGCCGCCTTCGGCCAGTTGAAATTTTCCGGGCTTCGTCTGCTTGGCGTCGGTGAAGGCCCCCTGATGATACCCGAAGAGTTCCGATTCCAGGAGATGTTCGGGGATGCCGGCGCAGTTCAGCGCCACGAGCGGGCCGTGGGAGCGTGGGCTCGCATGGTGAATGGCCTGGGCAAACAATTCCTTCCCGGTGCCGCTTTCCCCGGTAATCAACACCGTGGCATCGGTCACGGCGACTTCACGGGCGAGTTGCTTCATGAGCTGCATTTGCGGAGATACGCTGACGATCAGGTCAAAACGGTCGGCGGGGCGTTTGGTTTCTGGAGCGATCGTGTGGAGGTCCGGCAGCCGGCTGAGAGCCTGGTAAAGATCGGCCACTGTCACAGGACCGGGTAGGTAGTCCGTGGCTCCCGCGCGTATCGCTTCCATGGCATCCCGTGCCGAATCGCTGGGTCCGATGATGATCACTGGAGCCGGATGGGCCGATTGATTGATCCGTTGGATCAGCGGGATCGCCGTGTGTACCGTGCCTTCGTAGATGATCAATGAGAGATCGTGGTGCTTCAGCATTCCCTGCGCGTCGCGGATATGGTCGACGGTGAGAATCGTACTCTGAGGAGGTGATGTCTGCTCGAGGTGCAACCGTAGCTGGGGGGTGCTGGAGATGAGAAGAACTGTCGTAGGGTTCATGCGGAGGACTCCTTGGTAAGGGCTCCCGGCGAACCACCGATCGACTGCCTTTAGCCTACTCCCGGTCAGGGGCGGAAGGGAAGAGGGCGCGTAGAATTTGTCTCAACCGCTCCCGAGGACGTGCCAGACGTTACTGATTGGATCGGGCGATGGCGGCGTTTCGCTGGAGCCCAGCCAGTTTGGCCCGCCGAATCGGGCTTTGACGGAACGTCTCGCGGAATGTGGGTTCATCCATGGCCGTGAGAGAGTCGAGTTGCGGGGCGAGCGTCACCGGGGAAGGCGCAAACGCGGGATCGGTCGTGGGTTCCGCACGGAGGTTGAAGGGGCAGACATCAAGACACTCGTCGCAGCCGAAGATGTGATTGCCCATTTGGCGTCGGAGATCTTTGGGAATTGTGTCCGCGTCGCCGCGATATTCGATCGTCAGGTAGGAAATACAGCGGCCTGCATCGACCACGGAAGGGGCAGGAATCGCCTGAGTCGGGCAGGCTTGAATGCATAGCGTACAGCTTCCACAGAGGTCGCTGGCCGGTTCGTCGGCCTCCAGGTCGAGCGTCGTCAGAATTTCCCCCAGCAAGAGCCACGAGCCGTGATCAGCCGACACCAGGTTCGAGTGCTTTCCGATCCACCCCAGTCCTGCCTGTTCCGCCCACGCTTTTTCCATGAGGGGGCCGGTATCGACATAGGAGCGGGTGACGGCGTGTGGTGCAAGCCTGTGGATCCGGTCTTCCAGCTCCTTCAGCTTGTCACCGAGGACGTTGTGATAATCCTTTCCCCAGGCGTAACGAGCGATTCGGCCGTGCCCGGGTGATTCGTCGGCGCGATGGCCAGTGAAGTAGTTCATGCCGACCACAACCAGCGAGCGGCAGCCGGGTAGGACCAGACGAGGATCGGCTCGTTTCTCTGGGTCCCGTTCCATCCAGGCCATTGTGGCGTGATACCCGCGGTCCAGCCATTGCCGTAACCGCGATGCCAGGGGCGTATGTGGTGATGTGGCTGAGTCGAGGCGGGCGATGCCGACCGCATCGAACCCGAGATCCCGCGCGGCATGCTTGATCGCCCCAGTGAGGGCCATAGACAGTTAAGGTTGTGGTGAGCAGTCGAATCGCACGATGAATTGAGCCGAGCAATGGCCGGATTGGCATCGGTTGCACACACCGGTGATTTTGGTTTTCCAGTCCGTTTCCTTGTCGTCGAAGCGGCACAGAAGTCGTCCGCCCTTCGAAATGGTTGTCCAGGGCTTGGCCGACCCCGGCGCATTGGCAACGCGGCAGCCCGAAGGGAACGGCACGCTGCAGCTATGCGATGGCTCCCCCTTGTCCATGCCGAAACTGCAGGATTGTTCGGTGGTCGCGTGGACTTCGTCGACCGGCTGCGCCTGTGACGGAACGGCGAAGCTCCAAAGACCGACGGCGATCAGAATGCCAAAGCCCCATCGAAAGCAGTGACGCATGGCGCACATCGTAGCACAGCGTCGTCGCGGCTCGTCAATCGCGTTCTGCTCGCCAGCGTCGCGGGGCTTCGGTATACTCCCGCGGCGTATGTGGCGGGGATCATTCATTGTTGTCGGACTGGTGCTCTGTGGGTGGATTCGGTGGGCGGCTGCCGCCGAGCCGGTGGTGTTGGAAGTACATCCTGAGCCGGCGGGTGGCGTCAGGGCGATCGCGACCGTCCTTTTTCCCGTTGAGCCGGCGATCATTCAGCGCCTGCTGACCGATTATGCCCACTGGCCGGATCTCTTCGACACCCGGATGCGGATGGTTGAGATTCGTGAGGAAGCCGGCCTGGTCTTCACCGACATTCGAATTGACCACGCACTGTTGCCCGGTGAACGGCGGCTGCTGAGTGAATCGCGGACGTTGTCCGGCGGCGGCCTCGTGACAGAGCTCAAAGGCGGCGATTTCAAACAGTACCGCCGGAACTGGAAGTTGAGTCCGACCGAAGGCGGCGGCACAAAGGCCGAGTTCGAACTCCTGGTCGAGATCGAGACGATCGTACCGGACTGGATGGTGGCGGTGGCCATGAAGCGCGAGCTGGAAACCCATTTCCGGATCGTGCGGGAAAAAGGACTGGCGCTGACTACCCGGGGAAAGTGACGTCCGACCGTTCCGCTTTGTCGAGCCCCTGCTGGAGGAGTTTGGGAATGTCGAGGGCCCGCTCCACGATTTTCAATTCTTCGAGGTCGGTCTTGGTGCTGGGGTGTGGCGGGGTGAAGAGCTTGCAACAATCCTGGTCGGGCTCGATCGATGTTTCATAGGTGCCGATCCGTTTCGCTTCATCGGTGATCTCGAGCTTGTCCATTCCGATCAGCGGCCGCAAGATCGGGAGAGTGGCCGCGTCCTCGACCACGGAGAGATTTTCCGGTGTTTGAGACGCCACCTGCCCCAAACTATCTCCGGTCACGAGCCCCCAGCAACGCTCTCGACGAGCCAGTTCCTGCGCGATGCGGACCATCATCCGGCGATACAACACAACCCGAAACGGCGCTGGTGTGTTCAGGACGATCTCGCGCTGAATCTCGCCGAACGGAATGACGTACAGCGGGGCGTCGTAGAAATAGGCGCTCAACGTCTGGACCAGTTCCCGCACCTTGTCCTCCGACGCGCGGCTGACGAGCGGGCGTCCGGAAAAATGGACGAAGATAGCCCGGCAGCCGCGCTTGATCATGCGATAGGCGGCGACCGGGGAATCGATCCCTCCGGAGATGAGGCAGGCAACGGTGCCGCTGACACCGACCGGCATTCCGCCGGGTCCCGGTTCCTTATCGAGGGAGACATACATGTTCTTGGTAAGCAACTCGACGTGGATCGTCAGGTCGGGGCACTTGAGGTTCACCGGTTTGCCGGTCCGCTCGTGCACCGCCGCGCCTACCAGTCGCTCGACGTCCATCGAGGTGAGCGGCAGCCGTTTGTCGGCCCGTTTGGCCGTCACGCGGAAACTGGAATACGTCCGCGTTCGGAGCCGGTCGATCAGGGCTTCGTTCAGTTCGCTGAAGTCCGGCTTCAGGAGGTCGAGTGGGAACCCCTCCGCGAGCGAGAAATTGGCGATGCCGCAGACCCGCTTGAGCCGCTGACAGAGGAGATCCCCATCCACGTCCGGCGGGAGGATGACCCGGATTCGGCTGCGGAGATTCTCGATCTGCTTCACCCCAAGATCGCGCACTGCGCGTTGGATATTGCGGACGAGTTGCTGTTCGAAGTAGTCCCGGTTACGGCCTTTGAGGGCGAGTTCGTGGTAATGGATGATCGCGCAACGCATGGGGAGGTGTCACTCGCCGTGTGCTTCCAAGAAGCGCTCGGCGTCGATAGCGGCCATGCACCCGGTTCCTGCGGCGGTGATCGCTTGGCGATAACGCGAGTCCTGGACATCGCCGGCGGCGAACACGCCGGGAACGTTCGTCGCCGTGCCTTGTGTGGTGCGGAGATAGCCCTTCTCATCCATGTCGAGTTGCCCCGCGAAGAGCGCGGTATTGGGACGGTGTCCGATGGCCACGAAGACGCCGGCACAGGCCAGTTCCATCGTCTTTCCTGTCACCACGTTCTTGAGGCGCACGCCTGTGACGACGTCGCTCCCGAGGATATCTTCCACGACCGAGTTCCACACGAAGGCGATGCTCTCATTTTTCATGGCGCGCTCCTGCATGATCTTGGAGGCGCGCAGCTTGTCCCGTCTGTGGACGATCGACACTTTGGCGGCAAACTTGGTCAGGAAGTTCGCTTCTTCCATCGCACTGTCGCCCCCGCCGACGACGACCAACTCCTTCCCTTTGAAGAAAAACCCGTCGCAGGTCGCGCAGGTCGATACGCCATGTCCGGTCAGCCGTTTTTCGTTCGGGAGCCCGATCTGGATGGCCGATGCACCGGTGGCAATGATGATGGTGCGGGCCTGAATCGTCCGTTCGCCATCGACGGTGAGCGAGAGCGGACGTTTTCTGACCTCCACGGCGGTCACGTCTCCGGTGAGAAACTCGGTGCCGAACCGCTCGGCCTGAGTCCGCATTTCTTTCATCAAATCCGGCCCCATGACACCCTTCGCGAAGCCGGGATAGTTTTCCACCTCGGTTGTGGTGGTGAGTTGTCCGCCCGATTGCCATCCTTCGATGAGCAACGGCGACAGATTCGCTCTCGCTGCATAAATGGCGGCGGTCAAGCCGGCCGGACCCGATCCGATGATGGCGACGTGGTACATGGCGGGAATCTAACACAGGGAGAAACGAGAATGCATGGTGTTCGAGGCTACGCAGCTGCCGACAATGACTTGTAGAGTGCCCGAACCTGTTTGGCGAGTTGTGCCAGGGGGGTGGTGCCGTCCAAGAGATGATCGGCAAGCCCCTTCTTCCTGGCGAGGGGAATCTGGCTTCTGATTCGTCGAAGCGCCTCGGCTCGGGGGAGACCGTTGCGTTTCTTGAGCCGGGCGATCTGAGTAGGACGGTCGGCGGTGACCACGATGATGCGGTCCACGCGCTTGTCGATGCCGGATTCGAAGAGCAGCGGGACATCGTAGACCACCACGGCCCGCGGATTGTGTCCGGCTGCCGCGCGCGTAAGCCGTCGTTGCTCGCGCGCCACGCGGGGATGGATGATCCGTTCCAGCCGGCGGAGTTTGACGGGATGCCCGAAGACGAGTTTGCCTAAGGCCGGTCGGTTGATCGTACGATCGGCATTGAGAATGCCTTTACCGAAGGTCCGTACGATCTCCCGCCAGGCCGGTTTCCCCGGCGCCACAACATCGCGGGCGAGGCGGTCTGCGTCGATGACGACCGCACCGCAGCGTTTGAACATCGCGGCGATCGTGCTTTTGCCGGTTGCGACGCCGCCTGTGAGGCCGACGAGGATCATGGCTGCGGAGCATACATCAGACGCAGGTTGTGGTCGAGGCTGAGGGGAGGAGATCGGACACTGTGGGGAACACCCGGTTGACAGGCTGCGGTGCCCGCCTGTAATACCTTGCGCATGCGTATGCTGATCGTGGTCATGGCCGCACTGCTGATGATCGGGGGAGGAGCATGGGCGGACGCGCCCGCCGGGAACGGTCCGCGTACGATCACGGTGGCGCTCGACGGCAGCGGCGACTTCACGTCGATTCAAGAAGCGGTGGATTCCGCCAAGAAGGGCGACACCGTGTTCCTCAAGCCCGGACAGTATGCTCAGGATCTGACGATCCACAGCAAAGAAAACATCAAGTTGATCGGGGCCGGGGTGGATCAGGTTACGATGCTCGGTCAAGGCCAGATGGTCGGCGTTCTCCACGTCGGCAAGTGGCCCTATGGGGCGACGAATATTGAAATCAAGGGCATGACGATCAATGAACACGGCGGCCATGCTCTGGGGATCTTCAATGGAAACGGCATCACGCTCAGAGATTTGCGCGTCAAAGGCATGTTGTTCGGCCAGCAGGTGCAAGGCGTGCACATCGAAGATTGTGTGATTGGCGGCAGCGAGACGACCGGGGTGCAGTTCGCCGACTCGCAGGCTGTCCTGATCCATAACTTTATCCACGACAACGATCATGGGGTGAATGTCGCCGGGAAGTCCGAGGTGCGCTTGGAGCAGAACATCATTACCCGCAGCTTGTTCGAAGCGGTCGTGGTGACGGACAAGGCCAAAGCGATGCTCATACGCAACACGCTCGTCAAAAACGGCGGTGGCGCGGCGTTTCTGGGCTATTCCCAGAGCGAAGCGTTCGGCAACGTCATTGGCTTGAATAAGGTCGGGTTCCTGTTCGCGCCTTCCAGCCGGGCGACCACATCTTTTAACGCGTTGTATAACAGCGAGGGCGATTACATGCGGGTTGGTTCCCCGAATGTGCCGGCCCCCGAGTTAAAGCAGGACTCGGATGTGGTTGGCGACCCCCGTTTTATCGATGCGGACCATGACGACTTCCGACTTCGCCCCGACAGCAAGCTGCTGAACGTGGGCCAATTCCCCTTCTTGGGTGCGTTGCCTCCCGTACAAAAGACCTCCTCCGCTCGGTAATTCAACTCCTTGGAAAACCATGCGAAGCATGGTTGCCCTGACAGAACAAAACCGTATGGTATGCTTTCTCTACGGCTGCTTCCTCTGGTGTCTCCTCCGCTCAAGAAAATGACAGGAAGGGCCGACAAGCACTTACCAGGAGGTTTCCATTGGCCAGCTACCGCAAAGATTTCGATACCAGATCGGGCGACGGGATCCCATCGCTGGAAGATATGGAGTCGGGCAAGCTTGTGGGCGCCGTTCTCCCAATGTCCGATAAAGCGCAGACGCAGATGCGCGAGAGTATCGAGGTGATCGATTATCTGCTGAATCAGGAGCGGGTAGTCTGGATGTAGCTCCCAATCCTGTTCCGTTGTTCGTCCCGCGCGCCTAGTTCATCCTCACCTCTTCATTCAGCTCCCCAAACCGCCGCCGCTTGATTCAACGGTATGTGACTCGCGCGATCCTTTGTTTCTCCGGCATATTATCCGAAGAAAGTATGAGCCTGCGCTCAGGCGCCGGAGCCGCTTGCATTGGGCTTAGGAACGGCGCATCGTATTTCGAGGCAGCCAGGGGCGAGCGTGTGATGTGTCCCCCTCGCCATCTTTTGAGTACGAGTATTCCATCACCCAGTAGAGCGATCTATGCCGCACTCGGATCGTATCAGCCCTGAGGACGCCCCTCCCCCTTTAGCAGAACATCAACGCCTGCAGGAAGACGCTCGTCGAGACAAACATTGGAAGCGTTGGGGACCCTATCTGAGTGAGCGGGCCTGGGGAACGGTTCGGGAGGACTATAGCCCTCATGGCACTGCGTGGGAATTCTTCCCTCACGATCATGCACGCTCCAGGGCCTACCGATGGAATGAAGACGGTTTGGCCGGGATTTCGGACCGGCATCAGCTCATCTGCTTCGCAGTGGCTCTCTGGAACGGGCGTGACCCGATTTTAAAGGAACGGGTCTTCGGCCTGACAGGGAACGAAGGAAACCACGGCGAAGATGTCAAAGATTACTACTACTACCTCGACTCCACGCCGACGCATTCCTACATGAAATATCTTTATAAGTACCCGCAAGGGGAGTTCCCGTATGCCAAGCTGGTGGAGGAGAACCGGCGGCGGGGGCGCAATGAATTGGAGTATGAGCTTGTCGACACCGGGGTGTTTGACGGGGATCGATATTTCGACGTCGTCGTGGAGTATGCGAAGGCTTCCCCCGAAGATCTGTTAATCCGTATCCATGTCGTGAATCGAGGGCCGGAGCGGGCCGAGTTGACGGTGCTGCCCACGCTCTGGTTCCGCAATACCTGGTCCTGGGGGTTGGATGTTCGACGGCCTCGTATGAAAGTGGGCCAGCCGACGGCTGGCAGGAGCGTGATCGAACTCACCCATGAACAATACGGCCGCCGCCGGTTGCTGTGCGAGGATGCGCCATCCCTGTTGTTCACGGAAAACGAGACGAATACACGACGGTTGTATGGAGATGCCGACGGTGGACGCCATGTCAAAGACAGTTTTCACGACTACGTCATTCACGGCGATCTGGAGGCGGTCAACCCGGACAGGATTGGCAGCAAGGCGGCCGCGCAGTATCGGGTCTCACTGAATCCCGGCGAGGCCCACACTATCTGTTTGCAGTGGCTGTACGGCGACGAAGACCGGGCGTTCACACGCCGGGAGTGTGAGGCCGTGTTTGCCCAACGTCTTCGCGAAGCCGACGAGTTTTACGAGCAACTGGCGCCGCAGCATGTTTCAGCCGATGCCCGACTGGTGCAACGCCAGGCATTCGCCGGGCTACTCTGGAGCAAGCAGTTCTACCACTATGAAGTGGCACGGTGGCTCAAGGGCGATCCGGCCGGCCCCGAGCCGCCGCATAAACGGTCGCAGGGACGCAACGCCGACTGGATGCATCTCTACAATGCCGATGTCATCTCGATGCCGGACAAGTGGGAGTATCCCTGGTATGCGGCGTGGGATCTGGCCTTTCACTGCATTCCGCTCGCGATTCTGGATCCGACCTTTGCCAAAGAGCAGCTCATCCTCATGCTGCGCGAATGGTACATGCATCCGAACGGCCAGATTCCCGCCTACGAGTGGGCGTTGGGGGACGTGAACCCGCCGGTGCATGCCTGGGCGGCCTGGCGTGTGTACAAGATCGAAAAGAAGCGGAAGGGGACAGGCGATCGAGTCTTTCTGGAGCGGGTGTTTCACAAGCTGCTGCTTAATTTTACCTGGTGGGTGAATCGGAAGGACGCTGAAGGCAAGAACATCTTCCAGGGCGGGTTTTTGGGGCTCGACAATATCGGAGTCTTCGACCGTAGCGCGCCGCTGCCGACCGGTGGACACATTGAGCAATCGGACGCCACCAGTTGGATGGGCATGTACTGTTTGAACATGCTCTCGATCGCGTTGGAGTTGGCTCGTGAGAATCGGGCTTACGAGGATGTCGCCAGTAAATTCTTCGAGCACTTCGTCTATATATGTCGGGCGATGAACAACATCGGCGGCGAAAAAATCGAGCTATGGGACCGCGAGGACGGGTTCTTCTACGATGTGCTGCATTTGCCGGACGGAAAGAATCTCCACCTGAAGGTGCGATCCATGGTGGGCCTGATCCCGCTCTTCGCCGTGGAGACGTTGGATTCTGACCTGGTGGATGCCCTGCCGCGCTTCAAACATCGGATGCAATGGTTTATCGAGAACCGCCCGGACTTCGGTGCACATGTCGAGACGCACTCGCATGACGGCGGCGTCCGGCGGTTTCTGTCCTTGGTGAACCGTCATCGGCTGAAATCCGTCCTGCGCTACCTGCTCGACGAGAATGAATTTCTTTCGCCCTACGGCATTCGGGCTCTGTCGCGCTATCACAAGGACCATCCCTACGTGCTTCCGGTGATGGGGCGCGAATATCGGGTCGATTACGAGCCGGCAGAGTCAGGAACCGGGCTGTTCGGGGGGAATTCCAATTGGCGAGGACCCGTCTGGTTTCCCGTCAACTACCTGCTGATCGAGTCCTTGCAGAAGTTCCATTACTTCCTGGGCGATCAGTACACCGTCGAGTATCCGACCGGGTCCGGCGCGCAGCGGACGCTCTGGCAGGTGGCCGGGGAACTCTCGCGGCGCCTCACGCACATCTTCCTGAAGGACGCGCACGGGGTCCGTCCCGTGTTCGGCGGGGCATCGAAGTTCCAGCACGACCCCCACTGGCGGGATCATCTGCTCTTTTACGAATATTTTCACGGCGACAATGGGGCCGGCGTCGGCGCGAGTCATCAGACGGGATGGACGGGGTTGGTAGCCAAACTGATCCAGCAGTCGGGCGAATGATCTCGTGACTCGTCGTTCGAGGAACGCGTACCGAGATGCAGCGCATGTTGATACCGAGAGATGACTGCTACAATTTCGATCGCGCTCTGAGCCTCGAATGGCTGGAGACCAACGGACGGGGCGGGTTTGCCTCGGGGACGGTGGCCGGAGTCAATACGAGGCGCTACCATGCGCTACTTCTCGTGGCGCGACGACCGCCGGGCGACCGAGTCGTCCTCGTCAATCAGGTCGAGGAGTGGCTCGATCTCGATGGGGAGTCGGTGTCCCTCTCCACGAACTGTTATCCCGGTGCCGTGCATCCGGCGGGGTATCGGCACAGCGCCGGCTTTGCGCTCACCCCCTGGCCGTGCTGGACGTATCGTGTCGGCAAGTTGACGATCACGCGTGAAGTCGTCTGTGTGCCAGGTCGCGATCTCGTCGTGCTGCGGTGGCGGGTGATCGGACGATCACCCGGCTCGGTAGCGTTGCGCGTCAGGCCCAAATTGACCGGGCGGGACTATCATGCGCTCCATCATGAAAACAGCCTGACGGTGGCGGATACTGTCATCACCGACGGCCAGGTTGCTTGGCAACCCTATCGCGATTTGCCCACTGTGCGGGCAGTTCATTCCGGCACCTATCGCCATGCGCCGGAGTGGTATCGGCGGATTCAATTCCCTTGCGAACGGCAACGCGGTCTCGAGTTCGAGGAGGACTGGTGGTCTCCGGGAGAGTTCACCTTTGCCTTGCGATCGGGACATCCGGCCGATGTAGTCTTCTCGATCGACCCGGAACCGGTCGTTCCGGTGGAGGCTTTTCTGCGTGCGGAGCGGCGGCGTCGTCGAACTCGCGCGACTCAGGTACCGTCGGAGGATCCGCTCGTCTCACGGTTATGGCAGGCCACTGAGGCGTTTGTCTCCGTGCGTGACTCACAGCAGACCATCGTGGCGGGCTATCCCTGGTTTACGGAGTGGGGGCGCGATACGTTCATCGCCTTGCCGGGACTCTGCCTCGTGACCGCCCGACAGCGCATCGCCTGGCAGGTGATCAGTTCGTTCGCGGCGCATTGCTCGGAGGGCATGATTCCCAACCGTTTCCCCGATGCAGTCGGGCAGCCTGAGTACAACACGGTCGATGCGTCGCTTTGGTTCATCCACGCGGTCGATCGCTACCTGGCGTACTCGAACGATCTCGCCGGCGTCCGCAGCCTGTGGCCCACGATCAGATCCATCCTGGACGGCTATCGACGCGGGACTCGGTACGGCATCTGGATGGAACAGGACGGACTGATCACGGGTGGGATGCCTGGCGTGCAACTGACCTGGATGGATGCCAAGGTCGGCGATCGGGTGGTCACGCCGCGGCATGGCAAACCGGTCGAAATCCAAGCGCTTTGGATTCGAGCGCTTTCGATCGGTGCGGCGCTGGCCAAGAGGTTCTTCGATCGAGACTACGCGGAACAATTCCGAGTGGATCATGCGCGTGCGATTCATTCCTTCCAAGATCGGTTCTGGTATTCAGCCGGCGGGTATTTGTTCGACGTGATCGACGGTCCGGATGGTGACGATCCGTCGTTGCGTCCCAACCAGCTCTACGCCCTGTCCCTGGTCGACGGATTACTCACCAAAGACCAAGAGCGGCAGATGCTTGAGGTAGTGGAGCGGCACCTGCTGACGCCGGTCGGGTTACGCACGCTGGCTCCGTCGGATCCTCGCTATCGGGGACGGTACGAAGGGGGTGTGAGCGAACGCGATGTCGCCTATCATCAAGGCACGGTCTGGCCGTTTCTCCTCGGCCCCTTCGTGACGGCCTGGCTGAAGGTTCATGGCGCGACGCCGGCGAACAAGAAACGGGCCCGGCGGTGGTTGGAGGGCATCGAGCAGCATCTCGATCAGGCTTGTCTTGGACAGGTGTCCGAGATCTTCGACGGCGATCCGCCGCATGAAGCGCGCGGCTGTGTTGCGCAGGCCTGGTCGGTTGCGGAACTCTTGCGCGTCGCAGTCGAAGATCTGGCGCTTGCTCGGTGCGTGCGGACTTGACAGTCTCCGACGGCGTTCGTACTCTCCCGACGACGTTCATCGTGTGGTCATCCTTCGTTACCAAAGGAGTCTTTCATGGATAAAGTATGGATGGGCAGTGTGGCGATGGTCGGGAGTCTGTTGATCGGGGCAGCCGATCTCTCGGCGCAAGAATTGCCGAAAGAGTCGGTTCTTCCGTTGAATCTCGCGCAGCGGGCGGTCCAGGCGGCGGTAGAGGCCTGCAAGAAAGACGGGTACCGCGTGACTGTGTCCGTCGTCGATCGCGCCGGGATCCTACGGGCCATGGGTCGGGCGGACGGGGCGGGGCCGCATACGGTCGATAGCAGCCGTAAGAAGGCATATACGGCGGCCAGTTTGCGGCGGGCTACCGGAGAACTGGCGGATATGATGAGCAAGGCACCGGCGTTACAGGCGTTGCGGGATATGAATGAACAGATTCTGATGCTGGGGGGGGGATTGCCGATCGAGATCGGCGGGGAAGTCGTCGGAGGCATCGGCGTCGGCGGGGCCCCGGGAACTCATCTCGACGATGCCTGCGCCGAAGCGGGGCTCGATGCGATCGGCGCGGCGCCCAAAGTGCCGACCGCCAAGTGAACCGATCGGTCGGAGGGTGGTGTGTCGCCGCCATCGCCGGAGCGATGGCGGCGTGCAACAGCGGTGTGCCGGAACCGGCCTCGATGGACGTTCCGGGGACTGGCGTTCGCCTGACGATCGTTCGTGTGGCGACGGATCCGTTCTTATCCCGCCACAACCTCTCGTTGACCGTGGCGAGAGGAGCCGACTGTACGGCTACAGTCGACCTCTTTCCCGACACCGGTCATACCAGCCGGCGGAATATCTATCTCACCCGTGCAGGATTGATTTACCTCGTTGGCCAATTCGATGCCCGAGTGATCGATGGGGCGGTCTGCGGGATTACGTTGTCGGAATTTCGCCATCTCGATCGGGAAGTCGTCTTTCTCGGCAGCTTCGACGAGGACTCGTCGAGTCATTGGGCATATCAGTCGGGTGCTGAGCGACCTGAACTCCCGTTTGAGAAACGCTAGGATCGGCCGGCACCGAATGGGTGGTCGATCGCGAACAGCCAGTCTCCGTTTGGCTGGCGCCGTGCGACCTCGACGCTATCTCCTACCATTTCGACCGCCTTCCCATCGGGTCCAATTCCGGTCAGAGTCCACTGCCCCCGTAGCAAGGCGAGATCATCGGTCAGAACGACGTAGGTCGTACTCATCGTCATGCGGCCGTGGAGAGCCATGAATTGCTGAAGCGCGTTCCGGATCGCCTGTTGTCCGCGCACAGCCTGGCTCGGTTGCGGTATTAAACAGGCTGCCGGCTCGTACAGTGCCAACACCGCTTCGACGTTGCCTCGGTTGAATGCGTCGAGAAACAGACTGTGCAATTGATCCGGTGTCTGTGCGCTCATCGACGAGCCTCCCTCTCGCGGTAAATTGCCAGCAGGGCATTATTCCATTGTGCTCACCAAGTTGCCAATGCCGGTGGAGGGAAGCTTTAGTTGTGCTGAACCCGTCCGATAAATGAATGTTGCGGTGTAGCGAATGCCTGCCGGCTCGATCGCGCGCAGAGCGATGGGAAATTGTCGGAATCACCCATTTCGTTGACGTGGGGTGCGTCTTTGTTAGGTTCAGACGTGGCCTGCGATTCTGTTGAACGTGGATCAAGAGTAGGGTGGCGCGTGGTGTTCGAACAATGAGAATTCGATTCGTTCGTGGTGCCGTTGCGTTAGGATTCGTCTGGCTCTGGCTCGTCGGGCCGGTATGGGCGCAGGTGCCACAGGAAACCTACGACTACAGTATGGCCAAAGGTGTGGTCGAGTTCGGCCGTACCCACTATGAGTTAGCCGCCAAGATGTTCGAGCGAGCGTTGGAGGTCAAGCCGCATGACCCCGATGCGACGGACTATCTGGGCCAGACGTATTTGCGCTTGAAGAAGTATCGCGAGGCCGAGGAGGCATTCGCCGACTTGGCGCAAAGTGATCCGCAGTCGGCTCGTTCGTGGTTGGGGCTGGGGATCGCTCGGAGCGAGCAAGGTCGATATCAGGAAGCGTTGGAGGCTCTGTCGCAAGCCGAGCGGCGCGATCCGAAGAACCCGCTCGTCTATTTTTATCAGGGGTTGATCGCCCACGAGTCGCAGTCGTTCAATCAAGCGCCCGAGTTGTTTTCCCGTGCCATGGCCCTCAGTCCCGACCTGACCCCATCGGCCCGGTACTATACCGGCATGTCCTACTATCAGCGTGGATTGTTGGATCGGGCGCGGGAGGAATTCGACGCCTCAATCGCCTCCGGTGCGCCGGAATCGGAACTGGCGCGGTCCGCTCGGGCGATCCTGCAACAGCAGGGAGACGCGACAGGAGGCCCCAAGCACTGGGATCTGAGCCTGAGCATCAGCGGCCAGTACGATAGCAATGTGGTGCTACTGCCGATCGGTACGCAGCCTCCCGGAGGGACGACGGGCATCTCTCAAAAGGACGACTTCAGGACGGCCATTTATGCGCGGGGAGAATATCGGCCGATCCAAACCGACACGTGGACGGCTGGGGTTACCTACGGGTTCTATCAAAGTTTGCATCAACGGTTGTCGGGATTCGATGTGCAGGACCACTCACCCTCTGTGTATGTCCAGCGGCAACTCGGGATTGTCCAAGCCCGTCTGCAGTATGTCTACGACTATGTCCGTGTCGGGCAGGCGCCCTATCTCCAGACGCATGCGCTGCAGCCCATCATCACCATCGCGGAAGGCAACAGCTATTTCACCCAATTGCAGTTTCGCTATCAGAATAAGGATTTCCAGGATGACCGGTTTGCCGGGAACTCGTTTCGCGATGGGAAGAATTGGCTCGGGGGTTTGACCCAGTTCGCCTATTTTGCGAATGGCGCTGGCTATGTGCGAGTGGGGTATACGTTCGACATGGACCGGACGGGTGGCGGGCATCCGGGAATCGCGGTGCCGGGGACTCCGTCCAACGCCGACTGGGCCTACCAGGCGCATCGTGTCGCCGTCGGCCTCGGTGTCCCACCCATCTGGACCGTTCAACCCACCTTCGCGTTCGACTACTATCTGCAGCAATACGACAACCCGAATTCACTTTCGGCATCGGGGACCACGGTTCGGCGGGATCGTGTCTACTTCGCGACGGCATCACTCGCCCGTCCGCTGACCAACTGGCTCACGCTTGCGGCGGAATATAACTACACAAGAGATCAGTCCAATATTCAGTTCTTCGATTACTCCCGAAACATCTATTCACTGACCCTGAACGGGCGGTTCTGAAGGCCCCGGGGCGTAAGGGATACGGTGCCGATTTTCGGCAGTCGGTTTGCCGAATTACGTCTCTCCCTCCCTTCGTGCGCAGAGGACTTCATAACTCCTTCGAGGGGGTGAAGAAATCGGCCGCTTGGGAACTCATTGATTCATTGGGGGCCGGCGATGGGTTTGTTGAGACGGCTGGGCTGAGGCTGGTGGTACGGTTTCTGCGATAAAGAAGAGTGACTGATAATGGAACAGGCGAGCAGAAATCGGAGGATACGATGAAACAACAGCATTGGGCGACAATGAGCATCGTCACAGTGGCGCTGGCGGTTGGTCCTACGGCTGTTTGGGCTGAGGAGTCGGGTGCCGGCAGCGTCGGTTTCTATACCGCAGTGTCCGGACAAGTCAGCGTTGTGCATCCGGGCGAGTCCAAAGTCGTTCCGGTGAAATTGCGGGATCATGTTCTGTTCAAGGACATCATCGAGACCCAGAAGGAGTCCCGAACCAAGGCATTTTTCGAAGACGACAGCGTCCTCACGGTCGGTGAGAACAGCCGGGTGGAGATCACGGAATACATTTATAACCCTGAGGCTAAACTGCGCCGGTCTGTGGTGAATGTGCTCCAGGGCCAGGTTCGTGCGCTGGTTAGCAAAGTGTTCAAGACCAACGGATCGCGCTTTGAGGTGCATACGCCTTCGGCAGTGGCGGCTGCGCGTGGCACGTATTTCACGGTGTGGCATGAAAACGGGCAGTCCGGGATCATCAATATCGGCGAGACCGGTCGTGTAGACTTCACCTCCGGTGGGGTGACGGTTCATGTCGATCCGGGTCAGTACTCCATTGCCGATCACGGAAAGCCGCCTTCTGTGCCGGCTGTGCACGGGTTGGGACAGGAGCAGAAAGCCGAGGGCAACGCGAAAACCGTCAAATCCGAAGATAGCCGTGGTTTGGCCCGTGCGCTCAGTGCAGTTGAAAAGACTATGCTACGGGATGCGCCACCAGTAGGGTTGCCGACGCAGGCCTTGCACGCGATGGACCACGAAGCACACCTAGCGAAGGCCCAGGCGACACTTTCCAAACTAGCAGAGGGGCCGAGCAGCGGGAACGCCTACGGACAGAATGGCGGTAATGGGAACGGCAATGCCTATGGGTTGAACGGGGGCAATGGGAACGGTAACGCATTTGGATTGATCGGAGGAGCAACGCCTCCTGCTGTCTTTACCGGAGCTGGTAACGGAGTCGGCAATGGGAATGGCGGGGCGGGCGGTGGCAACGGCAACGGCAACGGATACGGAAGGAATAGGTAGTTCCAGTCATATAGATAAATCCCTTCTGCGGCTTTTGGTCTGGTGACCAAGGGCCGCAGTCGTTTCACCCCTCTTCCCTCGTTGTCCGGTCTCGCGCTTTTTCTTGTTCCTCCGCCGAGAGCAGGCACAATACGCTAGATAACATAGCAATATGTGCTGATTCGCCAGGACATGGATCATGCCGCAGTTCTCGCTATCTTCTCTGGCTGAACCCCGCGCGCGGGGGATGGTCGGTATCATCATCACTCTCCTCTTGGTAGCCCTGACATGGATCGATCCGGCCATCCTGGTCCGATTCGATGCGGCGGCGCTGGATGCACAGTTCAGGTTGCGCGGGGAGCGTGACCCGGGCAACGACATTCTCTTGGTTCTCGTCGATGAGAAAAGCCTCGCCGAGGTCGGACGCTGGCCCTGGGGGCGGGACGTGCAGGCGCGACTGTTGGACCGATTGTCGTCGGCCGGCCCGAAAGTGATCGGCATCGATGTCATCTATTCGGAGTCCGAGACGGATAACCCTCTACATCGATGGCGGGCACTGCTGGAGTCGCTTCAGGCCCAGAGGGGACTTCCTCAAGAGTCTCTCCGGGCGTTGGAGTCGGAATTGATGGCGGCGGCGTCGGACAGCCGGTTTGCGGACAGTCTCCATGCCGCCGGGAATGTCGTGCTGGCCGTCCCCTTTTTCATCCCGGAGAGTCAAGAAGTGGCGTCGGCGATGGGCGATCGACCACTCACTCCGTCGAATCTCGACCGGTATACATTCATGCTTGTCCGGCAGTCCGGTCCCCGGGCCGGGCTCTCCCCTTACCATGCAACCAGCCTCTTGCACCCGCTGCCGGCCCTGGCCGGACAAGCAGCCTCGTTGGGGCATGTCTACCGATTACCCGATCAAGACGGCACAACCCGCCGCGAAGTGCTGGCCGTCGAGTATGGGGGCAACTACTATCCCTCGTTTGCCCTGGAAATCGCACGCATCTATCTGGGGTTTTCGCGTGAACAGATGGCGCTGTCCCTGGGGGAAGGTGTGTGGCTGGGGCCGGCGCTTGTCGAAACGGACCATCGGTTCCGGACGGTGATTAACTATGCCGGCCGGGATCAGGCCTTCCCGTGGGTTTCCGCCACCGACGTTCTCCACGGCCGTGTCGCGCCCGAACGAATCCGCGGGAAAGCCGTCCTTGTCGGGACGGCGGCGCTCGGAACGTACGATCAGCTCAGCACCCCATTTTCCGCGAACTACCCAGGAGTCGAAAAGAACGCAACGGTCGTAGACAATCTCCTGCGCGGCGAGGCTCTTTCGGGCGGCTACTGGCATGGCGTGCTCAGTGTGGCGCTCGTTCTGGTATTAGGGCTGGGCTGCTCGCTGGTGCTGCCCCGGCTAGGGGCGATGCACGGGGCAACGTTTGCGGGAGCGCTCGGCTTCGGGTATCTGGGTGTCGCGCAATTCGAGTTCGTCGTGTCCCGATTCGTTTTGCCAATGGCGGCGCCGATGGCCACCATCGGAGCGGTGTTCCTGGGAACGACGGTCGTCAGTTATGCCTTACGGGAGCGTCAGGCGAGGGAAATACGGGCGATGTTCGCCAGCTATGTCAGCCCGAAGATCGTGGAGGAACTGATATCGTCTCCAGGCAAGGCCCGCCTAGGTGGGGAGCGCAAAGAACTCACTATGCTGTTCGCCGATTTGGTCGGGTTCACGTCCTTCAGCGAAAAGCGTCCCGCTGAAGAGGTCGTCGGGCAGCTGAACGATTATCTGGCGGCGATGACCGAAGTCATTTTCAGGTGGAATGGGACGCTCGACAAATTCGTCGGGGACGAGATCGTCGTGTTCTGGGGCGCTCCGTTGGAGCAGCCCGATCACGCGGAATTGGCCGTCCGCTGCGCTGTCGACATGCGGCGTCGCTTGCTGGCGTTGCAGGATCGCTGGCGAGCAGAAGGGAAACCGGTGCTGGAGAACGGTATCGGCATCAACACGGGCACGGTTGTCGTGGGGAACATCGGGGCGGAAGGCAAGAAGATGGACTACACGGTGATCGGCGATCAAGTGAACCTGGCCGCCCGGTTTCAGGGGCTCACGCGAACCTTGGGGCAACCGATTCTCTTGACCGAGCATACCGCGCGTGCATTGGACGCAGCCGGTAGAGGCGGCTCCGGGCGTACGGTGTCGTTGCGGAAACTTCAGGCCGTCACGGTGCGGGGACGGGGAGAGCCGGTGGTGGCCTATACCATCGATGCTGGCGAGAAAGAGTGGCAGGGAAGTATGTCGCGGTCCATTGCGGGATAAGTCTCACGTGAACGGCACCGGAGACAGGGAGCCTGTGAAAGTCGGCGAGGCTACGCCACCTTCTTGGTGGTATGCACGTGAGTAGCTTCGTACACGTGTTCCCGAACGAAAATCTCGAGCAGCGGAGCGTCGATTTTCCCACCCTGCGCCAGAGCGTCCAGTTGCTGCAACGCCTGGGTGAGCGAGATAGCCGATTTGTACGGTCGGTCTGACGCGGTGAGCGCGTCGAAGATGTCGCAGATAGCCATCATGCGGGCCTGAATCGGAATGCTGTCCTTCGTGAGTCCTCGTGGATATCCGCTCCCGTCCAGTCGTTCATGGTGACACCAGGCGATTTCCGGGACGTATTTCAGCGAACGCATCCAGGGAATCTTTGATAGGAATTCGAACGTGTGAGTGACATGCCGTTCGATCTCTCCGCGCTCCTCTTTCGTCAAACTGCCCCCGGAACCGGACAGCGACTGGACCTCTTCTTCGGTCAGGTAGGGGCGAGGTCCGTCGAAGGATCGATATTGCTGGGCAGAGATCTGTGCCAGTCGCTGGCGGGAGGTCGGATCGTCGTGTGCGGGCTGGTTGAATGTGAGCAAGGCTGCAAACATTGAGTCGGTGTCCCGCAGGGTCTGTGCGAGTCGCTGATCGATCTGTGCCAACCGGAGACTCAGGTCTTCTCCCGCCGCCGTTTCATAGAGAGTCAGCTTCTCCCGCAACGACTCCGTTTCCAGCGTTCGCTTGATAAAGTCAAAGCGCGCCTTCACGAGATCGAGTTGGCCGGGATGGAGTTTTTTTGCTTTGACCAGGATGTGTTCCCGCACACCAACCTTGCCGAAATCGTGCAAGACGGCGGCGTAGCGGATTTCCTTCAGCTGTGCCGGACCAAAGCGGATGCGTGCGTAAGGACCGGATTCAGTGCGGGTGACCGCTTCCGCCAGCCGGCAGGTAAGCGCCGCGACTCGTTGGCTGTGACCGCTCGTGCTGGGATCCCGGCTTTCGATCGCCTGCACGCTGGCCGAGATGAAGCCCTCGAAGAGGAGTTGTATTTCCTGGTAGAGATTGGCGTTTTCGATGGCGATGCCGACCTGATGCCCCAGTGCGATAAAATTGTCCAGGTCCGCAGTTGTAAAAGCTTCCCCGCTTTTCCGGTTGATCGCCTGCAACACGCCCAGGAATCGCCCATGGGCCTTGACCGGGACGCACACCATATTGCGGGTGGTAAAACCGCTCGCTTCGTCGGCCTGCCGGAAGAAACGAGGGTCGTGCTGCACGTCGTTGATAATCACCGGCTCGCCTGTTCGTGCGACATCTCCGGCGATGCCCTCGCCGAATCGCAGGCGGACCTCCCGTACGGCATGCCCCTTTTCTCCATGGGCCACGTCGAAGTAGAGTTCTCCAGTGGTTTCATCGAGCAGGAGGAGCGAGCCGGCTTCTGCGTCCATCACCACTGTGGCTGCTTCAATGGCACGGCGGCGGACGTCCGTGTGGTCGAGGCTGGAGTTGAGGAGCGCGCTCACCTCCTGAAATCGTCGAAGGGTCTGATCGTTCATGTGGGAGTCAGTCGTCGGTGTCGGGTGAAACGCGAAAGTTTGAGCCCAATCTGTCAGGATGGACTCTAGCATAGGGATACGGGATTGCACGTAAAAGCTGAAATCGCGTGATGATACGAACGCTGCGGTATCGGTAAGGGAGTTCAGAAAACATGAATCAGGCGATCGTAGGCTTTCATCAGGACGAACAGGGAGACTGGGTGGCGGATCTCGCCTGTGGACACGGGCAGCATGTCCGCCATCAGCCGCCGTTTTTCTCCCGTCCCTGGGTGCAGACCCCGGAGGGGCGATCTCGGTATCTGGGACGAGAGTTGTTCTGTAAACGGTGTACGGAGCCGCCGGATCAAGCAAAACCGCCGGTAGACTGATTGACAGTCCCCTCCCCATCGACGCGATTCGGAAAACCCCCGTTCTCTTTGCCGATCTGCTCGCCGGTGATAGCCTTTTGAGCAGGGGCACGGTCCGCCGATTCCAGGTGCCGTGCCCATCGAAGGAGGACGGCATGCGGACAGCAACGGTCGCGGCTTCGGCTGCAGCGGATCGGCGAAGCGAGTTTTTCCTGCATCGCATCCAGAAAGGCTATGCGATGTGGATCGGACTGATTCTCTTCCTCTATTCCGCACTGTTTTTCACACTGGCGTTTTATGGACCTCATCTTGGCCCGGTGTTGACGCTCTACGGAGAAGGCACGCTTGAGGAGCGGCAGGCGGCTGCCAATGAGATGCTGGTCTTGAGCGAAACTGTCGTCGTCGCCGTTCCCATTCTCTTTCTCGGGGCGGTCATCTTCAGCCTTGTGCTCACTCGTCGGGTGGCCGGTCCTCTCTTCCAGTTGGATCGAAGTGTGCAGGAATGGGCGGCGGGCAATCTGCAATGGCGAATGCGGTTCAGAGAATCCGACCGGCTGGACGAGTTGGCGCACACGGCCAATCGCGCGCTCGGCGGAATCGAGCAGGCGTTCGGCGAGGTTCATCGGCAGCAGGCGACGATCCAGGCACTCCTGGCAAAACCATCCCTCGACGCGCCGGACGATCGGGAAACGCTGCGGGATGCTGCGGCCGCAATTGCGCGAACCTTGAACCGGTTCACGTATTCGTCATCCCGGTAACTCGATGCGCCGTTTCACACCACAGGACCACGGTTTTACCCTCATCGAGCTGATGCTGGTGGTGGGGGTGGTCGGCATTCTCGCCGCGGTGGCCCTGGTATCCTATCGGCATTTCACCAAACGGGCGCAGTCCGTAGAAGCGGAGGTGGCGCTCACGGAAGTCCATCGATTGCAGCAGCAATATCACGCCCAACATGGGTCGTATGCGGCCGATCTGGCGGCTGTGGGGTTCAACCCGATACCGCCGCTCAAGTACTATGCCGTCAATGTGCGATACGTCGGTGGAAGAAACGGAGTGGCGTATCAGCTCTATGCCGTAGCAAAGGAGAATGGTGAAGGGTCTGTCGCGATGGTGCTCACTCAATTTCAAGACGGGCGGGTTGAACTCGATAAGTCCGTCGTTGTGGCCGGGGGTATAGGGCAGCCAGGCAACGGATCGTCGGGGACCGGAATGCCAAGCGATGCGGTGGGTACATCAAGCGGATCGCTCGGAGACGATCCGCTCGACAGGCCCTTCTCTGGTTCGAACTCGACTTCCAGTAGTTCATCCAGAACTGTCATCCATCAGACGAATTCTCTCGGAGTAAGCGGGAAATGAGGGGCTAAGGCAAGGACATCACCCCGAGTGGAACTGTGAGCGAAAGCCCGAGCCCTGGGCTGTGCCAGGGCGTTAAGCGCGGTCCAGTGTAGATATAGCCGCCTTCGGCCGGATCCTGATCCAGCAACAGCGGGGTGTCGAGGTCCAATACGTCGAACCCTTTCATGCCGAGTACCAAGCTGAACGAACAGCCCATCGCGACACGGGATTCCACCATTCCACCGACCATCAATTTGAGTCCCGCGGCTAAGGTGAAGGCCGCGATTTCGGCCGCCTCGATCACACCGGTTTTCATGATCTTGATGTTGATGTAGTCGGCGGCGGCGTTTGCTACGACGTGACGGGCGTCCGGCAGGGATCGAACGGATTCATCTGCAGCGACGGGAATGCCGGTTGCTCGTCGAATCGCCGCGAGCCCGTCGAGGTCCTCTCTTGGAACCGGCTGTTCCAACAACGTGAACACGCCCCCGCAGTTCCGGACCCCTTGAACAAACCGCAAACACTCGTCCCGTGAATAGCCTTGGTTCCCGTCTCCGATGAACGTAATGCCGGGAAGCGCTCGATGGACGGCTTCCAACCGGCGGATATCCTCCTCGACATCCTTCCCGACTTTCATCTTGAACAGCCGGAAGCCCCGTTCGTACCAGCCTCGTGCCAGGGCTACGGTCTTCTCCAATGAGGCGATCGGAATCGTAATATCGGTCTCACGTGCTCGCACATCTGCGCCGCCCCACAAGTGCCACATGGGTATGCCTGTATCTCGGCAATAGGCGTCGAGCAAGGCGGTTTCCAGACCGCAGCGGGCGGCGGGATGTGCCGGTTCGATTGTCTGCATCTGAACGGCAAGATCCCGATAGGCTTCGATGGGCTGTCCGATCAGCTCCGCGGCCAGTGTGTGAAGTGTGGCTAGACAGGTGTCGCGAGTTTCGCCGCCGACTTCGGGAAACGGGGCGGCTTCGCCAAATCCACACACCCCGTCGTCGAGCGTCAACCGGATGAACACATTCTCCGCGACGCTACGGGCGCCGGTGGCCACAACGAATGGGTCGGTGATGGGGAGATCCACCGGCCAGTAATCAATTTGGGCGATGCGGGAATGCGACATGAGATGTTGATGGTTCCGTTTGACTGTCGGGCGGACGCATACTACCCAGAAGCGGGGCCGTTTGTCATGGCGCGCGTATTCCACTGCCGACGCAAACGCACCCTGACCACGCAAGCCTTGACAGTGCACCGGCGATTAGTCGACAACCGGACAGGAGCGACCGAGGTATGGTCAGGGAATGACGATTCACGGATATCGGCGCTGGCCGTTGATGTTGCTGTTGGCGGTGGTGAGCCTGTATTTACTGCTGCCGCTCACCGTGTCGTTTGCGATGACGCAATGGCTGCGGCAGCATGGATACCGGGATGTCATCGTCCAGTTCGGCTATCCGGGTTGGAGGGGGCTATCGATTCCGGTCGTGTCTTTTCAGTTGGACGTCGGGGACGAGAGCGTCATGATCGCCGTGACGGATATCGTTCTTGAGTATCACCTGTCGGATCTCTTTCAGGGGCGAGTCGGCCGGGTAGTATTGCCGTACATAGCCGTCCAGATTCTGACCAGCGGTGACCGAATGCCCGGGGACGCCGGACCGGACGAGAGGGAAGGCTCTCCCTGGAACCTGCTGACCGCAGGCGACTTGCTTCGGCGTATTCCCGTGTTGCCGTTCCGAGAAATCGAACTTGGCCAGGTGACCGTGTTCCGCGAGCAGGCGACGGGTCCTCTGAGAAAAGTCACGGTTCGCGGAACTATTTCGCAGGAGGATGGCGAACTGGGGGGGCAACTCACCTTCCAAGGCCGTGAGACGGCCTCGTATGGATTGACGGTGAGCGGGCACTCGGCCAGCACCTGGACGGCGACGTTGATATCGCAGCGAGCACAGGCTTCGCCGATCGTGAGCTGGCAATCGACTGCAGAGTCTACGGGAGCCCAGGTCCGTATGTCAGGGAAGCTGGAGATCAATGTTCGCGAATTGGCCCCGTTCATCGCGTTAATCGTTCCGATCGGGCCCGAATTGGAACGGGTATCCGGTCGAGTCGCTGTGAAGTGGACAGGAACGGCGGCGGCTGGCACGTCGCTCCAGACATTGCGGGAGGATCCGCAGACTACGTTCGACGGCACCTTTCAGTCCACCATCGGCCTGCCCGCCCTCAAGGGCATCGCCAAGCAGATTGTCGTGTCGAGTTCTGGCACCTTCACAGGCACTCCGCATCGGTTTTCCTGGACGGTCGATCCGGAGGTGCTGCTCTCGGCGACCCTCAATATGCAGCCGCGCTTCGTGCCTCCTCTCATCAAAACGCTCCTGCCCCAGGGCGATCAGCCGGTCTATGTGGAACCGTCTCAGCCCCTGCACGGGCTGCTCGATTGGACCGATTCGCCGTTTCGCATGACGTTTGAAGGGCCTGTCACGGTGACCTACGGAGCGGCCGGCGGGCCATTGGTCGCGGAATTTACGGCGTTGAAAGCTGATCTTCTGGGCGAGAATCTTGAGTCCGCCCAGGGGACGTTTTGGATCGAGGGGACTCTCCCGGCGGCCCTCGCATCGGCCTTGTCGGTGAAAGAGGCTGTCGGCGCGGTGCATGGTGATATTGCGGTCGCGCATCGGGAGCTGTCGGGGAATCTGGCCTCGTCGTCGACGGTGACGGTGAAGCACCTGCATCAAGGAAATGTCATTGTGCCGAAAGCGGTGCTTTCTGTGACCGAGGCCCTGCCCGTGCGATGTCGTCTCAATGCCCCGCACTGCTCTGCTGGTCCGGGTACCTTAAGCCTGCGTGTGCCGACGATCCATCTGGCCGAGCGTGACGTGAAAGTCGGACAAGGGACGTTGACCGTCCAGGCGGCGGACTATGTCGGCACGTCGTGGAATGTGCAGGGCACCCTCAATCTGGGTGGTGTGGCGGTGGAGTCGCTGCCGATTTCTGCGACGGATTGGCGGGTGACATTTTCCGCCAACCAAGCCGGCGTGAAGGCCGAGATGCAGGGGCAGGTGCCGACTTACGGTCCGGTCGTGGCCGCAACGGGAGAATACTCGTTCACAAATGGGGCAGGGGGACTTCGGGGAAAGGTGGGGACGCTCAAGTTCGACAACACCGAGAAGCGACTGAGCAAGCTCGTGCCGGGGCTGTCGGGTTCGATTGATGTCACCGATGGAGAGGTAACCGTTTCAGCTGAGGTTGGGTGGTCGAAAGGCACCGATGATGCGTCCGTGGGGCTGCAATATGGGGCACTCACATTGGCGGTCGATCGCCTATCGGGAAGTCTGCACGAGATCGCCGTTCAGGGAGTTGGGACGAAGATCGAGGTGAAGCTGAGCGGCACAGATCGCGTCGTGACGGTTCAGCCGGCTTCGATCGCGGTTGCGTCCATTCAGACGGGCATCGAGGTTACCAATCTGGGCGCCTTGATGGAACTTGACTGGCGATGGACCGACCCCTGGCCGACGGTCGATCTGCGGGAGATGCAGGCCACGGTGTTCGGTGGAACCGTAACGAGTCCCGGTGTACGCCTTGATCCGGTGAAACTGCCTTCTTCTATGACGGTGTCGCTGCGACAGATCGATTTGGAGCAGGTGTTGCGGGTTGAAGGGCAAAAGGGGCTGGCCGGCTCCGGCCTCATTAACGGCACGATTCCGATCACGGTTTCAGCCGCGGGTGTATCGGTGAAGGATGGCACGCTGGAGGCTCAACCGCCCGGCGGGATGATTCGTTATGTGCCGGGATCGGATGCGGGAAAACTGCTCGCCGAATCCGACCAGAGTCTCCGACTTGTTGCGCAAGCCCTGAACAATTTTCATTATGATGTGTTGCGCGGGGGAGTACAGTACGCCCACGACGGGCTGTTGCACTTGTCGATTCGATTGGAGGGGCGCAACCCGGACATGAAAAAAAGCCCTCTGATTCATTTCAATCTGACGGTGCAGGAAAATATTCCGGCGCTCTTGAAAAGCCTTCGGCTGGTGCAGGATATTGAGGATACGATTAAGCAACGTGTGAGCGGCCGGTAAGTCGTTCGGGGGGAATTGTATGCAGGTGCTGGCGAGAGTGATTCCGATACTGATCGTGGGCGTGTGTGGGCTTGCCGGTGGAGGCTGTACGCCGCGGGTTGAGGTGGCGGCCCCGGACAAGCCGATTACGATCAATCTGAACGTGAAAATCGATCATGAGATTCGGGTGAAAGTAGACAAAGATTTAGATCAGGTTCTGTCGAGCCAGAGCGGGCTTTTCTAACGGTGTTGCGGAGGTCGCGATGATAGTCAGACACTGGGTGGTGCTTGCAGTCGTGGTAGCCGCCCTCATCGGCGCGTCTTATGCGCTGGCGTTGTCGCTTGACGAGGCGAAGGCCAAGGGCCTGGTGGGGGAGAAGTCCAGCGGGTACTTGGGCATCGTGGCGGGAGGGGGCGACGTGCAGTCGTTGGTCAGTGAGATCAACGCCAAGCGGCGCCAGGCCTATGAAGAGATCGCGAAAAAGAACGGTATGCAACTCTCCGCCGTCGAAACTTTGGCCGGCGAGAAGGCGATGCAGAACACGAAGCCGGGCCATTACATCGAAGGGCCGGGCGGCTGGACGAAGAAGTGATCGGGCTAGGCATATCGATCGTTCAGCCACGGCAGGGCCGTATTTGAGTAGCCTCGCACCTCCCAAAATCCCTTCTCATCTTTGTCCGCAAACGTAATCTCCTTGATCCACTTCGCGCCCTTCCACGCATACCGCTTCGGCACGATGACTCGGACGGGGCCGCCATGTTCCTTGGTGAGCGGTTTGTCGTTCCATTTGTAGGTCAACAACACGTCGTCGTCGTCACAGGCTTCGAGCGGCAAGTTGGTGGTGTAGTCGTCGTAGGACTTAAAGAGGACGAATTTCGCGAGGGACAGCGGTTTTACGACGGCGATGAGGTGTTTGAAACTGACCCCTTCCCAATCGTTGTCGTAGCGGCTCCAGGAGGTGACGCAATGGAAATCCGATCGATCTTTGAACTGCGGCTGGGCGAGGAATTGTTCCCACCTCCAGGTGACCGGCGTTGTGACAAATCCCCCGATAGTCAGGGTCCACTCGGAAAGAGGAATGTCAGGCTTGAAACCCAGATCGAGAACCGGGAAGGTTTCGACCAGATGTTGGCCCGGCGGTAGCCGGTCGTCTCCTTCGGAAAACACCTCCCGTTCCTCTCCACCGCGCCGTGCCTTTGCCCACTGCTCTTTGGTTTTGGTTAGTCGAGTCTGGTCATCCATCGGTGGCCTCCTGTCGACAGACTACGGGAGCCGGGAGGCCTCTGACAAGTCGGTTCTGTGACATACGCAGTGAACGGGAATTCCCTTTCAGAACGGGGACCTGTGAGGCATGCTAGAAGCTGGTACAGTTGAACTCTGCATTACCGAAGGAGAGAAGACGGTGCAGCACACTCTTCGGGCCGGTACCCATTGCGGCATGACTCTTCTGTTGCTCCTGAGCCTGATGGACGCCGACGCGACCGTCTTAGCATCGGCTGATAAGAAGGGAGCGGTCGGGCGAGCGGTACCGCTCAAGCCCGCGGCCGGGACGCCTCGTTCTGAGGTTAAACCGCCACGTACGAAAGGCTCAGCGCAGATTGAGGTTCCGCGTTCCTCCGCCAAGGTACAGCCCGGTTCGAAGCCGTCAGTAACTCGACCGAACAAGGCTCGCCGACATCGGAAATCCGGGAAGGTAGCTCCTCAGGCCGCCGTCGTGCTTCCCAAGCCGGATATGTCTGTCCACGGCATTCTGGAACAACCGCAACGGTATGACCCTCGCCTGGAACGAGGCAGAAGTGGACCGCCCAATCCGCAGGCCGGGGAAATCCTTCACGAACATTTTCAAGAACTTGATCAAAACCGCGACGGCGTCATCGACCCCTTCGAGCGGGCGTTGGGCCGGTTGGACATGGATCGAGACCTAGCGATCCGCCAGTGGGAATAAAGGACGGCCTCTTCAGAAACCTGGCCCGGGTACCGACATAGAAACGGGCTAGGGCATTGAAAGGATGAAAGACGATCTATGCCGTTGCTGTTAGCACTCACGCTTCTCATGGTTGTGGGCTGTGCCACCGAGGCTGCGAAGCCGTCATCCCTCTCTGCACAGTCGGCTCTCTCTCCCTGTCCCCCCGCTCCATCGGGGAAGATGCGGGACCGTTCTCTGGCCGCCTGTGCGCACGACCAAAACTGGTGGAACGAAGTCGGCGATGCCCTGAGCGGCGCCGCGACTGCTGTCCGCCTCAAGCCCTAGCGCGTCCAATTCCTCCCTCTGCAACTGCGTGATCGGCACGCTTCCCACTGTGTGACTACTGAGCATTCGGTAGGCCGGGTGGCTATCCTTCCGTTGCCTGGACCGGCCTGTAAGATCGACCAGGCAGGGACGACAGAGCGTCAGACCATTAGTTGACTCTCTGGCTTGGAGCCCCCATGATAGCCTCCGGCACTGCGATGACGACCTCCGCGGCAACGACACCCGCTCCCCCACGATCGCACGCCAGCAAGCTGGCGATTGCGGCTGTTTTGGCCGGCGCCATCGGCTTATTTTTCTACTGGGATCTCGGGCGATTTCTCTCGTTGGATGCGTTGAAGGCGAACCGTGACCAGCTCCTCGCCTTCACGGAGGCGAATTATCCGGTCGCCGTGGCGCTCTTCATCCTTTCGTACGTCGCGGTGACCGGGCTGTCGCTGCCTGGAGCGGTGATTCTGACCTTGGCCGGCGGGTTCCTGTTCGGGGCGGGGTTTGCCACACTCTTTGTGAATCTCGGCGCGACAACCGGCGCCACCCTGGCCTTTCTGACCGCACGGTATCTCCTCCGAGACTGGGTCGAGCAGAAGTTCGGCGTGTGGCTGGGGCCGCTGCAAGAGGGATTTGCCCGAAACGCCTTCAGCTATCTGATGACGCTACGGCTGATCCCACTCGTTCCGTTTTTCGTCGTTAATCTGGTATCGGGGCTGACAAGGATGAGTATCGGGAGCTACGTCGCAGCGACGGCGCTCGGGATCATTCCCGGATCATTCGTCTATGCATATGCGGGGCGGCAGTTGGGAACGATCAATTCGCTCAAGGAAATCGCATCGCCGAATGTGATCGGGGCCTTCGTGCTGCTGGGGTTGTTAGCACTGGTGCCGACGGTGTACAAGGCCTTCAAAGGACGAAAGCATGCACGGGTCTGATAAGCCGCTAGTGTTGCCGGACGACGAGTCCAATCGTCTCCTGGTGGAAAACGTCCATCCCTCCCATTGGGTCAACCCCGAACCCCAGGGGCGCTACAACATCGTCGTGCTCGGCGCGGGTACCGCTGGGCTGATTACCGCGGTGGTGGCCGCAAGTCTGGGCGCGAAAGTTGCGCTGATCGAACGGCATCTGATGGGCGGCGATTGTCTCAACGTCGGTTGCGTGCCGTCGAAAGGAATCATCCGCGCTGCACGCGCCTGGGCCGATCTGAAAAAAGCCGCCGACTTCGGCCTGCATATTCCCGCCGGAGTCCGGTACGACTTCGGCGCCGTCATGGCACGGATGCGCACATTGCGGGCCCGGATCAGCCACAACGACTCCGCCCACCGCTACAGCAAGCTCGGTGTCGATGTCTATTTGGGCAGCGGGCGTTTTGCCGATCCCGACACGATGCTGGTCGAGGGGCCTGCCGGCAATCGAACCCTGAAGTTCTCGAGAGCCGCGATCTGCACGGGGGGCCGGGCTGCGGCGCCCGCGATTCCCGGGCTGAAAGAAGCGGGGTACCTGACGAATGAAACGGTCTTTTCTCTGACCACGTTGCCTCCTCGGATCGCGGTCATTGGGGCCGGCCCGATCGGGTGTGAGTTGGCGCAGTCCTTCGCGCGCTTCGGCAGCCAGGTGTACCTGGTCGAGGCTCAGCACGGGATTTTGCCGCGGGAGGATCGTGATGCTGCGCAGATCGTGGAACGACGGATGCTTGAAGACGGTGTGACGCTGCTCTGCTGCGGCAAGGATCTCGCTGTGCGGCGTACGGAGGAAGGCAAGCAGCTTACGGTTGACTCGCACGGTCGCCGGTATGAGGTCACCGTGGATAAGATTGTGGTCGGTGCGGGGCGACTGCCCAACGTCGAGGGGCTCGGGTTGGAAGCCGCCGGTGTTCAGTACGACCAGCAGGGTGTTCGGGTGACAGCCCGGTTGCAGACAACCAACCAGAGGATTTTTGCCGCCGGCGACATCTGTTCGTCGTACAAATTTACGCATGCCGCGGACGCGATGGCGCAGATCGTGATTCAGAATGCGCTGTTTCCGCACCCGTTCGGTTTGGGCTATGCCAGCATCGATGCGCTGGAGATGCCCTGGTGCACGTATACGGAGCCGGAGATTGCCCATGTCGGGTTGTACGAGCGCGACGCGCAGGCGAAGGGAATCGAGGTCGAAACCTATACGTTCAAGCTCGACGAAGTCGATCGCGCGATCCTGGATGGGGAAGAAGATGGGTTTGCCAGGATCCACATCAAGAAAGGGACGGACACGGTCGTCGGTGCCACGATCGTTGCCAGCCACGCAGGCGATCTGATCACTCAGTTTTCCATCCTCATGAAGGCTGGTGCCGGTGCGAAGACGATCGCTGGTACGATTTTCCCGTACCCAACCCAAGCCGAGGTGAACAAGAAGGTGGTGAATCTCTGGCGCAAGGCCCACTTTACCCAGGCAACGAAAGACCGGTTGATCAAGCTTTTCGCCTGGCTGAGGCGCTAGCGGCATATGGCTCGACGACCTGGGATGATGGCAGGCGGCACGGTGTTCCTGATGCTTGCCGTTTCTTGGGGATGGGCTGGAGACGGGGCCGTTCTCGATGTGGGGAAATTTTCGACCGAGTCGGTCGACCGTGTCTTGCCGGACGGTTGGACACCGCTGACCTTCAAGAAAATTCCTCGATTCACGCGCTATGAGCTGATCCTGGAAGACCAGATGGTCGTGGTCAAAGCCACAAGCGATGCGTCCGCATCCGGCCTGACCAAGAACGTTCAGATCGATCCGAAGGTCTTTCCCGTCGTGCGGTGGCGTTGGAAAGTCGAGCAACTCCTTCAACGCAGTAACGTGACGCGCAAAGACGGCGACGATTACCCCGCCCGCCTCTACATCACCTTCGCATACGATCCGGAAAAAGTCGGGCTTGGGAGAGTACTCAAGTACAAGGCCGGTCGGTTGTTGTTCGGGGACATTCCGATCGCTGCCCTCAACTATATCTGGGAAACGCGCGCGCCGGTCGGGACCATCATCGAGAATGCCTATACGGACTTTGCCCGAATGATCGTGGTCGAGAGCGGGCCGCAAAAGGTCGGTCAGTGGGTCGAGGAAGAACGCAATCTGTACGAGGATTATAAGCAGGCGTTCGGGGAAGAGCCCCCCATGATCAATGGGGTGGCAATCATGACTGACACGGACAATACGGGAGAGCGGGCGGTTGCCTACTATGGCGATATTCGCTTCGAGAGGAAATCCCGCTGAGGTTCGGACTTGTCTGAAATAGAAAGGGGCCGGCCTGTACAGGGCCGGCCCCCTCGGGGACCATCCGCACCCAGGTGGGTGCGCGGATTCAAAAGCCGTTACTGAATAGAATTCGCGAAGCCACCCCGCGTGATTTCAGCGCGGACCGTGTCCCCGACCTTCTTGGCACCGCGAAGCTGTTTCGTTCCCTGCCCGACATACAGCTTCACCTGATTGCCTTCGTAATCCTCCACCGTATAGGCACTTCCGTCGATAGACTTGACCGTCCCACCGACCGTCTTCCACGCCGGACCCGGCTTGCTGTCGTGCTCGCCGCGCTTGGGCGCCTGGGGCATATCCGGAACATGGCTCACGGATGACGCCGCTGCGGCGGCGGAAGTATGATGTGCGCCGGAGGACTTCTTCTTGGCCTCTTTTTCCTTGGCCATGGCAGGCGCTGCCGCAAGCGCCACCGTGGCGAGAGCTGCAACGGCGATGGTCAGGATCGACTTCTTCGTCATCATCGAAAACCTCCTTGAAACGTAAAATAAGTAAGTCATGGCGTGCTAATACAGCAAAGCGTGTGCCGAACAGACATCTCGGAAGAACGTAGGGAAAACTTAAGGTTAGAGGCCGGTCTTACGTGACTGAACGTAGCGAGGGTACAAGGGGGAGAAAAAATGGCATTCCGTCGTGCAATTCTGCTCAGCCCGACTATCCGGGTTTGAAACTGAGGTAAGGGTTAGGGCGTATCTGTTAGTAGATTTCTGTCGCAGGCGCACCCGTTTACGTTTGCCATCTCCACCCGTCTAACCGTTCAGAGCGATGGAGGAGGAGGGGCCTATGGGAGGACGGTATATCAGAGGCCAGGGGCTGGTTGTGGTGATCCTGTTCTTGTTGTCAGGGTGCACGTCTGCGCTAGTCCATGACGACGTGAAACGGACAAGCGGGCTGGAGGGGCATTGCTCGGGCGGTGAGTGGGTGGATGACTCCTCAGTTGCCGTCTTGCCGATTCCTGTCGTGGCGTTCTTCGTGCCCCATTTCGATCTCCATAAGGTGACGAGTGAGCCATATCTGAATCGTTGTGGTGCCTCGACAAAAGTCGTCAATCGCGATGTGTCGGTGAATAAGGTGGCCTGTATCCCCGCTGGACTTACTCGAATCGTTACACTTGGTGTCTGGCAGTGGTGCCCGGCTCGCGTCAGTTGGTCGGCAGATGTCCTGGCCGAATCCGCGCGGCCGACTGTACGGTCTGTCGAGTCGTTGGTGCGGGCGAATCCGGACGTATTGTAGGCGTGGCTGTGTGGGCTTTACGGGCTTAAGCGATGGTCGAAAAATAATCAGGGAGGATGATATGAACCGAAAGAAACGGACACTAAGGATGCAACTTGTGCTCAGTCTAGTAGCCGGAGTTGTTTGTACTGCCGTACCTGCGATGGCACAGTCGATCGACATGCCCGATGATGTGACCGTGCGGATGGACAATCGCGGCCCGGGTTCGCTCAATAGTGGTCCGGGATCGCTGCATAGTGGTCGGGATCAGCAGGGAGAGCGTGGCCGGCGCGGCGGCGATGATGTAGTTGTTGCGCAGTCGGGAGACGTCCGGCAGGAAGATCGTCAACAGGACCGCCGGGAGGATCGGCGTGCGGACCGGCAGCAAGATCGCCGGGAAGACAGGCAGGCGGACCGGCGGGAAGATCGTCGAGAGGATCGTCGATCCAACGCGGGTGGAGAACTGCGCGGTCTCGACCGCGCCGACCAAGTGGCTGGTGAGCATGGGCGAGAAGGGCGCGAAAACGCCCGTGCAGCGCAGATGGATCGTCCGGTGCGAGTTGAACGAATGGAACGACCGGAGCGTCCGCAGCGGCCTGACAGACCGGAGCGACCGGAAAAGCCCGAGCGTGCGGGACGGCACTAGTTGAAGTAGCGCGTAGGTGATGCGAGGACGGCGTCGGAGGCCAACTCCGGCACCGTCCCGTTCTTTTTGCGAACGGTTATGGTCAGGACTTGTGCGAGGCGAGGGAGCCCGCTAGGGTAATGACCCAGGACAATGAACGAAAGAAGGAGAGGGGGCGATGGTGAGGTGCTGCGCGATTGCGTTAGGGGTGTTGTTTATCATAATGGGATGGAGTGCCGAGTTATTGGCAGCCGAGAAGGGCGATCAGGGGCCGGCACCGGCGCCGGCGAGTCAGACGTGGCAGATAGGAGTTACGCCGAGTTATAGCACCGGGAATTTCGGAACTAACACGACGAGTTCCTTCTTTTATGCTCCGCTCTCAATCCGTCGGCTGTTTCGTGACGGTGATGTGACACTGGTGATTCCGTTTGTGACGGCCACAAGCGATGGACGGACGACACTGGTTGGTGGAACTGCCACTCGTGTGGATGACAATCCCCATGGAGGAACCGGCACGGGTAGCGGCTCGACGGCCGATGACGGTGGGTGCAGCGGAAAAGGGCAATCCGGGTCCGGGAAGAACCGAGTCTGCGGAACGACAGATCGACTGCCCGGTCAGAAAGTCACCACCGCCGGCCTCGGCGACCTCATTCTCAAAGGCCGCTATTACGTGGTTGAAGAGGATGACTATATGCCGCTCATCGCAGTCACCGGCCGAATGAAGCTGCCGACGGCCAGCGCCAGTCAGGGGTTGGGAACCGGGGCATTTGATTACGGGGCTGGGCTCGAAATCTCAAAGATGCTCGGAGACAAGTGGATCGCCTTTCTCGATGGTGGATACAATATCATCGGCGATCCGGACGGCATCGATCTCCAAAACCAGCATTGGTACGACGTGGGTGTCGGCTATTACGTCACCAAGAGTCTGTTGGTCAGCACGTACTATGAAGAATATCGCGCGATCGCGCGGGGCTTTGTGAATGCGCGGGACATTTTTGTGGCAACGAATTATACAGTTTCGTCGGCCTGGCGTCTCAATGGAGGCGTCACCTTCGGCCTGTCCGATGGCGCGCCGGACTTTGCGGTCACGGTCGGGACAAGCTACCGATTCTAGCGGTCGGTCTGGGCTGTTTACGAAAGGCACGCAGGAGCGTCTAATGAATCGAGTGGGCCGTCATCGAACGTTCTGCGGCGGAGCACGGTGAGCAGAGAGTCCATGCCGCAAGGACGTCACAGTGAGCAGGATGACGCGCAGTTGGTCGCGCGCAGTCTAAGGCAAGACCATGAGGCCTTTGGCCTTCTGATCGGTCGGCACGCACCGGCGATCGTAAATCTGGCCTACCGCATGGTCGGGAATCGAGCGGAAGCGGAGGATCTAGCGCAGGAAACGTTTCTGGCGGCGTTCAAGGCGCTCCCGGCGTTCCGGGCTGATGCGAAGTTTTCGACGTGGCTCTATCGGATCGCGACGAACAAGTGCAAGGACTGGCTGCGGGTGAAACGCCCGGGACAGGATCGATGCGATGTGGATGCGGATGAGTCGCTTGATCTGCACGTGGCGGAGGAACGAACGCCCGAACAGGTGCTCACTCAGCAACAGGTCGCGCTGGAGCTGGAGCAAGCAATCCAGCGGTTGCCGCCCCTCTATCGAGAGGCATTTATCCTGAAGCATGTCGAAGGACTGAGCTACGAAGAAATGGAAGAGATTCTGGGCGTCAGCGGCGATACCTTGAAGATGCGGGTCTACAAAGGCCGGCTGCAATTAAGCCGTGAGCTGGCGGCACTGAATCCGATCCGATAAGGGCACGGTGAATCCGATGGATGAACAAGACCTGTTGGTGCAACGGTTTCTCGATCAAGAGTTGACGCCCGATGAACGGGTGGCGTTTCTCCAGGCGGTCGATGCCGATCCCGGTCTGAGGCGGCGCTGGCTCAACCTGGAATTGGTCGTCGCGGAAGCGGCGCAATTGCCGAAGATCATGCCGTCCGCCAGGTTTCTCAGCCAGGTCAAAGCCGCCGTGGCGCCGAAGCCCAGCTTGTGGCGGCGTCTCATTGAGACCCTGACCGTGTCCCACACGTTGGAGTGGAATCTGGCTGGTGCCGTGACTGCGGCGTGTCTCATCATCGTCGTGGGCCTGGGAGCGACGCGTCTGTTGCCAACGCGAATTGCGGCAGTGCCGGCCACGCAGGGTGTCGTTCAGCCGGTCGCGGTTGCCGAACAGGGGGCAAAAGTATTCGTGCGGCTCGTGTTGCTCCAGCCGGGCGCACGATCGGTTGCGGTGGCGGGCGATTTTAACGGATGGAATCCCGGGCAGACCCCGCTCGAACGGTCGGAGGGCGGCATGTGGACGGCCACGATTCCGCTCAAGCCGGGTCGGTATCAATACATGTTCGTCATCGATGGTAAACAATGGATTGCCGATCCGCTCGCGACCGAGGCGTCGGGTGACGGGTTTGGGGCGGAGAATGCGGTGCTCGATGTCAGTATCTAACCCTAAGCGCGGTTGCCTTGCATCGGATCGAGCCGTTCGGTACTCTTCGGTTCATGCGAAGGCGATGGCAACAGGTGGTGATCGTCCTGGTCGGGGCGCTGGCCTTGAGTGCCTGTGCCGCGACTCTCATGCCGGATCTTCCAAAGCCCATAGAGGGGGGCGTGCGGTTTACGTTGCTGGCGCCGGAGGCGACTGCAGTGTACGTCGTAGGATCCTTCAACGGCTGGGTCAAAGGTGCCACGCCGATGAAACGGGCGAACGGGGCAGGCCTGTGGGTGGCCGAGGTGAAGATGCCGGCTGGAGAGCATACGTTCATGTACCTGGTTGACGGTCGGCGATGGGTGGTCCCGCCGTTGGCGGAAGATTTCGTGACGGACGGGTTTGGGCAAACGAACGGCGTGGTGATGGTTCGATAGCAAGATGATGCACCTCACGTACATACGAAGCTGGATGATCGGCCTGGCGGTCTTGGGTCTCACTGTACCGGTCTGGGCCGAGCCGCTGTCGATTCAAGATCGGGAAGAAATCAATCGATTGCGCGCCGCGCAGGGGCATTCCGCCGAGGACGTGGCTTCGCTACTCGAACAGGTCTCCAAGGCCGGCGAAAAAGGCCTGCCGACCGAACCGCTGGCGAATAAGGTGAAGGAGGGGCTGGCAAAGGGGGTGGAGCCGAAGCGGATCGATGCCGTCGTGCGGCAACTGGTCACCCACCTTGAAACGGCTCAGGAGATCCTGAAAGAGGCTGGTCAGCGAGGAATGGCAGAGGGCAACCGTCAGCGGGCCGTGGAAATGATGGCTGAGGCGTTGTCTCGCGGCGTCAGCGGCGACGAGGTGCGCGAGCTGACCCGTCTATCGCAGGACGGGAAGCAGAAACCGACGCAAGAAGCCTTGGCTGCCGGTGCCAAGGGCGTGGCGGTGATGAAGGAAGGTAAAATTCCCTCGAAGGACGGCACGGCATTGATTGGTGAAGGGTTGCGGCAGGGATACCGCTCGACAGAATTGCTCGATCTCAGCCGGGACATCAAACGACGGGGGGGCGAATTCCAGGACGGGCGTGCCAGCCTTCAACGGTTGCGGGAGCAGATTAGCCGCGGAGAGCGAGGCGATCGGCTATTGCGAGAGGAGCGTAGCGGATCGGGCGGCGACGGCGACCGGAGCAGCAGCAGCGATCGTGGCGACCGCGGAGACCGGAGTGGGAGTGGAGATCGTGGAGAGCGTGGCGATCGAAGCGGCGGTTCTGATCACGGGGGGGGTGGTGATCGGGGAGGAAGCGGTGATCGCGGCGGCCGGCCTGATCGTAGCGGAGGGCACGGCGGACGCTAGCAGAGTGAGTGAAAATAGCCGAGATGGTGAAACGGGCTGCCTTCGCGAGGGGGTGGCCCGTTCCATTTTGTATACGGATTCAAATAAATGGACGGGAACGAGGGTGCTTGGTACAAGGAGGGGGCTACAACACGTTGGAAGAGTGCTGTCAACCGAACTCGCGTGGTTGCGTTGAACCGATCATGAGCGGCGAGTCACCCTACTCAAGGAGGCAATCATGAAGCAGGTAGTGATGGCGGTGAGCGCGATCTTGTTGGCGACGGGAATGGCCTATGCCCAGGCTGAGACTCCGGGCATCGATCAGCGGCAGGCGAATCAAGAGCGTCGGATCGATCAAGGTATTGCCAGCGGGCAGTTGAACCAGCGGGAGGCCAATCGGCTGGATCGCGAACAGAATCGCATTGATCGTATGGAGAATCGCGCCAAGGCCGACGGAGTCGTGACGGATAAGGAACGGGCGAGGATCGGGGCGGCCCAGAATCGCGCCTCTCGACACATTGCTCGTGAGAAACATGATGCCCAGGGTGCACGGCATCGCTGAGCGAGTATAGCAATAGGACAGACGACAACGGCGTCAGGACGATCGTCCTGACGCCGTTTCACTTTCTCTCGAGATGTGGTTAGCGGCCGCGGCCCCCCCGGTCGGCCCGGCGGTCCTCCCGACGATCCTGCTGCCGGTCCGCCTGCCGGTCTTGTTGGCGATCTTGCTGCCGATCCATCTGTCGGTCCTCCCGACGATCTTCCCGCCGATCATTCTGGCGGTCTTCTCTGCGATCTTCACGGCGATCCTGTTGCCGATCTGCCCGGCGGTCTTCGCGGCGGTCCTCCTGGCGCACGTCGGTCTGGGCCAGCACGGTGACCGGCATCACGGAAGGGATAGCGAGAATCGCAGCCAATCCGGCGATTACGGTGGTCTTGAGTCTGGAGTGGGTCATGGTTTTCCTCCTTACGGAAAATGATTGGTAAAGGGTGGTGTCGTACGCCTGTCGAACTCAACCTGTCAGTTACTCAGACGTTAGGAATATGAAAAGGTAAACGGCCCGACTCTTTTGGAGGACAGAGCGAGCCGGCTGCGGGATGGCAGCCGGCTCGTTGTGGCCTGTGAGTTACCGGAACACGCCGGAGAGCACGGCTGGCTGGAACCCCACGGAGACGATGTCTCCGCTCCGGACGGAGGGGACCGGTTGCCCGTCTTGAGTATTGAGTTCCAGCTCACCGCACAGCAGCTGTGTGGCCGGCACAGGACATGCGGCGAGCGCCATCGTGCCGACGGACACGTTGTTGACATAGACATTCTGGGGAGATGTCGTCGTGCCGGGAAGATCCTCGGCCTGCACATTCAGGCGCTTCCGGTTGCCTCGCTCACGATACTCGGCTTTTCCGGACGCGGCTCCGCTCACCATGCTGGCTTTCAGTCGAACCTCGGCGTTCTGGGCATGAGCCGGAAGGGTCGTGCCTACGAGCATAGCGGTGAATGCCATAAGAGAAAGGGACATTCCGATCTTCGTCATGATGACCTCCTGAATGAGTGAAGAGTTGTGGTTTGCCAGTTTCCCTCTGCGCACGTGCGTCGAGGTAACGGCAAGTGGAAACCGCGGTCTCCTAGATTGATCAGACGAGATCTGGGCAGTTTCGTAAACGAGAACACCTAGGTACCGGTCAACGGGGAGACGGATTTTCCCTCAGTGTAGGCAGGAGTGGTCAGGGATAGATTAATTGTGGCCGGTGAATTGTCATGAATGGATACGCATCCGCCGAGGTGCTGCAGGGTATATAACCCTGCTAGAATGCGCACATGCATGTCGTTACCACACACCGGAACGCCGATTTCGACGGCCTGGCCTCAATGGTGGCCGTGCGAAAATTGTATCCGGATGTGCAACTCGTGCTGTCGGGCGGGGCGCAGGAAGCCGTCCATGCGTTTCTCTCCACACACGATCTGAATCTCACGAAGCTGAAGGACGTTGATCCAGCCACGGTGACGCGATTGATCCTCGTGGATACCCATGAGCCCGATCGCATCGGTCCATTCAAACAGTGCTGGAATAATCCGTCCGTTGAGATCCTGATTTTCGACCACCATGGGGATGTCGCCGAAGGCGTGGTGGATCGGCCTTTCGTCAGTCGGGTGATCGAAGCGGTCGGTGCTACCACAACACTCCTGGTCGAGCGGGTGCGGGAGGCCGGCATTCCGCTAACGGCCGACGAGGCGACGGTCCTGGCGCTCGGCCTCTACGAGGAGACCGGATCTTTCGGCTATGCCTCGACGACGCCACGCGATCTTCAGGCCGCCGCTTTTCTTTTGGGCGCGGGAGCGGATCTGAGCCATATTGCGCAGACGCTTCACCGGCCGCTCGATCCGAACATCGTGGCCTTGCTTAACGACCTCTTGCAGCACAGCGAGGTGCATTACCTCGAAGGCCGGAAGATTCTCGTGGCCACCAGCACCTTCGATCGGGATCGCGTTGAGGCGGCGGAGGCAGTGCACAAGCTGGCCGAACTCGAAGGGGTCGATGCGGTGCTGGCGATCGTCATGAACGAGGAATTCGTCGAAGTGATCGGACGGAGTAGAACCCCCGACATCGACGTCGGATGGATTGCGCAGGAGTTCGGCGGCGGCGGGCACGCGGTCGCCGCCGCCGCCATCGTGAAGGATAAGACCCTCACCCAGGTCAAGGAGCGAGTGGTGCAGTTGTTGACGCAACGGTACCGGCCGACTTTGCTGGCAAAAGATGTCATGACCAGGCCGGTCAAATCGATTGCCGGCGAGGCGACGGTGAAAGCCACAGAGCAGCAAATGACGCATTACGGCGTGAATGTGCTCCCGGTGTTGGACGGCAAAGATCGGTATGCCGGCCTCGTCAGCCGCGAGCAGATTCAGAAAGCGTTGTTCCATCGACTCGGGCATCTTACGGCGAGAGATATCATGCAGGGCGATGCCTATACGGCCTCACCGGGCACGCCGTTCCATGAGGTCGAACAGGCGATGCTGGAGCGAAATCAGCGATTTGTCCCGATCCTCGACGGCACCAGCGTGGTCGGCGTCGTGACACGGACCGATTTGCTCCGAGCCTGGCACGACGATGTGCTCCGGACGGTGAAGTTGCATCCCAAGCAGATGGAACCTGCCGGCGTGCCGGGACAGGCGCATCGCCGCCATCTCGGCCGGCAACTACAGGAAAAGCTCCCCCCGCCGCTGTTCGCACTCCTCAAAGAGGCGGGGCAACTGGCGGACCGACTCGATCTGCCGCTCTACGTCGTGGGCGGGTTTGTGCGCGATCTCCTGCTCGGGATCGAGAATTTCGATCTGGATCTGGTCGTCGAAGGCGACGGGATCGCCTTTGCCCGAAAGTTGGCCGCAGAACGGGGCGGGCGCGTCAAGGCGCATGAACGCTTCGGCACCGCCGTGGTTGTGCTGCCGGACGGCTACAAACTCGATGTGGCGACGGCAAGGACCGAATATTACGAATACCCGACCGCGCTCCCCACCGTGGAGCGGAGCTCGATCAAGAAGGATCTCTACCGACGGGATTTCACGATCAACACTCTGGCGGTCCGGCTGAACGGCCGTGGGTTTGGGGAAGTCTTGGACTTTTACGGCGGCCAGAGGGATCTGAAAGACAAGGCCATTCGCGTCCTGCACAGCCTCAGCTTCGTCGAGGACCCGACGAGGGTGTTTCGCGCCGTTCGGTTCGAGGCGCGTTTCGGGTTCCATCTCGGGAAAGACACCCTTGGACTGATCAAGGCGGCCGCGAAGATGGATTTATTCCACCGCCTGTCAGGGCATCGGGTGCTGGAGGAATTGAAAGCGCTCTGCGAGGAACGGGAGCCCAAGACCGGCCTGCGGCGCCTGGCGGATCTCGATCTGCTCCGTTTCATTCATCCGAAGCTGAGCTGGACGACGAGGTTGGAGAAGCTGCTGTTGGCGGTGGAGGAGACCCTCGATTGGCGTCGGCTGCTCTACTTGGATCGCAAGGTCGAGGCGTGGCTGGTGTACATGATGGCGCTGGCGGCGGTGCTGCCTGATCGCGGCGTATCGGATCTATTGAAGCGGTTTCCGTTCAGCGAACGGGAGGCGACGACCCTGAAGGCCTTGCGGGGCGGGTCGCACCGGCTGTTGCGTCAGTTAGCCAAACAGCCGCCGCTGAAACCGTCGGCCGTGTGCCATTTGTTGGAAGATGTGCCGGACGAGGCGCTGATCGCCATCATGGCGCAGAGCCTCTCCGATCAGGTGAAACGGCAGGTTGGCGCATTCCTCACGACCTGGCGGCAGGCCAAACCGTTGTTGACCGGTGCGGATTTGCGTGCGATGGGGGTCAAGCCGGGACCGATCTACAGCAAGGTGCTCGGTCAGTTACGCGACGCGCATCTCGACGGATCGGTGAAAACGGAAGCGGAGGAGCGGGCGTTGGTGGACGCGCTCGTCCGACGCTGATCGGTCAGTTCGACGGCAGGATCGAGAGCGAAATTTCGTTCGGCAACAGCAGGGTGACATTGGCCTGATTGCCGGCATCCGGCTGAATCAGCGCAAAGAGCGGCACCGGTTGCGGGACGGTCGCGGGCGGCATCGTCAACAGCGCCGGAAAGTCAAAGAGCGGCGAGATCGTCGCCAAGCTGGCCAACCGAAGCCGGAATGCCATCAGAATATCGCGCAGCCGACCCTCTTGTTCGGCTTCCGACAACTCTTTTGTTGTCACAATCCCGACCTCCCACAGCGGTTTGGTGACCGTCACGGGGAAGGTCAGCCCCAGTTGCTGCGCCAGCGGCGTCACATCGATCAACACTCCCGCCTGAATCGCCTTTTCGCGGTCCTTGATCGTCGGCACGGTCTCCGTCTCGTGCGCCTGTTCCGAATCCGTCGCGTCGAGGCTCTCAACCAGTTCTGTCGCCGCACCCGACTCCGACACCAGGTCGACACTGGGCAGCGCGGGGACCTGGGCTGTGGGCAGCGCCTTGAGGATGCCGTCGTAGACCGCACGGGCCGACTCCGACCAGGCATCGTTGAACGGGCGCCCGGCGAACGCCGCTTCGGCGGCCTTCTTTTCGTCGTAGGTCAGGGCTTTGGGCGAGGTGTTGTGTGTCATGGTTGAGAGATAACCAGTGGCCCCGGGCGGTCAAGAGGTCCGGTGGACAGTCTGCCGGCAGGCAAGGTGAAGGCCATCAAATCCCCGTGCTATAGTCGCCGGCATGGCTCGCATGGATTATTATCGCGTTCTCGGCGTGTCGCGCGAAGCGTCCGACGAGGACATCAAGAAGGCCTACCGGAAGCTCGTCTTCCAGCACCATCCGGACCGTAACCCGAACAGTACAGACGCGGAAGCCAGGATCCGTGAGATCAACGCTGCGTACGAGATCGTCGGCGACGCCGAAAAGCGCCGGAGTTACGATCGCCTCTTCTGGGGAGACGAACCGCGCGCGGACGTGATCGATCCGACCGTGATCCTGCGGGAGATGGAGCAGAAGCTGTTCGACGAAGGGCGGAAGGAAATCTTCGCGGTGCTGATGGCCCAGGTGGCGCGGGTGAAATCGGAGTTGGCGCTGCTGCGCGAGCGAACGGTGGCGGCGCAGGGGTACGATTCGTTCAAGGACGATCTGGTTTCGGCGCGAGGCGCTGAAGTGCTGGAGGAGTTTCTGACGCCCGAAATGGAAGCCCGTAAGGGCCGGCTGATTGACGTGGCTGCGGAGATGATGGCTTCCCAGGGGGTGGTGAAGAAGGGCGACGAAGGTGGATTCCGTGCGCTACGGGGGCAATTGGAGGAGAGTATCCGCAAGGGCCGGCTGCATGGGTATGCGTCGGCGCTGGAACTGTTTTATGAGCGACGATAAGTGACGGTGCTTCAGGCTGAGGTGAGATCCCAACGCGCGTGGCCTCGGTCTGAACTTCTTACTCGTTTGCCAGCGGTCCCGCCACGAACGTGCCTCCCTGCATGACGCCCATGATGCGGCGTCGATCTCGCAAGAGGCCGATCTTTTTCAGGGGGTTCCCGTCCAGCAGCACGAGATCGGCCTGCATCCCCTTGGTCAATGTGCCGACCGTCTCCTGAATGCCGATCAGTCGTGCCGCTGCGGCCGTCGACGCAAGGATCGCTTCCATCGGACTCATCCCGAACGCCACCATCCGTTCCAATTCCTGCGCATTGTCGCCGTGGTAATTGAAGGGCGTGCCCGCGTCCGTTCCCATGGCGATGAACAGACCGTTCCGGTGGGCTTTCTTGAAGCTCGCCTGATGGCGCTTCGTCATGGCTTTGGCCTTGTCCAGAGCGCTGGCGGGAATGCCGCAGCCCGGCCGTCCCGCCGCCGTCGTCGACAGGGCGGAAAGCGTCGGGACGATGTACACCCCGTGCCGCTTGATCAGCTCGCCCGCTTCATCGTCGAGCAGCGTGCCGTGTTCGATCGAGTGCACCCCGGCCCGCACCGCGTTGGTCATGCCGGACGATCCGTGCGCGTGGGCGGCGACCTTCTTCTGCGCGCGGTGCGCGGTCTCCACGGCGGCTGTCAGCTCCGCGACGGTCATCTGCGCTTGATCCGGCGAGGTTCCCGGCGTGAGGACGCCTCCCGAGGCGATCACCTTGATGACGCCGGCGCCGGCCGTGAGCTGCGCCTCCACGGCGCGGCGCACCTGCTCGGTCCCTTCCACTTCCTGTCCGATGAAGCGCGCGTGCCCCCCGATCATGCAGATGGCGAGACCTGCGCCGACGATGCGCGGGCCGGGGAGCAAGCCGCGCTCGATGGCCTGTTGCAACACGAAGATTGAATGGTCGCGGGAGCCGACATCGCGGACGGTCGTGAATCCGGCCTCCAGCGTCTGTCGCGCGTGACGAGCCGATTTCAGCAAAGTCATCGACGGCGACTCGGATTCGACGGCGGCGACGACGTCGGGTTCCGCACCCAGGCAGAGGTGCACATGGCAGTCCATCAGTCCCGGGATGACCGTCAAGCCGCGGCCGTCGATCTTCGTGGTTCCGCGTGGAATCGTCATCGTGCGGCTCGGCCCGGCGGCGGCGATCTTGGTCCCGCGGATCAACACGGTGGCCCGTTCGGTGACGAGGCCGGTGCCGTCGATGAGCCGGACATGCTGGATCGCGATCGTCATGGGGTTATTCTCCGACCGGGAAGGTGATGACGATGCCGCCCATCACGTCGTTGAGTTTGAAGTCGCGGCGGGGGCTGTTGGGGTGGGTGTTGTGGCAGTCCACGCACGCCTGCGAGCCGGCCTTGTCGGCGTAGATGGCTTGAAAATATCGGGTGCCCCCTTTGGTGATGTATCCGTAGTGCGGCTTGTCCGGATCCTTCTCGACCGCCGCCAGGCCGATCCGCTCGAAGTCGCTGTTAGGGCCGTTCCACACGTAAATCGGCGTGAGGCTCGCCAGCCGGAAGGAAAATTTCAGGTCTTTCGTCGATACGAGGCGGCCGGATTCCATGAGGTACTGTGCCGGCAAGGCGACGCCCCGCTCATCTTTCCAATGTTCGTGCGCTTGAATCCCTTCCTTCTGCAGTTTGACCACCACGTTGTCCGTGTAATTGTTCCGGTTCGCTTCCAGAATGGCCTGAATGAACGACGCGACTTTTTCCGGGGACACCATGTTGGCTTTCATGGAGTCCGCCATCGTCAGTTTGAAGATCCAGAAAAAGGCGACACTCATGAAGGCGAACACGATGGCACCCAATACGATGGCTAACGGACGACTCATGGGCAACTCCTTCTCGCTACGTCGATCGACTATAGACCCGCGCCGCCGCCTGCAGAGCGAGGCCCGGCATTGCCAGCCAACCGGATCGGATGCCGATTTCTTCCAGCGCGTTCAGCAGCGTCAGCACATTGGCTTCCGTGCACGATTCACCCATTAACCCGATGCGCCAGACCTTGTCTTTGAGCGGGCCCAGCCCGCCGCCGATTTCGATGCCGAACTGCTGTAATAATTGCCGGCGAACGGCGGCCTCGTCGATGTGTGAGGGCACCGTCACACATGTCAGCATGGGGAGACGGAAACCATCCGAAGGGAGCGGCATGAGTCCAAGCTCGATGAGGCCGGCCACAAGCGCGTCGCTGTTTGCGCGATGGCGCGCGAAACGGGCCGGCAATCCTTCCTCCTCCACGAGGCGCAAGGCTTCGCGCAGGGCGTAGAGCATCGAGATGGGGGCGGTATGGTGATAGGCGCGGGACTCCTCGGCCCAGTAGTCCGCGATCAGTGCCATGTCGAGATACCAGCTTTGGCAGGGGGTACGGCGGCGCTTGATCACGGCCATGGCAGCCGGGCTGATGGTCAGCGGGGCGAGTCCCGGGGGGCAACTCAGACATTTCTGCGTTCCGCTGTAACAGACGTCGAGGTGCCATCGGTCCACTTCCACCGGGATTCCGCCCAACGACGTGACGGCATCGACGATCAGCAGCGCACCGTGATTGCGGCAGAGCGTGCCGAACGGTTCGAGCGGCTGCCACACGCCGGTCGAGGTCTTCGCCTGCACGAGCACGACGGCTTTTACGGGTCCTGATCGGCGCAACGCGTCGTCGACCATCTCTTCGGGAATGGCCTGACCCCAGGGCATTTCCAGTCGGATCGCTTTCCCGTCGCAGCGCTCGACGACCGTCGCCAGGCGGGTCCCGAACACGCCGTTGACGCCGACGATGACGCTGTCGCCCGGCTCCACGATATTGACGATGGCCGCTTCCATGCCCGCCGATCCGGTTCCGGAGACCGCGATGGTAAAAGGGTGAGTTGTCTGGAAGGTTTGGCGCAACAGCCGCTGAACATCGTTCATGACGCCGAGGAACGCCGGGTCGAGATGTCCGACTAGGGGCGTGGACAAGGCTTGAAGCACTCTCGGGTGGACCATGCTCGGCCCAGGGCCCAGCAAGAGGCGCCGGGGCGGAAAGAAATCGTGCGTCACTCGCGTCTCCATGAAATATTGCGGGGTTAGTATAGCCAAGTTTGGCCAGAGAAGGCCATGTGATAGTGGCGCCGGTGGGAGGTGGATCTAACTATTTCGAGGGATAGGTCGTGTGGGTAAGCCGATGGTATAGTCACCGCCATGTCGGATGAATCTCGGCCAGACGGCCACCAGCTTCTGTTTGCCGAAAAGATCGAATCGCCAGTCCGTTTGCCGTTCGTCGGTCCGAATCGGCCACGGTTCGCGCTCGGGGTCAGTCTCTTGTCCTCCGCGGTACTCCTCGCCGCACTTGCGACATTGCTGTGGGCTTCGGCCAATTCTCCCAAGCTCGACCGGTTCGAGGAACCAGAGCGAGCCCTCGAGCTCATGGTGACCCGCACGATGGAAGCGCAGGATGGGCTGATGTCGGCCCCGGAATGGCAACGGCGGATGACGGAATGGACGGCGGGGAGCAATGCCGCCGAGCGAGAACAGGCCATCCAATGGTATCGGGAATTGGTCGACGCGACGCAGTCGCCGGCTGCCAAGCTGCGACTGGCGATTTTGCAGGGAGAGTCCGGTCACGCCGACGAGGCGCTGGTGATCGCGCGCACCTGGTCCGGTCAAGAGGCGCCGCTGCCGTTCTATGGAAAGCTGATAGAAGCGGCCTACGGAACCGGCACCCTCTCGCCGTCGATGGAACTGGAATTACAGGCGGCGCTGGCGGAAGAGTTGCCGGCCGGCTGGTTCTACAATCATCTGGCAACGGCCTTGGCGGAACGGGCAGGTGATCGGGCCTTGGGCACTATAGTCCGGCAGCAGATCCATGCGCGAGGCGCGAAGCTTCAACGGGTATCCGAAGTCTTAAACGCGGTCGAACTCTTTTGTCTGCTGGCCGGGACTGTCTGGTTGGCCTGGCTCTTGTGGAGCCGCGTGCGAGGGGCGGATCTCATGCGACTGCACCAGCCCGGCGTCCCGCCGCCCTGGCCGGGCGGGATCGGGACGTCGGTGTTGTTGCGGGGCGGGGCGCTCGGCGCGGTGCTGTCGCTGGCGTTCGTCTCGTTCGCGCCGGGCGAGCACGAGTCGCTTCGCGCCGTGGCGATTCCCATGGCCAATGTGCCGCTCCTGGCGATGGCTTATTACTACCTGCTCAGACCCATCGGGCTGAATCTCTGGACGGGTTTCGGATTGCACCTCGACTGGCGGCAGTTCGGTCGTTTGACCGGTGTGGTGTTCGCCGTCGTCGCAGCCGGCTTGTGGGGCGAGTGGGTGATGAGCCGGGTGGCGGAGTCGTTGCAACTCACGAATCATTGGACGGAGTGGTTCGACCCCGACCTCGTCTGGGCGTCTGGCTCGGTCTTGACGATCAGCTTGTTGGAGTACGTCGTTTTCGCCCCGATCTTCGAGGAACTGGCGTTCCGCGGCATCCTGTATGCAATCTTGCGGCGTCGGCTCGCTCCCTTGCCGGCCGCGCTGATCAGTGCAAGCATCTTCGCGCTCGCGCACGGCTACGGGATGATCGGCTTCATCAGCGTCCTGTGGAGCGGAATGTTGTGGGCGTGGATCTATGAGCGGACCGGAAGTCTCATCCCGGGGATGATCGCTCATGCGACCAATAATTTACTGGTGTGTTTGAGTGTGATGGCCCTCTTGCGATAGCAGGTTTGTGAAAAACGGTTCCTAACTTTGTTCTCGGTTCGAAGCGGTCCTCGATGTGCCCGAGATGGTACATCTCCGGTTTTGACTCGGCTGCGGCTTTGCTGGAAGATCAGTTAGGCCGTCCATAAGGAATCAGGGATGCTGAAGCTCGCCGTAGAGGTCAGAGTGATGAATCGTATAGCCGAGTTTCTGTATTAGTTTGGCATTGGAAATACGCTTTCCTGCGTCGGGACGGTTGGCGTTCTGGACAGGCTTGATGTGCCATCGTTCTTCGGCAACTCGGCAGATGTCGTTCCAGGTCCTCGGGATGCCGTCGCTGACATTGTAGATTTCACCCGGCTTCCCGGATGCAAGCGCATGCAAGCAAATATGCGCCAAGTCTTCGACGTGGATGAGGTTGACGTATTTGCGGGACGCTCCGACCCGGCCTTGTGCGATCCAATCGAGGGGATTGCGGTCCGGTCCGTAAATGCCGGCGATGCGGAGGATGATCGCGCCCTGTTCCGTGCGCAGCCATTCTTCCCCCTGCACGCGCGGGAGGCTGCAGTCGATCGGCGACGATTCGTCGATCCAGGGCGGAGGATATTCGGATGTCTCGGCAGCACGATTGTAGGCCGATGTGCTGCCCAGCACGACGAGCTGGCGCGGGGAGCGTCCGAGGGAGGCTGTAAACCGCCTTACATGATCGAGTGGTTCGGCGGGAAAGCACCAGATCACGTCGGCGTCGCGCGGGATGTTCGTCCAGGTTTCGGTGTCCGCGAGGTCGAACCGGAGGCGTTGCGCGGGAGGAACATAGGAGAGATGTTGCTCAGGCGAACGACTGGTCGCATATACCGCGGGAAGTCGATCGCTCACCAGCGGCCAGAGAAAGCGGGCCGTATACCCGGACCCTAGAATGATCAGTGTGTTGTCCATTGACGAGCGGAGCATCACGTTGTGAGGTGGGAGTGTGCCAGTGACTAGCTGGATGAGTCTATTGAAAACTGCTCGACTTATTGGTGACTGGCGGGTGCGGTGATATGGTGATATAAAGCAAGAAAGAGATGGTGTTGCGGGATACGAATCAAAGGACACTCCGATGAACACCCGAATGCGCTCATGGCCGACGGTCTTGTTCGTGCTGCTCTTGGCCGGTTGCCCCAGTGGTGGGGGGGATAGCAATATTATGCTGAGCAGTGGACCGACATTCACACGGTTCGTGTATGTGGCCAATAATGGAAGCGGGACTCTCTCAATCTATGGGGCGGATGCGACCACGGGCGCGTTGAGTGCGATCAGTGGCGCGGCTTCGGTCGGGAGCGGCCCGCAATCAGTCACGGTTGATCCTACCGGGCGGTTTGTGTACGTCACGAACAAGACGGCGAGCACCATTTCGCTGTTCACAATCGCGCCTTTGACTGGGTTCCTCGCGCCAGGGACGGGCCTTTCTTCTGGGGTGTCTCAGCCAACGGCATTGGCTGTTGACCCGACCGGGCGGTTTGCCTACGTCGCGAATGCCAATGCGAATACAGTTTCGGCATTGAGCATCGATCAAAACACAGGTGTATTAGCGGCGCTGACAGGAGTGGGCGCGCCATATTCTATCGGGGTGACTCAGAGTGGAGTGGCTGTCGATCCCATGGGCCGGTTTGTCTATGTAACGAGTGTGAACGGAGTCTCGGTGTTTAGCATCGATCAAAGCACTGGTGGACTGGCGGCCGTGAGCGGATCGCCCTTCACTGCGGGATCGAATCCGAGTGCTGTGGCCGTGGATCCTATGGGGCGGTTTCTGTATGTGACGAATGCGAGTGGAGTCGCGGTATTTACTGTGGATCAAAGCACCGGAGGCTTGACCTCCGTAACCTGTGCGGCCTGTGGCGTGGGTGCCGGGGTGACTCACGTCACCGTTGATCCGACCGGCCGGTTTGCCTACGTTGTTATCAATGTAGGCACGAGCAATGTGCTGGCATTCACCATTGATCAAGTCACGGGCGCGTTATTGGCAGTCTCTGGTTCCCCTTATTCCGCCGGCACATTTGCCTCGTCCGTGTCCGTAGACCCCAGCGGCCGTTTTCTGTATGTCACCAATCAAGCCTCGAATAATGTCTCGGTCTTTGCGATCCATGAAACAACAGGCGCTCTGACGGCTGGTGCGCCGATCTCGGCGGGGACTACCCCGGTTTCAGTGGCGATCGTCAATCCTCGGCAGCGCTTTGTCTATGCGGCCAACAACTCCAGCAACACGGTGTCCCCCTTCACCATTCATCAGGATACCGGGGCGTTGACGGCGGGTACGGCGGTGACAGCGGGACGAACCCCAGCGCTGTAGCCGTGGACTCCACGGGCCGGTTTGCCTATTCGGCGAATGCGACATCCAATAATGTGTCGGTGTTTACCCTCAATCAAGGGAGCGGAGCTTTGACGGCTGGGACGGCGGTGACAGCGGGGACGAACCCCAGCGCTGTAGCGGTTGATCCAACCGGGCGGTTTGCCTATGTGGCGAATTCTGGGTCCAATAACGTGTCGGTGTTTACCATCAGTCAAACGACCGGGGCGTTGACAGCGGGTACACCTGTCGCGGCGGGGACCGGACCAAGTAGCGTGACTGTGGATCCGACGGGCCGGTTTGTCTACGTGGCCAATGCGACGGGTAACAATGTGTCGATCTTTACGGCGAATCTGTCTAGCGGAGCGGTAACGGCGCAGACGACGATTGCAGCGGGGACCTCGCCTAGCAGCGTGACGGTCGATCCAACTGGCCGATTTGTCTATGTGACGAGCAACGGATCGTCCAACAATGTCTCTGTATTCACGATTAGTAACCAAACCACAGGGGGGTTAACGGCTGGGACAGCTGTGACAGCAGGGACCAATCCCAGCGCTGTTGCAGTTGATCCAACTGGCCGATTTGCCTATGTGGCGAATTCTGGGTCCAATAACGTGTCGGTGTTTACCCTCAATCAAGCGACCGGCGCGTTGACAGCAGGCACGGCGGTTACGGCGGGAACGAATCCCAGGAGCGTGACCGTGGATGCGACCGGACGGTATGTGTATGTCGCCAATGCGGGATCGAATACCGTGTCGCGCTTCATCGTGGATCAGACGACGGGCGCGCTCGCGAGTCAAGCCACCGTTTCAGCTGGGACAGGGCCAATTTCTGTCGCGACAACCGGTCGGCTGGCGTCGCGACGATAGCAGGTTCCCTGGCAGTCACTCTTCCCTTGATGGGTATCCCGTCCTGGGCTCCATAGTTCCGTCTTTCCCTGCGTGGTACAATCCCACGCCATGCCGCTCGCATCGTTTCATCCTCTCATCGCAGAGTGGTTTCAATCGCGGGTTGGGCAGCCAACGGACGTGCAGCGGCAGGCCTGGCCCGCGATTCAATCCGGCGGCGATGCACTGATCGCGGCGCCGACCGGTTCGGGTAAGACCCTGGCAGCGTTCCTTTCCTGCATCAATCAGCTCTTCCAGCAAGCGCTCGCCCGCGAACTAGACGACCGCACGCAGGTGCTGTATGTCTCGCCGCTGAAGGCGTTGAGCAATGACGTCCAAAAGAACCTCCAAAAGCCGCTCGCCGAGATCGGACAGCTGGCACTCCAAGCCGGGTTGCTGATGCCGGAGCTGCGCGTGCTCGTGCGCACCGGCGACACGCCGATGGCGGACCGGCAGCAGATGTTGAAACGCCCGCCCCATATTTTGGTAACGACGCCCGAGTCCCTGTTCATCCTGCTCACGGCCGAGAAAAGCCGACGCATGCTGCAAACGGTGCGGACGGTCATCGTCGACGAAATCCATGCCCTTGCGCCCAATAAACGGGGCGCGCATCTCGCCCTGACGCTGGAGCGGCTAGAGGCCTTGACCCTGGTCCGGCCCCAACGCATCGGGCTCTCGGCCACTCAACGGCCCATTGAACTGGTCGCGGATTTCCTGGCCGGTGAGCGAGTCCGTCCTCGCCTCATCGACGTCGGTCATCGCCGCGAACTTGACCTTGCGATCGAGACCCCGAAGGACGAGTTGAACGCGGTCGCCACTAATGCCATCTGGTCGGATGTGTACGATCGGGTTGCCGAACTGGTCCGGCAGCACCGGTCGACGCTGGTGTTCGTGAATACCCGTCGACTGGCCGAGCGAGTGGCTCATTATCTGGAAGACCGGCTCCGGGACCTCGGCCCGGGCGCGGTGGCGGCGCATCATGGGAGCCTGTCGCGGCAGATTCGTCTATCGGCGGAGGAACGGCTGAAGTCCGGCACGACGCGGGTGGTCATCGCTACGGCGTCGCTCGAATTGGGTATCGACGTCGGCACGGTCGATCTCGTCTGTCAGATCGGCTCTCCCAGGGCCATCGCCACGGCGTTGCAGCGGATCGGTCGCGCCGGTCACTGGATCACGGCTATCCCAAAAGGCAGGCTCTTCGCGATGACGCGGGACGAATTGGTGGAGTGCGCTGCGCTCGTACGCGCCATTCGCGCGGGTACGTTGGACCGGATTCAGGTGCCGCCCGCACCGCTGGACATCCTGGCGCAGCAGATCGTCGCCGCCGCCGCCAGCCAGGTCTGGACGGAAGACGGCTTGTTCGCGCTCTGTCGGCGGGCCTATCCCTATCGGGAGTTGTCGCGGGAAGAATTCGATCAGGTCTTGCGCATGTTGGCCGACGGCATCGCCACGCAGCGCGGCCGTGGGCAGGCCTACCTCTTTCACGATCGGGTCAATCGGCGCTTGAAGGGGCGGCGTGGCGCACGGCTGGCGGCGATCACATCGGGTGGGGCGATTCCCGATACGGCAAACTATGCAGTCGTGGCCGAGCCGGACGGGACGGTGGTCGGCTCCGTCGACGAGGATTTCGCCGTCGAAAGTCTCGCCGGCGACATCATGCTGCTCGGAAACACCTCCTGGCGTATCAAGGGTATCGAGGCGGGGAAAGTCCGCGTGGAAGACGCGCAGGGGGCTCCGCCGAATATCCCCTTCTGGCGCGGGGAGGCACCGTCGCGGACGGCGGAACTATCGGCCGAAGTGGCCGCGCTTCGACAGGCCATCGCAGATCGGGTGGAGGGCCACGATCCGGCCGTCGGCCCATCGCCGTCCACGATCGGCTGGCTGAAGCAGGAGTGCGGGCTCGATCAGCGTGGGGCGCAGCAGGTGATCGAGTACGTGCTCACCGGCAAGGCTGTGTTGGGGGTTGTCCCGACGCAGACCACTGTCGTGGCCGAACGCTTCTTCGACGAGAGCGGCGGGATGCAGCTGGTGATCCATGCGCCGTTCGGCGGCCGGATCAACAAGGCGTGGGGCCTGGCGTTGCGCAAGCGGTTCTGCGTGACGTTCGATTTCGAGCTGCAGGCGGCCGCCACGGACAACGGCCTCGTCATTTCGCTGGGTGAAAAGCACAGCTTTCCGTTAGAGTCGGTCTTCGGCTATCTCCATGCGAACACGCTCCGCGACGTCCTGATCCAAGCCGTCCTGCTGGCGCCGATGTTCACGACGCGCTGGCGGTGGAACGCGTCACGGTCCCTGGCGCTGCTGCGTTTCGTGAAGGGCAAGAAAGTACCTCCGCAGATCCAGCGCATGAAAGCGGAGGACCTGCTTGCGGCAGTATTCCCCGACGCAATCGCCTGCCAGGAAAACCTGACCGGCGCCCGTGCCGCTCGGCAAATCCCCGATCATCCGCTGGTGAAGGAAACCCTGCGCGATTGCCTGACGGAGGCGATGGATCTCGACGGGCTGACGGACGTCCTGCAGCGCATCGAACGCGGAGCGATCCGGTGTGTGGCGATCGATACGCCCGCGCCCTCGGTGTTCTCGCACGAAATTCTGAATGCCAATCCCTATGCGTTTCTCGACGACGCTCCGCTGGAGGAACGTCGTGCCCGCGCGGTCGAAATGCGGCGGACCCTGCCGCCGGAGTTGCTCGGACAGGTCGGTGCCTTGGACCAGTCCGCCATCGAGGAGGTTGAGCGGGAAGCCTGGCCGGTGGTCCGCGATGTCGATGAACTCCACGATGCGCTCTTGACGTTGGTGTGGCTGCCGGAATCGGACGCGGAGCCGTGGAACCCCTACTTCCCCATGCTGCTGGAGTCGAGCCGTGCCATAGTTGCAACAGGGCACGGCGTACGAGGGTGGGTGGCGACCGAGAATCGGGAGGCTGTGGAGCGGGTATTTGGAAACGGCGATGAGCCGACGATGGATGCGATCGTCCTGGGATGGATGGAAAGTGTCGGGCCGACGACGGTTTCCCGGTTGGCCCACCGGCTGTCACTGCCGGTCGAGGCCACGATGGCGGCGATGGTGCGATTGGAGTCGCGCGGGCAGGTACTCAGAGGCCGCTTCACGGGTGATGGTACACGAGCGGCGGACCACGAGAGCGAGTGGTGCCATCGTCGTCTGCTTGCGCGCATCCATCGGCTGACGATCGGTCGCCTGCGCAAAGAGATCGAGCCGGTCACGGCGGCGGATTTCATGCGGTTTCTACTGCAGTGGCAGCATGTGGCGGCGGGCTCGCGGCAGCACGGGGAAGCGGGATTATCGGGGGTCATCGCTCAGTTGGCGGGTTTTGAAGCGGCGGCCTCCGCGTGGGAACCGCAGTTGTTGCGTGCGCGGATGGCGAAGTTCGAGTCGGAGCTGTTGGATCGCTTGTGTCTGAGCGGCACGGTCAGTTGGGGTCGCCTCTCGCCGCATCCGCGATTGAGCGGCGCCGGGGAGTCTGATCGGGCGCGACGCATCGTTCCGACCAGCGTGGCCCCGATCAGCCTGTTTCCGCGCGACGATGCCGACTGGCTGTTGGCGGCCTACGGGGAGCGTCTCGATGCGAGCCCAGACCCCTGTGGCCAACTCAGCGGCGTAGCGCAGGATCTGCGCCGAGCGTTGCAGGAGCGAGGGGCCTGTTTCTTCGCGGACCTCGTGCGCGTGACCAATCATCTGCCTGCCGAGGTCGAGGCGGGGCTCTGGGAGTTGGCGACGGCCGGCGTGGTGACAGCCGATGGATTCGACAACCTGCGAGCCCTCATGGATCCGCGCCGTCGCCGCGCCGAAGGCCGGGATCGGGCCCGCCGGCCCCGGCATGCCGCCGGCCGGTGGTCGTTACTGAGAGGGTCGATCGGTCCTCCATCGGCGGCCGTCCCTTCGGCGGAGCGAATCGCGCGGCAGCTCCTGCGGCGCTACGGCGTCGTCTTTCGCGATCTGCTTATGCGAGAGGTGATGGTGCCGTCGTGGCGCGATCTGCTGACGGTGTATCGAAAATTGGAACTGCAGGGTGAGGTTCGCGGGGGCCGGTTCGTGACCGGATTCGTCGGCGAGCAGTTTGCGCTGCCGGAAGCGGTGGAGGCTCTGAGGGGGCTACGCAAGAGCGGTGCTGCTGTCGGCGGAGGTGAGATCAAGTTGTCGGCCTGCGATCCACTGAATCTCGCCGGGATTCTTCTTCCGGGTCCGCGCGTACCGGCCGTGCCCACGAATTTTCTCGTCGTCCGGGATGGGGCGATCGTCCGGCACGTGGTGGGAAAGCAGGCAGCGGACCAACCGGCCGACTGGAAAATCGTTTCGGCGGAAGGTTAGACGGGTAGGGCGAGGACCGGGCAGCGGGCGCCGCGCAGAACACGCTCGGTGATGCTGCCTCGCATCAGATCGAGCAGCGAGTCGTGGCCCGCCGTGGTCATGACGATCAAGTCTACGTCGAAATCGGCCCCCATCCCCAGAATTACGTCGACCACGTTGCCGTGGCACGTCATGGAATGCCACAGCCAGCCGTCTTGATAGGGAAAGCGGACACGGTTGAGCGTCGAATCGTCTCCGACCTGCATCACAATGCCTGTCTGATTGTCGCCGCCGAGTGTAGCGGCCAGTTGCGCCGCGGTGTCGATGGCCTGCTGTGGATGGGAGCCGGCATTGACGGGAATCAGGATCCGCCGGAGTTTGGGGCGGCCCGACGTCTTCTCGATGAATCCCTCCACATGCGACGGAACAAACAGCGTGGGCGCGTGCGTGGCCCGTGCCACCGGTTCGGCCACCGATTGATGTTGCCAGCGGGACAGCCCGTCATACTGCTGTGTGGCCATGACCAGCAGATCGGCAGGATGTTTGCTCACGTACTGTAAGATCCCTTCGGTCGGGTTCTTCGCGAAGGCTCTGGTCTTCTTGATAGTGAGGCCCAGGTCGTGGACCCGCTCGCGTGCACTTCCAGGTGGCAGCAGCCCCCACTGTTCCAAAATAGGCCGGACCTTGGGGAAATCTTCGAAGTCCTTCCGGGCTACGTCCGGATCCACATGCATGATCGTCAACTCGCCCTGGAGCGCGACGGCCAGTTTCACAGCATGGATCAGCGCCGTGCGGCTATCCTCGGTGAAGTCCGAGGGGTGAGCGATCCGCCGATAGGCCAGTGTGGGGAGTGAGATGGCGGTGGTGGTCATTCCTGGCTCATCGGGTGCTGAAACGGTTGCGCAGATTCCTGCAAGGCCGCGAGCCACGTTTCCGGTGTGGCAGCAGGATCGGCCAAGTCGCGAGCGAAGCGGGCCTGCACGGCGGTGCCGTACGCGGCCTGTCGGTTCGGTGGAACTCCCAGCAATGTGCCGAGCGACGTGAGATATTCGCCGTGCCCCGCCGCGACGTCCTGTTGGACATTGACCCGATTGGCAGTCACAAAGGCGATGGGTTTGTATTCGGGTTTGAGGATGCCGTCCTCCGTGACCCACCCGTGGACCGAGGAGGTCGTCCCGGTGACGTTTGTCGTCGTATCGGTCGTTTGATCGAGGGTGGCTTTGATCGTGCAGCCACCGAGCAGGAGGCCGATGGCCAGGATCGCGAGTGGCGCAGAGGCGGATGGTGCGCGCATAGGGTGTCTCCTTCGCATAAGGAATGGGGCCTGACCCAGTTCGTTCGTCAAATATAGCATAGCCCCCCTCAAGTTTATCCACTAGGTTCCGATAGAGCGCCCAGTGATAATTGCATTGCACCGAGCGTTGAGGAGCCCGCGATGAACGTTTCAGGACTGACGCAATTCGATCCCTCGAAGTTCTTTCAAACGCCGGCCACGGCGTCCGCCCCGCAACGGCTGGACACCAAGGTGTCGGCCGTGTCCACATCGGCCGACCTGACCGGCCGGCTCACCGTGACGACGGCCGAGGGGGACAAGATTACGTTGACGGCTGACCTGGAAGCCCAATTTAGAGCGGTGAATTATCAGGGGCAGGTACAAACCGACAACGGGACGGTCGATGTCAAGGCGAAGAGCGTCGAAGCCTCGTTGAAGCAGCAGTTCGGCGTCACCGTCGAAGGCGATCTCAACGATCAGGAGTTACATGATCTCGCGAAGCTGTTTCGAAAGGTGACCAACATCTTCCGTAAGTTCTTCAACGGGCAGGATGATGAGGCTCAGGCCAAGACTGCGAGGTTGGCCGAGAAGTTCGGCAATCTCTCGTCGCTCTCCGGGCTGGATCTCAGCGTCGATGTTCAGCGGTCGGTGACGGTCGTGGCCGCTCAGGTTTCATCGCAGACGACGGGTCAGCCGACGGCCGTGCCAGATCAGACGGCGCAGCCCGCGGCTTCTACCGCGCAGACTGGAACTCCCAGTGAGGCCCCGGCGGTGTCGTCAGAAACCTCGAGTCCGGCTACCGATCCCACGCCTGCCAAGTCGGCATCTGCCGATTCGACATCGGCCGGCGATTCCACACTTCGCCTGGCAGCGCCGGCGCAGGACAATGTGCAGACCAAGTCGCTGGCGCAGCAAGTATTGGATGCGCTGCAAGACTCGAAGGTCGATTTGCAGAAGACTCGGAAGTATTTGCCGGATTTTTTCAAGAAGCTGCGTGAAGATTTGGACAACCAGCTCCAGAGCAAGCAGGCCCAGAACGATTCCAAGCCGGACACGCAACCGGCAACCGCACCGGATCCCACCACGCCTCCGGCACCGGCGGGTGTAACTGCGGCAGTGTTCGCGTATCAGTCGTTCAGCCAGACCTCGATCAGATTGTCTATCCATTCATAGGGCAAGAAGCGTCAGCCGAGAGGCTGGCGTCGGGTGGGACGAGGGCGCGATCGGGAACACCGGTCGCGCCCTCGTGCATGTTGGCTAGTTGGTCCAGAGCCGTTGATACCATTTCTTGTCGTCGTCGGCCGGCAGCGCGGCGATTTTCATCGTTTTACGAATGTCTTCGATATTCCACCCGGTCAGGTTGGCCAGCGTCTGCGCTTCCTTCTCATACCGATCGCGGAGTTGTTGCCGGTACGCGGTCGCCGCCGGGCAGTCCTCCGAGCCCGTCCATGCGTGGCGCAGAATATAGCGTGCTTGGAAATTGGCCCGGTCCGACGTTTCCTGGAACATCAGGTCTTCGGGAAAATGCATTGCGTCGTAGCGGACGTGCAGGCGGGTCAGAAACACGTTCTGGGCCTGCGGCTGGAGCCAGAGTCCCTTGCCCCGTGGGGTCGCGACTTGGTTGTCTTGCCAGAACACACCCAGCCCACGAAGTTCTTCGGTTGAAAGGGGATTGGCCGCGCAGGGGTCGCACCAGTTCATGTCCCAGGCGTACTCCATGAACACGCCGCGCTCGTGTTCGCGTTTCACCTGTTGGGTGAACAGGTCGCGATAGAAGTCGCCGAATTTGTCCTTCACGTAGAGGGGAATCTCCTGCGCTTCGGGTAACCGAATCGTCCGGTAGTTCGTCGTCTCGACACGGCCCTGCTTGGTCAAGAAGTAGACGAAGAGCTCCTGGGCACCGTCGGCGTTGACCGTGCCCAGGCGGATCGGCAGCATGAACCGCGGGGATTCGAACGCAATTTGCAGCGGACGCAGGTGGGTAAAGCCCAGCTTCGCCTGTTCGGCCAGATTGACCTTCGCGACGAAGAACTTCAGATTCTGTTTCAGATAGCTGTGCAGGACTGCCGAAGCACCGGTGGGGATCTTGTACCCATTCTCAGTCAGCCAGGTTTCCAACCCGGCACTCTCCTTCGCCGAGAGAATCAGAATGTCGTATTCCCCGACGGTGTACTGCGCCTCGACTGTGACGCCGAGTGCGCGGTCCCGTTCCCGGGAAGCCTCAGCCGCCGCCGGGGCCATGCTCTTCGCGGCACCCATCCGGTCTTGCAGTATCTCGTAGCGGCGGCAGGGGTTGTCGTCGAAATATTCGACCAGCCGCGGCGCCGAATAGTCGGCCAGGTGTTTGAGCACGGCCGGATCGCCGACGTGTATCTGATCTTTCTCCAAGACCGTCGGCACCGGGACGACCATCGCAAACTCTTTCACGTCGCCTTTGAAGTCGTTGGCCATCGTGATGACGGTCTTGTTGTCGTGTCTGGCGATGGCGACCTCCGAGGCCTTGTTGAAGAGTTTCGTATCGGCCTTGCCGACGTAGAACCCGCAGAATGCGGATGCGTCGGTGTGCCAGAGCAGCAGTCCCAGCATGAACGTCAAGGTCGGAACGATGATGCGTCTCATGAGAACCTCCTTTGTGGTGGAAACGGAATGGACAGCGGCATGGGGACAGGCGCGCGGTCGTTTGTAGGGCGGCGCCAGTCGTAGCGAACGCCGGGGAAGATCCAATCGATCAATGGGACGAGAGGAGAACAGATGATCAGTCCCCAGAGGGGACCGTTCGGCTTGAAGCAGCCGAACTGGACATAGAGTGCTGCGAGGGCGACGAAGAGGGCATAGCCGATTCGGCCGACTCGGGAATCCGGCGTTGTCTTTGGATCGGAAATCATGAAGAACGAAAAGATGAGCAGCGCGCCGCTTTCGATCTGATGCAGCGGAATCGTCAGCGGGTCGCCGAGCCAGAGGGCGCGTGCGACGAGCAGTCCGACGTAGCATCCGAGAAAGCTCAGCGTCACATCCGCGCGCGCCGCGCGCGTCACGACCAGCGAGCCGAGACAGGCTGTCAGGAACCCGACCCAGGCGACCTGCCCCCACTGGCCCGGCGAGATCCAGCCGAGGCCGCTTCCAAGCATGCCGGCCAGTGCCAGATTCGTCGGGTTGAAGAGGTGCTTCTCTCGCCAGCGGACCAGGAACTTGCTGGCGATGGCGATGAACGAGGCGAGTGCGGCAACGGCGAGGTGGTCGGTCCTGAGCAGCAGACAGAGAGAGAGGGCCGAGATCAGCGGGCTCTTCGGATCGAAGGAGGGGAGCTTGACGTAGGTGGTGCCGGCATATTGCGTGAGCAAGGCAGCGCCGACTGTGACGGCGATTTGAGCGAGGGAGACCTCGAAGTGTAGTCCGATGACGCCGTACAGCAGCAGCGCGCTGAGACTGGCGATCTGGTAGAGGCGGGGATCGTCCGGTGAAAGCCGGTGTATGAGTCGGTTCAGGTTCATCGGGTACCTCGTGGAGAGCATGGCGTTGTCTTCTACCGGTGATATGGTGCGAGTGATTGGATCCTTTCAGGGGGAGGAGAGGCGTTGTTTGGTGGCCTTGCTTTGTGAAAGCCAATGAAAACACCTGGTTGAAGGGTGGGGCATAGCCGGATCGCGGACGATTGGACGCATGCAGGAGGATTGACAGGCAGGAATCGTATCGTTAGGGTTCCATGAAGTCCGGGCTGGCTGATGAGCCGGTCAGCTGAATGAGGGGGGGAATGCCCAATCAGTATGCCGTGTTGAACGGCGGTCGCGTGGTGGTGGAGTTCTGGGTCGGGCAGGTTACGCATGCCGAACTGCTTGCACATGAACAGCGGCACCTGGATGATCCTGCCATCAAAGCCGGCGCATCGGTGCTGGTCGACGCGGAGCGGGCCCAGTTTGGTACCACGATCGATGAACTCAAGGACATCGTCGCGCTCTACGGTCAGGCCGTCGGAGGGCTGAAGGTCGGGAGAATAGCGCTGCTGGTAAACCGGGAGACATACGAGTGGGCGATACTTTTTCTGAAAGAAGTCGAGGGCTATGGCGTGAAGGTCATCGTTTTCAGCACACTGGACGTCGCTTGCACCTGGTTGGGCATCGATGTCGAAATCGTGCGGAATGAGGTACTGGCACTTCGGGCGAAAGTCGGTGGACGTCTCTCATGAGACGGGTACTCGAAACGTTCAAGCGGGGAAGTTGTTGTTGCCGCCCGAGGATGAGGATGGACCGGGGCATTCTTTTTCTACCATCCGGGGAGGGAAGGCCTCAGGAACCATTGATCAGAGAGTGCTAAGTGGGGATATTCTGAATTGTTGTGTGCGACCGTGCGTCGCCCGAGGCAAGAGATTGAGAATGGCCTCATCGCGTGCTCAAGCCCCGCTGGCCTGGGTGTACGCTCATGGCTTTGTACGCGTAACTGGAGGGTTTACAAAACCACTCGGAAGATCGCTGAATTGGTGTGAGAATAGTGGAGGGAGTTCTTCACGGTGAATGTCTATCAGTGGAAAGCCGACGTGGAGTGCAGATGGGTGACGACGAGGTCCGAGCAGGAACTCGATCGGTTCGTTTTCGAGGGCGACTCGCGGATGAAGGGCTGGATTGTACCGCAGATGGCGTGGATTCTCGACGAACAGGGCGATGCGAAACGGGCCATCACGGATTGTCCCAACTTCGTGTCCGGTGTACCTGTGCTGAGTGCTCGCGCGGTTGCGGCACTAGGGCCTTTGCTGGCCGATGTAGGAGAGTTGCTTCCATTGGATTTCGCTCCGCATTCATACTACGCAGTGAACGTGACGCGCGTCATTGATGCGCTCGATGAGCAGCAGAGCGAGGTGGTGCGGTTTCCTTCGAGCGGGAGGGTTATGACCGTGAACTCGTTTGTCTTCCGCAGACCTGCCGTGGCAGGCCAGGCAGTTTTCAAAGATGTTCGATTAGCGAGATCGTCCGTGTTTGTGCTGGACGCGTTTGTCGAGACCGTTGCCCAGGCCGGCTTGACCGGGTTTGTGTTCACACGCATATGGTCGGATCACGGCTAGTCCATCTGCAAAGGATTGGCGGGCCTGAGGCTGTGCGAGAGGCATGCAAGTGAACATGGAAAATGAAGGGGACATTCAGAATGTCAGCGAGAAAATGTTCCACGAGTCATGGACGCGCCTATCGCAAGCCATGCTGAGTCGTCGCCTGCTCATCGTTCTAGCTGTGGTGCTTGCCTGGACAGGCTGTTCCAGTGAAACGAGTGTAACCGTCGCCAACCATTCCTCCCGCGTAGCTAGCAACATTGTCGTCTCTGGTTCAGGATTCTCTGAGCACATCAACCATCTTGCAGCTGGGGCGGAGTATCGTTTGTCGATTCATCCACGGGGTGAGTCAGGGGCTCGCGTGGCCTTCGATGCAGGCGATCGGCATATTGATATCGGTGAGCAGGGCTACTTTGAGGGTGGTGGAAGCTATCGGGTTGTGGTTATCATTGAGCCCGACTTGAAGGTAACAGTGTCATCGCAACTGCGAGGATACTGACGGCCGATCGAGTGGCAAGTATGACGGATATCGACACAGCTCGGGGGATCCCATGAAAGATTGGTTTCTCTGGTATGTGCAGCAGGCGGAGCGGGAGAAGGATTGGGCGAGGTATCGCGATCGCTATCTCTGCCCCTGCTGTTTCATGCCGACGCTGAGCGGTCGGGCCGCGTACGAGATCTGCGAGATCTGCGATTGGGAAGACGACGGGCAGGACTCGGACGATGCCGAGGTCTTACGGGGTGGCCCGAACAGTGACTACTCGCTCCGCGAAGCGCGAGACAATTTCAAGCAGCACTTCACCATGTATCGGCCGGCCGACACCCGTCCGTTTACCTTCGAGCAGATGGATTGCCGCTTCAAAGAACAATTGTACAAGGTTCTCAGCAATGCGCTGTCGGATGGGTCCGACGAGCGATGGCGCCGTGCCCTGGAGTCTGAAGCCGACTTGTGTGCGAGCCGTGCCAGACGGGATGGCCTCAGCCACTGACCCACGCGACGCGCACGTCTGGTTCTCACCCGATGCCGCAGCCATGGCCGTATCCCATCTGGGCTAGCCCCGATTCCACACGAGTTCTTGCTGATTTGCCCTTTCCCGGTCAAGATGAAAGCCTGTGAGGGAGGGAATGCATCACACACGCCAGGACGTCATGACGACCGTGCTCCATCTGTTCCCGAGCCGGTCGGCGAAGACCGTTTTGGAGCTGGTAGACCTCTATGGGGTTGAAGCGCATGAGCCGGAACGGGAGCGGGTCCAGATGGCCATTCTCGCGCTCAGTCAGGGTAACGAGGACAAGCTGCTGCGTTTTGTTGAGGCGGCCAAGCAGGACTATCGGGATGTGCTCTATTGGGCGGAGTATCCGCAACCGTCGGTGCAGGATAACGCGGTGCTCGAAATCTTGCGTCGGAAATGGGCCTGGGCGCTGGAGGATCCAACACAGGTCTTAATGGTCAACCCCTTCGGGAACGTCTTAGTCACGTGCCACGACGGGACTCTGTGGCGTGTGATTCCCGAGGAACTCGCGGCGCGGAAGGTTCGTGACGATATGAATTATCTGGCGGCGTTCGGGGACGAGCAGTTTCGCGAGGATTGGTTCTTCGAAGGCGTGGCTGAGGCTGCGAAGATTGCATTAGGGCCTCTGCAGGAAGGCCAGTGCTACGCGTTTAAGATCTGGCCGGTTTTGGGCAGGCCGTTCACACCGGACAACATGTACGTCGCAACGACAGCTGAGTGGCTGGGGGCCAGCGGGGACGTCGGCGGGCAGATCAAAGCAATGCCGAGCGGGACGACTATCACGCTGGACGTTCTCGATGACGGGTCTATTCGGATCGTTCCGGCGGAGGAGATGTCGTCCGGCGAGTGGACCTACGATTCGGTTGAGGTCGCTGTGCGCGAAGTGATCGCTCTCTTGGTCGCTCAGCGCTATAAAGATTTGGCGCGGTTCACCCAGGGGACCCCTATCACGGACCAGGACATCGCTCGGGTGATTCAGGAGTACGGACAAACCGTGGTGCCCTGTCCGGAGCCGCTCGAGGATCTGATCGACATCGCCGAGGTAACGGATACGGCTCGGCCGACTTGGTCGGTCGTTGTCCCGTTGTACACACGGGAAGAGGGGCGCTCGGATCTCTCGGTCGAACTGACCGTGGTGGAAGTGGCCCAGAACGACTTCCAGGTGAGGCTGGAGAATGTCCACGTTCGCTGATCCGCAGGGAGGGGGCATGGTAGAACGTTATACCGATCGCATCACGGCCTATTGCGAGGAGCAGGGGATCACGATTCCCCAGGGATTCTTCCGCCATCCTTCGAGCCAGTATGCGGTGATCGATATGGGAACTACACCGTCTCGGCTGGTGGCTAAGACCTGGTTTAGGCAGGAGGACGCGATCTATTACCTCGAACACCTTGCCGGTGACCGGACACTGAAGGTCATCGACTTTCAGGATGGCCGGTTCCTGGAATATCGAGGAGGGCGGCTTCATCGCGGGGAGCCGGTCTTTACCGACTGACCGGGCCTCTCATCTATGGAACAAAAAAGGCCGCCGGGGTTGCCGGCGGCCGCTGTAAGAGAGATGCGCGACAGACAGGGTAATCGCTAGTTGTTCCCCACCGGCTTCTCCTGCTTCTGCACCAGCGGGTCGATTTCTTTCTTCGCCTCTTCGGTCACGTTGTACCGCACGTAGTCATGTTCCAACACCTCGTTGGCGTAGAGGCGGCCAGTCGGGGCGGGTACTGCAAGCGTGGCCTCCGTGGTGCCCTTCGCCGTCACGGTCACCATCTGTTCAGTCGTGGTGCGGATATAGGGGTGCCACACCACCAGTCGGTACGTCCCGGGCGGCACGTCGGTGATGGTGAACCGGCCCTGCTCGTCGGTTTTGGCGAAGTAGGGGTTGTAGACGGCGACGCCCCAGCTTTCCATGTAGGCGTGGAAGCCGCATTGCATGACGAAAATCCGGCGGCCCTTGCTCAGCTTGACCAGCTCTTTCATCGGCGGGCCGGCCATGTGTTTGTGGTACATCCCGGCTTCGGTGCGATCCTTGAAGTTCCGCGGGTGCTGGGGATTCATCGGCAACGGCACATTGAAGAGAACGCGGGCGCCCAGGTGCGAGGTCTCGTAGGCCTGAATGTCGTGCATGACTGGATCCATATTGACGACGCTTACCGACTGATCGTCCCGCACCACAGTGGTGAAGGGGAGAAACAGACAGTCTTTCGCTTCGATCTGCGGCACGCTCCCCTCGGGAAACGGCTTGCCCTTGTCCACGCCTTCCAAATAGACGACCACATCGCGGAACTCGCCGGCCGGTCCGACCTGGAACGGTTGCAGAATCCGCCAGCCTTGTCCGTCGGAAATGCGTCCGCAATAGAACGGATCGGGCAAGGTGGTAAGGTTGTAGCCCTTCGGTTTGGGGACGACGCCGTCGAGTTTCACGCTGCCCGTGATGGTGCCCCCGTCGGTCACGGTGGTTTCCTGATACGCCCATGCGCTGGAACCGATGCCGGAGATGATGGCGATAACCGCTGCAAGTAGAGTACGCATGCTCAGACCTCTCATAACAAATACCGTGGATGTTGGACTTATATCCCGGTGGCGATGCCTGGCCCAGACATCATCCAGACAAATGAGAATAAGCATTATATCGCATTTCCAGCGGCCTGAGGCAATGGCAGCCCTGTCGCCGTCGACCTCAGCGGTGTGGAGTGAGATCGACCAAGGCCTGGAGCGAGGCGGAGAGGTCTGTGGTGGCGACGTAAGTAACGGCGTCGGTTCTTTCCGCGCCCATGCCCGATTCTTGGAGCTGGCCTGTGGCTGGTCGGTCGAGCAATGCGGCCTCCTGCCGGGTGATCGGTCCGAATGGGACGCGCGCGAGGCGGATCAGAAACAGGCCTTTCTCCACAGGCAGGGGAATATGCGGTCGTTGACCCGGTTGGAGCTTCATAGAGATTTGGCCGCTCTCCTGTTGCGGAGCCAGCAGACGCGGGTCGGTTGAGCCGACTCCACGCCAGATTTGCAGGTAGCTTTCCTGATTGGCTTCGACAATGAGTTGGAGTGCGGCAGAGCTGCCTGCCGCGGTCGTTGGGTTGAGAGGCTGCTCTTGTCCGGCGGCAGTCATGGCTACGATCTCATAGCGCAACGCCAAAGGCTTGGGCGTCGTCGGCGCAGCTTTGGCTCTGAGCGATGAGAGTCCTTCCAGCTTGCGTTTAAACAGGGACGATTGGCCGTCCGCCTCGCTGGAGGATTTGGAGAGCGGCTCCGATTCCTGAGTGAGCGGGCCGGCACCGGACCGATCGCTGCCGCCATAGAACAAGGCACGTGCGCCGATGGCCGAGGCAGTGGCTCCGATTGCCGGAACGGGCGGGGCCGCCGGCATCGATGTCGATTCGGACAACGCGGTCGGCGGGGCAGGGCGCACGGCGACCGGCCGATCCGTTGATGCGGCGCGGTCTTGGACGGCCTTGTCGGGCACGATCGATTGAATCTCAGCTCGCTTCTCCTCCAATACCGGTGCAGGAACCGGTTGGGCGCGCGCTCTCTCAGGGGCCGCATCGCTGGTCTGTTGAACCCGTGATTGCGTTGTCGGGGTTCCTGTCGAGGTGCCCGCGCTGATTGATTTCTTCTTTTCAGTCTGTGGGGTCGACTCGGGCACCGCTTGTCCTATTGATTCTTGTGGGGGAGTGGGAGCCGGCGTGGACATAGACGATGACGGGGCAGCGGGCTTTGCCGTTTCCGATGCCACCGACTGGGCGGATCGTGTGAGACTATCTTGATAGACCTTAGTGCCGAGAATGACCGCAAAGACCGCCGTGGCCAGTCCGCCGACGAGGGCCAGATTGGCCGGGCGACGGAACCAATCGATCCACGAGCCGGCGCTGCCATTCTTTGCAGGAGCGGGCCGTTCCAATGCATCCAGTAGGCGTCGCCGAACCGACGGATCGGTCAGTAATTCCTTCAGCGCCTGTTCATCCGCCAGGGCATCGAAGAGACGTTGGTCCTGGAGCGCAGCGGTGTAGAGCTGCTGTCGCTCTTCCGGCGTGAGCGTGTCCGCCGCGAATGCTCCCAGGAGTTTTTCCAGATCGTGCTCAGCCATCGGCTATTCCCAGCTTCCGCCTATGAGACTCAACAACTGTTTCCGGCAGCGCAGGTCCCAGGTGTAGATTGTATTGATTGAGGCCTGACCCATGATGGTCTGAATCTCGGGGAAGCTCTTGCCTTCCAACTTCCACTTAAACAACTCACGACAGCGCTCGCCGAGTTGCGCCAGTGCGGCCAACAGCCGGTCGACGCGCTGACGTTGATCCAGCTGCGTCGCCGGATCGTCCGCTGGATCCGTGAGGGGCAGGTCCTCGACCGACTCCTGATGATACTCGCCCCGGCGGAAGGCCTTGCGATGGGCGTCCAGCATCTTGAAGCGAAGAACCTGGAAGGCCAGCGGCACCAGTTCGGTGAGGTCGGTCACACGCGCGTACTTCTCATGGAGCACGATGAGCACCTCCTGCGTCAGATCCTCCGCCATGTCCCTCGATACACGTGATGTGGCGAATGCCAGAATCCTTTCGCGGAGTGTCTGGAGGATATGATCGCGTTCCATCGGGAGCTCGGCTCAGCGGGCCGTATGGGGGAGCAGGTCTCCCAACGACCGGAATCCCAGATCCAATCCGCGGCACACTTCCACCTGACGGTCGAAACGGTTTGTGGTTCTCATCATCTTGCGCAAGGTTCCGAATCCGACGCGCCCCCAGGCGGCCATGTGAAAGACGGATAACGGGTAGTCGGTGCCGAACAGCAGACGGTCGTGGACCTCGGGGTACTTCCGCAAGTGCAGCAGCATGCGCACACGGTTCGGGAGTGTGAGCGCGGAAATGTCCGCATAGAAATTCGGGTAGCGCGTGACCAGATCCTGTAACGTGGGTAGAAACTTTTCATAGACGATGAGCCCGTAGCTGCAGGCATGGGCGGCGATGACGGTAGCGCCTTCTTCGAGCGGTACGCGCAGCCGGTCGGGATCGCCGACGGACTGGTCTTTCCCGATGAGACTGAACTCGTAGCCGACGTGGCTCAGGAACGGCAGATTCCGTTGCGCGAGGGCGCGGTAGAACGGGCGGTACTTCGGATTAGCCGGATCGAACTGTTTCGCGTTCGGCAGTACTTTTACGAGGACTGCGCCGGCATCCGCACAGCGATGCACTTCGTCGATCGCATCGCGCCGTTGCGGGTTGATCGAGACCCCGGCCAACAATTCGTCCGGGTGACGTTGTGCAGTCTTGAGGACGTAGTCGTTGCTGATGAGAAAGTCGGTATGTTCGCGGACGAGCCTGCCCGCATGGTCGTACACGCCGTCCATACCGAGCAGCACTGCCTTCTGGACATGGTGCGACGCACGGAGTTCGGTCAGCAGATCGTCTAGGTATTTCTCGTTGGCCTCGCGCGGTCTGTCCGGAGACAGCCGATGCTTCCACAGCAGGAAACGGAACAGCGGGCTCTTGAGCATCTTCGGTGAGATGTAGCAGCCGTTATCCCCGTCCGGCAATGCGGCGAGATGGACGTGGCAGTCGATCAGCGATTTCGTTGTCATGCATCGCTCCCGCTAGAGATCATACCGCACTTTCCGGGACGGGATTGAAAGAGTTGTACGGATCGGTAGGGCGACGGCTGTTAATTAGTTGCGTATGGTGCATCAGGTCCGGTTGGGTTTCGCCATGTCGCGGAGCTGCCGATCATGGAGCCGGCTCAGTGTCAGCTGAGCGGTGATCGATCCGGTCAAGGCCAGAAACATGTCCCATTGGGTATCCCACACATCGCCCTGAGTGCCGAGGAAATCGGTGGCCGATTGTCCCAGCGCGAGGGCGGTACCCCACTCGAATAGTTCGTACAGGGCGCTGAATGCGAGGCAACATGCTGATACCAAGCAGGCGAGCCAGCGCCCAGGTTGAAGCGGGGAGGTTCTCAGCAGCAGTTCTCGCACGAGTATCGCGGGGATGAATCCCTGAGCAAAGTGGCCCAACCGGTCGTAGTGATTCCTCGCCAGGCCGAAGGCCTCCTGGACCCAGCGGCCGATCGGAACCTCGGCATAGGTGTAGTGCCCGCCGACGATCAAGATGAACGCATGCAGCGCCAGCAGCCGATAGAGTAACGGAGTGAGCGGAAAGGTGGTAGCGGTTGCGATGAGCAGAGGAATTCCTGCCAGTACCGGCAGCACTTCCAGCAACCAGGTCAAGCGATCGACCGGACGGATGCCCGATAGCAGCAGGCACCCGGTCACGATCACGAGGAGGAAACGGCGTTCTCGCAGAAACTGATCCATCCGGTCACGTTCAAGATTGTGGCGGCCCGCATACGTCGTCGGATCACGAGGCCGGCATGAGCCGTTCGGTAGCGATGCGCTTGACGCCGCGCAGATCCAGTTTGCCGGTTCCGAGAATGGGCAGCGCGTCGACCTTCACGAACTGATTGCGCGCAGGGATGAACAAATTTGGCAGGCCGCTGTCCGCGAGTTTGTCGAGCACGGCCGGGAGCGCGGCTTCGTCGATCGTGTAGAGTACCGCCAACCGTTCCCCTTTCTTCTCGTCCGGCAACCCGGTGACGGCGAAGACTTGCGTGTCGGCTCCGGCGGCCAGTTGCAACGCCTCTTCGACCTTGCCGTGGGGCACCATTTCGCCGCCGATCTTCGAAAAGCGGGAGAGCCGGTCGGTGATGGTGAGAAACCCGTCTTCGTCCAGTGTGGCGATATCACCGGTGATATACCAGCCGTCTTTCATGGCCTTCGCCGTGAGGTCTTCGCGGCCGAGGTAGCCGTTCATCACGTTGGGCCCTTTCACCAACAACATCCCGGCCTGCCCGGGCGGGAGGATCGCCCAGGTCTCCGGATCGACGATGCGCACCGAGACGCCGGGAAACGGTTGCCCGACCGTCCCGCGGCGCGACGCGACCTGATAGAAGCCGGAGGCGCGATAGTCGGGACAGTTGCAGGAGATGACCGGGGCGCATTCGGTGACGCCGTATCCTTCGACGGGTGCGACGCCGAACTTGTCTTGGAACGCCTGGGCCAGCCTCAACGGCAACTTCTCGGCGCCGGTGATGACGACGCGGAGATTGCTGAATTGCTCCGGG
>JAXLZJ010000023.1:0-73218 GCA_046350995.1 Nitrospira sp.
GGGTCAGCAGATCGGCCCGCTCGGCCGCGGGTAAGTGGGCCGCTTGCGCGAGAGCGGCGCGTACTGCTGGGGCCGCCTTGTCGCGTTCCCACCAGCGGGCGGAGCCGGCCACGAGTTCGCCTTTCAAAATGCCCTGTGCGGGGTCGGCCTGATCGAATTTCCTCCCATTGTCGGGCCGGAGTCCATAGTGGGTGGTCGGGATGAGCGGCGCGCCGGGCAGCGCCTCGTTCATGACGGCGCGATCAATGGCGTAGCCGAATTTGCGGAGGCCGGTCACGACGATGAACCGGGCGACGACTTCTCGGACCGGACCGAACTGGCGCTTCGCTCCGTTCACCCACCAGATTTCTTCGGGTCGGAGAGCGAGCGGAGCCGTCAACGGATCGCCGTAGACGATTTTGACGTCAACCGCCTGGCCGCGCACCGCGACCGGTTCGGCGCCGGGAGTCAGGATGAGCGCCATCGGTTGGGTTTGGCTGGTCCGGACGGCGCTCAGCTGAGGTGTCGGCGCATGGTGTTTGAGGATCACCGGCGGCGACAGGAACACAGCCGGCGGATACTCCTTCCAATTTTCCGTGGCCCGGTGCCGGTCGTGCAGCAGCCCGAGCCCGATCCCGCGTCCGGTCGCGCTGAACACGCCGGATTCCGCCTGCTGCGCGACCATGTCGGTATGCGCCTTCAAGGTCTCGTCCCAGCAACGGCGGGCGGTGTCCGGTTCGAGCGGTGTGCGCGTCTGCTGCGCCGTGCCTTTGGCGCGGGTCAGGCAACCGAGATCCGCTGCCGCCCAGGCGTCGATTTCCGAATGCGCCAATGAGTGAACATAGCGGAGCGCGAAGCGAGTGGTCTCGTCATGTTGCGGCGGTTTCGGCGAGGCCGCCTGTGCCGTGAGAGGTACACAGAATCCGATGATGCCGAGGACAAAACCCGCTGCCCCGGTGGCTCGACCCAACATGGTACAACTCCAAAAAAATGGCGAGGAGCGATCACTGAATCAGTTCCTCCCGTCCCTGGCCGCGCGTCCCTTCGCTCCACGAACGTCCGGTTCCTTTTGCCGCTCCACTCCTCGCCTGGTGACCTGTTACGTCGAAACGACGGATGCGAGGCGCGCCTGCCTCGTCCGTGGTTCGACCCGATGTTGCTGGTGTCGCATGATCACGGGATCCACGATATTGCCGCAAAGCAGGCAGTGCAGCGCATCGAAGCCCTGCCCATGAGTGTCGTACGGGTCGTCATAACGTTCTCTGAACATCATACTGTTGCATCGTGAGCAGGTCATGCCATCCTCCATGGGCCGCGATGATATCTACGGTGCCCTGGTTACGGCAGCACTATGCAATCGTCGATCCTGATTTGTGTGGAGGTACGTCGATGAGCGCGGTTCGATCTGGCCGTGAAATGACGCGTTTCTATCGTTGGATCCGATCAGCTGATCGGCGTAAGTGGATGGAATGTGTATCGGTGCACGGGCGCATCGAGCGGCGTGCGTCAGCGCTCGATCAACCTAGGATTGCGGCTTCCGTCGCCGATCGAGCATCCAGCGGGTGATGCCGAGGTATTTAGCCGCCAGTGTTTTATTGCCCTCCGACCGCTTCAAGACTTCCGCGATAATCCGGTCTTCGAGATCCGACAGGGACTGCTCACCGATTCGAAAGCTGATATGAACGGCTTGCGGGTCGGATTGTTCGGGTGTTCCCGCCACCGACCGAGGTGACGGGTGATCGGCACTTTGCCGGATGTCGGACGGGAATTGCTCCGCTTCGAGTGTCTCTCCAGGGCAGAAGAGCACGGCGCGTTCGATCAGATTGCTGAGCTCACGCACATTCCCGGGGAATGTGTAGGACCGCAGCAGGCCGGTGGCGGTGGCCCCAAGGATGCGGACGGACTTTTTTAGCACGATCGCCGATCGGGCTATGAACTGCTCGGCGAGCGGGATAATGTCCTCGCGGCGCTCGCGGAGAGGGGGGACGGTCAGGGTGACAACGTTCAAGCGAAAGTAGAGGTCTTCACGGAATTCCCCTTTAGCAACAGCTTCTTTGAGATTGCGGTTTGTTGCGGCCATGAAGCGGACGTCGACCGGAATCGAGGCGCCTCCACCGACCCGGCGGAGTGTCCGTTCCTCGATGACCCGCAACAATTTGGCCTGCAAAGGGAGAGGCAGATCACCGATCTCGTCGAAGAAGACCGTTCCGCCGTCCGCCATTTCGATCAGGCCGGTCTTGCGGCCGGCGGCTCCGGTGAATGACCCCTTCTCGTGCCCGAACAGCTCACTCTCGAAGAGCTCGCGCGGAATCGACGGGCAGTCGACCTCAATACAAGGTTTCGAGGCGCGCACACCATTATAGTGGATGACCCGTCCCATGTACTGTTTCCCGGTGCCTGTTTCTCCCTGGAGCAGTACGGTCACCCGGTCGTTCTTCGCAAGCTCTCGGACTTGCTCCAGGAACGCCTGGGTGGCGGGACTTCTAGCGATGACCCGGTCGAGCGCGTACCGTTCCGCATCTTGTCCGCTCTGAAGCCGGACCTGTCTTTGGAGCGTCAGCAGTTCTGTGGCGCGGTGCAGTGCGTGCTGGAGATCCTCCATGTCGATCGACTTGGCGACAAAGTCGAAGGCTCCCAGACGGGTCGCCTCGACGGCGTCTTTCACGGTACCGCGGGCTGTCAGGAGAATCACGAGCAGGTTCGGGGAGGTTTGTCTCACCCTCGCCAGCACGTCGAGCCCGGTGAGATTGGGCATGACGAGGTCGAGTATGAGGATATCCGGCTCGAAGGATTTGAGCAGGGCCAGCGCCTCCTCGCCGGAGCCGGCGGTCTGCACCGCGTAGCCTTGATCGCTCAAGCGGAGCGTGAAGGCTTCGCGCACCGAGGCTTCGTCTTCCACCAGCAGAAGTTGCCAGGTCATGTCAGGCCCGTTCCTTGGACGGGAGCCAGACGTCGACGATGGCGCCGCTGCCTGGCGGGCTGCTGATCGACAACTGCCCCCCGTGCCGTTCGATAATGTCGTGGGTGATCGTCAGGCCGAGGCCCACGCCTTTGGCCTTGCCGTTCGTGAAGAACGGTTCGAAGATCCGTTTGAGATCGTCGGGGGCGATGCCTTTGCCGGTGTCCGCAAAACGCAGCAAGACACCCGCGGTCCGCTTGTTCTCAGCACGGACCGTAATGGTCAGTTCGCCTCCCTCCGGCATCGCCTCGATGGCGTTCATCGTGATATTCAGGCAGACCTGCTGCAAATGGGCGCGCGAGGCTTCGACCGTAGGAAGCGGGTCGCTGATGGCGTGTCTGACCGTGATCCGCTGTTTGGTCAGGTTCGGCCGGAGGAGGGTGAGCGTATCTTCGAGCAACGAGGGCAGATCGCAGGGCTGCAGGTCGAACGGTCTGGGGCGCAGTTGGCCGAGGTGGGACTCCAGGAGTTCGTCGATCCGTGCAGCTTCCCGTGCGATCAGCCGGCAGCGGTCCCGCGCGGACTGCGGCAGCTGCCCCTGTTCGGCCAGATGCGCCGCGAGACTGCCGAGGCCGATGAGCGGGTTGCGGACTTCGTGAAGAATGCCGCCCGTCAGCTGGCCGACCAATTTCACCTGTTCGGTGTGGCGGAGCGCTTCGAGCATCTGTTCCCGCTCGCTCAGGTCGGTGAGAATCGCCATATAGTACTGCGTGGTGCCATCCTGGTCCTTGACGGGACTGACGCTTTCCCACACGAGAAATTCCGAACCGTCTTTGCGCCGGTTGATGAAGCGGTCGACGAAGGGGTGGCCCGTGCGGATGGTCTGCCACATCCGGTCGTAAAACTCCGGTCCATGCTTGCCCGATTTCAGGATGGCAGGCCGCTGCCCCAGTGCTTCGTCGCGCGTCCAGCCGGTCATCCGTTCCAGGGCCGGGTTCCACTCCAGGATGCGGCCGTCGGTTCCGGTCAGCATGATGCCGTCCTGCGCCGACATGAACAGCCGATGATAGAAGTCCCGCTGGGTGTCGGCGCGGCGGCGGCGCTCTAGCACGGTGGCGACGGTATTCGCGACCGTGCAGAGAAACTCCTGCTCTTTGTCGGTGAAGTCTCGAATGTGCTTGCTGTGGGCGGTCATCACGCCGTAGACGCGGTCTTCGACGAGCATGGGGACGCACATGCCCGCGATACCGCCGTGTTCAGTCAGCAACTTCGACGGTGTAAAGCGCGTCTCTTGTCGGAGGTCTCGAACGACGACCGGGAGCCGTTCGCGGATGGCGAATCCGGCTTGCGAATGGGTGCCGCCCTCGATCGTCAGTTTGCCGATCAGCTCCTCCTCCAGTCCGATGCCGGCGACGACGGCCAAGTGGTCGTCGTCATCCCGCGCGATCAGGATCTTGCAGAGTTCGACGCCGAGTGCCTGTGCGGTGTGACGGACGGCCTCGTTCATCAGCTCCTGGGCCGGCGCGTCGCTGACGGCCAGGGTGCCGATGCGGGCGAGGACGGACTGGAACCGGGCGACCTGAGAGGCTTCCTGCGCGAGCAGCGTGCGCTCGGTGACGTCTTGTAAGACGAGCAGCACTCCGGTGGCGCCGTGGTACGGCACCACATTGAAGCGGCATTCGTAGATCAGCGGGTGTCTCTGCCGGTCGGTCAGCCGATAGGTCTGCGCATGATGGGCCCCGAGCGGTTCGGCGCTCCAGGTTGTCGCTTCGGCGAAGAGCGTGGTTCTCAGCGAGGGAGTCCGATACTCGTGTGCCGGAGATGCGCCGGGGACGAGCGGCGTGTCCGACGCGGCTTCAACCAGTTCGCCGAACTGCGCGTTCTCGAAAATGAGCAGCCCGCGTGACACAAAACACAATCCCCCTTCGAGGCAGTCGCTGACCCAGGCCAAGACCTCGGCGGCGGCCACTTCGGATTGCGCCGGTGCGGGCGGTTTTGTGCGAGACCGTTTGGGTAGAGGCATGGCGTAATCCTGACTGATGCCGACATCCGGCGGAACGGAGACAGTCGACGGTTCTCTCAGTATAGCGATCCCCGAGGATGGCCGTCGAGATCCGGCCAGGCGTGCGTTCCGGCGGCCAGGTCATCGGCCGGCAAAGTGTTCGCGGCGGCTCACGGCGACGTCGCTGACGAACATCGTGCCGGAGTGTTTGTTGAACAGGGGACCGAGGCCGGCCAGGATCGGTTCCACTTTTTCCGTCGGGACCACGGTGAAGACGATCACCTGGCTGCTGGTGTCGTTGAACAGCAGATGGCCTTCGTGAAAGCCGTGGTGGCCTTTGCCCGACACATTGTTGATGATGGTGTAGCCGCTCGCACCGACCCGGTCGAGCAGTTCAGTGACAAATTGCAAGTGGTCGCCCTGGACCACGATCCGGATTTCCTTCATCGGATGCAGCGTCAAGCCCGTCATGGTGCCCTCCTCCCTTCCATCTCGCTACCGAATAGTCGTAGTAATAAAACTCGCCGTCCCTCGAGTCCCGCACCACCAGCGTGGCCCAGCCTAGACTGAACATCTGCTCCAGCAGCGGGTGCCGGGCGATGATGTGCTCGACGCGGGTACGCGGCGCTTCCACGACGGCCAGCAGGCGCATGGGTTCGTGATACGCCGTTCGTCCGCGAAGGACCGTTTGGGCCGGCAGGCCGATGCGGAGGTCGCTCCGCGCCCCGGTCATCACGCCGATGCGGCCCACTACGTTGTGATAGATCTTGCTCCCGCTCCCGTAGACCTCGTTGTCCACGGTCGAAAAGTAGTGCTCCATGTTGATCCACTGCGCGACGACGAGGGGCGCCGTCATGATGGTCTCGAGCAGTCGGCCCGTCGGATCCTGTCGATGGTCGTAGGAATGCAGGAACGCGCGGCCTTCCAAATCGACCGCCTGGGTCATCTCCCGCCGTCCGATCACGATGAGCCCGTTTCGGGAGAGCCCCCATTCCTGGCGGACTTCGCCCCAGTGCACGCTGCGTCGTTGCGCCGCGCGCCTCGCTGTGCGGGCATTGGCCGTTCCATCGAGCGGCGCGAGCGCGCCGTGGCGTTCCAATCGGGCCAGCCCGGCGGCGGCGTCGAGGTCGGCACTCAGGCGCTGGAGGTCGCGCCGGTGGGTTGTCGGAATATCCTCCAGGTCGACGAGTTGCACCCGGTCCGTCGTCGTATCGTGTTGCCCGGCCACGAAGTGGGTGTCGTTAGGAATCGCGATCCCGCGGATCTTGAGCATCTCACGGACCGTCGGTTTATTCGCCATGACCGCGATGGCCCGGGCGTTGGGCAGCCCGTGATTGCCGCCGCAGGCACCGCAGTCCAGGGCCGACTCGTAGGGATTGTTCTCGGTCGTGCTGCCGTGCGCGCAGAACAGGACCACGCGCGCGAAATTGGCCGTCAACCCCATCAGGCGCAGCGCCGCTTCGACGAAATAGACCTGCTCGGTGATGGAAAAGCCCGTGTGGGTCAACCGGTCGAGCCGTTCGGCGATGCCGCGGGAGCTAATGCGATACCGCTCCCGCAGGTCTTGGTAGAAGGCCTGCTCCTGCTCGGTCGTCAGATCCAGCACCCGCGCGACTTCGCCGGTGGTACCATCGGCAAGGCCGACGGCCGCCCTACGGATTTTGTCGAGCAGGCCGGTCGACAGGACCTTGCCCATGACGCCGTACCGGCTTTGCACAATCTCCCGGATTTGCGCGTGCTGTTCGGCGACGACCATGGCCTCGGCCTCGTCCCGCGGAATCTTGTCGACGGTCAGGGTGGTGGCCAGCGGGGGCGTGAGCCGGTCCTTCCCCCAACGGTGGAGACGCTGATACCAGCGCGGGACGAGCGTTTTCGCCAGCAGCGGGAGGCCGAAAAACCAGCCGAGGGCTTCGACCATGACATAAGGCGTGACCACGTTTTCTTTCAGATCGTGCAGAAGCCGATGGGCGGCGTGCGTCAGTTGGGCCGCGAGCTTGTGCCGGTCTGCCAAGCTGCTGTGGTAGCTCCGGGGAATTTCCTTCACGAGGTTTTTGGGCCGCAAGAGCACGGGGCAATGGGCGGTGTGATGGCCGGCGCTGAAGGGCTGGTAGTCCAGCGGCACGCCAAAGAACCCGGCCAAGCCCAACGTCTCGTAACCGCCGCGGTGTTCGAGATGCCGCCGAAATACTTCCGATCGGACGTCGATGCAAAAGACGACCTGCGCAAGCGGTCTCGATGCCGTCTCGGTGCCGGCCGGCTGGCCGGATGTGCCGAGCGCCAGCTTGCCGAGCACCTCGCGTCTGAAGCCCGCCTCGAACGCGTCCAGCCAGCGGGGGCCGTGCTGCGACGGAGGGTACCCGTCGAGCCAGTCGAACAACGTGTGGATGTCGGCCGGGGACGTCGTGTCGATGGCGCCGGGATCCACCGACAGATGCTGTGCCAACGCCAACAGCGCGCGGGCGTGACGGAGGTTGTGCTGGGTGTTGCGGTGGTCATCCTGCCGGGCCAGAAGCCGTTCGCTCAGGGGCCGCCAGTCCGCCGGAGATGCCTGCGTTCCGCGCCGGATTAGTCGCCGTACCTCGTGCGCGTCATCGGCGGGCAACTGCGCAGCCACCCATGTGCGGCGGAGCCGATAGACGTCGGAGTACTCGTCCATGAACATCCGAATGGCGCTGAATCGTCCTGCGATGCCCAATTGCTGCTCGCAGGCGACGGCGACCAGCTCCCGTTCGTAGAACAGGCGGACCGCCAGATATTTCACCAGGTCGATCGGATATTCCTGCTGCCAGGGATGGGTCTGCTGAGTCGCGCGCCACTTGATGTAGCCGACCCAGCCGGGGAGCGACGCCAAGTGCAGCGACAAGTAGGACTCCCAGGCGGACTTCGGAATCGCCAGAGCCGTCAGATGATCCAGCAAGGCATCTTCCGGACGGTCCGGCAGCGCGCGGATTTTCTCGTCGGCCGACGCAATGCCGATCAGCCTGAACGTCGCGTCGTACTGGGCTAAGGACTTCCAGGCCCGGTAAAAGGTGCGGTCCCGATAGGGCATCGACCATCCGACCTCTCCTTCATCGAGGAAGGTGCTGCTCCACTTCACCAGTTCGCGATCCAACGCTTCGACCAGGTTGGTGCCGAGCGTGCGGTCGCACCAGGTGCTGAGGGTTTCGCGTGTCGGGAGGCTGAACGAATCGGCCTGTGCCTCTTGTCGGGGGGACGGAGGTGTTGTCGCCAGGACGCGCGTCAACCACGCGGTCGTGGTGTCAATCGATCCCTCCGATTCGATCGGCGGGTGTTCCATGAGCCCGTGAATCATCGAAAGCGTCAGGACATCCAGGTGCGAGATCCGGCGCCCGGCGAAGTCGACCTGTTTGTCGACGGTGAGCGGTTCCAAGGCCGTCCGCAGATCGGTGAGATGGACTCGGCCCGCGTGAAAATGCTCCCGCCAGGCCTCATTCGACAAATAGCCGCGTCCGCCGAACAGCTGGGTCCCTTGTTTCACCGCCTGTGCGAACGGCAGGGCTTCCAAGCCGTGCAGCGGGTTGTGATGGATGAAGGTGCGCATCGGCCAGAACTGCGCGATCACTTCGCCGGCCAATTGGACAAACGAGCGCAACTCCATCCGTTGCGCGTCGGTGTAGGGGCCTGAGACGGTCCTCGTCATGGTGCGGCCTCCGACGCGGACGCACGATTGGGGTCGGGAATGCGGACGCGGTGGGGACCGTGCCGGCGCGCCCACCACGCATCCTCGACGTAGAGTCCGTTCAGAAAGGCCACGTAGGCTCGCGCCTGGAGCGTTTCCAGCCAGGCCGGCAGCAGCACGCGGACACCGTGGGCCTGTGCATAGAGCAGACCCCACACCCCGATGATCAGCAGCGCCGATAAGCCGACGACCGCTTCGAACAGCGATTGTGGCCAAGCCGCCGCGAGGAAGTAGGCCGCGGCTTGGCCCGGTTCGGGATAGAGGAAATGCGTGAAGGCCTCGCCCGCCCAGAGATAGGTCACGCCGATGAAGGATAGCGTGAGGACCATCGCGGCCGATACTTTCCAGGACGCGACGCCGTGCAGACGGTAGAGACTGAACACCGCTTGCGATGACGTGACCCAGGCGAAGAAGAGGAAAATCATAGTGCCCTGGGCTTCGAACAGCGGGATCTGCACGAGGCCATGGACCAACAGAAGAATGAGGAGCGGGACGACCAAGGTGACGGCCAGGCCGGTTCCCCAGGTTGCGAGGGAAAACGGCGTGCGATGGTCCGTCGTCTCGTGGTCGGGCAGTTTGAATTCGGTTCGAGCCTTGTGGATGCCGGATCCGGAGTTCAGGAAGAGCGTGGCCTTGAACAGGCCGTGGGCACAGAGGTGGAAGATGGCCAGGGCGAATGCGCCGAGCCCGCATTCCATCACCATGTAGCCCATCTGTCCCATGGTGGAATAGACGAGGGTTCGCTTGATGCTCGGTTGCGTGAGCATCGTCGTGGCGCCGATCAACGCCGTAACTGCACCGATGACAAACAGCAGGTGAAGCGTCGACGGGGCTTCGCCGTAGAGCGGCGCGAGCCGGTTGACCAGAAAGCCTCCCGCATTGACGATGCCGGCATGCAGCATGGCAGAGACCGGGGTCGGTGCTTCGATCGTGCCGGTGAGCCAAATGTGAACGGGAAATTGCGCCGACTTGGTCATGATCGCGAGCACCGACAGGAGCGTGATCACCCCGGTCGCCGAGGTTTCCGCCCAGGTGCCGTGCCACAGAACCGGAGGTGAGGCCGCTAGTTGCAGTTGGCCGATCACCTCGCGCAGATTGAACGTGCCGAACGCCGCGTAGGTGGCGGCAACGGCGGCCAGCAGCGCCAGATCGCCCACGCCCTGGACCCACAGTGTGGTGGTTCCCGCCTGGCGCGCGGCCGGACTCGCTTGGTTGAACGAGAGCAACGTGCGCAACAACCAGGTCACCGCATGCCACCAGATCCAGAGCCAGAGGAGATGGCCGCTGGTGACGAGGTTGAGCAAGACGAAGGTCAGCAGGCTCAGCAGGGCGAAGAAGCGGACGTATCCCGGGTCGTCGTGCATGTAGCGTTGCGAGTAGACATGAATCACCAGACTTACCCCGGCGATGAGCACCATCATGACGGCGGCCAGACGATCGATCACGATCGTCGGAGAGAGACCCGCTGGGATCATCGATACGGTGACCTGGATCGGTTCCTGGTGACCGGTCTGATACAGGGCAGCCAACGATCCAAGTACCGACACCGTTACGGCTCCGATGCCGAATCCGGCACTGCGTTCGCCGCTGGACGGGCCGGACAAGGCGATCAGGAGACTCGCAGCCAACGGTGTCAGAATTGTGAGAGCGAGGAGAAGCAGTTCCATGCGTGCATCACCATATATAAGGAGGAACTGCCGGAGCACTTCAGCAAAAAGGGTACCGATGAAATGTAGCCATGCAGCATGAGAGAACACACTGATAATTCAATGGGAAGTTGGAAAGAGGCTGGTGTGGTGGATCGCGAGACTCAGGCTGAATCACCAGACGGCGTGCGCCAGCGCACTTGCGAGCGCGCTTGCACGGTACACGTGTTATAGGGGGAGACCAAGCGCAGTCTGACTACGCGGCGGTGTATGTGAGTATGGTGGGGCGACATCAATCGGTGGAGATATCGTGATGTGTGGTGTGAAAAGCCGGATCCGAATTTGGCTTGCGTTGAAAGCGTTAATGTAGCTGCCGCTATCCTTATCAAACAATTTTCTCGCGCGTTGCCGCCAGTCTGCGGTAGACGGCGGGAATCACCAGCAGGGTCAAGGCGGTGGAGGTGAACAGTCCGCCGATCACCACCGTCGCCAGTGGCCGCTGCACTTCCGCTCCCATACTGGTGGCGAGCGCCATCGGGACGAATCCGAGACTGGCCACCAACGCAGTCATCAACACCGGCCGAAGCCGATCCATTGCGCCTTCCAAGACGGCCTGCTCCGTCGAGCGGCCGTCCGCTTCCAGTTGTCTGATGTGGCTGACCAGGACGACACCGTTCAGCACCGCGATACCGAAGAGCGCGATGAAGCCGATGACGGCTGAAATGCTCAATGGCAATCCCCGAACCCACAGCGCCAGAATGCCGCCGGACAAGGCCAGCGGGACGTTCAGGAAGATCACGAGCGCCGGACGCATGGCGCCGAAGATCACCGAGAGAACGCCGAGGATGAGGAGCAGGGTCACGGGGACGACGACGGCCAATCGCTGCGAGGCCTCAGTGAGATGCTCGAATTGTCCTCCCCAGGTCAGTTCGTATCCGGCCGGCAGCGGAACCGCCTGCGCCACGGCCCGTTGCGCGTCGGCTACGAAGCTGCCCAGATCGCGCCCGCGAATATTGCATTCCACCACGATGCGCCGCTGAACGTGTTCGCGGCTGATTTGCGCCGGTCCCGTATCGATTTGGATCGTCGCGATGCGCGAGAGCGGAACCAGTTCGCCGTGCATCGTCGGGATCAACAGACTACCCAGCGTTCCAGGATCTTGTGAGGCCTGTTCGGCCAACCGAACCACCAGGTCGAATCGCCGGGGCCCTTGGACGACCGTCCCGACGACCGCGCCGATTCGGGCCGTGTGCACGAGGCTGAGCACTTCGTCGGCCGTGAGTCCGTAACGGGCGATCTCATCGCGGTTCACGATCACACGGAGGAGCGGGAGCCCCGCCACCTGCTCGACCTTCACGTCCGCCGCACCCCGCACCTGTTCCAACGCCCGCGCGACGGCGTCGGCCTGTTGTTTGAGCAGATCCAGATCCGGTCCGAAGACTTTCACGGCGAGATCGGACCGGACACCGGCGATCAATTCGTTGAACCGCATTTCGATCGGTTGCGTGAAGCTCAGGCCGACGCCGGGTATAGTGCGTGTGACGGTCTCTTTCATCGCGGCGATCAGCCCCTCGCGGTCGTGAGCCGTGACCCAGTCCCGTTGCGGTTTCAGAATCACGAAGATGTCGGACATGTCCACGCCCATGACGTCGGTGGCGATTTCCGGACTTCCGGTCCGTGTGACGATCCGGGTGACTTCGGGAAACCCGCGAAGGACTCGCTCGATCTCGAGTGCGGTTGAGACGGACTCGCTCAGCGAGACGCTGGGCAGGCGCCAGACTTGTATTGCGAAATCACCTTCATCCAGCCGGGGGACGAATTCGATGCCCAAACGGGATCCCAGTGTCAGGCTGATGATCAACAAGCCCACCGCGAAAGCGACCGGCCAGGTCGGTCGCGCCATGGCCCAGTGCAGACAGGGGGCGTAGAGACTGCGGATCAATCGGACGGCGCGTGTGTCCTCGTGGTCCGGCCGAGGCCGCACCAGCCAGTACGCCAGCAGGGGAATGACCGTGACGGCGAGCAGCAACGATCCGGCGAGCGCTATGATGACCGTCGAGGCCATCGGGCGGAACATCTTCCCTTCGATCCCGGTCAGCGTGAGGATCGGAACATACACGAGCCCGATGATGCTCACGGCAAAGACCATGGGACGCAGCACTTCGCGGCCGGCGGCCAGGATCTCAGCCAGGCGCGTGTCCCGGCTGCCGTCGGTAGTGCGCGCCAATCGTCGCAGGATGTTGTCCACCATGACGACCGCGCCGTCTACCAAGAGGCCGAAGTCGATGGCGCCGAGGCTCATGAGGTTGCCGGACTGACCGGCGAGCAGCATGCCGCTGAAGGCGATGAGCATCGACAGGGGAATGGCCGAGGCCACGATGAGCCCGGCTCGCAGATCGCCGAGAAAGAGAAAGAGGACCGCGACGACCAGCAGCCCTCCTTCCAGGAGATTGTTCCGGACGGTGTCGATCACCTTCGCGACGAAGAGAGTGCGATCGTAGTAGGGTTCAATGACGACGCCGGGGGGCAGCGTTCGTTGAATTTCTTCGATCCGCCGCTTGACCTGCGTGACGACACGCTGGGCATTTTCGCCCGCGAGCATTTGCACCATCCCGATGACGGTCTCTCCGTCTCCCATAGCGGTGGCCGCGCCGATGCGGAGGGCCGAGGCCTCCCGGACCTGCGCGACGTCGGCGATATAAATGGGGACGCCGCCGGCCCCGTGCGAGACCACGATGCGGGCCAGATCGTTCACCCCGGTGGCCAAGGCTTCGCCCCGGATCAGGAGCTGTTCCCGCTGGTGTTCGATATAGCCGCCGCCGGCGAGGGTGTTGTTGCGCTGCAGGGCATCGAAGATCTGTTTGAGCGACAGTTTCAGCGCGATCAGCTTCGCCGGGTCGACGACGACTTGAAACTGCTGGGGCTCACCGCCCCAGATATTCACTTCCACCACGCCGGGCACCGCCCGCAGTTTCGTGCCGATATCCCATTCCAACAAGGTGCGCAAGGCCATGGGGCCGTAGCCCGTTCCGCTGACGGTGAACTGGTAGACCTCGCCGAGTCCCGTCGTCAACGGCCCCAGGATCGGACGGCCGTACTCGACGGGAATTCGCTCCGAGGCGCGAGCCACCCGTTCGGCTACGAGCTGTCTGGCCCGGTAGATGTCCGTACCGTCGTCGAATATCGCAGTCACCGCCGACAGGCCGTAGCGGGAGACGGAGCGCAGTTCCCGCAACCCCGGCAAGCCGTTCACCGAGGTTTCGATGGGAAACGTCACGAACTGTTCGACTTCCACCGGCCCCAACGCCGGCGCGCGCGTGAGAATTTGTACTTGCACGGGCGTGAGATCCGGCACGGCGTCGATCGTGAGATGCGCGAAAGACCAGAGGCCGGTCGCGATGACCAGCAGCACGGCCACCAGCGTGAAAAACCGGTATCGCAGCGAGAGTGTCAGCAGTCGGTCCATCGGCGCCTCATTCCCCGGACCCGATATGGTCTTTCAGCAGCAGATTCTTCAGATCGAAGGCGCCTTCGACGACGACCCGGTCCCCCTCCTGCACTCCGCGCTTCACCTCGGCCCATCCTCCGGCTTCCCGTCCGAATTCGACCGGGACGAACAGGTAACCGGCGTCCCGTTCGACGAACACGCCTCGGGTTCTGTCCGCCGTCGTCACCGCCGATTGTGGGACGGCCAGCGCCGGCGTCCCGGTCAGCGCGAGCGTGACGTCGACATATTCGCGGGGCTTGAGGCTGCCACGCGGATTGTCGACCTCGAAGCGGATCTGAATGGTTCTGGTCGTTTCGTCGGCCACCGGCGCGAGATACGTCAGCGGAGCGGTGATCGGTTCTCCGCCTTTCGGCGTGATGGTGCCGCGGTCGCCTTCTTTGAAGGCCCGTGCCCGCTCGATCGGCAGGTTGGCGAAGACCCAGACGCGACTCGTATCCACGACCTCGAAGAGTTCCTGTCCTGGTGCCACGCCCTGGCCTCGCACCGCCTGTTGGACTACGACCGTTCCCGGAATGGGGGAGGTCAGTGTGTAGCGATGGCCTTCCTGATGCCGTCCCCGTTCAAGCCCGGTCAGCTCGGCCACTGAAAGCCCCATGTTCAAGAGCTTCTCTCGTGTGTGCTGATACCGCGCGGTCGTTTCCAGATAACGGCCTTTATCTTCGATGAGCTTGCGCTCCGGGACGATGTCGTCGGCGCGCAGTTTTTCCGTTCGGCGGAAGGCGTTCTCCGCCACGTCGGCTTGGGCCTTGCCGATCAAATACTCTTCGATCAACTGGTCGAGCTGGAGGCTGCCGATGGCGGCGAGCGGTTGGCCGGCTTTGACCCGATCCCCCAGTTGGACATGAATCTGTTCGACTTGCCCTTCGATGCGCGAGGTGATCTTGGCCACATGCTTGAGATCCAGCGCCACTTCGCCCGGAGCGGTCACGATATCCGGAACGACCTGACGGGCGACCGGTTCCGTTCGCACACGACTGCGAACGTTCGGCGGCGGCTGAATCGTATGGGCGGCTGGCGCGGGCGCGTTCCGATCGACGGTCGGCGTGAGGGGCGGCGGCTCCGTATCGCGGCTTCCGCAGCCGGTGAGAAACAGAACGGCGCCTACGGTCAGGCTGCTGACGGCGGTTCGTCCGATCATAGAGACGCTCCTGTTCGATAGACCGATCCGTGCCATCGATGTCCGCGATCGCCTCACAACGGCGCTCCGAGGTACCGCTCCAATCGCGCCAGTGCGATGGAGAGATCCGCGCGCGCTTGGGCATATTCCAACAGGGTCTGCCGGTAGACACGTTGGGCATCCAATACATCCAGCAGGCTGGCCGCTCCTTGACGGAAGCTGGTCCGCGCGACCGTCAAGGTCTGCTCCGCTTGTTTCAGGAGACCGGTTTCGAATACCTGGAGCTGGTCCTGAGCCGTGCGGACTTCCTGTACATGCTGGGTGATGGCCTGCTCCAATTCATTCCTGGCCCGTGCCCGTTCGGCCTCCGCCCGGTGCTGTGTCCCCAACGCCGTCTCGATTTCGCCCTGCCGCCGATACCAGAGGGGGAGCGGTACGCTCAGGCCGGCGGTCAGTGATTCGTCACCTGCTTCACGATGGTAACTGCCCTGCACGGTGACGTTGGGCATACGGGACTCCCGCTCGAAGCGAACCGTATGCTCGGCCTGCTCCGCGAGCTTGTCGAGTCTCTTGAGCACGGGATGTTGGTCCAGTGCCCGAGCGGTCAATCGTTCCGTGTCCAATCCCGGTTTGGGCGATTGAAAATCGCCCCGCACGGAGAATTGCGGGCCCAGCGATCCGGCGGCCAGGGTGTTCAGGCGGGCTTTCGCGACCACCAATGCGCTCTGCGTTCTGGCGGCCTCTTTCTGCGCCTTTTGTACTTCGACGCCGGCTTTCATCGAGTCGAACGATGTCGCTTCGCCGGCCGCGACCCGGGCCTTGACCGTACGCAGCAGCTCTTCGACGGTGGCGACATTCTGCGCCGCGAGTTCCGCATCCCGCTGAGCCAACAAGAGAGAGTAGAACGCCACTTTGACATCGGCGAGCAGGGAGAGGCGGGTTTCTTCCAGCGCGGCGCCGGCGCCGGCCAGTCCGGCGTTGGCGGCATCCTGGCGGGCCTGTCGTTTGCCTGACCATTCGAGCGGTTGTTCGATGCTCACAGTGTGTTCGGTAATTCTGGTGCCGGTGCTGGGGTCACGGATGGCGCCTCGTCCGGCGGTTCCGGAGACCGACGGATTTAGGTAGGCGCCTGCGGCAATCTGCTGCCCGCGACTTTGTTTGATCAACCCCTGTGCTCCGGCCATCGTTGGGTTGCGCTCTTCCGCGAGCGCCAGGATGTCGTTCAACGAATAGGTCGATGGCGCGGATGGCTCGGCCCATACTGAGACGGGGCCGAAGGTTTGTGCCGTCAGACAGCCAATGAGCACGAGAGAAACACAGATTCGGGGACTCATAGGAGCCTCCTCCGTTGCTGAAAAGACGCTACGCCGACGGGGTCACGGTCCCACGGCGTCGGATGTTTCGCGCACAATGCACTCGATGAGGGAGAAGAGAACGGTTACAAGACGAGCGAGGGAGGCGCACGCGACGGGATGTCGCGAGTGAGCAACGTGAGGGGATACGAGAACGAGACGTCCGTCTGGGCACCGGAGGCCAGATGCCAGTCAAGCGCGGCCGGTGGGGTGACCGGCACACCAACCGTCAGGATGGGTTTGTGAAGACTGCGGTCGGTCGAATCGCTGACGAACGAAAATCCGAGTTCGGTATAGTCCGCAGCGTGAGCGGGATGCTTCGACATGCTGGCCGGGCTTGCGGCGGTCGGCTCGCCTTCGGCCAATGTCCTCTTGTGAATGTCGAATTCGCCGTCCAGATCGGGAGAGAAGACGGTATGGACGGTGCCGCCGTGAACGTGATCGGCGTGCCCATGTCGGTGATCCGCTTCCGGGTGGATGTGAAACAGTGGAACCGCGAGCACCCAGACGATGATCCAGATTCGCAGTGCGGCGGATGGCCACGAAGGTCTGTTGGAGGATAGTTTCACGCCGACACTCCAGGTTCAGCTACACAGACCCTATCACACCGCCCGGCGGCCATCAAGAAACGGCTGCGCCCGAGAGTCGGTCATGTCGGCAGGACGGAGAGGGAGACGCGCTACTCTTTCACCGTCACGGTCATCGTGATCGGTTCCAGCGGATTGTCGGCGGCGTCGCGGGTGGCGGCGACGATTTTGTCGATGACTTCGATGCCGCGAAACACTTCACCGAACACCGTATAGCGTCGGTCGAGTCCGCTGTTGTCACCCACGCAGATGAAGAACTGTGACCCGTTGTCGTTAAAATCGCGGGTGCTGTTGCTCTCGCGCGGCATCTTCGCCATGGAAACGGCGCCGCGTTTGTGCGGCCGGTCGTTCGGTTCCGGCGGCAGGAAATAGCCGGGGCCTCCGGTGCCGTGCAGGGTGCGGTCGGGATTCTTGCTCTGCGGATCCCCTCCCTGGATGATGAAGCCGGGCACCACGCGATGAAACGTCGTCCCGTCGAAGAAGCCCATCTTGGCGAGCTTGACGAAATTTTCGACGTGCCGCGGCGCGTCGTCGGGATAGAAGCGGATCTTGATCTCCCCGAACTTCGTCACGATCGTCGCGCGGGGATCTTTCTTCTGAAATTGCATCGTCATGGCGGTGAATGTAACAAGGCCGATGGCCGAGGGGCAAGGGCCGGCGGCTGAAATATGACTCCTGGTTTCAGGCAATGGGCAGGGAGTTGTCCGGGTTTTTCGCGAGCCCTCGGCCCGGGTCGATCTTCATCCAGAGGACTCCGCCGATCAGTGCGATCACCGCTGCTGTGCCCAGCGAGATGGGCCAGCCCCAGTGCTCCGCGATCCAGGGCGTGAGCGAGGGGGAAACGGCGCCGCCGAGGTTGGCGCCCATGTTCATCAGTCCCGACAGACTGCCGGCATGGGTTTTCGAGAGGTCGCTGGTCGAGGACCAGTAGGCGCCGACGGTGAAGTAGAGCCAGCCGGCTCCGAGCGACAGACTTGCGATCGCCCAATAGGGGTGATCCACCAACGCGCCGATTCCGATGGCGCATCCGGCGAGGACCATGCCAGCGATGCCGACCCATCGTCTGCCCTGCGTAATGCCGTGTCGAAGCGCGAGCCGATCCGTGACCCATCCGCCGATCGGGCAGAAGAGGAGAATGGCGATGAAGGGCGCCGAGGCGAACAGGCCGCCGCGGAGAATATCGAACCCTCGGACATTCACGAGGTAGAGATAAAACCACGACATATAAATGTAGGCGACGTAGCCGAGGCAGCTGTAACTGAGTACGAGCCACCAGAGTGTGGGAGTACGTTTGACGGTGGCCCAGGGAATGGCCGGAGGCGAGGTTCTGCGCACATCCTCTGTGCCGCTCGCGTGTTTCACCCATGGATGCTCGCTCGGGCGATCCCGCGCAAGCCACCACCAGATGCCCGCCAGGGCCAGGCCGATTCCAGCTGAAAGATAAAAGGCGGTCTGCCAGCCGAAGTTCACCATGATCCAGGCCGTAATCGGCGGCGTGATTGCCGCGCCGACGCCGATCCCGCCGATCGCGATGCCGATACCGAGGCCGCGCTCATTTGCCGGCAGCCAGTCGGTAACGGCTCGGTTGAAATTGGGTAAGGCGACCGCTTCACCGACGCCGAGCAGGAACCGCACGAGGGCGAGCGAGCCGACGATGCCCGCGAGACCGGTCAGGAGCGAAACCGGCGCCATCGCCGTCCAAGCGGTGAAGACGGACCACCAAACCAGGGCGATGGTGAGGATGAGGCGCGCGCCCCATCGGTCGCCGAGCCAGCCGCCGGGAATTTGAAACAGCGCGTAACCGATCACGAACGAGGAGAACACAAAGCCCATCTGCTGATCGGTCAGCCCCAGCGCCGGCATCATATGCCGCGCCGTGACGGAAATGTTCACCCGATCGATGTAGGTGACGACGGAAATCAGAAAGAGAAGACCCAGAATGAGCCAGCGGATGGGGGTGGAGCGGGGCTGAGCGTGTGTTGAGTCTTGCAACGTGGATGATCGTCCGATAAGTCAGCGCGGTCGGTATTATAGGGTTAATCGCTTTGAGGCTCTAGGGCAAAGTATTGGAATACCATGCTACCGATTCATGGCCCTGATGAAAAACTCCTTGTCTCCCGCAGGGTTGATAGATTTCGTTCGACTGTTCCGGTAAGATCCGATTCGTACGCAGCTATCTCTATGAGGAGGGGGAGTGTCCCGTTTCAGGATCGGTCTGGTCGTGTTGCTTGTGCTCGTGGTGGGCGCCGGCGCCTTCCTCCTGTTCTCCAAGACCCTCATCGGTGAAGATTATCTGAAGACGTTCGTCTTGCAGCAGCTTGAGGAGGGCCTCGGGCGCAAGATCGATGTCCATCGCGTCAAGTTCGTGTTTTTCCCCAGTATCCGCGTCGAACTCAGTCAGGTCGTCATTCACGATCCCAATTCCGAGCAAGCCATTCTGTCCGCCAAGCGGGTCGATCTGGTCCTGCGCCTGTTGCCGCTCTTCCGGAAGCAGGTCGTGGGAAAACGGTTGTTGGTGGAGGAGCCGGTGTTGACGATACGCCGCAACGAAGCCGGCCACTGGAACATGCTCGACGGCACGGATCAAGCGGCGACCGATCAACGCACGATGGAGATGCTGACGCGGGTGTTCATGATCCGCCAGGCCGACGTGGTGAACGGCAGCATTACAGTCATCGATGCGGCGCGTCCCGACGGCGTGCGGACGCTGAAATTGGAGCGGGTTCAAGGTGGGATCGTGATACGACCGGAGCGGGGTATGGCTGATGTGCATCTGTCGGTCGCGCAAACCGGACAAACCGGCCTGTCCGCGGTCTCGCTTGCGGGGCAGATCAGGCGCGTCGAACGGTCGGCTGCGTTGACGGACACGGCGGCGCCGGCCTCCGTGTTCCAGTTCGACGGGCAGATCGATGCAGCCAATGTCGTCTTGCGCGAGATGGCAGATTTCTTCGGGCCCCGTCCGGTGCCGGATCAATTACAAGGCTTGGTCAATCTGCAAGGGCAGGTGCGTATCATTCCGGGACTGGCCGGCTACGACGCAGTCTTGTCTGATATGACAGCGCGGGTGAACCAGTTGACCTTGACCGGCAAAGCGAATCTGTCCGGGCTGCTGACGGCGCAACCGACGTTTACCGTCACGTTCAATTCGTCGCTCGTCACGATGGCCGAATTGCTGGCCACGATTCCGGCGGAATGGGTTCATCCGCAGCTACCGGCCATCCTCGCCGAGCGGCAGATCGACGGCAAAGTCCAAGTGGTGAATGCCACGTTGACGGGGTCGGCCACATCCGGTCCGCAGTTGTCCGTGACCGGTGAGTTTCACGTGCAGGACGGCCAGGCGCTGTTCGGGCAGGATCGCGTACCGACGAAAGAGTTGGCCGGGACCGTCGTCGTGGAGCCCGGGCGCGTCCGGGCCACCAACATCACCGGATACTACGGTGCGATCCAGTTGACGGATGGGAAGGCGATGATTTCCTTCCTCGAGGCCGGGCCCTGGCTGGAATTGGAAATCGGCGGGACGATGGCCGCCGCCGATCTGGTCCCGTTTCTGATCAAGACGGTCAAGGCAGAACGATTGGTCAGCATGCTCGCGGGGATTCGCGATGTCGAAGGGACGGCGCTGCCGACGTTCCGCTTGGTGGGACCCTTGAATCAGCCCGACGGCGTCACGTTCGCCGGCGGAGACATTACGGCTCGCTATATCAGTTTCACGCATTCGTCGTTGCCTGAACGGTTGACGGCGCTGCAGGGGAAATTCGTCCTTTCCGAAGGGGGGACGCAGTTCGACCAAGTGAGCGGCCACCTGGGCGATACGGTCGTGCACGTGCAGGGGGCGGTGACCGGTGGGCCGTCCAGCGCGTTCCAGGATTTCGTGATTCGAGCTAATGGGGATGCGGCGCACATGGCGCAGTTCGTTCCGGCCCGGACGATCCCCGCGGGGATGTTCGAAGGGCTGTTGAGCGCGGCGGTGCAGCTGACGGGTTCGACCGCCACGCCGCATGTGCGCGGCAATGTGGTACTGACGGAGTCGAAAGTCGTCGTGCCGAATGCGATCGAGAAGCCGGTCGGTGCGCCGGCGGTGTTGGAATTCGAAGGGGATCTGACCCGCGCCAACGCGGCGACGGTGACGCGCGTGGAATTGGCGCTGCCCTCCCTACGCATTCCGGTGAAAGGCACGATTCAACTCGGCGAGAAATTTGCGATCGACGTGGCGGTCGCGACGGGGGAACTTTCGCTATCGGGATTGCCCGAGTGGATCGCGAAGGGCGGATTCGAAGCGGGCAATGTCGAAGTGTCGCTGGATGTGAAGGGCAAGGACGCGGACTGGAAGAACTGGCGGACGACCGGATGGCTGGCGTTGACCAACGGCCTGATGCAGGTCAAAGGCGCTGGTCTGATCGAAGACCTCTACGCCCGCGTCAAGCTGGTTCGAAACGGAGCGGAGATCAAACGGGTTGCATTCAAGGTGCAGGATACCGATGTGGCGTTGGAAGCCACGGTGCGGAATTGGTCGACGAAGCCGATGATCACCGGCAAGCTCGAATCCAATCAACTGGATCTCGATTTGGTGATTCCAAAGGGCGACCGGTCGCCGATGCGGGAGTGGCTGGAAACGCTGGCGGCGTCGACGCAAACGACGGTGACGGTGGCGGCGTCACGGGCGCATTACCATCATCTCAAGTTCGGCGGCCTGACGGGGCGCATCACGATTCAGGACGGCATATTGGATATCGACCGGATTTCAGGCGACTCGGCCAACGGCCAGGTGGCCGGCCGCGTGGTCGTACAGTTGCCACCCAAGGCGCCGGCGGAGACCGAGGTGTCGTTGCGCGCGACCGGGTTGGCGGTCGAAGACCTGCTGCGCCTGACTAAGTCGGACATCCAGGGTGTGTCGGGGCAGATGCGGGTCAGCGGGACGATCCGCGGGCATGGCCGCAATCCGCACGGCGCCTATCCGTCGCTCGGCGGCAAGTTCGAGGTGCTGTTGGAGAACGGTCGAATTCTGAAATCCAAAGAGCGGGCGATCTGGAAAATTCTCAGCATCCTCAATCTGCCGGCGGTGCTGCAAGGGAAAGTGGATCTCGACAAGGAAGGGTTGCCGTACAACCGGATTTCGGCGACTGTGGCGGTGCAGAACGGACTATTTCAGACGGAAAATGTCGTCGTCGACAGTCCCATTCTTAAGATTACGGCGGCGGGGAATTACGACTTGCCCACCGATCAGCTCGACATGGTCGTGGCGGTCAGCCCCTTCGGATCGTACTCGCAGTTCCTCAAGACCATTCCGCTGTTCGGGCGGTTGTTCGCCGGAGAGCGCAAGGGCATGACCACCGCCATTTTCTCGGTCAAGGGCGCGGTGGAAGATCCGGAGGTCACCTACCTGCCGATGAAGTCGTTCACCTCGGGTCTATCGGGACTCGCGCAGCTGGCCGTCGATGTGTTGAAGAACACGTTGACCCTGCCGCTGGATCTGATGACGCCAAACGAGGAGAAACCGACGTCGCCGATGGGTGAGTCGAGCCCGGAGCCGGCGCTCGCCACGCCTTGACCGGTCGTAGACCCCATGTTAGCATCGGCCCATTCATGCAGCGAATCACCTCCAGCCGATCCGACATCCGGTACCACAACCCATGAAACGCACCGCTGCACAGCCTGAAGTCGCGACGCTGTTTATCGCGGCCAGCGAGCTCGACTCCAACCTCTATTACGCCACGCGCTTCGTCGCACCCGACCCCTTCATTTATCTGGAGGTGAAGGGTGAGCGACTGCTCGTGATGAGCGACCTCGAGATGGACCGGGCCAAGACGCAGGCCACGGTCGATCGGGTGCTCTCCTATTCGGAGCTCGAAAAGAAAGCCAAGACGCAGGGGGTCAAAGAACCCACGACGATCGACGTCGTCCATACCGTGTTGCGCGAGGCCAAGGTCCGTCAATTGCTGGTGCCGGCCAATTTTCCGTTCATCCATGCTACCCGGTTGCAGGAACTCGGCTACAGCATGAAGCCGAAACGCGATCCGTTTTACGAACAGCGGGTTGTGAAGACGGCGGAAGAAGTGAAGCACATCGAAGCTGCGCAACGAGCCACGGAAGACGCCGTGGCGGCGGCGCATGCAGCTTTGAAACGGGCGGAGATTCGCAGCGCAGAGTTGTGGTTAGACGGTGACGTGCTGACGTCCGAGCGCATCAAGAAATTGATCAATGTGAAGCTAATGGAACGGGACTGCGTGGCGCAACATACCATCGTCGCAGGCGGTGAACAGGCGTGCGATCCGCATCACGAGGGCACCGGGCCGCTGCCGGCGCACCGGAGCATCATTTTCGACGTGTTTCCTCGCTCGGCCACGAATCGGTATTTTGCAGACATGTCGCGCACGGTCATCCGAGGTTCGGCGAGTCCTGAACTGAAGCGGCTCTATCAGACGGTGAAGGATGCGCAGGAAGAAGCGATCACGAAAGTGAAAGACGGCGCCGACGGCATGAAGATCCATCAGGGCATCTGCGCCCGCTTCGAGAAGGCCGGTTACAAGACTGGGCTGGTCGACGGCCGCATGCAGGGCTATTTCCACGGCACCGGCCACGGGGTCGGTCTGGATATTCACGAAGCGCCCCGGATCAGTCGGACCGGCTCGCTCCTGCAGGAAGGCCATGTCGTCACCGTGGAGCCGGGACTCTACTATCCTGGCCTCGGGGCGGTGCGGATCGAGGACATGGTGCTGGTGACTCGGGACGGCTGCCGGAATCTGACGAATTTCCCCAAGACGTTCGAGCTGGACTGAGCCGGGCCCTCGGCTCTCGGTCGGCTGCGAACTGAGGGCTGAAGGCCGGTGTACGGAGTCCATGCGTCTCACGATTACCCTCCAACGATTCAATCCCGAACGCGACGCACAGCCGCACGATGAGGAACTGCGTCTCGATGTCCGCCGGGGCACGACGGTGCTCGATCTGCTGATTCGCATCAAGCAGGAACTGGACGGCACGTTGGCCCTGCGGTATTCCTGCCGTTCCGCGATCTGCGGCTCCTGCGCTATGGATATCAACGGCGGCGAAAAGCTGGCCTGCCGAACCTCGGTGCGCAAGGAATTGGAACGGCACGGCCGGTTGCGCATTGCACCGCTGCAACATCTGCCGGTGATCAAGGATCTGGTCGTGGACATGACCCCGTTCTGGAGCAAGATCCGGGGGGTAACGCCCTGGCTGTCCTCGCGGACGAGTGTGATGGATCAGGCTGGGGATCATCTGTCGACGGCGGAGCGATTTCACAATGTCGATGCCTGCATCATGTGCGGGGCCTGTGTGGCGTCCTGTACGGTGCACGCCGTATCGAAGGGCTTCGCCGGTCCGGCGGCGTTGGCGAAGGTGGACCGGTTCCTGTCCGATCCGCGCGAACCGGAGTCGATGAAACGCGCGCGGCTCGAAGTGCTGCAGGAAGCCGACGGCATCTGGGACTGCACCCGGTGCAACTATTGCGTGGAAGTGTGTCCGAAGGATGTGAAGCCGATGGAGGCGATCATTCGCCTCCGCCGTGCGACGCTGGATCGCGCACTCCCCGCTACGGGCGGAGCCAGACACATCACGGGGTTTGTCTCGCTGGTTGAGCATGAAGGCCGGCTGAATGAGGCGCTCATGCCGCTCAAGGTTGTCGGCGACGATGTCGCCGCACTGCGGCGGGTCATGCCGTTGGGCATCAAGATGTTCATCAAAGGCAAGGTCCCCAATCCCCTCGGCCACCGGATCCCGGGGTTGTCTCAGGTGCAGGCCATTTTCCAGCGGGCCCGCCGTCTTCTCCGTTCCTCGTGATCGGCCATGTCGGCGTCATTCCGATTTCTCGACGATGTCGCACTCGCGGATCTGGCCTTCGAAGCCGAAGGCGATTCCGCCGGCGCGCTCCTCCAGGCCGCCACCGACGCGCTCATGCACGCGATGGCCGACCCCCGGACGGTCGGCGCGAGTTGGGTGCGGCGATTTGAGCGTCAGGATACCGATCTCGCCGCCTTGTTGTTCGACTGGCTGTCCGACCTGGTTTACTGGAAAGACGCGGCAGGCGTGGTGTTCAGTCGGGCAGAACTGGCGTTGACGCGAGAACAGGATCGCTGGACATTGACTGCCACACTGTTCGGCGAACCGGTCGATCATACCAAGCAGCAGCTGCGCGACGACGTGAAGGGCGTCACAAAACATTTGTATCAAGTGACGGAGCGGGATGGCTGTTGGTATGCGCGGGTGGTCTTGGATGTTTAACGAGATGTTGAAACAGTCCGCTGCCCATGAGGTGCGGGGAGGGAGCCGGTGAAATTCAATACCACCATGCGGGTCAACCGGATCAGCGAGGAAGTCTGGGAAATTCCCATGACCGAAAAATCCGGCATGCTGGTTCCGGCCCGGATCTACGGGACGCCGGGGATTCTCCAGTCGATGGACTCCGGTGTGTTCGAACAGGTGACGAATGTGGCCTGTCTGCCGGGCATCCGCCGCTACGCGCTGTGTATGCCGGACGGCCATTGGGGGTACGGGTTTCCCATCGGCGGGGTGGCGGCGTTCGACGTCCGATCCGGCGTCATCTCTCCCGGCGGGGTCGGCTACGACGTGAACTGCGGGATGCGGCTCATCCGTACGGACCTCACGTTGACGGACGTTCAGCCCAAGCTGGAACGATTGATGACCGAGTTGTTTCGCCGGGTCCCGGCCGGCGTGGGGGCGAGCGGGTTCGTGTCGCTCGACCGTTCCGAGTTCGATCGGGTCATGACGAAAGGCGTGCGCTGGTGCGTGGAGCAGGGCTATGGGTGGCATCGCGATCTTGAGCGAATCGAGCAGGGGGGATGCCTCGGCGGAGCCGATCCGGCCAAGGTAAGCGACCATGCCGTGGGGCGCGGCATGAATCAGCTGGGCACGCTCGGGTCCGGGAACCACTATCTGGAAGTGCAGGTCGTCTCGAACGATCGGATTTTCGACCGGCCTGTTGCGGAGGCATTCGGGATTATCGGCCACGATCAGATCGTCGTTATGGTTCATTGCGGCTCGCGCGGATTCGGCCATCAAGTGGCCAGCGACTATTTGAAGGTGTTCGAGAAGGCGATGCGGCGCCATGGCATTACGGTCAAAGATCAACAGCTCGCCTGCGCCCCGTTCACGTCCGAAGAGGGCCAGGATTACTTCGCCGCGATGAATTGTGCTGCCAATGCGGCGTTTGCGAATCGCCAAGTCATTACCCATCAAATCCGTGAGGCGTTTGCCGCCGTGTTCGGCCGATCGGCGGAGGAGATGGGGATGGAGTTGGTCTACGACGTGGCGCATAACATTGCCAAGGTGGAGCGCTATCCCGAGGGTGAATTGGTCGTCCACCGCAAAGGCGCGACCCGCGCGTTCGGCCCTGGCAGCCACGACTTACCGGCTTGTTACCGGGCGGTGGGACAGCCGGTGATCTGCGGCGGATCGATGGAGACGGGATCGTATCTTCTGGTGGGGACCACTCAGGCGAACGAGGAGACGTTCGGATCGACGATGCACGGCTCGGGGCGGACCATGTCCAGGACTCAGGCAAAGAAGGCTGTACGCGGCGAGCAACTCCAGCGTCGGATGAAAGAACAGGGGATTCTCGTCAAGGCAGTCTCGATGTCCGGACTCGCCGAGGAGGCAGGGTTCGCCTATAAGAATATCTCCGAGGTCGTGGAGTCCGTGGACCGTGCCGGAATCACAAAAAAAGTGGCGGAACTCCGGCCCATTGGCAATATTAAGGGGTAGTCAGATGGGTCCATCGAGAGGGCACCGCCGTGGAGCATCGCCAGCATCCCCGTTTCCCCGTCCAGTTTTCCAGTTCCTTTTCCTCCGCCAACATTGTCACCGGGGAAGGCAACCTGGTCGATCTGTCGATTCGCGGATGCCGGGTCATGAGCTCGGTCGATGTGAAAACCGGGACGACGCTCCAGTTGCGCATTAAACTGGCCAATGGCGAGCCGCCCATTCAGGTGGCCCAAGCCGTCGCTCGGTGGAATCGTGGCCAATCCTTCGGACTCGAATTCGTCAGCCTCAGCCCCGACGAATGGGCTCGCCTCCAGCATGTGGTGAAAGAGCTGGAGAAGGAGCCCTACCAGCGACCAGAGTCGCAGGGGGCCAAGACTCACGCCGTCTAGCGTCGCCCACTTGGGGCGGTGAATCTGAGAACTCTCCCATGATACGAGCATGTGTGATCAGCCTGTCTGCTACGCTCTTGATTGGGGGAATCTTGTACTATGCCCTCAAACGAGCTGATGTCACCCAAGCGCATCAGCTCGAGGCGCAAGTGGATCAGGCGGCGGAGCAACAGGCAGTCGCCGTGAGCCGATCATTCGCGTCGTTGAGCGGGGCGGTCTTACTGGCCGACCTCTCAAAAATGCAGGAGTTACTCAGCGCAGGCTGGTCCGCCGAATGGTTGGTCGATGCCATGCTGATCGATACCGGCAACAGGGTATTCGCTGCGTCCAATCCCGCGTATGTGGGGCAGGAGCTGCTCGATCCCGGATGGCGGGCGACCCGGGCGCAGAATCGCGAGGTGGTCTATCGCGAGGAGCCAGTATCAAACCAGGTTCGGTTCATCGTCGTCGAGCCGGTCCAGGGCAGGGGATCGACGGTCGCATGGGCGCGGTTGAGCTTTATGCGGGCGAAAAGTGTCATGCCGGTTCGGTCACCGGAGGAACGTCTTCACCAAGTCGCCAGAATCTTGGGCCCTGTGTTTCTGTGCCTGCTCGGAGCCGTCGCGCTTGCGATGCGTCTGACTAAGCGACAGATGCAGGTCCAGATTCAATCCGTCGTCGACGAAGCTCTCACTGAGCAGACTAGAATTTCAGAAATCGAGCAGGCCTACCGGATGGATGAGATCAGGCGCGATGGCGGTACCCGTACAGCAGCGTGATGTTGATGCGGCGGTCGGCATAGCCGTCTTTAAAGCGAATCTCGTCCGTTTCGTGAAATAAGTCCGAGTTGAAGACGACGGCGCGATTGGCCCGATAGGGAATCCGGATGGTTTGCGCCCCGGCGGCATGCAGCCATTCCAGAATCTTCGGTTTGTTCTGCTCGCTGTTGTACGCCGCGAAATTCCAGTCCGCCGGCGCTTCCTTGTCGTACACCACCAAGCCTCCCGATGCCGGATCGAGGTTCACCTCGTCGGGCGTAATCCAAAAGTTGACGTTGACGGCGGCCGCGTCGGCGTGCAGCGACAAGCCGCGCCGCGCGCTGTCCTGCTTGAAGGCCCAGGCCTGAGTGAGACGGTGGTTCTTGAAAATGCGGGGGAACGACTTCCTGAGTTCTTCCGCGATCTGGAGCAGTAGCGGCGTCGCGAATCCGTCGCCCAGGAACGCGCCGAGATAGCCGTTCTCGTAGTCCTTCTTCCAGATCGTCGATTCCAGGCAGAACGTGCGCAATGCCGACAGGGCTTCGGGTCGGAGTAACTGGTCGATGAACGTGACTTCCGGCTGGTGCCCCACATAGCGTGCTTCGACAGCCTGCACGTCGAGGTCCGGATTGAGCGCGCCGCTTGGGAGGCGGTCGCAAGGAGCCCGATACAAAAAACGATTGAAGGAGGGCGCGATCGAGGCGAGCGCGGCCGGATCGACGGGACATCGGTTGCGCGCAGGGTGCGCGGCGGCCAGCGTGATCTCCAATCGCTCCAAGGCTTCGATGTAGCCACGGTAGGACGGGTCGAGCCTGCCCCGTTCGATCAACAAGCGCGCTTGTTCGGCATCGTGTTTGAGGCGTGACCGGTACAAGACGGATTCTTGAATCGGCCCGCCGTGGTTGTGCTTGCGTTCCGCCACCTGCGAGAAATAGGCGATGGCGTCGTCGTCGTCACCTTTCCACATCGCCGCGATGCCGAGGTTGTACAGCGCTTTGGGACTGTCCGGAATCAGGGCGGCAGCTTGCCGGAACGACGCGACGGCCTCGTCGATCGCACCGTCTTCCATTTGCGCCAAGCCGAGATTGTTCCAGGCTTCGAAGTGGCCCGGTTTGAGCCTGAGCGCTTCCCGGTAGGATGCGATAGCATCCCGCAAGGCGTTCTGTTCTTTGAGGGCCACGCCGAGATTGTTGTGGGTATCGGCGTGTGCGGGATTGAGCGCCAGGGCTTTCCGGTAGGTCTCGACCGCTTCGGCGAGCCGGTGTTGATCCTTCAGGACGTTGCCGAGATTGATGAGGGCTTCGACGTACCTCGGATTCAGGGCGATGGCCCGTTCGTACGCACGGACCGCATCATCCCGTTTCCCCGCCCGCTGGGTGACGACACCCAGATTGAACCAATACAACGGTGATGACGGGGTGCCTTCGAGGGCCTGCGTGATCAGGGCGATGGCCTGGTCGGGATTGCCGACACGGTAGGCCAGCAGACCCAGCAGATGGAGTGCCTCGGGGTGTCCCGGCGCCATCTCCAAAGCGAGTTGATACGATCGTTCCGCTTCGGCGAGTTGCCCGGCCTGGTGATGGCGTTTACCCTGGTCGAGGAGGTGTTTGAGTGCAAACGGGTCCTGCGCGACGCCGAACTTGGCTTGCAGCTTCTCCTGTCGTCGGCGATCCGAACGGTTCATGGCTCTGTCCTCGATGATGACCAGGATGAGCCTATACGAAAGCTGTGCGTGGGGTCAAAGGGAGAGGAGGCAACGGCTTCTACCTGACATGTCCTCTCTGGTCCATCTCATCGTGGTTGTCACGGTCATGATGTCAGGAAGTCTGTCAGAGATTCTGCGCCGCGAGCTGACCTGGAAACGACATTTCCTGATAAGATGCACGACCCTCACAAATAGGTCATCAAGGAAACATCTGCAATGTCGAAGCCCTCACAATCGAATGCCGTGCTGGTGGCGATCCAGACCCCTCGCGTGACCGCAGAGGAGTTGGATAGTTCTCTTCAAGAACTCACCCGTCTGGTGAAGACGCTCGGGTACACCGTCGTTGGCCAGGTGACGCAAAAGCGGAGTTCCGACCAATATGCGACGGTCTTGGGTCGTGGCAAGATCGATGAATTGGCGAGGTGGACCGGTGGACAGGGACATGTTGCGTTGGCGTTTGAGCGACCGAAGCACAAAGGGGCTTCGAAGCGTGAGGCTGCGGATTCGGACGTCACAGAGGGCTCGGAAGACGGCGAATCCGATGATCTTTCCGAGGCGTCCCCTGTTCCTTGCGAACAGGCACAGATCGTCATTGTGGATTGTGATCTGTCGCCGTCACAACTGAGCAATCTGGAGCGGGCCACCGGCGTGCCGGTGCTCGATCGTACCGGCGTCATCATCGAGATTTTCAGCCGACATGCTCGGACCAGAGCGGCCCGGCTTCAGGTAGAGATTGCCCGGCTCAACTATCTGGCGCCACGGTTGCGTGAAGCCAGTGGGGCGCGAGAGCGGCAGAGCGGGGGGATCGGCGGAAAAGGGGCGGGAGAGACGAGCGTGGAGCTCGATAAGCGCAGAATTCGCGATCGCATGAAAGCCCTCAGGGAAGAATTGGCGGCGATCGGGGACGAGCATCAGACGCGTCGCGCGAGACGGGAACAGGAATTGACGGTTGCGCTCGTCGGGTACACCAACGCCGGCAAGTCCTCGCTGATGCGCGCGATGACGGGCAGCGAGGTGCTCGTGGCCGACAAGCTGTTTGCCACGCTCGATACCACGATCCGGCCCCTCTATCCTGAAACGCGCCCAAAAGTACTCATGACCGATACGGTGGGATTCATCAAGAAGCTCCCGCATGATCTGGTCGCGTCGTTCAAGTCGACGTTGGATGAAGCGGCTAGCGCCTCGTTATTGCTGTTTGTCGTCGATGCCTCCGATCCCTCGTTTCGTGCCCAACTGGATGTCACGCGGACGGTGCTTGCCGAAGTCGGCGCCATGGAAGTTCCCAGCTTGCTGGTGTTGAATAAGCGGGATCGTCTCGATCCGGATACGCTCGTATCCCTCAAGGTGGAATATCCCGACGCGGTGTTGCTGTCCACGAGAAGCCCGGAGGATCTACAGGCGTTACGTGAGCGGATTATGCGGCACTTTGAGCGCGAGATGCTCGACGAGGAGTTGCGAATTCCGTTTACGGCGCAAGGGATGGTGGCGGAGATCCGTGCGCGGATGCGGGTCTTGTCCGAAGCCTATGATGCCGAGGGACTCACGCTGCAGGTGCGCTCGACCCCTGAACTCCTGATGGTGATTAAAAAGAAGCTCGCACAGCGTCGCTAATCCACACAGCTATGGCCGGACGATAGCCTTCACCGCCGACCTCTAGAGTCCCGATACGTCCTTTGTGCTGCTCAGCTGGGGTGTTGCGCGACTGGCGATTATGCGGCAGCAGCCGTGTCGAGCTTGGCGGCTTGGCCCATGATGTCGAGGGCGGCGATGCGATAGGCCTCGGCGTAAGTGGGGAAGTTGAAGACGTTGTCAATGAAGGATTCGATCATGGCGCCTTGCTGCAGCGCCATTTGCCCCAGGTGAATCAATTCAGTCGCGGATTCTCCGACGATCTGGACACCCAGTAGCCGCTCGCCGCTCGGGTCCGCGATCATTTTCATGAGCCCTTCGCTCGCGCCGGAAATCTGGGCGCGCGCAACTTCTTCGAACTTGGCTCGGCCGACGATCGGATTGCGGTACCGCTCCTTCGCCATTTTCTCATCCAACCCGATGCTGGCCATCTCGGGAATCGTATAGATGCCGATGGGAATCGTCGAGATCGCGTCGCCGACCGGAAGATTCAGCGCATGCCGCACGGCCCGGCGGCCCTGCTCCATGGCTTTCGACGCCAGTGCCGGCGAGCCGACCATGTCGCCTGCGGCGTAGATATGAGGCACCTCGGTCTGACAATGCTGGTTCACCGAGAGGCTGCCTTTCGCATTCAGCGAGAGCCCCGCGGCGCTGAGATTCAGGTCTTCCACGTTGGCTTGCCGGCCCAGGGCGACGAGCAGCTTCTCGCTCTTTACGATCCGGCCGTCGCCCAAAATGGTGACGACATGCGAGGCACCATCCCACTGCACGCTTTGGATCGATTGGCCACCAAGATATTCCCCGCCCCGTTGTTGGAAGCCGCTCACGAATTGCGCAACCAGTTCCTGATCCATGAACTGTAGGGGCGAAGTCGCCCGGTCGATCAACGTCACCTCGACGCCGAGCAGGGCGAAGATCGAGGCATACTCGCAGCCGATCACGCCACCGCCGATGACCGCCATGGATTTCGGCAGGTAGATCATCGAGAGCAGGGAATCGCTGTCGAGAATATGTTCGTGATCGACGGGAATGTCGGTCGGATTACGCGGACGCGAGCCCGTCGCGATGACGAAATGGTCGGCGGTGAATTGCTGTCGCGCGCCGTCGACCGTGTGCATTTCCACGACCCGGTCGCTGAGGAACCGGGCCCGCCCGTGGAACAGGGAGATGCCGTTCCTGCGCAATTGTTTGCTCATGTAGATGTCGTGGGTGTGCACGACTTCTTCGAGCCGGCTCAGCAGCGCGGAGATTTCGGAGTCCGGCCGGATGCGGAACTCGAAGGCTTCGCTGGCCCGCCGCAGGCGGTTGATATGGAGGGCGCTTTCCCGCAGGGTCTTGCTCGGAATCGTCCCACGATACACGCAGCTGCCGCCGATGCCGCGCTCGCGCTCGATGAGCGCGACGCGCTTGCCGGCCTTGGCGCCTTGTACGGCGGCTTTCTGTCCGGCCGGCCCCGCACCGATGATGATGAGATCGAAGACGGCGGGTTCGCTCATAGATTCATCGCATTGACGATGGCCAACGCCTTCTCTTTGTTCGCGAGCAGTTGATCGATATCGGTCGGATACAGGTTCAGGTCCGCGAAGACCGGGTGGTCCCGCAGGACTTCTTCCGGCATCTCGTCCGGTGTCAGCAGATGGGTGGCCAAACGGTCGGCGACGCAGGTGAGGAGACACTCTTGCCTGAACGAGGTGGCGTGATCGTATTCCTGATAGCAGGCGATGGCTTCACCGACCTGCTTGGGGAGCCCCCACTTGTCGGCAATCAAGACGCCGACGCGCGTATGGTAGCCGTCGATCAGTTGCTGCAACATCGCGGTGTCGGCTGGCACCTTGTGTTCCTTGGCCAACGTGGCGGCAGTGCGCAACACGACTGGTTTGCCGATGCCATGCAGCAGTCCGCAGAGGTATGCCGTTTCCACGTTGACGCGCCGCATCCGGGCGACTTCCTTGCCGAAGGCGCCGCTCGCGAGCGAGTGACGCCACAGCAGCTTCACCTGGTCTTCGTGGCCAGGGACCTGGAACGCGCCGTTTTTCAACGAGGCAGTAAAGGCGATTTCAGATAGCAGATTGATGCCGAGCATGGCGACGGCATGTTGCAGCGAGACGACGGGGCTGCGCGGCATATAGGCCGGCGAGTTGGCGATCCGCAGGACGTGTGCGGCCAGCGCTTGATCCTGATGGATCAAGGCCGACAACTTCGCGGCATCGGCCGAGGCATCGGCGGCCAACGCCATCACCTGGCTGGCGACTTGGGGCAGGAGCGGTAACTCCACCTCGCCCTTGTCGATTTTTTGGACCAGGGCTTGTTCCAGTTTGTCGGCGGCGGCTGTTTGGGTGTCGGGGGCCATTGGTGTGCTGGCGCTCCTGTTGGTTGTCATCCCTGTAAACTTGTGACGGGTCTTTGTCGGTTGGTTTCCGGGAAAAGTTTAGCGGGTCGGACCCCGTGACTTCGCTCCTGGGTCTGACTATACTGATAGACATATGGTTGGGAAGAGCCTTTATTTCTAGCGGGGATAGGATGCGAATTCTCAAGTGGATAGGAAGCGGTGTGGTAGCGGTCGCTCTGGTGGCACCATTCGGAGCCCAGGCGGAGGAAAAGCCGGTAACCGGCGGGACCGTCGCCAAAGAGGCTCGCGAGGCGGTCGAGGCCACGACGCAGTACACCGCGCAGCAGAAAGACGCGTTTCAGCGAAAGGCCCAGGAGGAGTTGGAAGCTGTTCAGAAGCAGATTGTGGGGTTGCAAGCCAAGACGGCCCAGGCGTCCGAGTCTGCCCGGATGGAGCTGAAGCAGTCCATTCAAGAACTCGAAGCCAAGAAGGCGGCGACCAGAAAACAACTCGAAGAGCTTCAAGCGGCCACGGGTTCCAAGTGGAACGACATGAAGAACCACGTGCATTCGGCGATTGAGGATTTGAAGCAGTCGTATCAGAAGATGCGATCAAATCTTCCGTAGATCCACGTCGAACGAAAGCGGATACGGCACACGATGGCGTTGAAATTCGCTCTCTACCCGGGCTGTGCGGCCAAAGGAGCCACGCCGGAACTCTATCAATCGACCATGGCAATCGTCGGGAAGCTCGGCATCGAGGTGGTCGAACTGGCTGCGTCGTCCTGCTGCGGCGCCGGCGTCGTGACGGAGGCCGAACCGGATGTGGCCTTGGCGTTGAACGCCCGGACCTTCGCGCAGGCCGAACAGCTAGGGCTGGACGTGATGACGATTTGCGGAACGTGCCAAGGGGTGATGGGGGCGGCGAACAAGCGGTTGAAAACGGAGGCGGGCCTCCTGGACCGCATCAATCGCATCCTCGAGCCGGACGGGGTGGTCTATCGCGGGACTGTTCAGGTCAAACATCTGCTATGGATCGTCGTCCGCGAGATCGGGGTACGGCGGTTGGGGACTCAGGTTGTGCGCTCGCTGCACGGATTGCGGATCGCCCCGTTTTACGGCTGCTACATCCTGCGTCCGTCCTGGGATCTCGGGTTCGACGATCCGGAGAATCCATCGTCACTCGAGCAGATAATCCATGCCCTCGGCGGTGAAGCGGTCGCCTATGCGGGGCGGACGAAGTGCTGCGGGTTTCCGATCATCCTGGAAAAGGAAGCGATCGCCGTGGCCATGGCGGGCGGCAATCTGAAAGACGCGAAGGACGAGGGCGCCGACTGTCTGGTGACGCCCTGTCCCCTATGCCATATGAGCTTGGATATCTATCAAGATCGGGCCGGTCGGGCGGTGAATACCGAATTGAACCTGCCGATTCTGCATCTGCCGCAACTGCTGGGGTTGGCTATGGGAATTCCGCCGAAGGAACTCGGCGTGGCGCGGCATCTGGTTCCGGTCGACTCGATCGTCAGGCGGATTGAATCGTCGTCGCATTCACACTGAGGAGGAATGAGGGGTCATGAAAGTTGTTGCCTTGTCGGACTATCAGCAGTTCAGCCAGGAGAAGATGAAAAAGAACAACCTGTTTCAGACACCGCGGTTTTTCTGCGATGTGTACTGTTTCGAGCCTGGGCAGGAACAGAAGGGCCATATCCACGGGGAGCAGGACAAGGTCTATCTGGTGCTGGAAGGCCAGGGTACGTTCCAGGTCGGGTCGGAGAAGCAGGTGCTGGGGCCCGGTCAAGGAACGATGGCGCCGGCGGGTGAAGAACACGGTGTCAAGAACCACACCGGCCAACGTTTGAAAGTCCTCGTGTTTGTGGCGCCCAATCCGTAGCACTCGCCGGGGCGGGCGTTTCCGGGGCGCAGGGGTTCCCGGGGATGCCCGCATCAGTCGGCCCGGAGCGGGATTTTCACGCTAATCGCGCCGGCTAAATCTCCTTCGTGCGCGCCTTCTTTCGGATAGCCCGAGATGTCCCATTCTCCCTTCGGTTCGCCGTGGCAGGCGAGGCATTCCCGTTGATGGTAGATCGGCATTACGACTCGTAGCGTTCTGCCCGCCTCGGTCAACTCACTGACATAGGCGTCGCCATTCGGTCGTCCAGACAGCCAGCCGAGCACGGAGGCTTCGTACTCGTCCGGCTCATTTTTCGGATTCCGGGGGTGAAGCGCCGTTTGCTTGAGTTGGACACGGGACCGTTTGGAAAACCGCGCTGCCGTCTGGCTACCGAACGTGGCGGGAATGAAATTCTTGTAGCCGATCCCCCGTTGATTGATGACGACTTGCGCATCGCGGACGACGTCTTTGCCGGCCTCGATCAGGGCCGGCAACAGGTCTCGAGCCAGGGGCGGGATGGCGCCGGCCGTCGTCCTGCCTGACGACGTGCTCAGGTCGAGCCCGGTGCGCCGGTGGAAGGCATCGTACAGTTGTCGCTCGAACACCTCCGGTGTGAAACCTTTGTCGCCGGTGTGCGCATCGTCGATGATAGTCTGATTCTGCTCGATCACCAACCGCTCGGCTTGAAGCAACTTAGCCAGTAAGCGGGCGGTCTCTTCCGCTTCTGCTCGGATCTGCTCGGACGGCGGGTTCTGCGCGTAAAGTGAACCGGCGGCCAGTATTGATAGGATCGACAAGATTCCGATCAGGCGGATCATCGAATCTCCTCCATGGTTCTCAGTGCGGGGCTGATTCTCGGCAAGTGCCTTGCGCGTAATGCGCCGGCATCTTGTTGACGTCGAACGGCAGACCTTCAGTCGAGGCTCGACGAGGATAGGTGTAAGGGTCTTCCAGCCATCGCTGCCGCATGCGCCGGAGGTGTCCGGTTTCATCGAGGTCGAAGATCACACGATTGACGAACCAGCGCAGCTTGTCGCTCTCTTCCGCCATGACGACGGCGTAGTCGGCCTGTGTGAAGTATAAGGGCTGGCCGTTTCCCCGTGGCAGGAGGCGCCAATCTTTCCGGGTCGTTTTCACAACGAATTCCAACACCGGATGCGCTCCCAGAATGACGTCGATGGCGGGTGTGGCACCCGATGCCGCATGCTCGAATGCCGCCGGAAGCGAGTCGCAGACGAGCATCGTAGTGGTCGGCAGATTGGCCTCCATGTAGAGATGAGCGGCGGTGCTGTCCTGCACGGCGACGGTCAGCCCATCGAGCAGTTTCGCTCGCGTCACCACGCGGTCGTCGGTCTTGAGGCGGGTGTCGATCCGGTCGATGACTTCCTGCTTGGTTGCGATCGCGCCGATGCCGCCCGGTGTAAAGTACGGCGTGGAGTAGGCGAATCCCGATCGGTGTGGCGAGGGCAATCCGGCCGCGACGGCCGATACGAAGAAATCCAATTGTCCTTCGTTCAGAAGCAGGAAGAGGTCACGGAATCGGACGAGATGTAGGGCCGGTCTTACGGGCACGCCACAGTGGACCGAGAGCGCATCGCTGATGGCGCGCACCAATTCCGTGTCGAGACCGGTGACTCTGGCCCCTTCGTCGGTCCAGATAGCGGGAAAGATGAACGGCCGAAACGGCTCCACCGCCATCCCGACTTGTACTTGCTGCCGTTGGCAGATGCGGTCCAGTTCATTCGTCGTGACGGGATAGATCCGGTGTACCAGGTCGAAAATTAGCCCGCAGCCCGGCAGCAGCACCGTGAGCAGTACCAGCGTCAGGTGCACGACGAAGCACCGTATCGCACGGCCATGCCGGGGATTCCCGCTCAATATCGAAATCCGGTTAGAAACAGCCATTGCTGCGATTCTCCCGATTGCCCACGGAAATTCACGTCGTACCGGGTGTATTGCAAGCTCAAGTCAAGCGAGATTCCTCGGGCGACGGGAAAGCGTACGCCGGTCTGGCCGCCATAGAGCAGTCCCGGCGAGGTGCGGCCTTGTCCGGAGATGACGGTACCGATCAGGGCGCCGACATAGGGAACTGCGCGGTCTTCCAGGGGGCCGAAGAAGAGATGTCTCAGCATACGCCCGATCGGCATCGCCGCGGGGAAGTCGAGCAAGTCCAGGACATTGTTCCATCGGGGATTGAGGAAGACCGCGTGTTGGTCGGTTTGGAAGTCGTCGGTATGGATGCTGAAGTATTGATAGCCTGCCCGAAGTTCCCCGTCGCCATAGCGGAGGGCGGTCACGCCGGCTTGCAGGGTGATTTCCCGATCGTTCGGGGCGAACGATTGCTGGCGCAAGGCAACATCGAAATTGAACGGCCTGATCGGTAACACCTCTAGCAGTGCTTCCTGTCCCACAGTCGGAACCGGCGCGACGAGCGTGAGTAGGGTCACGCACCAACCGGCGATCCATGTGCTGGGGCGAGGGATATTCAGTAGTGACATAAAGCGCCGGTCAGCGGTGTAGAGGCTGTTCCCCGGTCGGTCGGTGCGTGTCGGCACTCGCATGGCTCGATCCGGCTGAGATACAGGACTCCATCGGTTCGGCCCGACACTCCGACTGGCCGACTACGCGTTCAATGATAGAGGGCAAATCGTGCGCCTGAATCAAGATTGGGTCGATATCCACCAATGCATGGTCTGGGATGGAAGTCAGATCGATCGCCCGGACACCGGTGACGGCGATCAATGTGTCGTGGATGAGCGAGCGGTGCGTGGTGCACGCCGCTCCGGTGAGCTGGATTGCGATGCGTTCTAGTTTTGGACTAGCCTGAACAGTCGCTGCAAGAGCGAGCAGCGGAAGAAGCAGAGCGATCGATCGAATCGGACGGTGCATCTGTGAACCCTCGGACGGTGCCCGCAACATCCTCCGGTCGGCTTAGGAGTGCCGACCGGAGGGATGTCGACGAGCGGGGATTTCCGCGATTACTTGGCCGGCAATTCCCACGGAACCATCGGCATCAAGGGCATTGGCTTGGCGTCCGGTGATGCGAGCAACACGGCGATTGCGCCGCGCAGCGCACCGGTCAGGGAATGGGTGACCAGGGGATAGGCGCCGGCCGATTCCACGACCACGTCGAACGTAGCGGCGCTGCCCGGTCCGACCACGTAGGTCTGCACGCCCTTGAGATTGTTGGCCGGATTACCGCTCTCATAGACGTTGTCCCAGATTTCGCCGATCGGATGGAACGAGGAGAACTCGTTCGGGCCGGCGTTCACGAAATAGACGCGCACGCGCTCACCCGGCTTCGCGTCCAGCTTCCCGCCGCCGGTGACGAAGGGGTGATACTTGAAGATGCCGCCGTTGAACATCATGCCGTCGAATTTCCGGTCGAACATGGCCTGCACGTCACCGGGATTCTTGAAGTATTCGGATTGAACCAGCACATATTCCCGGTCCGCCTTGGGCCAGACGCTCGCGTCCTTCGGATCGACGATGATGGCGCCGAACATGCCGCGGGCGATGTGCTGGATCATCGGGGGCGCGCCGCAGTGATAGAAGAAAATCCCAGGCTTCTTGGCGACGAAGGTGTAGCTGATCGTTTCGCCGGCGTTGATGGCTTTGTAGTTCTTCAAGAAGTCGATCTCCGCCGCATGAAAGTCCATGGCGTGCGGATTCTTGTTCGTGGCGGGGTTGGTCAGGGTGAAGTTGATCGTATCACCTTCGGTGACCCGGACGACCGGGCCGGGCATGGTGCCGTTGAAGGTCCAGGCTGCGTATTTTTCTCCGCCGCCGTCAATGATCACGTCCGATTCCACTGCGGTCATATGGACGTCGTGCGTTTTGGCCGCGGCTTGTCCGGAGACGCTCAGCAATCCGGCCAACGCCATGGCGAGACCTGCGGTATGTGATCCGAGAGGTGTGTTCATCGTGCACTCCTGTGTGATGGGTTGGTGAGAGCCGGGCTGTCCCATTTCGCAGCCTGCGCCCCCGGGTCAGAGTGTACGAGTGCTCGCCGGATAAATTATATGACGGCGGTCATGTTTTGAAAATATAGGATGCTTCGCGCCCGATTGTGTTTAGGTGGAGGCGAGCGCTTTCAATCCGGCCAAATCACGGATGATCAGGCGCGTGGCGGTTCCGGAGACCAGTCGTTCGCGTTTGAAGCGGCTCATAATGCGGATGGCCGTTTCGGTCGTGGTCCCGACCATGTTGGCCATATCCTGCCGGGTGAGGCGCATGGGCAGTTTGATCCCCTGCGGGTCTTTCACGCCATTGCGCGTGGCCAAGTCGACCAGCAGGGAGGCCAGTCGCTGGTCGGCCCGATCGAGGGCAAGAATCTTGGCTTTTTCCTGCGCTTCCTTGAGGCGGTTGCCGAGATGTTTGATCACCTCGATGGCGGTCTCCGGGTTACGGCGCAGCATGTCGAAGTAGGTTTTCTTGTTCATGCGGAGGATGCTCACGTCGCCCATCGGTTGGGCCGTGCCCGGATGGCAGGCCCCTTCAAACGTGGCGGCATCGCAACAGAAGAGGTCTCCGGGCATCAGCATCTTCAGCGTGCATTCTTTCCCTTCCGCCGTCGATTTGACGCATTTCACCGTCCCTTCCTTGACGATGTGGAAATACTCGGTAGGGTCGCCTTCCCGGAAGATGACGTCCCGCTTCGTATAATGCTCTTCGGTGACGTCCCGGAGGATGCGCAGACGGTCCGCGCTGGACAGGATGTTGAGCAGAGGAATGTGAGTGAGTGCATCCGAAGGCGATGCACTCGCTCGGTTACTTGGCGATTTGCTTGACCGCTTCGACAATGGAGCGTGCCCCGATTCCGAAATGATCCACGAGTTCGTCCGGCTTGCCGCTGTGCGGAATGACGCGCACAGCGAGTTTGTGTACCTTCACGCCTTCCGTGGCCACGGCGCTGAGCACGGCATCTCCCAGCCCGCCGTGCGCGTAGTGGTCTTCCACCGTCAGGATGCGCCCCTGCGTGGCCCGTGCGCTGGACAGCAGCGTCGGCCGGTCGATCGGCGCGATGCTATACAGGTCGATGACCCGAACGGCAAGCCCGGCGGTTTTCAACTGATCGTGAGCCTTCAGTGCTTCAAAGAGCGTGACGCCGGCCGCGACGATCGTGAGCACGTCCTGGGCGCTCTGTCTGAGCACTTTGCTGCCGCCGATGGCGAAGGTTTCATCCGATCCGTAGAGGACAGGTGATTTGGGGCGTCCTGCCCGGATGTAGACCATGCCTTTGTGATTGGCGGCGACTTCGACCAATCGGTAGGTGCAGGTCGCGTCGGAGGGATACAGGACGACCACTCCCGGCTGCGCGGCCATCATGGCGATGTCTTCCAGGCCCATCTGAGAGGGGCCGTCTTCACCGATACTCACGCCGACGTGGGTGCCGACCAATTTGAGGTTCGACTGGCTGATGGCGGCCATGCGGATGAAGTCGTACGCACGGGTAAAGAAGGCTGCAAAGGTCGCCACGAACGGGACTTTTCCGCAGGCGGCGAGTCCGGCCGCGGCGCCCAGCATATTCTGTTCAGCGATGAAGTTCTCGAAGAAGCGACTCGGGAATTTCTTGCCGAATTTGTCGGTATAGGTGGAGTTCTTGACGTCGGCATCCAAGCCGACCACGGACGAGTTGACAGCCCCCAGGGCTTCGAGTGCCACACCGAAGGCTTCACGTGTTGCCGCGGAATCACCCAGCTTATACGGTGATGGACCCAGCGGGGAGACGGACGTTGGTGCGAGTGACACAGCGGTCGGCTTGGCAGTCGGTGTGGTTGCCGTGCCGGGCTTGATCTGTTGGGTCAGTTCGTCGATCGCTTTCTGGGTTTCTTCGCCTTTCGGAATCGGCTTGCCGTGCCAGGAGGGGCTATCCTCCATGAACGAGACGCCTCGTCCCTTGAACGTCTTAGCCAGGATCACGGTCGGCTTCCCTTTCATCCGGGCCGCTTCGTCGAATGCGCGCACAAGGGCGGCGATGTCGTGTCCGTCCGCTACAATGGCGTGCCAACCAAATCCGGCCCAGCGGGCTCGATACCCCTCCATATCGTGCTGGAGCATGGTGGGGTCGCTTTGGCCGAGGCGATTCACATCGATGATGGCGCAAAGATTGTCGAGTGCATGGTGGCGGGCAACTTCGGCTGCTTCCCAATTCGATCCTTCGATGGATTCACCGTCGCCCATTAGGACGTAGGTCCGGTGATCCACTTTGTCGACAAACTTGGCGTTCAGGGCGATTCCGATACCGACTGGGAGACCTTGTCCCAGCGAGCCGGTGGCCATGTCGACGAAGGACAAGCGCGGTGTCGGGTGTCCCTCGAGGTCTGAGGACAGTGTACGGAGTTTCAGCAGATCGTTCTTGGAGAATAAGCCGGCTTCAGCCCAGGCAGCATAGAGCAACGGTGCCGCATGTCCTTTGGAGAGGACGAATCGGTCGCTGTTCGGGGCCTTGGGATTTTTCGGGTCATAGCGCATCACCGAGAAAAACAGGGTTGCGACGATATCGGCGGCGGAACAGCAGCTGGACGGATGGCCGCTTCCAGCTTCGGTGGTGGCGCGGATGCTGTCTATTCGGAGTTGCGTGGCCTTGTTGTGGAGCGCAAGAGCTAATTCAGGGGACACGGTCACACTGGCCATCGGAACTCCTTTCAGGGATGGAATGATTCAGTTGCCGGCGCCGGCATTCGTGTGCAGCGCGAACGCGGCATGGCGGGTGGTGAGGCTAACAAAAGGATGGGTGAGAGTCAATGAAGGGTTTTCTCGATGTGGGGAGAGAACCCTTCGGCCGAAAGCGTGACGATCAATTGGGTTGGCAGTTTGTCAGGGGCTTAGGCGGAGGGCGCCGGCGTGACCGTGCTCACTTCATTCGAACATCCACTTTCCATGCCATTGTATGCGCTGACGGCGAAGTAGTAGCGGGTATTATGGTCGAGGTTGGTGATCGTAGCAGTCGGCGATGACACGAATCGCGAGTCTTCATATGAACAAGCTCCGGACTGGCCGGAAGAGGTTCGGCCGTAATGGACGTAGTACCCCAGCACTGACGGGTCTTGGACTGGATCCCAAGAAAGAGTTGCCGTTGCGCTGGTCGAACCGGACGAACTAGAAATCGATGGTCCGCCGGCTTCCCCACCACCCCCGCAAGCTGTCAGGCTCATGCAGGTCAGTAAGAGTAGGGCAGTATTGACGGAGCGAGTGACGTGATTGCGGAGTTGCATGGGTGTCATCCTTGGGATCGCGACAAAGTTTAAGGCCTGGCTAACTGTTTTGAAGTAAGTTCACTGGTCGAAATCAGGTGTTCCCCTCTGAGGCTTACGGCTACGGCGGCGACGATTAACATGATGAATAAGATCACGAAGGCTACTCCTGCTCGAACATGCTGCCTTCCAACCTTCAGCAATCCGAGTACCAAGCCACTCGATTTGTAAGATGTTGAAAAGTAAGACGGTTATATTGCTGGTCAGCCAAAAGCGGTGTAGGTGTGAAGGGATACACCTTCACTCGAATACAGAAGGGTCGCATCCGTTCGTGACCGGGCAGGGAAGATTTTTGACGTTGAGACTGAATGGAGATCGAACTGCAATGGGGCTGGGAGGGCGAGTTTCCAGATTCTGAATGTTTCGCCGTGGGAGGGAATGTCTACTCTCGGCGTAGTGGTCGATCCCGAAAGTATCGGTACAAGAGAAAGGCATTCAGCACGACGACAATCGACAAGATACTGTACGTGGTGAATGCGGACGCCAGTTTTAGTTCGACTAGCACCCGTGAGAGTCCGAATCCGACGACCAAGGCATCGAAGCTCATGCAGAGCCGACGGAACGTTTCCGGTTCCATCCAGCGGATCAGAAACGCACCCAACGGAATTCCGAGGATAACGCTGGGGACGATGAAGGGCATCACCTCCATGCTTCCGGCGCTATAGAAGCCGATGATGGCATAGGCGATCGCCGTCAGTGTGGATTCGGCTACGCGGATGACACCCAGTGCCGCGCGGAAGTCCTGCTTTTCGTAGCCCTGATTGTTGAACAGGAGCGCGAGGGGAGGGCCGGAGATGGTCGTAACCGAGTAGAGTGTGCCGATGCCAACTCCGAAAGGTACGCCGATCGTCTTCTCTGCCTTGATCGGTTTACGGATCCCGGCGGCCTGCAGCAAGATCAGGGGTAAGAGGAAGAAGTAGGTGACGAACTTGATCCAGGCCGGTTGAACCATCGAGAGGATATAGCTGCCGATGGCAATGCCGACGACGAGGCCGATGAGAATCGGGATCACACGCCGCCAGATATTCGGGATGCTTTGCCGGTTCAGAAACAGGACATAACTGTTGATGACCAGTTCGACCAGCACCATCGCCGGATTCAGGATACGGTTGGTATAGAACAGAAGGGCCACCGGCATGGTGATCGAGGAGAATCCATACCCGAGTGCGCCGTTCACGGTGGCGGCGACGAAGGTGATGAGCACGAGAACGATCTGATCCATGGTTATTCCTTCGACGAACTCTGACGATGACTGGCGGCAAAATCATTCAGCGTACAGTGGTCGAGAATGCCGGCAATCGCGTCGCGAACCGGACCCATGACGTGCTGCACGGGACATTGGGGCTTGTCGGCGTACGGACAATCCCGACATTTTTGATAGGCGGTCTTGCTCACGCAGCCGATCGGCGCGAGCGGGCCGTCGAGAATGCGGATGACTTGCCCGACGGTAATCTGTTCCGGCGGTTTAATCAGCGCATATCCGCCCTTCAGCCCGCGGCGGCTGGCGAGGAGACCGGCCCGTTTGAGTGCAAGAAGAATCTGCTCCAAGAACTCTACGGGGATGTGTTGGCGCTTGGCGATCTCGTGGCGCTGCAGCGTCGTTTTCTCGTAGGCCAGCGTGAGTTCGATCAGTGCACGTAGCCCATATTCGCTTTTCTTGGAGAGTTTCACGGTTGCCGCATAAATGAATCGACTTGGTCAAGTTTGAGGACATTAGGGGAAGGTTGCAGTCTCCGTCAAGCGATACCTGGCGATTGTGAAAATTTTCTCCTTGTAATGTTCGAATCGCCTGCCTCCCATTTCGCGAAGTTTATTTGATGCAACTCTTTGATCCATGAGGGAATGTTTCTTGACAGGGTTGAAGCATTCTTGTTAGCTTGGCGCGGTTTTTATCTGTGAACGCCAACTCTTTTTCAGGCCGCTAATTAAGGATTGTTGAGCCAACCGTGACCTTCCAGGATCTGATTCTCACCCTGAGTCGTTTTTGGGCTGATCGAGGGTGCGTCATTCATCAGCCGTACGATATGGAAATGGGCGCCGGGACGTTTCACCCGGCGACCTTCCTCCGCTCCCTGGGACCCGAGCCATGGCGCGCCGCCTATCCGCAGCCGTGCCGTCGTCCGACCGACGGACGATACGGGGAAAATCCCAATCGCATGCAGCACTACTATCAATATCAGGTCGTGCTGAAGCCGGCGCCCGACAACATTCAAGAGCTGTATTTGGAAAGCCTGGCTCAATTGGGGATCAATCCCAAGCATCACGACATCCGCTTTATCCAGGACGACTGGGAATCGCCAACGCTTGGGGCGTGGGGACTGGGATGGGAAGTCCGCCTCGACGGCATGGAAATCACCCAGTTCACTTATTTCCAGGAGATCGGTGGAGTCGAATTGACGCCGATCACGGGCGAGATCACCTACGGGACCGAGCGGATCGCGATGTATCTCCAACAGGTGAACAACGTGTTCGACCTGGCCTGGACCGATTCGATCAAGTACGGCGACATCCATCACGAAACCGAAGTGCAGGGGTCCCGCTACAACTTTGAAGAAGGCGACGTGGCCATGCTGATGCAGGCGTTCCAGGCCTACGAAGCGGAATGCAAACGTCTGCTGGCGCAGACCGACAAGCGGCTGACGCTGCCAGCATACGATTACTGCATCAAGTCCTCGCATGCCTTCAATCTGCTCGATGCGCGCGGCGCGATCAGCGTGGCCGAGCGGACCGGCTACATTGCGCGCGTGCGGGCGCTCGCTCGGCAATGTGCCGAGCGGTACATTGAGGAACGTGCGGCTATGGGATATCCGCTGCTCAATCGGCCCTCCGGTCGTAGCGGTCACCATGCCGGCAAGAGCCGGGCTTCTTCCGGTTCCCGTCGCTCCTAATCATCACCCGGTGACTCACGGCCATGCCGAAAACCAAACCGACCAAGCGTGCCACAGCGTCAAAGAAGAAGACCGCGGCGGTGCCTCAGACCGCCGAACTGCTCTTGGAAATCGGGGTTGAAGAACTCCCGTACCAGTTCATCGCCCCTGCGTTGGCGAGCCTGAAGGCGTCGATCGAACAGGCGCTGACGGAGCAGCGGCTGGCCTTCGGATCCATCCAAACCATAGGGACACCCCGCCGATTGGCCGTGGCTGTTCACGGTCTGAAAACTCAGCAAGATTCGATCGTCAAGGAAGCCATGGGGCCGTCCAAGGCGGTGGCCTTCGATCCCTCCGGTCAACCGACCAAGGCCGCGATGGGATTCGCCGCGGGGCAAGGCGTAGCCGTACAGGACCTCCACGTTCGTCAGACCCCGAAGGGTGAGTACCTCTTTGCCGTGAAGCGTGAGGAGGGGCGCGCTGCCAAGGACGTGTTGCAGGACGTGTTGCCCCAATTGGTCGGCAAGCTCTCGTTTCCCAAAGCCATGAAGTGGAACGAAGCCGGCGTGCGTTTCGCACGGCCGGTGCGATGGCTGGTTGTGCTGTTCGGCGGTGCGATTCTGCCGATTGAAGCGGCGGGTATCAAGGCCGGCAATAAGACCTATGGCCATCGGGTATTGGGTGCGAAGCAGGGCATTGCCGTCCGGGACTTTGCCGGATATGTGAAAGCGCTGGAGGCTCAAGGGGTGGTTGCCGATCCCGCTCGGCGGCGAGTGATGATCGAGGAGCAAATCGCCGCGTTGTGTAAGAAGACTGGGTTCGCGCTCAACCAGGATGCGGCATTGCTCGATCAGGCGGTCTACACCACCGAGTATCCGAACGCGATCATCGGTTCGTTCAAAGACTTGTATCTGGATGTTCCGGAAGAGATTCTGATCACTTCGATGAAGGAACATCAGGGCTTCTTCTCTCTCCGGGACAAGAAGAGCGGCAAACTCGTGGCTCACTTCATCGCCGTCACGAACAATCGTGTCAAAGACATGGGCCTGATCCGCGAAGGGAATGAGCGGGTGCTCGCCGCGCGCCTGGCGGATGCGAAGTTCTTCTACGATGACGATCGGACGACCTCGCTACAGGAGCGGGTAGGGAAGCTCGCCGGCGTGACGTTCCATCAAAAGATCGGCACGATGGGACAGAAGCAGGCGCGCGTGGCCGTATTGGCGGAGTCGTTGGCCACGCTTGCGGGGTTGGCCGAAACTCAGGTGGCCCTCTGCCAGCGGGCCGGCAACCTGTGTAAGGCGGATTTGCTCACCGGGATCGTCGGAGAGTTTCCAGAACTGCAAGGTGTGATGGGGGGCTATTACGCCCGCCATGACGGCGAAGATCCGGAGGTGAGTCGCGCGATTCTCCAGCATTACCGGCCGCACTCCATGGAGGGTCCCATCCCAGAATCCGAGCCGGGGCAGATTCTGTCGCTCGCCGATCGTCTCGACAGCCTCGCCGCGTTTTTTCACGTCGGGATGGTTCCGACCGGCTCCGAAGACCCGTTCGCGCTCCGGCGCCATGCGACCGCAGTGGTGCGCATCGTGCTGGAAGGAACCGTTCGTGTGAACGTGGGACAGGCGATTCGCCAGGCTCGATCGAGTGTCGAATCCGCTGGAATCAAAGCCGCCGGACAGAGCGACGGCCAGCAACGGCTTGTCGAGTTCGTGTGCGAACGGGTGCGGCACTATGCGAGGACTGTCCATGGGCTTCGAGACGACGTGGTGAACGCCGTGCTGAGCGTGATCGATCGCGAGTCGTTCGACCTCCGCGATCTCGTGGCCAAGATGCAAGCGCTGCAGGCGGTGACGGCACGGTCCGAGTTCGACCCGCTGATCGTCGGGTTCAAACGGGCGCATCGGTTGGTGGAGAAAGAGCAGTGGGAGCGTCGGCCGGTCGATCCCGCTGGGTTCCAGCATCCGACGGAATTGGCGTTGCATGAGGCCGTGTCCGAAGCCCGCAGCCGGATGACCGGCCTGTTGGCAGCCAGCGACTACACGAGTGCGTTGGATTCGTTGGTCCGGTTGAAGCCGGCGATCGACGCGTTTTTTGCGGCCGTTATGGTGAACGCCGAGGACAAGGCTGTCCGCAGCAACCGGCTGTCGCTTCTAAAAAACGTGGATGATTTCTTCATGTCATTCGCGGACTTCTCCCAGATTGTGGTACAAGGGAGCTAGTCGGAGTGCGGGCGTATGACACAGGAATGTCCATCACCGGAGTGCGCGGTGGTGACGACCGATGCCGAGTCGCTGCAGACGCGCCTTCGCCGCTATGCGATCAGAGTGACGTTGGCGCTCATCGTCGTCTGTAACGGGATCTTCCTTTTTGGGATGTGGGTGAGCGGCGTGAACCTTGACGAGTTGGTCAAGTCGCCGGATCAGTTCAGCCCGCAAAACGATGTCTGCCTCAGACTCACCTGGCAGCGTCTCAAGGGAGCCGCCGATCCGATCCGCCTCTGCTCCGAATGGATCAACCTATCAGACCCCAGCGGGAAGCCGCATGTGCTCGACCAAAATACCGCCGTCAAGCAGGGGCCGGACGGCCGTTACTATATCGATCGCGGGATCAAGGCCGATTATCGCTTGGTGGGGTTCGTCCTGTTCATCGTCGCCGTGATCATGTTCGGCATGGCGACCAGGCGTTTTCTCGTGAACCGCTACCGGCATCAGCTTGAACTCGCCGCAACCAGACAGTCAGTCTAAGCTGCAGTAAGTCGATCGCAAAGGAGAGGCAGGCGTGGCAAAGAAATACGTGTACTACTTCGGAGACGGCAAGGCGGAAGGCACCTCGAATATGAAAGAGCTGCTCGGCGGTAAGGGCGCCGGCTTGGTCGAAATGACCAATCTCGGCATCTCCGTGCCTCCGGGATTCACCATTACGACCGAAGCCTGCATCGAGTACTACAAGCAAGGAAAGAAATATCCGACCGGCATGTGGGACGCCGCATTGGCCGCATTGAAGCGGGTCGAGCGATCGATGGGGATGGGGTTCGGCGATCCCGAAAAGCCGCTGCTCGTGTCCGTGCGTTCCGGCGCGCGCGCATCGATGCCCGGCATGATGGACACGGTGCTGAACGTCGGGCTTACGCTGAAGACGGTCGAAGGACTCGCGGCGAAGACGAAGAACGAGCGATTTGCACAGGACAGCTATCGCCGGTTCGTGACCATGTTCGGCAGTATCGTCATGGGCGTCCCGCGCGAGCATTTCGAAGCGATCCTGAACCACAAGAAGGAAGAAATGGGCGTGGCGCACGAAACGCAGCTCGATGCGGGCGCCTTGCGCGATCTCGTGGCCCGGTTCAAGTCGCTCGTCAAGGAAGAGACCGGGAAGGATTTTCCGGACGATCCGAATGAGCAGCTACGGATGGCGATCAATGCCGTCTTCTCGTCCTGGAACGGCGCACGCGCCATCACCTATCGGAGGCTCAACGGCATTCCGGATCACTGGGGCACCGCTGTCAACGTGGTCGCGATGGTGTTCGGCAACATGGGGGATACCAGCGGCACCGGTGTCGCGTTTACCCGTGATCCCAACACCGGCGAGCGGAAGTTTTTCGGCGAGTGCTTGATGAACGCGCAGGGCGAGGACGTCGTGGCCGGCATCCGCACGCCGCTGCCCGTCACCGAACTGGCCCGCACCGTGCCGGCCGCCTTCAAGGATTTGGAGCACACGTACAAGCGGCTGGAAAAGCATTATCGGGACATGCTCGACCTGGAGTTTACGATCCAGGAAGGCAAGCTCTACATGCTGCAGACGCGGGTCGGGAAGCGCACCGGTATTTCCGCCGTCCGCATCGCGGTCGAAATGGTGAAGGAAGGACTCATCACCAAGCGTGAGGCCGTACAGCGCGTCGGGCCGGATCAGCTGGCCCAGTACCTCTATCCGATCTTCGATTCCAAAGTCGAGTCCAGCTCGACTCCGTTGGGCAAAGGGTTGCCGGCCGGTCCTGGTGCGGCGGCGGGCAAGATCGCGCTCACGCCGGATCGGGCCGTCGACATGAAGGCTGCGGGTGAGCGGGTAGTGTTGGTGCGGGAAGAGACCAGTCCCGACGACATTCATGGGATGAATGCCGCTACCGGCTTCCTGACGGCGCGCGGCGGTATGACGTCGCATGCAGCCGTGGTCGCCCGTCAGATGGGCAAGGTGTGTGTGGCGGGCTGCGAAGCGGTGGAAGTCATCGACGCCCAATCGGTGCGGATCGGCGCGAAGGTGTTTCGTGAGGGAGACTATATCTCCGTCAACGGTTCCACGGGGAATGTCTATGACGGCGACGTGCCGGTCGTCGAGTCGGAGATCATCCAAGTCGTTCAGGGAAAGTTGGACGCCAAAAAGTCGCCCAAGTACCAGCTGTTCGAGATGTTGCTGTCCTGGGCGGATAAGGAGCGGACATTGCGGGTGCGGGCGAACGCCGACGTGCCGGATCAGGCGAAGATCGCGCGCGGGTTCGGCGCGGAGGGGATCGGCTTGTGCCGCACGGAGCATATGTTTTTCGCGGAAGACCGCATTCCCATTATGCAGAAAATGATTCTGGCCCGAACGAAAGAGGAGCGGGAGAAGTATCTCGATCAGCTGCTGCCGCTGCAGAAGCAGGACTTCATCGGCCTCTACCGCGAGATGCAGGGCTATCCCGTCACGATCCGCTTGCTCGATCCGCCGTTGCATGAGTTCCTGCCGAAGCGGGAAGAGCTGATGGTCGAGATCGCTCAGCTGGAATTGACCGGCAAAGACGGCGCGAAGCTCGAAGAGCAGCGCCGGTTGTTGGCGCGGGTTGAAGAACTGCACGAGTTCAATCCGATGTTGGGTCTGCGAGGGTGCCGGCTCGGTATCACGATGCCGGAAATCACCCGGATGCAGGCGCGGGCCATCATCGAAGCCGCCTGCGAGTTGGCCAAGGAAGGCAAGAAAATCGTTCCAGAAATCATGATTCCGCTGGTGGGTATGGTGTCCGAGATGAAGTCCCAGAAGGACCTCATTCGCGAAGTCGCCCAGGAAACCATGAAGCGATACAACGTCAAGTTGTCCTACCTCGTCGGGACGATGATCGAACTGCCGCGCGCCGCCGTGACGGCCGACCGTATTGCGGAGGAGGCGGAGTTCTTCTCCTTCGGCACCAACGATCTGACGCAGACGACGTTTGGGTTTTCACGCGACGATGCCGCCAAATTCATCGATCACTATAAAACCGTCAAGATCATGGAGTCGGATCCCTTCGCCGTCCTCGACCGAGAAGGGGTCGGCGCCCTCATGAAGACGGCCATTGCGGGTGGGCGCAAGACCAGAGCGGGAATCAAACTGGGCATCTGCGGCGAGCATGGCGGCGATCCCAGTTCGGTCGAATTCTGTCATCAGCTTGGGTTGGACTACGTGAGCTGTTCACCGTTCCGCGTGGCGATTGCGCGACTGGCGGCGGCCCAGGCCTCCATTGCTTTGGCGGCCAAGCCGATGGCCAAGAAGTCTGCGCGTCCGAAAGCCGTCAAGTCCGTCAAGCGGGCGGCCAAGAAGTCGTCCGTGAGTCGTAAGAAGCGGTGACCGACCGAACCCACGATCTTCATTACATGTCACTGGCCCTTCGGCTTGCCGAACAGGGCCTCGGCAAGACCAGCCCCAACCCGATGGTTGGGGCTGTTGTCGTTTCTAAGGGCCGCATCGTCGGTCAAGCCTACCATCACGCCGCCGGCCGGCCGCATGCCGAAGCCCTCGCGTTGAAGCAGGCCGGTGCTCGGGCCAAGGGTGGGACCCTCTACGTAACGCTGGAGCCGTGCAGTCATCTCAACAAGCGTACGCCTCCTTGTGCGCCGGTGGTCATACAGTCTGGCGTGCGGCGTGTCGTCGTTGCGATGACCGATCCCAATCCGCAGGTGAGCGGGAAAGGGATTGCGCAGTTGCGCCGGGCCGGATTGTCCGTCACCGTCGGGGTCGCACGGCGAGAGGCAGAGGCGCTCAACCGGGCGTATGTCCATTGGATGCAGACGGGGCGGCCGTATGTCACCTTGAAGGCCGGGATGACGCTGGATGGCCAGATTGCGACGGCCGGTGGCGAGTCGAAATGGATCACCGGCGTGCATGCGCGTCAGGATGCCCACCGAGTGCGGGCAACAGTCGATGCGGTGCTTGTTGGGATTGGCACGGTCTTGTCCGATGATCCGTCGCTCACGGCACGGCGTCCTCCGCGCTTGACGGCTCTGGCTTCGACCCAGCCGCTTCGGATCGTGGTCGATAGCCGGCTCAGGACTCCGTCTGCTGCTAGAATTCTCAAACAACAGCGCCGGGCTCAAACGATGATTGCGACAACGGCTGCTGCGTCGCTCGCCCGGCGGCGCGTCTTGGAGGCGCGTGGGATCGACGTGTTGGTGGTACCGGGCGGGCGTCGCCGCGTGTCCCTGAAAGCGTTGTTGGCGTTGCTCGGTCGGCGGGGAGTGGTCTCAGTGCTGGTCGAAGGCGGCGGGGAACTCAATGCGTCGTTGATGACCTCTAAACTGATCAATCGAGTCCGTTTGTATGTGGCGCCGACACTGTTGGGTGGGAGACAATCCAAAGGCGTTATCGGGGGAAGCGGCATGCGGTTTCTCGCACAAGCCTGGAAATTGCGTCGGATCAGCGTAACACGACTGGGAGCCGACATCCTGATCGAAGGCGATTTATAATGCACCGTATGAGATGCGTCTTTCACCCTGGCTCCATCCGCGCGTGGCTCGGCACCGCGATCCTGACGGCATCATGTCTGTGTCTCGGTCAGAACACTGCAAGTGCAAACGAAGGAAGCGGCCCCGCACCCGCGATGGCGGCGGATGTATTCGCATATCTGGACGAACCGGACAGTGATCGAGCAGAGAGCATCCTCCAGCGGCTGCTGGCGAATCCGGCCACGACGATCGAGGAAGTCACGCGCACAATTCAAACAGGACGACCGTATGGGCCACAACCGGTCGGAACGATGCCGGAGGAAGAACTCGTCGTTCGCGACCGGTCCTATCACTATGCGCTCTCGGTTCCGCTCGCCTATCACCCGGACAAAGGATACGGGTTAGTGCTCTGCCTGCATGGGGCAGGGTTTTCTGGCGATGCCTATCTCGAACGGTGGCAGAGCCGTCTTGGAGACGACTACATCCTAGCCTGCCCGACCTATCCCGCCGGCGCGTGGTTTACCCGGCGAGCCGAGGAATTGGTCTTGGCCGTGCTGGATCGGATTCAGCAGCGGTATCACGTCGATCCGGACCGGGTGTTTCTCACCGGCATGTCCAACGGCGGGATCGGCACGTGGCTGATCGGGATGCATCAGGCGCCGCGTTTCGCCGGGCTTGCGCCGATGGCGAGCGGGTTGGACGACGTACTCATGCCCTTCTTGGCGAATCTTCGCACGACACCCGTGTATATCATTCACGGGGCGAAGGATCAGGTTATGCCGGTCGAATTGAGCCGGACGATCTCGCGCGAACTTGCCGCGATCGGATACCCGCATATCTATCGCGAACATCAGCGTGAGCATCCTATGGCCGGCGGCCATTACTTCCCGCGTGAAGAGTTGCCGGATCTGGTCGCCTGGTTCAACGCACAGCGGAGAAATCCCGTTCCGACGGCGCTCACTGTCGTGCGGGAAGCCAGCCACTTCCAGTCGTTCGGCTGGGTCCGGCTCGACGCCACCGACCCGATCGCGGCCTTCGCGGAGGATCTGGTGTCGAAGCGCGACGAATTGACGAAGAAGAAACGGTATGCTCGTCTCGACGCCGTGGTGGCCGCGCCCAACCGCATTGAGGTCGAAACCGGGCTGGTTCAGCGCTATACCCTGTTTCTGAACGAGCAGCTGGTGGATTTGTCCAAGCCGGTCACGGTGGTGACAAATAAGCAGGTGTCGTTCAACGGGATGGTGATACAGAGTGTTGAGACGATGTTGCGGCAGGCCCGTGCCCGGCACGATCCCCGGCAACTGTTTTCCGCTCAACTCTCGATCGTCGTTTATGCTACTACCCCATGAACGTCCACCGGACGACAGGTTTTGGCAAGGCCGTCATGGCCGGGCTGCTATTGACCGGTTCCGCACTCCATCCTATCTCGGCCGAATCTTGTGAACTGGCGTCCCTCCATGCCGGTGTGCCATTTCCGGTGGAACGTATCGAGTCGGGATGGCGGTGCCGGTTGCGGTCGATCATGGACGAGTTTACGACAGCCAACAAAATAGGCCCGATCCTGACGCCGTTATCGGAATCGCTGTATGTCTATCTGCTCGATCGTCCGCCGACGGCTGCCGCATTGGTGAACCGGCTCGATTTGGGATTATACAAGGCTGAGGTGCGGGGGCCGGGGCGTTATTGGGGCGACGACGGGGAAGGAGCAGCCGGTCTGGTCGAGTTGGTCTACCGGGATCGCACGCATCGTGTGTATTATCTCGAAGGCGCGCATGACAGCCCGCTCTTGCCGCATTTGACCGGTAAGGCTGTCGTTCTGCTCAAGATGGTTCCTGTCACCGCCGCGATCACCGGACAAGAAGCGGTAGAAACGACGCTGGTGGCCTATACACGGTTGGATAACCGATTTGTCGCGAGTCTTGTGTCTCTGCTGCGCCCACTGGTGGGCCGAACCGTCGCAAGAAAATTGACCAAAGGGGTCGATGCCGTCTTGAAGTTGGGAGTGGAAGTGCACCATCACCCTGACCGTGTCCTCTTTGAAGCCACCGATCCACCGCCGCTCCCTCCTGAGGATGTCGCCTTCCTGACGCAAGCGATTCGAATGCAGGCAGGCCTTCAGCTGAGGGCTGTCCCGGAGCGCTCTATTCCATGACTGCTTCGAGAAGTTTCCTCCTGATCTGCACCGTCGGGATTTTCTGCTTCATCAGCTACAACATGGTACGGATGCCCGTGCTGGCGTTGTTTGCCGAGCAACTGGGAGCGAGCCCGGAGCGGATCGGGTTGATCGTGTCGGTCTCGACACTGACGGGTGTCCTGCTGAAGCTGCCGTCCGGCGCCTTGTCCGATATCTATGGGCGGCAGATGTTGCTTCGTATTGGTGTCGTCGCCTTCGGGCTGCCGCCGTTTCTCTATCCGTTCATTACGGATTTGAACAGCCTCACGGTGCTGCGTTTCGTCCACGGGTTGGCGACGGCGATCTTCGCGCCCAGTGCGCTGGCCACGGTGGCGGAGCTATATCGGGAACGGCGCGGCGCCGCGCTTGGTACGTACACGGCCTGTACGCAGTCGGGTTCGCTGCTCGGGCCCTTCATCGGCGGGTCTCTGGCGTATGCGGTCGGGTTCACCTGGTCGTTCGTCACAGCGGGAGTATTCGGTTGTGTCGCCATCATCCTGTTCTACAGTCTGCACCTGGATGTGGCCACGCCGCGGGTGGGGAATAAGGGGATGGCACCCATCTTGGCCGAAATGTGGAAAGGGTTCGTCGTCGTGGCCCGCAATCGCAAGGTGCTGATCACGAGCACGACCGATGCCGCAAAGATGATCGCAAACGGGGCCTTGATGGCGTTTCTTCCGCTCTACGGTGTAGCGGTTGGTCTGAACCTGAGTGAGGTCGGGCTGTTGTTTACCGTCCAGTCGTTCACGTCGTTCTTTTCGAAACCCATCATGGGCCGAGTATCCGATCGCATCGGCCGACAGCCGCTCATCATGATCGGGTTGGTCATCTGTGCGATGACGTTTGTCTATATACCGCATGTGGTGTCGTTTCCGGTACTGTTGCTGCTGTCAGCTGGATTTGGATTCGGAGAGGCGGTCGTGTCGTCCTCCTCTTCCGCGCTGGTCGCGGACAGCTCGGAATTCAAGACATTGGGGGCGGGGATGGGTATGCAGGGGACCATTATGGACATCGGTCATGCCAGTGGGCCGTTGCTGGCCGGTGTGCTGATCGAACGGATGAGTTATGGAAGTGCCTTTACGATTATCGCCGGCCTACAGCTTCTCGCAGCCGCGTCGTTTTGGCTGACGATGAGGAATAAATAGACCGATGTTATAATGGCGCCGCGATGGATGGACGTTCTACGGAAGATCTGTTGATTGCAATCATAGCCACGATCGGTGTGATCGTGTTGCTGGTTGTCTTTGTCTATGTCGTCAAGCAGATCATTTTGAGGAAGGACTGATGTTCACCGGTATTGTAGAAGAGATGGGAGCTGTCACCACGGTGGAACGGACGTTGGCCGGGACTCGGATGGCGCTATTGGCTTCCGTCATTATGGGCGATTTGAAAATCGGCGACAGTGTCAGTGTCAACGGAACTTGCCTGACCGTCGTGACCCGGGGAGAACGTGATTTTGTAGTGGAGGTTTCACCAGAAACGCTGTCGGTCACGACGCTCGGACAATTGGCTGTGGGCGCGCCAGTGAATTTGGAGCGCGCGATGAAAGTAAATGAGCGGATCGGAGGGCATCTGGTCGCCGGGCATGTCGACGGTGTCGGTACGATTCGCAGCCGACATCAGGAAGGAAATGCGATTTTCTTTACGATCGAAGCCCCGCCGGACATCCTCAAGTATTGCATTGTGAAGGGCTCGATCACCGTGGATGGGATCAGTTTGACTATTAATGATGTCACGGGTCACGGTTTCTCCGTCGCCATTATTCCTCATACAGCGAAGGTTACGACCTTAGGTCTTAAGCAGGTCAACGACTGTGTCAACCTCGAATCCGACCTCATCGGAAAGTACGTGGAACGGCTGCTTCAAGAGCGTAGCCAGCTTCCGACTGGCACTCCAATCATCGACAAAGACTATCTCCAGAGACGGGGATTGATCTGAACGGCTGACAGTTGCTTGTTGGCTGACGGTCGGCTGGCGGGGGGGATTCCTTTACTGATACGCTTCGGCCCGCTGTTTCGTGAGCCCCAATCGGTATTGAGCAGAGGCGGCATGAACCGGGCTCTCGCTGTTGAGAGCCCGGCCATGGTTTAGGGCTAGTTGCCGAGTAGTTGATAAACCGGTGCTAGGGTGAATTGTTCCAATGCGGAATTACGGATTCCGCCGAGTACCGTGGAGGTATAGCCACTAGCCGTTCCCAGTGTTCCCCCAAGAACGCTGGCGGCCAAGCCGCTAGCTGTGTTCTGTTCACCGCCAAGAATCGAAGCAAACTTGCCTGTAATTCGGTTTTGATGGCCTAAGACGGCACCACCGACTGAGCTGAATCCGTTCCCCTGACCTAGCACGAGGTTATGGGAGCCAGTTCGTGGTGCTAGAAAATCGGGGTCGCTCTCGTTGTATCCGATGATGAGATTGCCCAGGCCGCGTGGCGTGCCGCCGTCATCGGTTGCCTGAGAGCCGCTCCGGATGTGGACGTTGACGCCCGTGATCAGGAGATGAGGCCCCTTTATACCGTTAATAGTGTTGGGGTCGATGGTCACGTATCGTTCCAGCCCAGGGATCCCTCCGCTGCCAGATGGCTGGGATTCAAGCACGGCTACCTTCGCCTGCAGGGTTGCAAGTTGCCCCTGAGTGGATTGCAAAGTCGTGAGCATTGTGGAATTGGCGTTCAGCAGTGTATTGACGCTGGTCTCCAGTGCAGTGATCTTCGCTTGCAGCGACTCAAGGGTCGCAGCGCTGGCGCCGTTTCCGTTGTGGTGGTGTTTCAACTCGGCGACCCGCTCCTTGAGCTGCTGGATGCGCTGGTGATCGATTAGATGATGGTTGGTCGTCTTGCCCTTGGTCTGAGCATCTACGGCCCAACCAAAGGCGGGCGCCATCGAGAATCCGATGGCCACACACGCTGCGAAGACTGTGTGGCGGTAGGATCTTTTTGTGCGACCGGTTCTTATCACAGAACGTGAGATTGTTGTGGAACCATGCGAGTGCATCACAGTAACCCCTCCTTTGTGTTGCTCGATCCCGCCGATTCCCTAGCCTTTCAGGGATCCGTGGGCGGGGGACACGAATTTCGCGGCCTGCTTTGAGCAAAGGCGATGCCGATGCGTTTCTACGAGGGGTTAGCGTGGCCTGCTTCCTGCTCTTGAGGATCAAATGTACGAGAGAGAGAGCGACAATTTTCCGAATGGTTGCTCAAGAAGGAACGGGGAAATACTTGCGTGGTTTGTGTGGTTAGCTGGAGGGTGAGTTTAGCGGTACCCCATCTGGAGTGATGAGGAATACATTGTGCTTGCGGGCTCCGCGCGTGCGCTTTGGCAAGGTCGTCGAAGTGTCATGGGAAGCGGAAGCAACGCTTCCTGCCTTCCGAGTCGCTCCACAGCGTTGACGGCAGTGGCTGCCTCTGGCGTGTAGGCGACCTGCGTCGGTCACGGGACAAGTGGGAACTATTCTTCGATCGTCGAAATATCGCCAGGATCCTGCCCCAATTCCTTAGCCTTGAGAACGCGGCGCATGATTTTGCCTGACCGCGTTTTGGGGAGGGATTGGACGATGTCGATTTCCGACGGTACTCCGATTTTCCCCAGTTCCTTCATGACCTGGTCCTTGATCGATTGGATCAGTTCCGGAGTTTCCTGTTCCCCTTGCTTCAGGATGATGAAGGCCTTGATCGATTCACCGACTGTCTTGTGCGGCTTGCCGATGACGGCGGCTTCGGCGACGGCATGATGACTCACGAGCGCGCTTTCGACTTCGGCGGTGCCCAATCGGTTGCCCGCCACTTTGATGACGTCGTCGGCCCGTCCCATGAACCACATGTAGCCGTCTTCGTCCTTATGGCACACGTCGCCGGCGGTGTAGCAATTAGGAATGGTCGTCCAATACGTCTTGTAGCGCTCGGGGTCCTTGTAGATCGTTCGCATCATCGAGGGCCAGGGCTTCTTGATGACGGCAAACCCTCCGGCGTTTGCGGGTAGACTGTTGCCCTCGCGATCGACAACGTCGGCTTCGATGCCCAGGAACGGGCGCGTTGCCGAGCCCGGTTTGAGTGGGACGGTCGGGAGTGGGGTAATGAGGATTGCCCCGGTTTCGGTCTGCCACCAGGTATCCATGATCGGCTTATCGCCGCCAGTGACCCGATGAAACCATTCCCAGGCTTCCGGGTTGATGGGTTCTCCGACGCTGCCGAGGATACGAAGGGTTGAGAGGTCGTACTTCTTCGGCCAGTCTTCGCCGTAGCGCATCAACAAGCGGATCGCGGTCGGAGTCGTATAAAAAATCGATACACCATAGCGTTCGATCAAGTCCCACCAGCGTCCGGGAGTCGGATAGTCCGGCTTGCCTTCTGCCGTCAGAATCGTCGCGCCGTTCAGGAGTGGGCCGTACACGATGTAGCTATGGCCGGTCACCCAGCCGGGGTCGGCGACGCAGAAATACACATCGTCTTCTTTGAGATCGAACACGTACTTCGAGGTGATGTAGGTCCCGACCATGTAACCGCCGTGGACGTGAACGACTCCCTTGGGTTTGCCGGTGGTGCCGGATGTATAGAGGATGTAGAGTGGCTCCTCGGCGTCCAGGGGCACCGGGTCGCATTCGGTGGACTCACCCTTGAGCCATTCGTGCCAGTCGACTTCCTTGGGGCCGGCCAGGGTAATTTCAGGCTTCTGGCGGCGCACGACGACCACGCGTTCGACCGTCGGACAGGTTTTGAGGGCCTCATCGACGACCGGCTTGAGCGGAATCATTTTGCCGCGGTCGTAGCCGACGTCGGCGGTAATGACGAGGTGCGCCTCGGCGTCATGAATACGGCTGGCCAGGGCCGGTGCGCTGAATCCGGAATAGACGACGCTGTGAATCGCACCGATGCGGGCGCATGCCAACATCGCAACGATCTGCTCCGGGATCTTGGGAAGGTAGATGGTTACCCGATCGCCTTTTTTGAGTCCCAGCTTCTTCAAAGCATTCGCGCATCGATTCACCTGGCGGAGCAGTTGCCCGTATGTGAAGACCCGTTCGGTATCGTTTTCACCGACCCAAATAATGGCGGCCTTGTTTTTTCGTCCGTTTTTGACGTGGCGATCGAGGCAGTTGTGCGAAATATTACAGGTTGCACCGACGAACCATTTGGCCAGCGGATAGTTCCATTCCAAGACTTTCTTCCAGGGCTGAAACCACTCTAGTTCCTTGGCGACGCCGCCCCAGAACCCCTCTGGGTCGGCGATCGATTTTTTGTATTCGGCTTCGTAATCCTTGATATAGGCGGCGGCCTTGGTTTTGGCGGTTGGGTGATAAGTCCGGCTCTCTTTCAACAGCGTTTCGATTTTCTCGCCCATGGGTTACATCCCTCCTCAATAGCAGCGAATCGCAAACACTGCGGCCAATTATGGAGAAAGGAACGGGTCCCTGCAACCATACATTTGTACGGGCTTAATGGGGCAACATTCGGTTGGATCGACAGCTTTGGCGCAAGGGCCATTTCTTGACACTCGCGTCGGCACAGGGGTAGGCTGACTCGGAGCCGGCCATGCCAATCTTCTCTCGACATGTTTTCAGCGTTTCCCTGCGGCGTCTGTTCAGGACTCTTTTGATCGCCACAGTGATCCTTTCACCGATTATGGGCGGAGCCCAGACGGTCCTGGCTCAAGTGGGTAAGCCGGAGGGGCTGTATTACAAATCGTGGGCGGTCGTTATCGGGATCGAGCACTATCTCCTGGCTCCACCGATTCCCGGGGCGATCGAGGATGCCAAGACGGTTGCGCAGGCCTTTCGTCAGCTTGGGTTTGACGAAGTCATCGAGTTGTACGACAAAGACGCAACGGCCCGTCGCCTGCACCAGGTATTGAACGATCTGTTGCCAAGGAAAGTAGGCCGTATGGACCGGTTAGTGCTGTTTTACGTGGGGCACGCCGGCATCACGCAAGACGCCGAGGGCAAGGAGCTTGGCTATCTGGTTCCCTCTGATGCGCATGTCAATAACGTGGCCAAGTCCATTACGTTCGATCAACTGAAAGATTTCACCCGCCGTTCGGCATCCAAACACACGATGTTGATTCTTGACGCGGCTGTCCGTGGGTGGGAAACCACCGCGCCGCAGCAACTTTCGCTGGAAGGCCGCTTGTCCCCGGAGGAGGAAACTGAGCGCCGCACGGTGCAGGTGATCACGGCGGGGGATAAGGGTGAGACCTCGAAGCGGGAAGGCGACCGCAGTCTCTTCGTGAAAGTCCTGCTGGCCGGTTTGCAGGGTGCCGCGGATGCGAACAAGAACGGTTGGTTGATGGGGTCGGAATTAGGCGCCTATCTGCAGACCGAAGTGAGCAACGTCACGCAGGGGCAGCAGCATCCGATAGCGGCTCGGCTCGATGGCGACGGAGATACCATTCTGGTCGAAGGCCGCAAGGCGGCGTTCGTGCTCGGTGCCGGTCCGCAGACTCCGGCAGAGCGTCAGCAAGCGGCGAAGGCGCAATACGAGCGGGCCTTCGGTCTACTGCAAGAAGGAAAAAGCGCGGAGGAGGCACTGGAGCGGTTGAATCGAGCCATCGAATTGGATCCGGCGTTCGGGGATTCCTATGTGCTAAAGAGTTATCTGCGGTTGGATATTCTGCCAAATCTTGAGGAAGCATTCGCGGCGGGGCAACTCGCTGTCCAGCATGCCCCGGCCAATCCGGACTCCCACTACACGCTTGGGTTGATCCAGGAGAAGAAGGGGGCGTATGCGGAAGCCGAGAAGGCTTTTCTGCAAGCGCTGAAGATCAATGCCGGCTATCAGGACGTCTACTTTTCTCTCGGCGCTCTCTATGCCGATCATCTCGGTGATCAGACGAAATCCGTCGACGCGTTTCGCCGCTATCTGGAGTTGGGCGGCAGTCATTCCAGAGCCAGGACCGCGGTTGCTCAGGCGGATGCCGCGTCCAAGCGCTAGTCTTTTCCGCCTCCCTTGAGATAGCCCAAGCCGATCTTCAGCGCCCGTCTTGTGATCTCTGCCCAACGGACTTGCGGATATTCCGCCAAGACTGCGGCGGCTTTCGGGTCCTGAATGTCAAGGCTGGCGATTTTGATGATACCGTCTTCGATCTGAACGTCTGCCACGCGAAGTCCTCCTGGTAAAAACGTCCCGCTACAAGGTGGAGAGATAGGTGTGTGAATGACACCTGTCAACCGGAGTCGAGCCGTTGCGTTGACTGAACTAAAGTCGCATGTTAGCATGAATTCACGCGATTTCTCGACGCGTTCACGTGCCGAGAGTCACCATTTGTCGTTACGAAGGAGGATCAGATGGCTACATCGCAGACACGGTTTACACAGGTGGCCGGCAGCGGGCTTGCCCTTGTTCTGTTGATTGGATTGGCTGCGTGTGGCGGTCCCCCGAAGTGGGTCCAGAAGGGCTCCGGAGCCTTCAATGAGAAGGACAGCAAGGCGTTCTACGGGGTGGGATCGGTGACCGGCGTGCGGAATGAACCGCTTGCGTGGGATACGGCAGAGAATCGTGCGCGCGCCGAGATCGCTAAAACATTCGAGACGTACACTGGTTACCTGATGCGCGATTACGCGGCTTCGACGACCGCGGGCGACTTCACGCGCAATACGGAAGAGCAGAACGTGGAGCGTGCGATCAAGACTGTAACGACGGCGACGCTGAGCGGCGTACGGCCGATCGATCGCTATAAAGACGACAAGACGAATACCTACTACGTGCTCACCAAACTCAACCTCGAAGAGATGAAGAATAACCTCGAGCAAGCCAAAGAACTCAATGCGCAGGTCCGCGACTTCGTCCGCAAGAACGCTGACAAATTGTTTGAGCGGCTTGAGAAGGAAGAAGACAAGCGCATGGCGCGTTGAGTACCGTGTGATGGCCGCAAAACCGGGAGTCTTCATCTGGAGGGGATGTGTGATGCGGATGCGAGCAGGTTCGTTTAGTTTTGTGGTCGCGGCGCTCTTGAGTCTGTCCGGGTGCGGGCACGAAACGAAAGTGACCCGGGTCGATGCAGGCGTGGTGACGGATCTGAGCGGACGCTGGAACGACACCGATTCCCGCATGGTTGCCGAAACTATGGTGAAGGAGGCTCTGGGCTATCCCTGGTTGGGGAATTTCACGCAGAGCAAGAATCGCCAGCCGGTCGTGGTGGTCGGGACGATACTGAACAACAGCCACGAGCACATCAGCATTCAGACCTTCGTGACGGATCTCGAGCGGGAACTGACCAATTCGCAAAAAGTTACCTTCGTGGCCGGAAAAACCGAGCGGGACGAACTTCGTACCGAACGGAAAGAACAGGCGATGTACGCGCGCGAAGATACGCAAAAGGCTCCGGGGAAAGAAATCGGTGCCGACTACATGATGAAGGGCACGATTTCGACGATCCTCGACGAGGCCGAGGGAACCAAGGCGGTGTTCTATCAGGTTGATCTTCAAATGGTCGACCTCGAGAGCAACGCAAAGGTGTGGTACGGGCAGAAGAAGATCAAGAAAGTCATCGAAAAGAAACGGACTATTTTCTAGGCTCCGCGTACGCAGTTGAGCCCCTTCCTGTCACGCTTTGCCCACGTCGGTGTAGGGCGGTGGAGCCTAGCTTCGTCGCTCCTTCGTGTTTTTGTTCTGGCCGGAGTGTTCTTGCTGACCGGCTGCGGTCCCTCCGTCAACCGTTACCTCCTCATCGAACAAAGTCTCGCCGTCGGTGACGCCAAGCAAGCGGATGCCATCGTGCAGCAGGCCGAAAAGTCCTATGGCAGCAAGAGCCGGCTCTTATATGCGATGGACCGGGGGATGACGCTCCAGCTGGCCGGCGAGTATCAGCAAAGCAGCGCAGTCCTCGAACAAGCCGAAGATGAAGTCGAGCGGCTGTACACTCGGACCGTTCGTTCAGAAACCGCGGCCTTTCTGACCAACGACAATGCATTGCCTTACGAAGGCGATGCCTACGAGCACGTGATGATCAACGTCGTCAAGGCGTTGAACTATGCGGTCCAGGGGCAGCTCCATGAATCGTTAGTGGAGGCCCGGCGAATCGACCATCGATTGAACGTCCTTTCCGACAAGGCGAAAGACAAGAATACGTACTTCGAAGACGGGTTCGCGCGTTATTTGACCGGCATTCTGTATGAAGCGACCGGGGACATGAACAATGCATTCATCGCCTACCGCAAGGCTTACGAGGTGTACGAGACGATACGCGGATGGGCGCGCACACCGGTGCCGGCCCAATTACGTGCCGATTTGCTTCGAACTGCCGAGGCCCTGCATCTGACGAATGAATTTGACGAGTACCGCCGGCTGTTTCCCGACACTGCGTGGCAGTCCGCATCGGCCCAGGCGACTCTCGCTCAGGTGGTGTTGATTAGCTATAATGGACGTGCTCCCAGGAAAGAAGACCGGTATCTGGATCTGCCGATCAGTCTGGACGCGCTGCAACTCGTGTTGTTGAACCGTGGATTCAATCAATCGGCGCGGCATCAGAATCGAGCGGCCGACAGTGTGTTGTACGGGTTGAACGGGCATGTGGTGCGCGTGGCGTTGCCGCGCTTAGTGGCGCAGAAGACTCAAGTCTCCGCGGAACAGGTGATTCTCGTCGACGAGGGCGGCCAGCGGACCGTCGTCCGGTCTGAACTTGGGCAAAATATCACGGCGTTGGCGGAAAAAAGCTTGTCCGACCGTCTGCCGGCCATTACGGTCAAAGCATTAGCCCGTGCCGCCGTGAAATTTGCCATGGCGGAGGGGGCTACGCGCGGGGCTCAGCAGGCGGCGGGTAAAGACGCAGCGCCCTGGGTGGGGCTCATCGTCGGGCTTCTCACCAAAGGGTTGGCCATTGCATCCGAAGAGGCCGACAAGCGTAGCTGGCAGACCTTGCCGGACGAAATTCATATCGCCCGTGCCTGGGTGACACCAGGCCAGTATCGCGTGGCGGTGCATCCGGTGGGGCGCGCGGAACAGACTACCGTAGAAGGCGGGCGGACCCTGACGCTGACTCCGGGACAAACCACTGTGCTTATCCAGCGGGTGATTCAATGACGGAGAATGCCGCAAGGTTTCTACGAGGTCGTTCATGGTGCGCAGTGGTACTCGCCACACTGTTGAGTGTGTCGGGTTGTGCATGGTTCGGCGGCGCATCTAAACCGGACTGGGTAGATGGCACGAGCCGGGAGTTTTCTCCCATGACGTATTTACTGGGAGAGGGGCAGGCGTCCAGCAAAAGCGCCGCGGCCGATCAAGCCTATGCCGCAGTAGCCAGAATATTCAAAGCCGAGGTGGCGGCGCAGGCCAAGGATTGGGAGTCGTACCTGGTCGTTGAAAATCATGGGACAACCAATACCGAGCGACGGTTGACTTTGGATCAGGTCACGAATGTGTCGACCGACAAGGTGCTCGAGAACGTTAAGATTCTCGATACCTGGTACGATACCCGCCACGGAACCCATTATGCGTTGGCTGGCATGCACCGTGGGCAGGGCGAAACGGCGTTGATGGACAAAATGAGGGAACTCGACCGAGTGATCGACACCGATGTGGCCGAATCCCGGCAAACGATGGATAAGCTCACGAAGGTCCGCGATCTCCGACGGGCGGCCAGAAATCTGGTGATGCGGGAGGCCTACAACGCGGACCTGCGGGTCGTCCGATCATCCGGACAAGGAACGCCGGCGGCCTATCGAGTAAACGAATTGACGAACGAATTGGACCAGTTTTTGGCGAGTCATTTGGTGATCGCTGTCAGCGTTGAAGGTGATCACGCGGAGCCGGTCCAACGGTCCCTCATGGAGGGATTGATCCGTGAAGGTCTGCATGTCGTGAGGTCACCCGCCGGCGGTGAAGGATCGTCGCCGGAACTCCTGGTCCGTGGGACGGTGCGGGTGTTTCCGATCGACGTGCACGATCCCCAGTTCAGGTATGTCCGCTGGTGCAGCGATTTCGACGTTGTGGAGGTCGGATCGCAGCGGGTCGTGGGGGCCGTGTCGCGCGGCGGCAAAGAGGGGCACCTCTCGGATCGCGAGGCGACTGCGAAAGCCCTACGGGTGATTCAGCAAGAATTTTCTTCGGACCTTGCCAAAGCCATCGCATCTCATGTATTTGGAGAGGCGTCGTTACCCGTCCATTCCGCTCCACCGGCCGGGTGTCCTCGCGATCAGGCGCCGGCAAAGCCGGCAACATCAAGTCCACGCCCATTCTAATGAGGAGGGAATTGCTGCTGTGACACAGTCTACGGGGAAAACCATCAGTCGCGCGCCGAAGAGTCGTGGCCGCGGATTGACCAAGCCGGGCAAGAAGCTTTCCAGTCGGCTGGCCAAGCGGCGGTTGGGAGAACGGTTACGGGACGACACGGCATCGTTCAATCGGGGGAACCTGGCTGAAACCATGCGGAAGCAGGGCTATGAGGAAGTGCCACTCGATGAACTCCAGGATCGGCTCTCGAAACTCCAGGGGCCGCTGGCCGCGGTGATCTTGAAGGGGAGGGTGTGACGGGATGCCGTACTACTATTTCGATTCATCGGCGTTGGTGAAACGGTACAGCATGGAGCGGGGGACCAGGGTCGTCAATAAATTGATGGTCAAGCGGGGGAAGGTGGCGATTCTACCGACCTGGACCGTCACCGATTTCTACGCCACGCTCGCCAACCGGGCGCAGCAAGGGGAAATCACCCGGGACGATTGCTACTCGGTCCTGCATAAGTTCGAAATCGAATCGAATGCCGGGTTATATCAGTTCATTGCGCCGACGATGGACACGTATCTGGCGACGAAGGAACTGGTATTGGAGTATCCGTTTCTACGGGCCGCGCAAGTCATGCACTTGGCGCTGGCGTTGGAACTGAAGCCGTTGCGCCTGACGGTGGTCAGCGCCGACACGCAGCTACTCGCGGCGTCCAAGACGGCCGGGCTGCACATCATCAATCCCGAGGAAGACTAGGGCGCCGCACGGGCGGCTCAGTCAGCGGCACTGGTACTCGGCGATCATAGCTTCGATCACCGTGCGCCAGTGATCAGCGGAGTCGTGGAGTCGTTGCGCCGATTCCATTCCGCGCTGATCGGTCTGGACGGGAGCTGGAACCTCGGCGACGTGTCCGAGGCTGGTGTGCGCCAGCGCGAGGCTGCCGCAGACGCCGGATGAGGCTGGCAGCTGCCCACCGGCCCGTCGAAACAGCGCCATCGCTCGATAGGTATGTTCCTGCGAGCGGAACAGCGCTTCCTGCCCTTTGAAGAAGAGTGCCTGCCACCCTTCCTGTCGCTTGCCCATCTGTGCGGAAAGCAGGGCGGCTCGTCCCATCATCATGGCCCCGCCGTCCGGATCATCGTTCGCGATCGCGTCCTCCGCTTTGGCCTGAAGTCGTCCCAATTCGGCCTCGTCACCACGGACTTGGGCGGGGGTTGTCTCGGGTATGACGACGAGATCGAGTGAAAGCAGGCACAATACCAGCATGAGTCGGAATTGAGGCGCCATCTCAAACTCCTTGAGCGGGACAAACATCCCGCTCACTGTACTGAAGGGACCGCGAGCTGGCAAGTTGCCAGCCTAACGGCCCGGTTCGTATAATCGCCGGTCGTCATGGCGGGTGAGATTGGTGGGCGTCATCGGCCTGTCCTAAGGGAAGGAGTCGAACTGTGCAATACTGGGTGAAGGTGGTGTTTGTGGACAACCAGGAGTTGTTCGTCAAAGACGCGATCAGCCATCGATTGTCTGAGGATCAGGAGTTTGTGTATCTGGAGTCGCCGAAGGAGATGATTCTCCTGCCGATCAAACAGATCAAGTACCTGTCCTGTGATGCGACCGTGTTTTCAGGCAAGAAATAGCGGCGTCTGACGTGAGCTTGGTCCGGCAGTCGGCTGTCATGCTGCGTGTGACAAGAGGTGCAGGATCGCGTCGTTCCACCCGGCGGGACCGACGCCAGATGCGTAACTGAGTCCCGGGACTTGCACGTCGGCGTCATAGCTGCCGTCCGGCTTTTGGACCAGCACTGGATGATCGACCGCCAGCAGCAACGGCAGGTCGTTGAGACTGTCGCCGACCCCCACCGTTTCGACTTCCCAGGACGCGTCTTCTATCCGCCAGTGCCGCCGATAGCACTGCAACAGTTTCCGTGCCGCCTGGCCCTTGTCGTTCAGCCCGGTCAGGTGAAAAAACCGGCCCCCCCTGGTCCATTGGAGTCCCCGCACGACGATTTGCCGACACACCTCTTCTACGATGGAGCTCGGTCCGTGGATCAGGAAGGGTTCGTCGTATTCGCGCAGCTTCGCCCGTAACGCGGCGTCCCGAGTGAGACCGGTCAGCTGCATGATTGCGTCGATGGAGAGATCGCCGAATCCCGTCAACGGAGTATCGACGGCATCCTCGATTTGTTTCAGCACGTCGCGCAGCATGGCATAGGGCGTGCCGAATTCGATGACCTGATAGGCCGATCGCCGCCTTCCTCGTTCCAAGGGAAACTCGAAGGTCCCCGCCGGCACAAATACGGCGCCGCCGTTCTCAACGATAAAGGGGCCCTGGTGATTCAACCGTTGGCGAAGCGGTTCGATTTCCGCGCGCGTCTTACTTGAGACCAGCACGATGGGCATGTCGTGGGCTGCCAGTTGCTCCAGCGCGGGACGGGCGGCTTCGAAGGAATAGGTGTGCCTGTCGAGCAGACAGCCGTCCAGATCGGTGAAAACCAGATACCGAGGAATCATGAGACCCTCAATGGTGATGCACGTCGTCTATTGCCGTAGTCCGTGGGGGCGGGGCGAATCGACGTTCCAAAAATGAGCGGGCAAGATCCTTCCCGCCCAGACCGAATGCCAGCGCGGCGGCCAGCACTACTCCCCCCAGCGTGATGCCGAATCCCAACGCAACGATATGCTGAGCGATGCCGAGCTGCTCCAAGGCCATGGCGGCGGCGATCACCTGTACGGCCCAGCGTGCGCCGGTCGCGATCAGGCGGGCGGGCGGCAGGCCCGCGTTGACGGCGGCGATCAGGACTGCCTGTCCGACGAAGTTGGAGAGCAGATATCCGGCGATGCCGATGACCGCGGCGACGAGGAGGTGTGGGAGGTACGCCAGTGTCGCGTGGGTTACTTGGCGGACCGACTCGACGTGCAACGCCTCCAGCGATGCCATCGCTGCAAACAAGACGATGAACCAATGCACGGCGCGTCCGATCAAGTGGGAGGGATCGGATTTGACCCCGCCGCGCAGGAGCGACGCCGTGAGGCCGAGCCGATCGCAGGCCCGGTCGACCCCGACGGCCCGAAGAAACCGCTCGAGCGCGTGGCCGGCTACCCAGGCCAGCGTGAGCCCGACCACCAATAGGATTGAGGTGGCCAACAGATTCGGCAGAATCGCGAAGAGTTCCCGGCCCAAGACGGCGACCGGTTCGAACAAGGTTTGTGTCCAGGTAGTAGTCATGATGCCTCCTCACCGCCGCGCGTCAGAAGCCGGCTCAGGGATGGGCCAGCGCGACACGAGCGCATCTTTCTCGTTTTCGAAGACTCGGCAGAGGGCTTCGATGTGATGCTCCGCCTCACCGGTGGTGAGGCCCTGGGTGGCCAGCACGAACGAGGCGGTCCGGCCCAGGTACAACGGGGTGAGTGCTTTCAGCAGGTGATCTTGGGGCAGCCGCCCGGCGTGATAGGCGACGGCGGCGTCATAGACGATCTGCACCCACAGGGTATCCGGCATGCGGAACGCAGGGGGAGCTTGCCGGGCGACCTCGTGGATGCTTGTCAGGACATCGGGCGATAGCATGCGCGCCCAGAGCGGGGCGAGTTCGTGCAAACCATGATGGAAGATCGCCAGCATACGGTCCACGTTCACGTGGACCGGTTCCACCCCGGTTTCGTATTGAAAGCCGAAGAGCGGAACCGGCTGTGAGCTGCGGATTGTCCGCCAGGCCTCGGCATGGGTCGCCATCAATCCGAAGAGCGCACCGGTGACTTCCGCCAGCATGGAGGAGAGATCGGCCGCAGGGTCCTTCGGATTGTGGATCTTGGCGCCGAGAAAACTCTGGCAGACCCTGGCTCCGGTGGCCAATGCTTCCGTTGTCATCCAGATATCGATGCCGAATCGGGCGATGTCGGATTCCCACACGTGTTTCTCGACATAGTGGGCCGCAAGACGGCCTGAAAACCCGAAGTCACCCCCGATCGGCTGGCGGATGCGTGCGCCGTACAAAGCCCGCGTCAGCGGGTAGGCGATGCTGTTGGTAATGGTCCCGTCGTATTTGTGCCGCTGGTAATAGGGTGCGACGTAATCGAAGCCTTCCTGCACGATGGGACGCAGCAGCAGTTCCATCCATTCCGGGGTGATACTGCGCAGGTCTGAATCGACCACGGCGCAGGCTCGGACGTCGAGTCGTCGGGCAATCTCGAAGATGGTGCGGAACGCGCTGCCCTTTCCCGGAATGCCGTGATAGGGCGTGACGATGCGGTGCAGGGTGTCGGCCCGATCGCTGATGAGAAACACATCCAGGTCGACCAGCGTATGCGTGACAACGTCCGGCGTGCCGTCCGTCGAGCCGCCGTCCGCGTTGACCAAGACGGCGCGCAGGTGCGGGAAATATTTGGCCAGCCCGGCGCTCACCGCCCGCACGACGTGGCCGATGGTGGCGGCGTTGTTGAAGCTGGGAATACCGACGAGCAGATCGGCGCGTCCGAGGCGTTCGACCAGGGCGTCGGTGTGGGGCGCGAGAGGAGTCGAGGTGCTATGCGTCATAGCCATGAAGGTGCCCGTCCTATGTTCGGAGTCCGGCCGTCTGGGCGAGTTCGTCGGCCGGTTCCCACTCGTGATCGCTTTCCACCGCGTCGATCAGGCGACCGAAGATGTCGGGAATGGCCGCCGCCACCCGGCTCCAGTTGGAGATCATGGGGACCCCCAGCGGATCGTCGAGGAAACTGCCGGTGGCCAGCTTCATGCCGTGCAAAAACACTTCGACGGCGGTGCGTTCTTCGTGTCGGTCGAACCGGAGCGAGTTGATCATCGCATCGTTCTCATACCGACTGATGGCCTCCTGCGCCGCTTGCAGATACGCGGCGCGGAGTGTTTTGAGGAGACTGTCGGAGAGCACCACGCCGTCGCTCGCCAGGTTTCGGAACAGCGCCTTCGTGATATCCGCGGACATCTTCAAGAGGCCGGCGTCGGGATTGTCTGCGGACAGATCCTGATGCTTATGCTCATAGGCATCCGCGATGTCGACCTGGCAGACGCGCCGGAGGGCGCAGTTGCGATACACCTCGGCCAACACGCCGATTTCGAGGCCCCAGTCGCCGGGAACCCGGTTGATCCAGGCGAGATCGCTCACCATCGCGCATTCGCCCGCGAGCGGATAGCGGAAACTGTCCAGGAAGGTGAGCAGCGGATGCGGTCCGGTCAGTTGCTGCAGGCTTCTCAGTAACGGCGTGATGAACAGGCGCGTGACCCGCCCGTGCAGCCGGTCGGTGATCCGGCTGTAGTAGCCCTTGGCGAACTCGTACCCGAGATTGGGATTCGCGATGGGATAGCAGAGTCGGGCGAGGTAGGCGCGGTCGTAGCTCAGAATGTCGCAATCGTGCAGGGCGATGACTTTACTCTGGTGTCGTGCGAGCAGATAGCCGAAGGCCGTCCAGCAGCCGCGCCCTTTACCCGGGAGTCCGATATCGATGGCGCGATCGGTCAGCAGTTTGAGCAGTGATTGGATGCGGGCGCCGTCGTTCCAGATCACGCGCACCCGTTGCGGGAGGATCGAAAAGAAATCCTTGGCGCGTCGAAACTCCAATGCCGAGGCGCGATCCAGCGATATGACGATTTCGTTCAGATAAGGGACGGCGGTCAAGGTCGTGACGATCGTCTTGAGTGCCGGCCGTTGCAACTCCGAGTAGAGGGACGGCAGCACGAGGGCGATGGGATTGGCGGTGGCATGACGCTGGAGTTCCGCTTCCAGTTGTTCCAGATTCGGTCGCCCCAAGCGATGGAGGACGGTGACAACGCCGTTTTGATGAAAGTCAGACATGGCGATTCCTTTCTCCGCCGTCCGCAGCCGGTGGGTCGAACGGATGTGGGTGGCACACGACACGGGGATGTAAAGCAATGCCTATGCCGGTCGATTCAGCGATGAACAACGAGGCCCTGATTCAATAAACGTCTCGATCTCACAAGGAGATGAGCGGCCGATCCGCTTGAAGCGGTCGGCGGTTTCCTCGCGGTGTCCGCAAGTCATGCGAAGGAGTGACGGCGGCATCCTCCACTTGCGACAACGGCATGAGGGCAAGGATACGGTCCCGTCTGTGGGAATCGTGAGCCACTCGGGCGGCTTCGTCGACGGGTCAGTCTCGTTAGTCTGGCAGTGGGAGCGATGGGTCGGTACTAGGCAAATCTCTTGTCCGGTTCGGACGAAGCCCCGGGGTCGTTCGGAGATGTCTTTGGCTGGCCGACGGGCACCGGTGATTCGAGCCATCGGTAGAGGACCGGGAGTACGACGAGGGTAAGGGCGGTCGAACTGACGAGGCCGCCGATCACGACGATGGCCAATGGGCGCTGGACTTCCGAGCCGATGCCATGGGCGAAGGCGAGCGGGATCAATCCGAGCAGCGCAACCAGTGCGGTCATCAGAACCGGGCGCAGTCGAAGGAGTGCGCCGGATTCCACGGCCCGGTCGAGCGGGATCCCGTCCTTCCGCAAGCCGTTCATGCAAGAAACCAGCACGATGCCGTTGAGCACGGCGACGCCAAACAGATTGATGAATCCGACTGAGGCCGGCACGCTGAGGTACTCGCCCGTCAGCCACAGCGCCACGACGCCGCCGATCAACGCAAAAGGGAGATTCAGAATGATCAGCGCGGCTTGCCGGAGAGAGTCGAAGGCGGAATACAACAGCAGAAAAATCAATCCGATTGTGATGGGAACAATGACGCGCAGCGTGGCCATCGCCCGCTCCATATTTTCGAACGAGCCGCCCCAGGAAATCGTGTAGCCGGGGGGGAGGGCAACCTGACGAGCGATCTTGGCTTGGGCCTCCGTCACTAGGCTGCCGATATCGCGGCCGAGCGTATTGAATCCGATGGAGACATACCGCTGAAGCCGTTCCCGGCTGATCCGACCGGGACCTTCCTCCATCCGCACGGTGCCCAGATCCCCCAGCGGAATCAGCGCGCCGGTCCCGTCGGGCAAGAGAATATTGCTGATGGCGTCCACGCTGTCCCGGTACTGTTCCGGAAACCGGACCATCAGGTCGAAGCGCTGCTGACCTTCGTACACGCGGGTGGCGACCTCGCCGCCGATGGCGGTGCCGATGATCTCACGGACTTCCGCCACGTTGATCCCATGCCGGGCGATCTTGTTCCGATCGACATCGATGGTGACGTAGGGCTGTCCGAACAGGTGTTCCACTTTGATATCACGTACGCCGCGGACGGCGGCTAGGGCGGAGGCGATCTCCTCGGCTTTCACACGCAACACGTCCAGATCTTCCCCGAACAGTTTGACGGTCGCTTCTGTCCGGACGCCGGAGATCAATTCGTCGACGCGTTGCTGGATCGGCTGGCTGATGAGAAAGGTCGCACCGGGGATGCGGGTCAGCCGCTCGCGAAACTGTTGCATCAGCTCCGGCATCGTCCGGGCCGTAGTCCACTGGTCCAATGGCCGCAGTCGCACCACTGGATCGCTCTCGTTCGGCTCCTGCGGATCGTTGCCGAGTTCGGTGCGGCCGATTTTCGAGACGACCGATTCGACTTCGGGGAATTCCAGAATCGCCTGCTGCATGCGCTTCTCGATCTCGATCGACGCGGGGAGCGAGATGCTGGGCAGGCGAATCGTCTGCGGCGCCACGGCCCCTTCGTTCAGAATCGGAATGAACTCGCTGCCGAGCAACGGGAACAACGCCACACTGCCGACCAGCGCGCCGAATGCCGCGGTCAGGACTATCAGTTTGTGGCCCAGCGCCCAGCGGAGCAGCGGGGCATAGAGCCGAGTGGCCCAGCGGACGATCCACGGATCCTCGTCATGCCCGCATCTGAGCAGGAGCGAACAAAGGACCGGAGATAGGGTGAGCGAGAATACGAGCGACAGCAGCAAGGCGAGCATGATCGTATAGGCGAGCGGCTTGAACATCTTGCCTTCC
>JAXLZJ010000024.1:0-70846 GCA_046350995.1 Nitrospira sp.
CCGCGACTGCCGTGTGTACCTGATGGCAACGCCCCGAGAGACGCGTCAACATCACCTGAGCATCGGCCAGATCCGCCGGCTTGCCCAGCATGGCCCCATCGAGTTCGATCACCGTATCACTTCCCAGCACCAGATCGGACGGTCGATCGCGGGATACCGATCGGGCCTTTTCGCGCGCGAAGAGTTCCACGTGCTGGAGTGGCGTCAACCCCACTCGCGGCTGCTCCTCGAAGCGAGGTGCACGCACCTCGAACGGAATTCCGAGCAAGGCGAGCAACTCCCGGCGGCGGGGCGAGGTGGAGGCGAGGATCAACTGCATCGGGACACAACACTGTCCAAGCCATCCGGCGACGCGGCAGGCGCGGGTTCATCGGACGAGAGGCTGTCTTCGATCACCCGAGATCGATACTCAGCCACCATCGCGTCAACGTCCTCCGCTGACGAAGCTTGAAACATCCGCGCGCGCAGGGCGGCGGCATGGGGAAACCCCTTGCAGTACCAGCCCAGATGTTTGCGCATCCGGTGAAATTGACCGGGCCCACAGGCGGCTTGGAACTGGTGAGCATGGCCCAGCATCACAGCAAATCGCTGCTCTAACGACACCACCGCCTCTTCAACCGCGGGCGATGCAGGAGAGGCGGTGAGGCTTCGAACTTGATCTTTGGCGCGAAAGAACCACGGTGCGCCGAGCACGGCCCGGCCCACGAGCACTCCGTCCACTCCGGTGACCTGCACGCGCTGAGCGGCATCATACAAGCTCTGCACATCGCCGTTGCCAAGCAGGAGCGTGCTGGTCCCTTTGACCAATTCGGCGGCTTTCGAGATTGCCGACCAGTCCGCTTCACCCCGATACATTTGCTGCAACGTCCGTCCGTGCAGAGAAATGACCGCCGGGCGTGCTTCCAGCAGATCAGCGATCCAGGGCTCGACGATGACTCGATCGTATCCCAGCCGCGTCTTTACCGAGAGAGGAATGACCCGTCTGGTGACGGGCGCGGCTCCTTGTCTACGGTTATTGAGCGCCCGGATCGCCTCGATCCGGGCCGGCTTGAACCCGACCTGTTCGAGGGTCTGCCCGTTCGCCCAGTCCTCGATCCCGCGCCGCGTCTCCCGCAAAATCTCCAAGGCCAATTCGGGGGTCCGGATCAAGCCGGCACCGGATCCCGACGAAGCGACACTCTTCGAGGGACACCCCATGTTGACGTCAATGCCGTCGAAACCCAGTTCACACGCGGCATGCACCGCCTGATAAAAGAGCGCCGGATCCTTGCCGTACAACTGAGCCACGATCGGCCGTTCCATCTCGCTATAGATAAACGTATTCAACAAGAACTCGGGTCCCCGACAGATGTCGTGCACATGAGTGAACTCCGTCATCGTCACGTCCGGCTTCCCATGAGCAGCCACAACACGCCGGAACGTCGCGTCCGTGACGCCGTCCATGGGGGAGAGTCCGAGGATAGGCCGTGGTAACGTCGTCCAGAAGCTCATGACGGGTGACTCACGGCAGGCAACGGTCCTTCGTTGGCGGCATGATAGGCGTCCCGTAACTCGCCGGCTTCGCGATAGGCCAGAGACCGGAGATCGGGCGCCACATCGTCGACGAATTCGAGGAACCGGTCGATCTTGATCTCAAAGAAATCGTAGGACCCGGCTGCATGATGGGGGGCATCGAACCAGTACGTCACGAAGCTCGCCAACGCGATCTCCCGGGCAACCAATTCTCGGCAGGTATCGGGAAACATAGCCTCGACGTCGCCACCCCAATGTAAAATTTCGAACGGCAAATACGTGGTCCGATAGCACGCCACGCCGTCCGCACAACCCGTCGGTCCGGTCCATTCGTCCGTGGTCGGTTCGGCACGCCCGGACACAACCTTGCCGTATCGATCGTACGCACTCACAAGATCCGACTCTAATTTACCCCGGTCATCAGCCCCCTGGCTTTCGGGATGTCGAGCGACGGGCTCCCGCCCCTGTCCGATTGGGGCAGAACCCGCCGACCCCATACCGACGCTGCGATACCGGTCGACAAAGCGGGTGAACTCCTCCCCGATGAGATCGATGGCTTTCGTATCGACCTCCAATGCCAGTCCTCTTAAATGACACAACCGCGGCTGTTCGAGTATGTGATCGAGTATCTCGAACAAGACATCCGGGATCGGCGCCGCATGGGCGTCAGTCCAGAGGGGAAGCTCGCCGGCAGGGTCACTGAAGGCCGATCGAGTCGACGAATTCATCGATTCATGAATGGTCAACCCGGCCACGTGAATTTCGACTACCCGCTCCAGCGGGAACTCATTCACAAACTCGCGGACGAACGCGTGCAAAGTTTGTGTCCGTCGAGCCCGTGTGTAGCGGTACACGGTCCACAGATGTCCGACATCCAAGACGAAACCGCAGGGCGCCTCGTCGGCAACTCGCCGAAAATAGCTCGCAATCGGCACCGTTCCCGCGACGAAGTAGGTCAATGGCGCCATTTCCAAAAGAAACAACGGGCCGAACGGCCCGCCCTGCGCATTCGACCCATCGAATACCGCCTGTACGGCTCGAATATTCCGCGCAACGACCGACGCGCTGGCCGGCGTATAGAGCGGGGGGAGATAGGTGCCAAAGGAGTACCCGGCGATCTGTTTCGTCGCACACTCGTGATTCGACCACGGGCTCCGAAGGACTGCCAGATCTGTGGCGATGAGACGCGCCTCATCCAGAAAGCGCGGATCTTCCGGAGCCTTAGGCTGGGTCACCCACAATCCTTCTCCATGATACGTCAGTGGAAGCGCGGTGGTGGCGCGGACCACGCGCAGGGCCGCAGTCGTGGCCCGAAAGACCTCCAGGTATGCCGGCAGGACTTGACGTTGTGTCAGGTTGGCGAGCAAGCTACCGATGTCGGGGGAATAGACGTCGACCGATAAGCCAAGTCCGTGCGGGCAAACCTGGTCGACGCGCGCAGAAAACTCTTGGAAACTATGCATCACCTCAGCCCTCACACCCCCTCTTCACGTCGCCGACATCTGTGGATAGTGTATGCCGGTAAACCGTTGAATGACAAGGCTTTGGCCGGAGCGAGCCTCGCCGGATCGGTCTGCTATACTTGGCATACGTTGCTCCGGCCGAACCATGCGACGGTACCAATCTAAAGGTTGGCGGAGCGATGGGACAACCGGACTTTCAACAACCGAAAACCCCGAACCCCAAACTGACCTTGGTCGCACACATGATGACTCCAGGTGTCGTACAAATTCCCGGTGATGTATCTGTCACCGAAGCGGCGTCGTTGCTGGAACGTGAGCAGATGCCCTGCCTCTTGGTGAAGGATTCGGATACGCGGTTTGGTTTAATGACCCCAGCCGACATTGTCAAGAAAGTGGTGGCACAGGGACTCGAACCCGACGACATCGAAGTCCGGTCCATCATGTCACGCCCAGTCCAGTTCATCGAATACGACCGGGCCGTGGATGAGGCCTCCACCCTCATGATGACCTCGGGGACGCCTATCCTCATCGTCACCAAACAGGAACAGCCGGTGGGAGTCTTGACCGCTCGGGACCTCGTGCTATCCCCCAAGCGATGCCATACGCGCGTTTCGGCCACCATCAGCGTGATGGACTCGGACTCCCAGGGAGCCTTGCATCAAGCCACCATCGTGCAACTCAGCCATGTCGGAGCCATGGTTCAGACGCCGACGTTGCTTCTGCCTGGCACGAAAGTCGTGCTCGCCTTTTCACTGCCCGAGCTGGCGACACCCCTGACCGTCAAGGGAGCCATCCTGGACAATTACGACCGTTCTCCTGCTCGGCCAACAGGACAGCAGGGAACACCGACCGTGGACGTACAGTTTACCGGGCTCTCTCCCGCCGACCAATCCCGCATCAAAGCGTGGGTCCTTCAGAACTCACCGAAATCGACCGATCTGGCCTAGGCTGGACGCGATCACGATCTTCTTTGACCCCGCCGCGTGCGGCTGATAAGATTTTTTCGCTCATCACTGACCGCATCGAGAGGAACGATCCATGAATTCAGCCCCCAATCGTCCGCGCCCCGTCATCCCGAACGATGAGATTCTCTCCCAGATCCGCACGCTGCTCGAAAGTCCGGAGGACGACCTTCAGGCTGCGTTGATGAAGGAATTGCTCACCGGATTCCTGAAGTTACACGACGCCCATCTGGACCTCCTGGATCTCAAGATCGTCAACCGGGCGGTGAAAGAACTTCGCCACGCATTTCAGGTCTTCCACGGATATCGGGATCGGCGCAAGGTCAGCATTTTCGGATCGGCCCGTACCTCGTCCGACGATCCCAATTACCGTCTGGCACAGGACTTCTCCGCCCAGTTGGTCAAAGCCGGCTTCATGGTGATCACCGGTGGAGCGGACGGCATCATGCGGGCCTCGCAAGAAGGTGCGGGGCGGGAACACAGCTTCGGCGTCAACATCATGCTCCCGTTCGAGCAAGGCGCCAATTCCACCATCGCAAATGATCCGAAGTTGATCACGTTCAAGTATTTTTTCACGCGGAAACTGATGTTCCAAAAGGAAGCGAGCGCGATCGCGCTGTTTCCCGGCGGCTTCGGCACCCACGATGAAGGATTTGAGATCCTCACGCTGGCGCAAACCGGCAAGAGCGATCCCCAACCGATCGTCTGCCTGCAGGCGCCCGGATGCGACTATTGGGACGCGTGGTACGGGTTTATCGTCGCTCAGTTGCTGAAGCGGCGTTTGATCAACGAAGAAGATCTCAGTCTCTTCAAAATCGTCACCTCGGCGGAAGCCGCCGTGGACGAAATTCAGCGGTTCTATCGCCGCTACCACTCCATCCGGTACGTGGGACGGCAGCTGGCCATGCGGCTGACCCAACCGATTCCCCAAGAACAGGTGGACCTACTCCAGACTCGATTCGGCGACCTGCTGTCGGAGGGACGGTTCGAGTTGCGCGGACCGCTGGACGAGGAGCTGGACGAACCCGAAGTGATCGGGCTGCCCCGACTCGTCTTCGCCTTCAACCGCCGCAGTGCGGGACGGCTTCGCCAGTTGATCGACCACTTGAATGCGATCTAAGCGGTCAACAGCCCCATCCAGCCTCTTTAGTCAGTCCACCATGGCATGGTATGGTGACGCACGCCATGAGTGACTCGCCTCAGATCCGTCGTTTCAATCAGCCCCCCAGCACGGTTCTCTATCACGCTGAATGTGCCGACGGATTCGGTGCCGCATGGGCGATCTGGAAACAATTTCCCGGTGCCCGATTCATTCCTGTGAAACACGGCAACCTGCCGCCGCCGGATCTCGACGACCAACGGGTCGTGATCGTGGATTTTAGCTACGCGCGGCCGATTCTTGAGGACATGGCCGCACGCACGAAAGACTTGCTGATTCTCGATCATCATATTACGGCGGAAAAGGCTCTGGCTGGCTTGCCGTACGCCTACTTCGACATGAAGAAGTCCGGAGCAGTACTGGGATGGGAATGGGCGCACGGCACCGACGTACCCTGGTTGCTTCAATACATTCAGGATAAGGATCTGTGGAATTGGGCATTGCCGGGCAGTCGTGAAATCAATGCCGCCATCGCTTCATACCCGTTCGACTTCCAACGGTGGAACCAATTCACTCAGACCGACTTGGAGCAGGAAGGCCGCGCGATTCTCCGGTACGAGCAGGAGCTCGTGAGCAAACTGGCCGCGCAGGCAGTGCTGGTCGAGTTCCAAGGCCTCGTCGTGCCATCGGTGCAGAGCGCCATTCTCACCAGTCAAATCGGCGAACGGCTCTCGCCGCATCACCCATTTTGCCTGATCTGGCACGATCGGGACGGCCGTCGGTATTTCAGCATGCGTTCCCGCGAAGACGGCGCCGACGTCGGCAGCATCGCGGCCTCGTTCGGAGGCGGGGGGCATACGCACGCGGCGGGCTTTTCGGTCGCGCTGAATCCGGACGGCACGTTGCCTGCAAACCCCGCCCTTCCGAAACCAATTGTCGATCGACGCCGGACGCCCTAGCAGCCTCCATGCTGCCGCTGCACGACGACAACCCCACCGAACGCACCCCGGTCGTCACGATCGCCCTCATCGCAGCCTGCATCCTGATCTTCGTCTATCAATCCCTGCTTCCCGACAAACCGGGCGAAACGTTCGTGTTCCAATACGGAGCCATTCCCGCCGTCATCTTCCATCATGCCCAGTTACCCGAGGGCGTCGTCGCAATCCCCTCGACTCTGACACTGCTCACCAGCATGTTCCTCCACGGAGGATGGATGCATCTTCTGGGGAATATGCTCTATCTATGGATCTTCGGAAACAATATCGAAGATGCGATGGGGCACGTCCGATTTACCCTCTTTTATACGTTCGGTGGCTTGTTGGCCGCGTTGACTCATGCCGCCATCGACCCCTCCTCGACCATTCCGATGGTCGGAGCGAGCGGCGCCATTTCCGCGATCCTCGGTGCCTATCTGTTGCTGTATCCCAGAGCGCGCGTCTTCGTATTGATGCCGCCGCCGTTTCTTGGGACCACCTACGTTCCGGCGGTGTTCGTGCTGGGACTCTGGTTTCTGGGACAACTCTACAGCGGCGGCCTGTCACTCGCCTCGAAAGGCGGAGGCATTGCCTTCTTTGCCCACATCGGAGGATTCGTCGCGGGCATGGCCCTTGTGGGACTCTTTAAACGACGTGACGTACCATTTTTTGCTCAGGAACGTTCACGCCGATACCCCTGGCGTTAGACTTCGAGACGGCCCCGGACAGGAGTGCATAGGCTGGAACGTCGAACCGACTGACCGCTCGGGAGGATGACGAGACGGTTAGCGTGAAGCGGCTACTGAATCGTGCCGCCGAGCTGTTGTAGTAATCGACCGGCACGCATTTCCGCCTCGGCGATTGTGTCCGCTAGAAACGTCACGTGCCCCATTTTTCGACCCGGCCGGACCGTCCGCTTCCCATAGAGGTGCAGTGTCGCGCCTGGCACCGCCAGGAGTTCACGGCAGGCGACGGGATCGGTTGCGGTCTCCACATCGGCTCCGATCAGGTTGACCATGCAAGCCGGAGAGACCTGCCGGACCTCGCCCAACGGCAAGCCACACAATGTCCGCACCTGCTGTTCGAATTGCGACACGGTGCAGGCCTCCAGCGTATAGTGCCCCGAGTTGTGCGGACGCGGTGCGATCTCGTTGATGAGCAGCGTCCCGCCCTTCAAGTGGAACAACTCCACGCAGAACATACCGGCTGACTCCAATGCCGCGACGGCCTGGATCGCTAACGCCCCAGCCCGAGCCGCGATGGCCGGCTCGATTCGTGCCGGGACGCTGGACCGACGAAGAATGCCGGCCTCGTGCCGGTTTTCCGCCACCGGATATGCCCGCCGCTCGCCGTCCTTCCCGCACACCACGAGAACCGACAATTCCTGTTCGAACTGAACCTTCGATTCGACAATCCAGCGTGCGCCGCGCGGTGTCATGGTGCGAAGGGCCGCTTCGACATCTGCGAGCTCTTCTGATCGCCTGATGGTCCACTGCCCCTTTCCGTCGTACCCCGACCTCGCCGTCTTGCAAATCACGGGATAGCCTAGCGCCTGTACGGCATCGGGCAGACGATCCGGAGCGGTGATTCCTTGGAAGGATGGGACTGGGAGCCCACGTGTACGCAGAAACTGCTTCTGCTCAATGCGATCCTGAATGATCCGCAAGACCGAGCCCGCCGGTCGAACAGGGCATCCTTCCGACAACCGATCGCACAGATCGGGGGGGATATTCTCCCACTCCAACGTCACAGCCGCGACGTGTCGGCTGAACTCGCGATAGGCCCCTTCGTCCGTAAAAGGAGCCGGGAAGGACACCTCCGCGAGGCGATGTGCCGGCGCATCAGCATCAGGATCCCACACGGCGACCCGATATCCGAGTCGCCGTGCCGCACCCGCAAACATCGCTCCCAGCTGGCCCCCACCCAGCACACCGAGTAAAGCCCCTGGTGGGATCAGGCGATCGTTCACGACGACGAGCTCGAGTGATCGGCCTGCAAGTTCCCCACGCTGGTACCCTGCGCTTCCGGAGAGTTCAGAACGCTTTCCGTTTGGTTACGACGGAAGGCTTTGACCCGATCGGCAATCCAGGGATACCGGCCGGCCAGAATCTGCGCCGCCAACAAGGCGGCGTTCTCCGCTCCCCCGATAGCCACAGTCGCGACCGGAATCCCCTTGGGCATCTGCACAATGGACAACAGTGAATCCAATCCCCGAAGATTTTCAGTGGGGATTGGTACCCCGATCACTGGCAGATACGTCTTGGCCGCCACCATTCCGGGAAGATGAGCCGCTCCGCCGGCACCCGCGACGATGACTTCGATACCGCGGCCTGGAGCCGTTTCGGCATACTGAAACAATCGGTCGGGTGTGCGATGCGCGGAGACCACCAGTAATTCGTAGGGGATGTCAAAGTCCGCCAGAATGGCACCGGCCTTTTCAAGAATGGGAAAATCCGACTTGCTTCCGCCCAAGATTCCGATCAAGGGAGTACGGGGCTTGCCGGATCGGCGAGACGAACGTGCTGCTCCTGCCATAGACGTCACTCCTTACCTCAAAGTATTCGCGGTTCAATCTCTGGCTCACGGCCAGGGAGATGGTCACCTTAGCGATTCCTCCGTGACGGGTCAAGGCGAGCAGTTGTCCGGACTGCATGCGCGCGATTCCCCGCTTCAAATTGACCTCCGCCTCGCCTTTCTTCTATGATGTGGTGAGTCGGATCGCCAGACCGGCATCCCGAGGAGATCACAGTTGTGGCTCGCCTGGGTTCAGGACTGAGAAACAAAGTTCGCTCACTCATCGCCAAGGACACCGGGCTGAGTGAAATCGCGGTCGACGATCTGGCCGTTTCGACGAAACTCCAGTCCTGGGAAGCCGTCCAGATCCCCGAGCGGTTGCGATTCTCGTCCAAGCTGGCCGTCGGGCTAGTACTGCTCTTCCTCGTCATCATCGCTTTCGTCCCTTGGACCCAGACCATCACGGTGACCGGCCAGTTGTCCGCCTACTCCCCCTTTGAGCGACCGCAGGACATTGAGGCGCAGATCACCGGACGTATCAAGAAATGGCATGTCTACGAAGGCGTCCGGGTCAAACAAGGCGACCTGATCGTCGAATTGGAAGATTACGATCCCAACTTCATGGCGCCGGACTTGTTGGCGTTCCTCGACCAGCGCAAACAGGCGCTTGAGCAAACCCGCCAGGCGGCATTGTCACGCGCCGAACAACTCGACAAACGCATCAAGGAAATGCAAAACCTGGTAAAGGCCGCCGTTCCCTCGGCCGGCGCCCGTGTCTTGGAGGCGGAAAACAAGGTCCGCGAAGCATCCCAAAAAGTCGAATCGGCCAAGATCGCTGTCGCCACGGCGGAACTCAACGTCGACCGCCATAAGCAGCTGGCTGAGCAGGGGCTTGTGTCCCAACGCGAATTGGAATTGACGATTCAATCAGCCATTGCCAGCAAAGCGGACCTACAGGGGGCGCAGGCGAATCTCAAAGCCGCCGAGCAAGCCATGAAGGCCTTGAGCTTCGGACGGGATCAGGTCAACGCCGAAGTGCTCCAACGGCTGCTCGACGCCGAAGCGGCGCGCGACGCGTCGGTAGCTGAAGCGGCGCGAGCCGCTGATCAGCTGGCGGATGTGTCCCTACGCATGTCGAACGCCACACAACGCCGCGTCGCGAGCCGGGTGCTGGCCCCCATCGATGGGACTGTTGTCAAAATGGCGGAAGCCGGCTCCGGGGAGACCGTTCGCCAAGGCGACAAAATCGTCAAACTGTCGCCCGCGAGCCTCGATAAGGCCATCGAAATGACAGCCGACGGGATCGATGCCCCTCTGCTCAATGTGGGCCGCAAGGTTAAGATTTTGTTCTATGGCATCCCGGCAATTCCGCTGCCAGCCTGGCCGGAAGTCATGGCCGGCACCTATACCGGAGTGATCAAAGTAATCGATCAAGTGGATGACGGCAAGGGCAACTTCCGGTTTTGGGTCGTGCCCGATACCGACGATCGGCCATGGCCGGAACAAAACCATGTCCGCCAGGGCACGAAGGTAATGGGATGGGTTATTCTCAACCGCGTGCCGCTCTGGTACGAGCTGTGGCGGCGGTTCAACCTGTTCCCGCCCGATTATCAAGAGCGTCCACCCAGCCTGATTGATACGCTCTTGCCGAAAGCGGGCCGCGGGTCCAAGTAGCTCTCCTGCCACGACTCGCTTGTCCATTGGCTTCCGTTCAAGCATGGAATCGTTTTGTCCACGCCGGCCAACCGGCAGAGACACGTTCAATTGCCCCCACTCGTTGAAAGGAGTCGCCAGCATGACGTTCCGCTCGCGCCTGATGCTCAGTCTGCTTTGTGTGTGGCTGACCGCCACTCCCCACCACCTCATGGCCGCCGAAAACGATGCCGTGAAAGGCTTGCCGCCGATCCCGCTCAGTCTTGACGAAGTGCACGCCTGGATCGATCGCTCACATCCGCTGCTGAAAGGGGCGGGGACCGAGAAAATCATGGCGCGCGGCAAGATGTTAAAGGCCTTAGGCGCCTTCGAACCGACGTTGATCAACGATACGGAACTCGAACGGTTCATCTCGAAGGATAAGGGAGGCACGCAGACGGTCGGATTCAACGACACCCTGATCGAAGCCCGAGATCCGATGGGGTTTCGGTACAGTGCCGGCGTTCGGCAGGCGATCGGCGACGCCAAGATTCCAGATCTGTCGTTCGGCAACGGCAATCAGCAGGTCCTCCTGGGTGGGTTCTTCCCGCTCCTCAAAGGCTTGATGGTCAACCCAGAAAAGGCAGAACTGCAACGCTCCGAACTGGCCGATCCCCGCGCCGACGTCAAAATCGCCCAAACCCGGCAAGACCTGTTCTTGGCCGCCGCCACGCAGTTCTGGGATTGGGTCGCCGCGGTGCGTTACGTCGAGGTTCAACGGAAGGCGCTAAAAGTCGCCGAAGACCGGTATAAGCAGGTAGAAGGCCGGGCCAAGGCCGGAGCCGTCGCACCGTTGGACGTCGTCGAAGCCAATCAAGAAGTCCAACGCCGCCGCGAAGTCGCCATCGCCGCTCAGCGAGGTGTCGAGCAAGAACAGTACAAGTTCTCCATGTTCCTCTGGGAACACAATGCGCCGAGCATCCCGGCGCTCGAACGGGTCCCGGATTTCCCGACGCAGGCGCTCTCCCCGACACCGGATATCGTTCAAGCCCACAAAGTTCAGGCCAAAGCCGAGCGGCCGGAAATCAAGGAACTCACCATTGAAGCCAAGCTGAACGATATCGACCTGGAACTCGCCAAAAACAACCTGCTCCCCAGCTTGGATGCGGAAGCCGCACCGGCCAGAGCTCCGGAAAAGTTCGTCCTGGGCCTGGGATATCGGTTCGGACTCGAACTCAAGGTCCCGTTGCTGCAACGGAAAAGCCGCGGCGAGGTACTGGAGGCGCAAGGCAAAGCGGACCGTTTCGTGATGATGCAGAAGTTCCGGGAGCAGCAGGTGGTGGTCGACGTGGATAACGCCCTCTCGGCGATCGAACGGGCGAAAGAGCGCATGGACGCCGCCGTGCAATCCTTGCGTCTCGCCAAAACCCTCGAAGACGGCGAACGGTTCCGCTTCAGCCTGGGCGCCACCAGCGTCCTTTTCGTCAATCTGCGGGAACGCAATACCGTCGACTCGGAAATACAGGTCATCCGGGCAAAGGCCGATTATCAAAAAGCCCTCGCCCTGTATCAATGGGCCATCGGCGCCTGGGCCAAAAGCCAGCCTAGCGCGGTGCCGGTCAACTATCGGGCGCGTGACTAACTCGGCGAGAACATGGCAATTCGCGCGAAGATTTGCTAGGGTGGCAGCATCGATTCAGATCCAGCGCTGCGACAGTGTGCGAGGAACCTCGCACCTCGTCAATCGATGCCGCATCGACCGCTCCGCGTAGGGACTCTGCGATATGGCAGACGGCCATTCTGAAACGCAGCCGAACCTCTTTCAGGCCATCCTGAGCCATCTGGGCCTGCTGTTTCGCCTGGAAAAACGGCTATTGGCGCTCATTTTCTCCTATTCGCTCGCCATCGGTCTGTTCTCGCTGATCGTGCCGTTGACAGTCCAGGAACTGGTCAACACGTTTGCCTTCGCCATTCAGCCCATCACCATCGTCACACTGGCCGCCATCATGGTGACTGCGCTGACCTTCGTCGGTGCCTTCAAAACCCTGCAATACTACGCGGTAGAAGTGCTCGAGCGGCGTGTGTTCGCCCGCATCACGCTCGCCATGACCCAGCAGCTCCCGCAGATGCGATTCCAGGGGTTCAAACCCCGCTACGCCAACTACTTCTTGGAAACCGTCCTCATGCAACGCGCCCTGTCCGTGCTGCTCGTGGACCTGATCAACGTCGTGGTAGGTGGCGCCGTCGGGATGTCCATCCTGGTTTTCTACCATCCCTACTTCCTGCTCTTCGACGCGCTTCTGCTGGTGGGTTTCAACATCATCTTCTTCCTCTTATCGCACGGCGGACTTCGGACCACCATCAACGTCTCGCACGCCAAGTACGAAACGCTGCACTGGATGCAGGAAATCTCGTATAACCTGCTGCATTTTAAAGCGACCGACAGTCAGCCCCTGCTCATACAAAAGTCGGATCAATTGGTCGACCAATACGTGGCCACCCGCCGTGAGCGGTTCGGAATTCTGGCACGGCAGTACCTGGGCTCCGTCGGCTGGCAAGCCGTCGCCCACAGCGGTCTCATCGCCACGGCCGGCTGGCTGATCTCCATCGGACAGCTGACCATCGGTCAACTGGTCGCCGCCGAAGTCGTGGTCAGCGGACTGCTCAACAGCTTCGACTCGGTCGTGAAGCGCATGGGCCACGTGTATTATTTCATGACCTCACTGACCGAACTCGACGAATTCTTCTCGCTCCCAAAGGACCAGGAATCGGCCACCCTCTCCGTTCCCCTGCCCGATCCATCGGTCCACGGCATCCGCCTGACCTGTCGGGAATTGGCCGTCGCACGGCCCAACGCCGCGCCCATCTTTGAGAACTTCGATCTGGAAGTCACCCCCGGTGAAAAGGTCGGGATCTACGCCAGCAGCACCGTGGCAAAAACGGCGCTGGCCCGCGTACTCGCCGGCCTTGAAACGCCGACCCACGGTGTTATCCGCTACAACGGCGTCGACCTGCGCCATCTGGACCATACGGCCATCAATCGCTGCCGGGGATTCGTACTGGATTCACAGCTGACCCTCTTCGAGGGCACCATCGAAGAAAACATCGTGCTGGGGCGCCCCTATATTCCCTACAGCGACGTCCGCTGGGCCCTGCGCTTTACCGAGCTGGAAGAGGAAATCGACGCCCTGCCCCAAGGTCTGAAAACCCAGGTCAGAGCGCCGGGCAGAGTGCTGGCGCCGACCCATATCCTTCGCATGCTCTTGGCGCGCGCAATTCTGGGCCGGCCACAGATTCTGATTTTCGACGGGATCATGCACAACTTGCAGCCAGCGATGCGGGAGACCATTCTCCGTCGGCTCTGTTCGAAGGACGAGCCCTGGTCGGTCGTCTTTATCTCGAACGATCCCAACCTGACGCCGCACGTGGACCGACGCATCATCATCGATTAGGGAAGGACGCGGTCGTGGGAATACTCGCTCGGCTTCCGATTCCGAAACCGACCGGCGCGCAGATCGTTATCAGTCTGCTGATCGCCAGCCTCGGATGGTACAGCGGACAGTCGCTGAGCCAGGTCGACCAGGACCTGCGGATCATGTACACCGAATACACACTGGGAGCGGCGGATCTCGCTCATATTTCCGCCGACGTCATGCGCTATCGCAATACCATCATTCGCGCGCTCGAAGCCGACAGCAAAGCGGATTTCGAGCGCATCACCGAGTCGTTGCCCGCGCAGCGCGCGAAAATCCAGCATGCCATCGACCGCTATGCCGCCGCCGGCTTACGTGTCTCGCGAAGCGGCCGCAGCGAACCTGAGGACATCGAGGCGGTTCGTCGGAGTCTCGATCTGTACTTCTCCGCCGCTAGCACCACCGTGCAGCTCCTGACGCAGGAATGGACCGTTGTGTCTTCCGGCGAACGAGATTCGTTACGACGCAAGGCCGAGGAACATGCTTCCGACAACGCCGGCCCGAAAATGATTCAGGTCAGCCTCGCGCTCGATCGGTTGTTGGAAACGGTCGCCGACGTGGCGAAAGATATGCGGGACGAAGGCACGAAAACGATTCAGACCAGCAGCCTGTTGCTGGTCGGGGGCAGCTTCTTCATCGCCGCGCTGAATCTGTTCCTCGGTCGGCGCCGAAAACCGGCGGAGGACGCCACGCCCGCGAGGACCGAACCGTACGGGATCGACCTGCCGCCAGCCCCGCCTGAGTTGGCCGGCAGCTCCCCTGCCGTTAACCAGATCCCATAGGGTCACTCACGCCCGACCGCCTGCAGCAGTGTCTTCCGCTCGCTTGCACTCAGCTCTTTCCACGCTCCGACGCCCACCCCCTCAATGCCGATATGCATGATTCGGGTTCTGTGCAGCGCCGTCACCCGATACCCCAGCGCTTGGCACATCCGACGGATCTGGCGATTCCGTCCTTCGGTCAGAATGATGCGGAACCGGGCTGCACGCACCCGCTCCACACGGCACGGTTTCGTTGGACTGCCGAGAATCACCACACCCGCAGCCATTCGGGAGAGAAATGCGTCGTCGAATGGATGATCCACATCGACCAGATACTCCCGTTCATGGCCGAACTCAGTGCGAAGGATCTCGTTCACGATGTTGCCATCGTTGGTCAGTAGAATCAGTCCGGAGGAGTCTTTGTCGAGCCGGCCGATCGGAAAAATCCGTTCGGGATGCCCGATCTCCGCGATGATATTGCGCGCGACGTGCGGTTCGCTCGTTGTCGTGACACCAACCGGTTTGTGGTACTTGATATAGAGAAAAGCCTGCCCCCAGGGGACGACGGTTCCGTCATGCGCGACCACATCCTCCCGGCTCACTTGGTCGCCCAGTTTGGCGACGCGGCCGTTGATCGTCACGCGCCCCGACTCAATCAGATGATCCGCCTCTCGGCGGGAGCAGATCCCGTGTTCGGTGAAGAATTTATTGATGCGGATGGAAGCGGGCGGCGCAGGCTGACCATCGCGCGACATGACGGCAGAGTCCTTAATGGACACGGCGGCCGGCTTTGACGCGACCGAGGATACGATATATGAGCCGGGCGATCGAAAATTGCGGGGCGACAAACCCCTCGATCGGTGCGATCTCGCTGATGTCCATCCCCACGATACCCGGACCGTTCGCCAACGCTGTGATGAGATGCAAGGTGTCGTACCATCCGAGGCCGCCAGGTTCAGGCGTACCGAGGGCGGGGATGATGGACGCATCCAATCCGTCGCAATCGAACGTCAGGTAGACCGGTCCCGTGCACGCCGCCACCACGTCCGGCACCCACCGAGAGGCACGACCTTCATACGGTCCACAGGGGTCGAGGATCGAAGCAGCAAAAAACGGGGCGATGCGGTCGGTCGACTTCATCCGTTGGACTTCTTCCGGACACACCGAACGAATGCCGACCTGCACGAGACAATGGCCGTCATCCACAACTCGGGCCATGACGCTGGCATGGCTGAACGGATTGCCCTCGTAAGCGTGGCGCAGATCGCCGTGGGCGTCGATTTGGACGACACACAGATTGGGGTAGCGGGCGGCGTGGGCGCGGATCGCGCCGAGCGCGCCGGTATGTTCGCCCGTCAGCGTGACCAGAAACCGCCCCGTCCCGACGTGCGGAGCAACGAACGCCTGAATGGCATCGACCGCGTCCCCGTCTACCCGCCCGGCAAGATCGAGCGTCGTGGCGGTTGCGATCCCGCCCCACTCCCGATACGACTCGAAGCCGAGTTGCTCATCGTACAATTCGACTTGATGCGACGCCTCGATGATGGCGGAGGGGCCACGATCCGAACCGAGAATATAGCTGGAGGTATGTTCGTAGGGCGCCGGCAAGACATAGACGCCGGCCTGATCGGGATGACACCAGGGTTCGTCGATTCCGAGAAAGTTCCCCTCGATCCCTTCCCACCCCGATGGAAGCGCCACGACAGATCCTTTGCCTCACAAGCCGGAGAGGGATCTCCGGCCGCGGATCGACACACCCGTTAGCGGCGAAGCCGTTTGGGAAGGTTTTCAGATGGAATGAAGACCGCAAGGGCGAGCACTGTCGTCCACTTATTGGCTTTCCCAATCGCGGATTGCGTGATGTTCAGAGTACGCACGATCTTGCCGCCCATTTTGAACACCTGCTCACGTTCTTTCCAGGCGCTGTTTGGATCGAATTCCACGCCGAGCGTGGTAGCCAGCATCTGAGCCGCGAGATCTTCCGTGTACTCGCCGGTCTCCTCGTCGGTCTCGCCATGGGCATGGTGTTCGGACAAGTATCCGTACGTTTGCCGATCGGTCGGGATTGCCAATCCGATGGACGCGGACACGAGCCGGTTGCGTTCGTTGGTCTCGGAGCGGGCCATGACGCAGAAGGTGATCTCGCCAGGATTGAGCAATTTCTCGCCGCGCTTGCGCGGAATGATTTTACAATTCGGCGGGAGGATCGACGACACCGTCACCAAATTACAGTAGGCGACGCCCGCGCTCCGCAGCGCCTGCTCGAACGAAGCGAGCTTCTCCTTGTGGACCCCCACCCCACGCGTCAGAAACATATGTGTAGGTACCATCGTCGTCTTCTCCCTTGGCTAGGCGCCCGCCGCTACCGCGCTCTCCTACGCGGCACCGGGCCGCTGTTGTACCAAGATTGGCGCGGGTTCGCAATATCTTCGCGCCGGTTTTTTCACGATCCGCCGGCCGGCTCTTTCAGATTCATCACGAGCAGACGCGGCTCCGTCATATCTTCGATCGCAGCCTTGACGCCTTCGCGCCCCAGGCCGGAATCCTTGACGCCGCCGTAGGGCATGTGGTCGGCACGAAACGTCGGAATCTCGTTCGCCACGACCGCGCCCACTTCCAGATGGCGGAAGGCATGAAATATCTTGTTGATGTCCTGAGTGAAGACCCCGGCCTGGAGCCCGTAGTCGGATTGGTTTAGCGCGGCAATCGCGTCGCCGAAGGTCCGATACGACGAGACCGTCACGACTGGCCCGAAGACTTCCTGGCAGGACACCTTCATGTCGGGCTTTACGTTGGTCAAGACGGTGGCTTCGAGCACCGTACCAAGGCGCTTCCCCCCCAGTAGCACACGTGCGCCCTGGGCGACGGCTTCCTCGACCCAGGCCTCGACCCGCTGCGTCGCCGTCGGATCGATCAGCGGCCCCACCACCGTCGTGTCATCGGACGGATCGCCAGCCTTCAACCGGGCGACCTGCAGCAACAATTTCGTGGTAAAGAGATCCGCCACCGAGTGATGCACCAAGACCCGCTGAACTGAAATGCAGGTCTGGCCCGCATACCCGAATCCGCCGGCGGCGCACCGCTGCGCGGCCAGATCCAGATCGGCATCCGGCTCGATGATGACACCAGCGTTACCGCCCAGTTCGAGCGTGACTTTCTTTTTTCCGCACTTGGCCTTCAACATCCATCCGACCGCCGCGCTGCCGGTAAAACTCAGCAGCTTGAAGCGCGGATCGACGACCATCCGTTCGGCCTGTACGTTGTCGCAGGGCACCACATTCAGTCCGCCTGGAGGCAGACCGGCCTCCAGTGCCACTTCGCCGAGCAACAATGCCGTGAGCGGGGTCTGCGGCGCCGGCTTGATCAAGATGGGGTTGCCAGCCGCCAGGGCGGGCGCGACCTTGTGCGCGACGAGATTCAGCGGAAAATTGAATGGCGTGATCCCAAGCACGGGACCGATGGGAAACCGGCGCACCAGGCCGAGAAACGAGTCGGTGTTGGGCGTCCAATCCAGCGGGACAACTTCGCCTGCAACCCGCTTGGCTTCTTCCGCCGCGATCGTGAACGTTTGGATCGCCCGGTTGACTTCCCGCTTGGCATCCGAGCTGGGCTTGCCCGCTTCCGCCGTGATGGTCGAGGCAAATTCGTCCCGACGGCGATAGAGTAGCGCCGCCATCTCCTGAAGCACGTTGTAGCGGGCATGGGACGGCAGTGCCCCCATGACGGGAGCTGCAGCGGCGGAAGAAGCCATGGCCTCTTCGACGTCGGTCTCGCCGGCCTGACACACCTCGGCAATCGGATTCCCCGTGAACGGGCTCACGACCCGAGCCGTCGTCGGACTCTGCTTCCAATTTCCGTTGATGAGGAACGGACGTGGTCCCTGCAAACGAACAGTCTCCCTAAGACGAGGCCGGCACAGGGGCGGACGGGGCAGCCTCGGCGGCCTGCTGCGCCGCTACGGCTTTGGCGATTAACTCCTCGGTACCCCAATCACGCACGGCATCAAGGGTGAATCCTTCGTACGTCGACATACCGTGGCAGGACGGGCAATCCGGCATCGGAACTTTCCGGAAAAACACTTCATTGAGGCAGGACATGCACACCCAAAAATCCCCCGTTCCTTCGCGCTGAGGAACCGGCCAGAATGACTGCGTGGACGCCATATTCACTCCTAGTTTTAGTGCACGAATGTTTCCGTCACCGACCCAGTCTGGTCTTCCGTCGACCGGACAGACCGCATTACAGACTCGACCTCCGCGTCACCGCGAACTGTTCGCTAACAATCGGTCGATTTCCTCGGCGAACATCTCGAACGGAAACGCGCCGGGAATGGCGATGGCCGGCTCTTTTTCAGTCGGCTCGATCGCCGTGCGCATCAGAATAAATCCGGGAGTGCCGTGAAACCCCCAGCGATTGGCCTCTTCTCGATCGCCGAAAATCGCCTCAAGATTCCGTTTCTCCTTGAAACATTTCTCGAAGACCGGTTGATTCAGCCCGATCGCCCCCGCATGCCGGGTAATCACTGCTGGATCCAATCGGCCCCCTTCGGCGAAGAGCCGATCGTGCATCGCCCAATACTTGCCTTGTGCGCCCGCGCAACGGGCGGCGACCGCCGCGTCCACACCGGGCCCCTGATCGGCGCGGGGATAGTCTCGGTAGAGGAATCGGACCTTTCCCGTATCGACATACCGTGCTTGGATTCGCGGCCAGGTTTCTCGGAAAAACTTCAGGCAATAGCCGCAGGTAAAGTCGGAATACTCGATGAGTGTGACCGGCGCATTGGCCTGGCCCCGCACCCGGCCATCGGCCTCGGCTGAACCGTCTTTCGGGGCCGCCCCCGCCGGTGCCACCGAGAGGCACAAGAGAACCACGCCGATGGCTGCGCGAAGCCCCACGCCGTTCATGTGCGCGGACGACCTTGCGCCCGCCGCCGCTCCAACAGCCCCATCATCAACAGCGGCCACACGACAGTCGCATCGCTTAAGACCTCGGCGAACCGTCCGCCTTCGCGAGGCGAGACGAACTTCCCCCACGAAATCCCCTCTTGATACGTGCACCCGCTCAAGCCACCCCAATAATCCGGCTCCGGGCAAATGCGAACCCCGTAATGGAAGCGCGGCGGCTTGACGTTGAGCCCCAAGCGAAGGTTTCCGATTTCGATGTAGGGGCCGACCTGCTGCGCCCAATTTCTCGGCACGCCGCCGCCGATCGTGAAGATACCCAGCTTTTTGGCCTCCATCACCTGATCGGCGTAACTATTGAGGTCAAGATACGGGTTGAAGGACGGATTGGATTGATGGATGGCCCGCAACACGGCCACATCTCCGCCTTGCGTCGTCTGCGAACGCGCACGATCGATCGCACGCCCCATCGCCCAGGTCCCGACATCCAGTCCCATTTCCGAGTCGGTAAAGGCGGGGATATAGACCGGCACGTTCTTCAGATACGCGCTCTTCAAAATCCCGTCGCCTTCGAACTCTTCCGCGAGCGTCTTGCCCAGTTCGCGGGTGAGAATTTCAGACGACAATGGAGCGTCATGATCGACGCGCTTTAGGGTTTGCGAAACGACATGCTCTACGTAGTTGAGATTGGTTTCCATCTCCAACGTATCGTAGACCCGGTTGTAGCCTTTTTGGAACAACTCTTCGTCCGACATGGTCGGCTTGACCCGATAGTGGGTCTTGCCCACCGACTCGCTGAGGCCGTGCGCGATCAATGCGCCAGTCGAGACGATACAGTGCACCATCCCGTGGTCGATCATGGTGCTGATGATCTTGCCCATCTTGGCGATGGTCATGGCGCCCGACAGCGTCATCACGACCTTGCAGTCGGCATCCGCCATCATCGCCGATAGCACCTCGAAGGCCTCGCCCAGCCGGCGCCCCCCAAAGGCCGTCTTTCCCATCGCCACCAGCAGGTCGCTGAACGACCCGACTTTTTCCGGATCGAGCGGCTCCAGCGCTTCTAAGCCGTCTTTCGCTCCGTCGTGAAATTCGCGTGCACCCATGGCCCATCACCGTGAAAAAGGACAATTGCAAAAAGCGGATCCGTTATACACAACCGACGCTAGAGGCGTCAATGAAGCGGCGGCGCATTCGGCGCGCCATCGCCGCACATCCATTCTGGCTGCACGTCGAAACGTTGTTGAAAGATTACGGACGGCGAAGATACGCGGCACGCGTGCAGGTCACAGGCCGGTCGCCCATGCGCACAGGAAATGACGAGCAGTAGATGGTCCCGGGCACAGACCGCAGAGAAATGCTGTAGCCGTCGAGCGAGTTCGAGTGGTGGTCCCAACGGGATTCGAACCCGTGTTTAAGCCTTGAGAGGGCGAAACGGACAAATAATACCGGTTGCCATTACTGGCTACGATTTACTACAAATAGCATGCAAAACAGATGGTTGTGAGGATTTTTACTGTGAGGAACTACGACCGATCAAGACGGCTAGTGGGCACTGGCTGGGCACCATATGGGCACCGAAATGACCCGTCATAAGAGTCCGGCGGCTGACATAACCGCCGCATCACGGATTCTTTTCTTGAGGACCTTTTGAGTCTCCGACGAAAGAGTTACTTGACGTTCCTTTACCTCAGGCAAGTTATGTAGAACCACGGAAGACGGCATGTTGACCTTTCCACGCCATATGCGAATACCTTTGTAGATTTTGACAGATTGAGTGGTCAAATGGACTTCGCGTGCCTCCCTGGTCTTAATGCCTAGCGCTGGATAGAAGGAAAGAGTAGCGGCCTGTAGTTCGGTTTGTTCTTCATCCCTTACCCCTTGCGCTGCGTCACCCACCACGATCGAGGACGGCTCAACACGGCAAACGACTCCTGGCCGCTGCGCGATGCGATGAGACTCCTCTTCAAATACTTTTCGGACTTTTTTACCAAGGGACTCTCTCATCTCATCACTGATTGGGAATTCTTTGATCTCGTATTCCGGCCGATTATCGTAGGCCAGTGTCACGGGTATATCGATCTTGGCTGACCATTCGTCTAACACCTCATCCACGTCTCTGTGCAGGACGATCCCCATCACGCGACCTTTCACAATGCTTCCAGACCTTGGAATCAAGTAGACTTGGTGAGTCCTCGCGCGCTTATTGTACAGTGGAGGATCAAAGCTAACATCAGCAGAGAGAAGGTCACTTTCGGCAATCATTCTTCTTTCTCCATTTGCTCGCTACTTCGCTCAGAGACAACTGAGCAGTAAGCCGAAATATCATCGTCGTCAAGAGCCACCCCTAACTCTCTGAGTCGAGCAAAATATGGGCGGGCTTCATTCCGGATTGATTCTCTAAGTTGCTCTTCCACATCCTCGCGTTCAAAGCATTTCCTCGTACTCAAGACATCAATCAATAAATCCCGCCCTTTAAGATGCTTGATCATATCCAACAGATTGAACACCTCTTCGGTAGCTTCACCTTGATCCGCCGGCGCTTGCTCGATGAGTCCCATAATCTCCTCTTTCGTCTTGCTATGCTTGATGCGCAGATGACCATGAAGCCCTCTGAGCGTCATGACTTCTTGGCAGATGGGGCATTCTAGCCGCTGTTCAACGCTACCCATATCAAACCTCCTTAGCGCTTCCATGCTTCAACAAATCGTGTAGCCAACCATAGTCCCGTCAGACCGACACCCACGACAAACACAACCTTGATCACAGTTCCCAAACCACTATTCGCAATGTCGTTAATGGCTTCCTTCCCATAATTAGGAACAGATTGATCTCCCCTGTTTGGATTCGGACGCCAAGGCGGCGGAGCGCTCCCCCCACGGGCTTTGCACCAATCCTTGAAAGGCCAAGGAAGATCAGGGAAACACTTTGTTGTGAGATCCTGATCGGCAGATGCAGCATTGTTAGGATTAATACTTCCTAGCGACATATCACCCTCTTTTGATCACTTTAAACACAGGCGGACTCTGGCGAGTATGGACAACCCAGTTATAATCGGCATATCCCCATCGCCCATGGAAAGGAAGATCTCTCGCGCTCACGAGTTTATAGACTGCCATTCGATGCTTGACTCCCTCTGCTCTTAGAGCAAAATACCGGTCCCGAATCGCTCTATACTTGGACTCCAATTCAACGAGAGCATCCTCTGTCCGCACTTCCCGAAACCCCGCCTCTGCATATCGATCCACCAACCTCACCATCTGGTCCATGAACCGAAGGACCTCAACAGCGATAGCCCCCCACCTCTGATCAACAGTGATCGAGACCTCTACCTCTTTCTTATCCGGGAGAACCCGAGACGAAAGCTTCGGATCGAAGGCTTTCAGCATTTTGGCTGTTAGGGCTCTAGAAGCTCTTTTTTTGCTGTCAGAAGCGCTCATATGCGCTTCTTATAAGCTTTCCGCACGCTTCTCAACGCTGTTTACCGATAACCTACAGTTACTCACGGAAAGGAGGGCTTTGTGGTGGGCGATCAAGGTTTGCTTGGCTTCTTTTTCCTATCAACTCTTTATCTTAAAAAAAGGTGTCAACGTGTCAAATAAAGGAGAAAGAGGAGGTTTTTCAATTTCTTATCAGTGACACCTTGCATCAACGAAGGTGTCATGCAAGATGGCAACGTGTCAGGCGTGACACCTTCAGATGACACCTTGTTTTGAGAAAGTGTCATGGAAAGCGATTGCGTTATCAGCTACTTGAAAGCCAAATGACACGTTGACACCTTTTTCTGCAACTTAGTTGCTGGAAAATATCCAGCCGCGCTTTCCATGTGACCGATCATCCATGAGTGAGACGCCAAGCTGAGATTTGATTAGCTCTTTGTTCTTTGAAAGCCAAGACCCCAGTGCATGCGGGCTTCGGAAAGGGAAGTTCCTTTCTGAGCCGGGATGCTTGTCTTTGAGAGCAACGAAAAGCTCTTGAACTGAAATCTTGACCTCACCGAATCCTGAAGGGAAATGATCGACCCACAAGCGCATGAGGTCAAGGCGCTCATCGCTTTCAGCTAATAAGTCGAGCTGGGACTGGTTAAGGTTTTCCATGCCAGATTCAAAGACAACTTCAACCCCCATCGCCCGCGCGATAAACGTTCCTAGCCGGTGAAAGTCTGCGAGCCGATGACTTGACCGATAGGAGGCTTCCTCCACCTTCATTAGCTCCACTGTTGCATTGAGAAATTGGAGCATGCTTCCCCAAATCTTCGAGCGTGCTTTAAGAACAGAATCTTTGAGTGTGCCTTCCGGCATATTTCCACCCTGCTGAAGCGAGTGAAGGCGGATTGGCAAAAGCCTCTTTGCAACATCATCTCGATTCCATCGTGGATCTCGTGAGGTCAGAGCGATAAACGTATTCGGGCGATAAGAAATGAGATCATTGGTAGTATGGTACTGTCTCCGCTGAATCACAGCCCCAGTTGCGGCTCTCGCCAAGTGATCTCCGAGCCAGGGAGCCGGGCTATCCGCATTGTCATAAACGGTTAATCGCTGATTGGTGATAGCCGCTAGAAAATCAGATTCTCCGCTCTTGTCTGAGCGGAACCCGCCTACCTCAAAACGTTTCCCGAAAAGAAGAAGCCCGAGAAACCGAGCTGTAGAAGACTTTCCGCTATTCTGCTCACCAAATATCGTCAGGATAGGGCGAACCGGAAGAAGCTCTAGGAAGAAGATTGAAAGGACCCAGGTTTTTAATATGGCTAGCGTTGCTCCCGGAATAGGAAGACCCTCAATCGGAAGAAATTGGAAAGCGGCATGAAAGCTTTCAGCTGAAGCATCTAGCTCTGGTGTTAATGGATCAAAATGAGATTCCTCCTTGAAAAGAACTCCATCCGTACCATTGTCGCTTATCTTGATTGCTGTTCCGTCGCAGATGTATATCGCCCCATTTCCAGCCCAGATATACAAAGTGTGTTTATGCTTGTCCCAATACGCAAAACGATGAACAGCTGCCCTTTCACCACGTATCCGCGCCTGAGTGAGAATTTCGGCTTGCACGAATCGAGTTTCTTCTTCCGTCTGATTTAACCCGAGCCTGTCACAGAGTGCGGCAAGAAAGTCAGCCCCATCAATGCGCTCCAAGGTCTTGGCCGTAGCATCGAAGTACAACAATTCATCATCTTCCGTTCTTATGAGTCGGCCTCGTTCACGCAGATCCCTCACCGCATGGTCTGCAATATCCCGCTTTTTCTCGAATGGCTTGAAAGACTGATTGAGGCGAATATCATTCACGAGCTTTGCGAGATCTGTCTGTGCCAATCCCGCTGCACGTTCTTGCCTTCGACTCCACGCTTGCCACCATCCGGCAATTCTATACAGTCGAGAATCTGCGAGATCGATTCTTTCCAGATGCTCAATGGCCGTCTGTGCCAAGCCCGCCTCTTTCACTAACCAATCATCCAGACCAACCTTCCCGCCGGCCATGTCTGGCAGTCGCACGATTCTGACTTGCGCTCCCTTACGCTGAAGCTCCATTCCCATGGCGTAAAATCCGCCTAGGATGTGCTGCATCTTCTCGGGGCGCCACGCATCACTATCAGGGACAAGCTCGACCTTTCTACCGCTGAATACAAAGGCATCTAGCTCAGGAATTGTGATTCTCTCACCGCTATCAATCCGCACTCTCCAGTTCCATACGCCGCCCACTCCTATGGCATTTAGCCCTTCTTGACAGGCCTTCGCCGCTTTCTTCTCTCCTTCGGTAATAAGAAACGCCTGCTTGGGGTCGCTGGCTATCTCTTGCCACTTCTGAAGTGGGGGAAGGTAAAGGTGTGGCGCAGTCCCTCCAGCCTGAGTGTATTTCTGTGCGTGGCCATTTTCGGTTTTGAGAGGCGGAAATAATCTCACGCGATTAAACCCGTTGGCTTCTCCGTTCATGGAGAAATATGGAATGCTGTACGCGCTATTCACCCCTGAAAATCGCCTAAGATCATGCGGACGAATGGCACTAATACAAAGACGCTGAATCGTTTCATCACTCAGCCCTGACTTCCGCAGGTCTTGCAGATGCTCCGGGTCAAGTGACAGCTTCATTAAACCGTTAGTGGATACGTCGCTTCCGACCGTATTCATCGGTCACTCACGGCAACTGACAGGCCAGCCTCGATCAATTTTTCTACAGCACGTTCAGGGATTCTTACGCTCCGCCCGATCTTCACAAAATCAATCCGCCGCTCCAGGATTCGGCGTCGAATCGTTGCAGGCTTTACTGAAAGTCTAAGCGCCGCATCCTCTACCGTAAGCAATGGCCCAACTTGTTCTTTTCTCAACGTTCGCTCATTCATGCCGATCCTCCTTGTGTGGTTAGTGGTGTTGACACCGACGCCTACACGGTAGTACCGTTTGTTATCGGCATCAATTATGTTTACCGATAACTAGATTGGGAACACATGCCATTTGAAAATGGGACGAAGATCAAAACCAACGGGAGCGATCCAGTTTATGAGGTAAGTCGTCAAAAAGGATTTAGGGCGAGTTGGCCGGTTGCGAGCCGTTATGAAATCAGAGATTCCATACTACTACCCGCTGGTAGCGCTGAATGGCGTTCTTACTATCCAGCCACGCAGAAGACCATCCCCATTCAACTGGCAAAGATCAAGGTGGGTGATGAGAAAGCTTTACTGGCTTTCGCAAAAAAATATGGATCTTTGGGCTTCACTGAAACCCTACCTTTCGCTGTCCCATCTGTGCTGGCGAAGCAGCTACTCCATAGCGAAGACGAAATCCTTTCTATGCTCATGGAATCCTGCGGACTGTCGGATATGAAAATGTGGAAAGCATGGATAGCCAATGGCTGCGCCGGAGACCCACTTCCGTGGGTATGGGCGCATATACAGACTCTAAAGTTTTGCATTGATCTAGACCCATACATTGAGGCCGAAGATGATGAAGAATTGAGCGCCTTCCTTCGGAACTATCAAGGCGTCGATACACGCAGCACTAAACAACTTGGGCTAGTTCCCAATGCGGCAATTCAGCATGAGAGCCGCTTTCATACTTTGACGTTTCCCTTCAGATCGAAAGTTTCATCTGGCCTAACAGTAAGTGGGTTTGCCAGATTTGCCCGGCGCGAATTAATCAACAAAAACCTGAGCGGCATTCGCATAGGGCTAGAACCTGAAGGCTCTCGGGAAAAAAGCTACTTTGCTTTTCGGTCCTTGATCGAAATGGCCTATTGGCACCTCCACAATCAAATCGCGGCAGGCACCATAAAACACTGTGAACGGCCAGGCTGTGATGGATTCTTTGTCCGAACTCATGGCAGGGAACGCTTTTGTCCAGAGCCAACCACAGGACCCAAGAACGAAAGCCGCTGTGCCGTCCTTGATAGAGCAAGTCGGGCCATGCCGAAGTATCGAAAGAAGTTGAAGCAAAAACAAAAGCGCAAAAACTAAGGAGGACGCTATGGGAGTCTTCACGAAAAACGGGTGGTACTGGATCGATTATCGAGACGCAGAAGGCCGCAGGCACCGCCAGAAGGCGAGCCTTGAGCATCAAATTGCCAAGCGAATGCTCAGGGATAAACTGGGGTCCATCGCGCGCGGAGAGATTACCGGCATTCGTGAAGAAGGCATGCTCCTGAAAGATTTTATCGAAAAACGGTACTGGCCAACGGTCAAAGAGAGCCTGAGCAAATTCGAGCTTAAGAGAGCCCGCTGTATCATCGATCTACATATCACCCCCCAGCTTGGAGGACTTCGCCTTTGCAAGATCCGTCAAGAAGATATCGAGGGATTCCAGGCAGAGCGCCTTGCTTCAACCATCGTCCCTAAACGCTCTAGATCTGAGAAATCAAAGGATGAAATGCTGGAAGCTCCCAAGCGGGTTTCAAACGGAACGGTCAAGAAAGAGATGATGCGCCTCAAGCACATCCTGAACCGTGCCGTTGCTTGGCGCTATATCAAGGACTCGCCCGCCAAGGGGATTTCTAAAGTCACCCCTCCGCCCGGACGCATTCGCTATCTCTTGCCTGAGGAACGGAATGCGCTTCTTGAGACTGCCAGGCCAGAACTACGGCTGTACATCTTGGCTGCGCTCCAAACTGGAGCCAGGCGAGGGGAACTAGCAGATCTTCGGTGGTCAGATATTGATATGAAAGCCCGCACGATCGCGTTTGCGAAGACCAAGAACGGCGAGCGACGGGTGGTTCCGCTAACAGATAACCTCAGGGAAACGCTACAGGGGCTTCCTAGGCCGCTTGACCCTCAAGCCAGGGTTTTGCCTGGTCTCAGCGCCGATGCTGTCACAATCGGCTTCCATCGCCTTACAAACGATCTAGGAATAGCTGATCTGCGATTCCATGACCTCAGGCACGATGTTGCCAGCACATTGACCATGGCCGGAGTTTCACAAAGAGCCGTCATGGAAATCCTCGGCCACAAAGACCCACGCATGACCTTGCGATATCAGCACCTATCACCAGGCCACTTACATAAAGCGATGGCGTTCCTAAACCAGGAGGATAGCGGACAGGAAATGGTGGCATTACTTGCAGATGCAAGATAAATCTTGACATGACGTAGGGCGTGCTATAGTTAAAATACGCTTTCTAGCCAAGCAGGAGGTCTCGCCATGAAGAAGAGTAAAAGCAAAAAAAAGGGGCCTACACTTGAAACCCAATACGAACAATTTTTTCAACCACTTGTCCAGATCTATGGCAGTCCCTCATTGTTAATTGAGGAAACCTCTTTAGAGCAACCTTCCCCACTCCGCACAGTTCCTAGTGTGGTGACTTACGGTGCTTATGAAGAGCCCCTAATAGGAGCTTAGCCTCACCCGCATGCCAAACTGGCGAGAGATCCTTACTGAGATTGAAGAGTTCCAGAAGGCGAACCAAGCGAATCCACAAGTCGCCGCTGCCGCAATAGATCATATCCGCCGCAAGTACCTCGCAGCCCTGCATCGTCACACCGGAAGAAACGTCATTGCCTACTATTCAGGCTGGCTTTCTAAGCCCGATATCCAATCGGGAATTATCGACGAAGATAAAAACGGTTTCATGATGGCTGTCCACGGCGTGGATAGGAATGCAGGGCTTGACCTGATTCTGCATACCCCTGGCGGCAGCATCGCTGCAACTCAATCGATCGTCAATTACTTACACAAAATATTCAATGACGACATTCGCGCTATTGTGCCGCAAATAGCGATGTCTGCCGGAACTATGTTGGCTTGTTCTTGTAAGACAATACTAATGGCAAAGCATTCGAATCTTGGCCCGATTGATCCTCACTTGCGGGATATTCCTACATACGGAGTTTTACGCGAATTCAAGCGAGCGTTTCGTGAGGTCAAAAAAGACTCAATGAAATTGGCGGTATGGCAACCAATAATTGGGCAATATAAGCCAACTTTCCTTGGCCAGTGCCAAAATGCAGTGACATGGTCTAATAATTTCGTTCGGGATCAGCTAGAGAAAGTCATGTTCAAGGGCCTGCCTAACAAAAAGGAGAAAGCCAAAAAGATCGTTCGTGCCTTATCGAGCTATGAAAAAAACAAAGTGCACGACAGGCATATCCATTCAGAGGAGTGCCTAGAGCTAGGACTGAAAGTTGAGATGATCGAAGCCGATCAAGACCTTCAAGACCTTGTTTTGACTGTTCATCATTGCTTCATGCATACGTTAATGAACACTCAAGCTTACAAGATCATCGAAAATCATCAGGGAAGCGCTTTGGTAAAGCGACAGGGCGCCGTTGTCGCACCTCAGAATTTGATGCGTTTTCCGGGAATGCCAATTTTCCAAATTCCTGGACAGCCACCACAAACTCCATAGCATTTCTTCCATTTCAGATTGATAGACACACGCTACCCCTGATGCCCCAATGGGCACCATATGGGCACCGATATTTTCTGGGATAGCGTAAGTGGTGGTGGTCCCAACGGGATTTGAACCCGTGTTTAAGCCTTGAGAGGGCTCCGTCCTAGGCCGGGCTAGACGATGGGACCATCCGAGGTGGATACTCGAAAACAGAGGTGAACGGTAGCATAGGCTCTTTCCGGTTTGCAAACCGGAACCAGCGAGGTTTCATGCCCCGGTTGTTGCCACAGACGACCAGTTCGACTATAAGACGGCGGGTCTCTTGATTGGCCCGCGTCTCTAAGAGCTGGAGGGCTGCCATGACTCGTCATTGTCTCTGGCATTCGATTCGCTCTCTCCTTCCTCGACATCTCCGGGTGCCTTACCGCACACATCAGAGCAGTCTGATCATCACGGGAATGCCGCTCCTCCTGGTGGTTGGATGTATGGGCGCCACCCCAGCGACCTCGACACCCCCTCGATGCCCGAAAACGATTCATGCTGTCGTGACGCCGGCGAAACCGACGGTCCAAGTGTCATACACCGAGCCGTCCGCCAATGCCGTCGGAACGGCGCTGAAGACCTTGGCCAAAACCACCATCTACTATGATCTCGGATCGGGCCGCATACCTGCCCTCGAAGTACCCGCCACATCGCCACGAGGTGGCGGACTCGTCAAAAAAACCATCACGATCCCCCTCGACAAACAGCCCAGCCGGACAGTATCGATTTGCGTGACGGCCTCCGATTCAGCCGGACACGAAAGCGCGATGACACCCTAGATCAGCCGACACGTAGGACCTTGACAGAGAGGACAGCTACGGCCTAGCCTTTTATCTTTCGTAGCGCCCCGACAACCATGACGTGGTGCTCTCTATTCCGAGCAGGAAGGACGCGACAAGCAGATGGCGGAACGGATCGCCCCACAGTCCGGAATCAGTATGCCCCGCACCGACAATGCCGCGCCGCCTGCACGCACCGGGCTGGAACTCGTGATCGGCTCCAATATCTTCCGCAACACAAACGGCGTCGTCAAAATCCAGGGGAAAGAACAGCTCTTCTTGGAGTCGAAGCCGGAGCAGGATGTGCTGCTGGTGACCCTCGACCTCTACAGTGAAACCGGTCTTCATATCGGCCACCTGCGGCGCAATGTGCTCGTGCTCAATGCGGAGGATCAGTTGCGCCTCACCATCCACCGTCCCGATACCGGCCGGTCGTCGGATCCTCCGTCGGTCTCGATCATCGACCAACGGTCCGGGACGCTGATCTTTGAGGCACGACTGCTCGCTGAAAGAAAAATCCACCTGGCAACGGCCAAATTCTACTCCCACAAAGGAACGCTGGTGGATATCACGCCGCACTACTGTCGGATCGGAACGGGTACCACGCTCTTCGGCGACATCAGCGAGAATAAGGGCGGCCCGGTTGTCCTCGGCTGACAAGGAGTCGTTCGCCCATACCCCGCTCCGGTCCCCTCTGTCTTCAATATAGAGATTCCTTTGAGATTCTCAGCCCCTCTCGTAGAATGATTCCATGCCGGAGATACACACCCCCAGCGTGCAAGCCTTTCTGGTCTGCGATCAGGTCATCGAGGACAGCGTCACAAAAAAGAAAAGTCTCATCGGCATTTTTACCCATCTCCAGGCCGCCGCTTTTCCGTTCCAACACAATCAAATGGGCCTGTATTTCTGCCTGACCGACGCCGAGGGAAGTTATCGGTTTGATATTGACCTCGCCTATTTGAATACGGAGCAACTGGTCTGCCGGGCAACCCTTCCCAACATCGTCATCGGCGACCGCCTCCAGATTTCCGATTTCGGGATCAACATTCCCTCCCTGATCTTCCCCGCGCCCGGCCGATATGAGTTCCGCCTGCGAATGGAAGGCCACCTCATCGCGCAGAAAGACTTCAACGTCATCCAGATGTCGCCCCGCCAGATGCCGGAACCTTCCGAGCCGATGTCGTAGTACCCACCCGAACAGCCCGTTTCTCGTTCGCATCGGACTGTGATACAACTAGCCCCTCATTCCGAGAGGATGCTCGACGTGTCAGACGACAAGCCTCAGACCGATTCGGCTGCCAGTGGCCCATCCGACTTCATCCGCGACATCGTTGCGGCGGATCTTGCCTCCGGGAAACACGGCGGCCGGGTCGTGACTCGCTTTCCCCCCGAACCGAACGGGTACCTCCACATCGGACACGCCAAATCGATCTGCTTGAATTTCGGCATCGCGAAGGAAAATCCAGGCGGGGTGTGCCACCTCCGGTTCGACGACACAAATCCGACCACCGAGGATCCAGAGTATGTCGAGTCGATTCAGGACGACGTCCGCTGGCTGGGATTCGATTGGCAAGGCAAGAAGTTCTACGCATCGGATTACTTCGAACAACTCTATCAATATGCTCTTGTGCTCATTCGAAAAGGGAAGGCCTACGTCGACAGCCTGAGCGCGGAGCAAATGCGCGAATATCGCGGCACGTTGACGGAACCGGGTAAAGACAGCCCCTACCGCACCCGCTCGGTCGAGGATAATCTGGCTCTCTTCCAACGGATGCGGGCGGGTGAATTCCCCGACGGTGCCCATGTACTGCGAGCCAAGATCGACATGGCCTCCCCGAACATCAACTTGCGGGACCCCGTGCTCTACCGGATCCGGCACACCGCGCACTACCGTACCGGCTCGCAGTGGTGCATCTATCCGGCGTACGATTACGCCCATCCCTTGTCGGACGCGATCGAAGGCATCACCCATTCGATCTGCACGCTCGAATTCGAAGATCACCGCCCCCTGTACGACTGGGTCGTGGCCGAGTCCGGGGCACCCCACCGACCGCAGCAGATTGAATTCGCACGCTTGAACCTGACCGGAGCGGTCATGAGCAAGCGAAAGCTCCTGGAACTCGTCGGCAAGAAGCTGGTGGCAGGCTGGGACGACCCCCGCCTCCCCACGATCAAAGGGCTTCGGCGGCGGGGTTTCACCCCCGAAGCGATTCGCGCCTTCTGCGAGCACATCGGCGTCGCCAAGCGCGACGCCGTCGTCGAGATGCAATTGCTCGAACACTTCATCCGCGAAGATCTGAACAAGCGCGCCCCGCGGGTCATGGCGGTTCTCCACCCGCTGAAGGTCGTCATCGAGAATTATCCCGAGGACTCCGTCGAAGAACTGGAGGCGATCAACAACCCCGAAGACGCCTCGGCTGGAACCCGGCGCGTGCCGTTTTCCCGCGTGCTGTACATCGAGCGCGACGATTTCCGCGAAGATCCGCCGAAGCAATTCTTCCGGCTCGCGCCGGGGCGGGAAGTCCGGTTGCGCTACGCCTACATTATGAAATGCACTGGTGTGGTGAAAGATCCGCACACCGGCGCCATCACCGAACTCCGCTGCACCTACGATCCCGACACGAAGAGCGGCTCGGCCCAGGAACAACGGAAGGTCAAGGCAACGATCCATTGGGTCTCCGCCGCTCATGCCGTTCCGGCTGAAGTGCGTCTCTACGATCCGTTGCTTGTCACCGACGCGGCCAAAATTCCCGCCGACCACGATTGGACCTTATATCTCAACCCGCAATCCCTCGAACGCCTCACTGATTGCCTCGTCGAACCGAGTCTGAAAACGGCGGCGGTCGGTACCCGTCTCCAATTCGAACGGACTGGCTACTTCTGCGTCGATCCGGATACCACCCCGGGGAAACCGGTCTTCAATCGCACTGTTTCGCTCAAAGACGCATGGGCCAAGATCGACAAAGCGCCCAAAGGACACTGACCAGCCAGAGCGAACCCTCAACTTTCCGGGCACTTCCACATAGCTTTACATCCCGGACATCCCTGCTACCCTTGAGGGGTGCCGATGAAAACGACTCATAACGAACAGCACTCTCACGTTCGGTTTGCCATAAACCTCTGTCTGGCAGCCGTTCTCCCCATAATCCTCTGGATCGTCCCGGCGGCGGCAACGGAACCGGAATCCCACGCGTCGCTACCTTCCGCCACGGAATCTGTGAAGGGAACGATCACGGACCTCTTAAAGGTGCTGGACGATCAAGAGCTGAAACAGCCGGACCGTGCTGACGACCGCCGCAGCGCCATCGAGCGGATCGTCATGCGTCGCGTCAGCTACGAAGAAATGGCCAAGCGGGCGCTCGGAACGACGTGGGCAGAACTGAGCCCCGACGATCGCCGTGAGTTCGTCGAGTTGTTCGTGCAATTGTTGCGGGATACGTTCGCTGGCCGGATCAGCGAGCACGACGCGACCGAAGTCGCATACCTGGGCGAACAACGCGACCAAGGCTACGCCGAAGTGAAAACCAGGCTGAAGGGACCGAAAGTCGATACGCTGGTAGATTTTCGGTTATTGCTTCAATCGGAAGATTGGCTGGTCTACGATGCAGTCGTGGACGGGGCCAGCATCGTGAGTAACTACCGCGCGCAATTCGCCAGCATCATCCGTGACGTATCCTACGTCGGGCTGGTCAAGAAAATGAAGCAGAAGGCGGTCGCGGTCAAGTTCTTCGAGCACGCCCCCGCACGTTAAATTTCGTCGGGAGGCCGCCATGATCGAGTGCCGCGAACACCCTCGCATTCCCGTTGAGTTGCAGGTTTTCTTCTCCACCTCCAACCACACCGAAATTCGCGAAGGCACCATGTTCGACATTTCCGCAGGTGGGTGCGCCGTGAGCAGCACGACCCCGGTCCATCCCGGCACTGGCGTCCGCCTTCTCATTCGGGCCACTGACCTGGGCTCGCCGATTACCGTCCACTCGGCAGCTATCCGCTGGGCCGATCACGGCGAATTCGGCGTTGAGTTTCTTAGCCTCTCCGATCTGGATCGAAACCGACTGCACCGATTCCTCAAGGTTGTCGGTCCCAGAACAGCCTGATCGCCGTTATCACCCCGATACAGCACAACGGTCGGAATGGTAGACTCAGCTCATGCGCTGCCCGGTCTGCCATACAGCCACGGTCTGGGACGGAAACCGCTGGCGCCCGTTCTGCTCGGAACGCTGCCAGCTGATAGATTTGGGAATCTGGGCCGCAGAAGAATACCGACTCGCCGGACGTCAACTTGGAATTGATACGGATGACGACCCGGAACACATTAAACCAGGCGACACATCTCTGCAGTAATCAGACCGTTCGATCTTTCCCCTTCGCAGGCCTGTCGCTTTTCTTAGTTGGCAAGCAGGCCGCGTCTTGCTAAGGTCGAAGCTGTCACATCGTCAATCACAAGGAGTCACGCCATGTTAGCGACGAAAGGGTACGCCGCTCTCACCGCCACGTCCAAGCTCGCTCCGTTTGCGTTTGAACGGCGCGACGTCGGCCCCCATGATGTGCTGATCACCATCTCACATTGTGGCATCTGCCACTCCGACATCCATCAAGTGCGTGACGAATGGGGCGGGTCCCTCTACCCGATGGTGCCAGGCCATGAAATCGTCGGGACGGTGGTGCGGGTGGGAACCGAGGTGACGAAGTTCAAGCCCGGCGATCGCGCCGGGGTCGGTTGTTTCGTCGACTCCTGCCGCAATTGCGACGCCTGCCGGGAAGGCCTGGAGCAGTACTGTGAAAAGGGAATGCTCCTCACATACAGCGGCCGGGCCAAGGACGGATCCCTCACACAAGGGGGATACTCCACCCAGATCGTGGTGGATGAGGCCTACGTGTTGCGCGTGCCGGACAATCTTTCTCCGGCCGGAGCCGCGCCCCTGCTATGCGCCGGCATTACCACCTACTCCCCGCTCCGCCATTGGGGCGTCGGGAAATATCACAAGCTGGCTGTCATCGGATTAGGCGGGCTCGGGCACATGGCTGTGAAAATCGCGCGAGCACTCGGAACGGAAGTCACGGTCTTGAGCACCTCTGAAAGCAAACGTGCAGACGCGATGCGGCTGGGCGCCCACAAGTTCGTCGTCACGTCCCAACCGATGGCATTGATCCGGCTGCAGCGCTACTTCGACTTCATCCTCGACACCGTCTCGGCGCCCCACGACTACAACACCTACGTCAACTTGCTGCGTACCGACGGCACAATGATCCTTGTCGGTGTGCCGGCCACCGCGACGCCACTGGAAGCGTTTCCGCTGATTCTCCATCGACGCCGCATCGCCGGCTCCGTGATCGGCGGGATCCGCGAGACACAGGAGATGCTCGACTTCTGTGCCGAGCACCGGATCGAATCCGATGTGGAAGTGATTCCGATTCAGCAGGTCAACGACGCGTACGAACGAGTACTCAAGGGCGATGTGCGTTTCCGCTTCGTCATCGATGTGGCGTCGCTCGGCTAAGCAGAACAGGAACGGGGCTGGCTGAACGGGGAATTCCGGCGGCTACGGCCCGCCTTGATTGTTTTGCCGATTCGAGCTGCTCTGCAGATCCATTTCCAGCACGACCGGACTGTTCGGACTCTTCGGATCAGTCCGGTGCGGCATCTGATCCACCGACAGTTTGCCCAGCGGCACTGCCACGATGTGTGGCGCTTTCTCCGAGGCATTGGAATGAAGCGAAAGGCGTACCGCTTTAGGACGAAGCTGAGGGGTGAGTAGCGGTTTGAGTTCTGACGCGACAAATCCCACCACCATGGCGCTGCCGTCGGCGAGTTTGTGAATCTCATAGGCATTCGAGACCGATGCGACCCGTTCAAGAGCGATGTCGGGACTCTGCATCACCAACGCCAAACCCAACGCTTTCGGCGTCGCAAACGCTGCACTGTTGACAGGGGCTTGCGAGAAGGACACTTTAGGCACATCCGCAGCTAACTCACTTACGCCGTTCTTCGCACGCAACTGTTTACGTAGTTCGGCCTCGGGACCGATTGCATCGATAAAGACTGCCGCAGGGGCGGCTTTTTGAGAGGGCAAGACCTCCATCTTGCCGCCGCCAGCCCCCCCCGGTCCACCGCGAGCGGCTTCGCTCCATACGGGGACAACGGTCGCCACGGTTAAGCAAATGAGCAGAGTCCCGAGTGGCAGAGCGGTGGAACGGAAAGCGGGTCGCAATCGCATGGCGTTTCGCAGGCTCCTACTTCGGTAAGGGTGATAAGTCTTCTTTATCAAGCCAGGCTGATCCGATGCAATGGGCTGACCGGACGACCATCGGTGGAGGGACAGCAGCGCTCGTAGCATAGGCCGCACGACAAAATGGCTGGGGGACTAGGAATCGAACCTAGGTAGCCAGCTCCAAAGGCTGGCGTCCTACCGCTAGACGATCCCCCAGCGCGGTATTGCGGCACTTTGAGGTACTGGACCCAGGCGAGAAAATTTTTGGCTGGGGGACTAGGAATCGAACCTAGGTAGTCAGATCCAGAGACTGACGTCCTACCGCTAGACGATCCCCCAACCGGAGCTCACAGTAATATATCGATCACGATTCCGTCAAGTTCCACGCGGGTTTGCCGCCTGAATTTGCCGTTAGGAGGATGCCCGCTCGATGCCGCGGCGGAGTCGGACCAGGGTCCGATCGCGGCCGAGGATTTCCATCACCTCGAAAAGACCTGGGCTTGCCGTCCGCCCGGTCAAGGCGACGCGGACTGGCTGGGCGATCTGCCCCATCTTGATTCCCTCTTCCTCTACCAATTTCTTGAAGGCGTCTTCCCAGGCTTGTTTGGAAAACCCGGGCAACGACTCAAAACACGCGAGCAATTTCGTCAACACTGGAACCACCACCGGCGTAAGAAACTTCTTGGCGGCCTCTTCTTCCAGTACAACCGACTCACCGAAGTACGGCCGTACCCACTCGACCATCTCCACCAGTGTCTTGGCCCGTTCTTTCACCAGCACGACCAGCTGGGCCAGCCACTCTCTCGAAACCGCCTGCACCTGATCCTGCAACCCCGCCGCGCCCAACAGAGGCACCAGCGCTTCCACGACCTCGGACGGCGGACTGTTCTTGATGTATTCGGCATTAATCCAGAGCAGCTTTTCTGGATTAAAGACCGCCGCCGAGGATTGCACATGTTTCCAGGAAAATTTCTCGATCAGCTCCTGCCGCGTAAAAATCTCCTGATCGCCGTGAGACCATCCCAACCGGACGAGGTAATTCACCATCGCATCGGGCAGATATCCCATGTCCTTGTAGGCCATGATGGAGGTGGCGCCATGCCGCTTGGAGAGTCGCGCCTTGTCCGACCCGAGAATCATGGGCAGATGGCCGAACTGCGGCACAGGAAACCCCAACGCTTGAAAAATTGGGACCTGTCGGGGCGTGTTGGTCAAATGGTCGTCTCCCCGGACGACATGCGAAATCCGCATCAAGGCGTCATCGACGACGACGGAGAAATTGTAGGTCGGGTAGCCGTTAGAGCGGAGGATGATGAGATCATCCGCCGCGCTGTTGTCGAAGGTGATTTTGCCTTTGATGAGATCATCAACGACGATCTGCCCCTCCTGCGGCGCTTTGAATCTCAAGGCGGCGTCAGTCGAAGGAGTGGTAAGACCCAGATTTCGGCATCGCCCGTCGTATCGGGGCGACAAACCTTTCGCTTCAGCCTCTTTTCGCCGAGCTTCCAGCTCCTCGGCTTTGCAGATGCACCAATAGGCGTGCCCCTTGTCGAGTAGCTCCAGGGCGTGACGGCGGTAGATCTCCATCCGTTCCGTTTGACGATAGGGCCCCTCATCCCAATCGAGTTCCACCCATTTCATGCCTTCGAGAATGGCGTGAATTGATTCATCGGTGGACCGGCTTTGGTCGGTATCTTCGATGCGAAGAATAAAGACGCCCTTCTGTTGGCGCGCAAACAGCCAGTTGAAGAGCGCGGTACGGACGCCACCGATGTGCAAAAAACCAGTCGGACTGGGAGCGAAACGAACGCGAACTTGGGTCATGAGTTCAACTCGATTGCAGTCAAACGGCCGGTATCTATACCACGTAGGAAATAAACTTGCACAGAACAGGCACTCCCCCTCCGGCAAGGCGGGCGGGGCTCAATGACCTTCCTTCACCAAATTTTTGTTCACGGAGGGAATTTCCACGACGATATCCTTCGTGCCGTTCGGCACACATTGACAGCCGAGGCGGGACTGTAGCGTAGTCATCGGAGCTTCGTCCAACTGATCAAACTCATCGTCCGTTCCTTCGTTGCAGGTTTCCAGCCCCTGCTTTACAATCACATGGCACGTAGAGCACGCACATACCCCGCCGCAGACATGTTCAAGCTCGATCCCGTTTCCCATCGCGATATCCAGTAGACTCCCCGGTAACCCCGTCTCTCCAAATGGAATCTTGGCAGGATCAACGGCTACCTTTGTGACCGTTCCATCCGGTTCGATATACGTGACGGTATAGGAGCTTTTCGGAAGCTCGTAATCGGCCTTCTCGATATAGGGATTGGTCCCGCCCATTGTGTGATTCCTTTCTCCTAATCTACTTTCTGACCCGTCCAAACAGCCGGTTGACAGCTTGGAGAGTACGGTGGTATTCTTAGTCCGACCTTATAGATCGGAGATCATTATAGTCTCCGACTTACATGATCGGCAATAGCTATGCTGAAGATCTCTAAAAAAGCCGACTATGCCCTGATGGCACTCCAGCACATCGCATCGGTCCAATTCGGCGATGTGACGCCAGGCCGTGTTGTGAATACGAAAGAGATCGCAGAAGAGTATCATATTCCACTCGAACTACTCGCGAAAGTGCTGCAGACCCTGGCCAAGAACGGATTGATCGAAAGCCATAACGGCCCCAAGGGCGGCTATCTGCTGGCGCGGAGCGCTCGACAGATCACGATCGCACAGATTCTTGAGGGGATCGAAGGTCCGCTGGGCATCACAGATTGCTCTCATGAAAAAGAAGGCGAACCCTGTCTCCAGCGCGAACACTGCAACATTCGAACACCGCTCTTGAAAGTGCAAGACAGCATCTACCAGCTCCTGAGCAACATGACTCTGCAAGACATGTTGGGGGGCACGCCTCTGATCACGATTCAGTCCTCCACGGCACAAGGAGTCGAATGATGAAACTTCCGATTTTCCTCGATAACCATTCCACGACCCCGATGGATCCGCGTGTGCTCGACGCCATGCTGCCCTACTTCATCGAGAAGTTCGGCAACGCGGCTAGCCGGAATCATGCCTTCGGCTGGGCGGCTGAAGAAGCGGTCGAGAACGCGCGGAAGCAAATCGCCAAACTGATCAAGGCCGATCCCAAGGAAATCGTCTTCACCAGTGGCGCCACGGAGTCGGACAATCTGGCCATCAAGGGCGTGTTGGAGATGTACAAGGAGAAGGGCGACCACATCATCACCTCTTCTACCGAGCACCGCGCAGTCATCGACACCGCCAAAGCCCTCGAAGCAAAGGGCAAGGCGACGGTGACCTATCTACCGGTCGATAAGTACGGCATGGTCAACCCGGAAGACGTGCGGAACGCGATCACGGGCAAGACCGTCCTGATCTCCGTCATGCTGGCCAACAACGAAATCGGCACCGTCAACCCGGTGAAAGAAATCGGCAAGATCGCCAAGGAAAAGGGCGTGCTCTTTCACTGTGACGCCACTCAAGGCGTCGGCAAAATCCCGGTGGACGTGCAAGACATGGGCATCGATCTGATGTCCTTCTCGGCCCATAAGATTTACGGCCCCAAAGGCACCGGCGCCCTCTACGTGAGAAAGAAAAACCCCCGCGTGCGGATTGCCGCTCAGATGGACGGCGGCGGCCATGAGCGCGGCATGCGGTCCGGCACCCTGGCCGTGCCGTTGATCGTCGGGTTCGGCAAAGCCTGCGAACTCTGCGACCAGGAAATGGCGGCGGAATCAGCCAAGCTTACGGCCATGCGCGACCGGTTGCAGGCCGGCATTATGAAGGAACTGGACGAGGCCTATTTGAACGGACACCCGACTCAACGGCTGCCTCACAATCTGAACATTTCGTTTGCCTATGTCGAAGGAGAATCGCTCCTCATGGGCATGAAGGACATCGCCCTTTCATCCGGATCCGCCTGCACCTCGGCAACCCTGGAACCCTCCTACGTCTTGCGGGCGTTGGGTGTCGGCGTGGAACTCGCCCATTCGTCGATCCGCTTCGGCCTGGGCCGGTTCAACACGGATGACGAGATTGACTACACGATCAAGAAGGTTATTGAGATCGTGAACAAGTTGCGGGAAATGTCGCCCCTCTACGAAATGGCGAAAGAAGGCATCGATCTGAAATCCGTTCAGTGGGCCGCGCACTGAAATAGCTCGTCACGAGGAGGTCGTATCATGGCGTACAGCGATAAAGTCGTCGATCATTTCAACAATCCCCGAAACATGGGGAGCTTCAAAAAAGACGAAGAAGGCGTGGGCACCGGCATGGTCGGCGCACCGGAATGCGGCGACGTGATGAAGCTCCAGATCAAGGTGCAGGGCGATACGATCGTCGACGCCAAGTTCAAGACGTTCGGCTGCGGGTCCGCCATCGCGAGCTCGAGCCTGGCAACCGAATGGCTCAAAGGCAAGACCATCGCAGAAGCCCAACAGATCAAGAACACTGACATCGTTCAGGAGCTGAACCTGCCTCCGGTCAAGATTCACTGTTCGGTCCTGGCGGAAGACGCGATCAAAGCCGCGTTGGCCGACTATCAGAAAAAAGCCGACTCCAAATAACGGCAGAAGGGAGCCTCCATGGAACCCACGACCTCCGACACCCAAACCCCGGTCATCACTCTGACGGACGCGGCTATCAAGGAAGTAAAGCGCCTGATCAACGTCCAAGGCATCGAGGAAGGCGGCCTGCGCCTGGGCGTCAAAGGCGGCGGCTGTTCCGGACTGAGCTACACCATCAATTTCGACGAGAAGATCGGCCCGTACGATCAAGTCTACGATATCGACGGCGTGAAGATCATCGTGGACGCCAAGAGCGCTATTTATTTGCAGGGCACCCAGCTGGACTATCACAAGGACCTGATGGGCGGAAACTTCAAGTTCGTCAACCCGAACGCCAACAAGACCTGCGGCTGCGGAGAGTCGTTCTCCGCCTGATCGGATCGAACTGATGGACGCACACGGACACCCCCAGAGCACCGCCGACCGCCGCGAGCTGCAGATGGCCCGCAGCATGTGCTGGCATTGTCAGTCCGAGATGTCGGGCGAGTATTTCTGCGACCGCTGCGTCAAGGTCCAGCCCGTCTCGAAAGAGCTGGATTACTTCACTTGCTTCGGGTTTCCCCGCCGCCTGACTATCGACCCGCAACAGCTGGAGACCAAGTTCTACGAGCTCAGCCGGGCATTCCATCCCGACTTCTATCAAAGTAAGAGCGATGCGGAACAATCGATCAGTCTCGGCAACTGCGCCGTTGTGAACACAGCCTATCGCACCCTGCGGGATCCGATTCAGCGCGCGGAATACTTGCTGGACTTGGAAGCGGGCGCCGTCAAAGACATCCGCACATCGCCTCCGGCCGACCTCTTTGAAGAAATTCTCGAGCTCCAGGATACCCTCGACGAGTTCCGCGCCAGCGACCGGACCTCACCCGACGCCGCCGCGCTCCGGACGAAACTGCAGGCGGAGCGCACCGCGCTCGAACAGCGGCAACGGGATATGGAATCCCAGCTGCAGGGGCTATTCGGCCAGTGGGACACTCTCCAGGACCGCGGCGAAGCCACCGACCAGGCGCGCGCCGAACGCAGCCGCATTTTGCGAGAGATGCGGGAACTGCTGTCCAACCGAACCTACGTGCGCAACATCGTCAACGATCTCATCGCCACGATCGCCTAATCACCAGCACCGAGCATCCCTATGGCACGCATTGTCGGCATCGACCTCGGCACCACCAATTCCCTCGTCGCCTACATGGACAAGGGCGAGCCTCGCGTCATCGTCGGTCGGCACGAACGGGCCATGGTCCCGTCCGTCGTCGCGCTCACCGACAACGGCCTCATCGTCGGCGACCCGGCCAAGGAACATCTGACGCGCAACCCGAAGCAGACCGTCTACTCCGTCAAACGCTTCATGGGGAAAGGGTTGGCCGACGTCCAGGACGAACTGGCGTATTTCCCCTACACGCTCACCGAAAAAGGCGGGGTGATCCGCATTCAGTTGGGTGAGAAGACCTATTCGCCGCCGCAAATCTCCGCCATGATTCTCAAGGAGCTCAAGCTCCGGGCTGAAGCGTTTCTCGGCGAGAGCATCACCAAGGCCGTCATCACCGTCCCGGCCTATTTCAACGACAGCCAGCGGCAAGCCACGAAAGATGCGGGCATGATTGCCGGGCTGGAAGTCCTCCGCATCATCAACGAACCGACTGCCGCGTCACTGGCCTACGGGCTCCAGAAGCGGACGCAAGGCACGATCGCCGTCTATGACCTCGGCGGCGGCACCTTCGACATTTCGATCTTGAAGCTGAAAAACGGCATCTTCGAAGTGCTCGCCACCAATGGCGACACCCATTTGGGCGGCGACGATTTCGATCGGCTCATCGCCGATCTCCTGCTGACGGAGATCCGGCAGCGACACGGCCTCGACCTGACCTCGCATCCCGACCATATGCAGGGGCTTCGCCTCGAAGCCGAACGCGCGAAAATGCGCCTATCCGACGCACTCACAACAACCGCCTCGCTCGAGCTCCCGGAAGGCAAGGGCACCTTCACCCGCGAGCTGACGCGCGACCAACTGGAGTCGCTGTGCGACCCGCTGGTCGAACGGACACTCGCCCCTTGCCGTCAGGCACTCAAAGACGCTGGACTCACTCCCAGCGACATTGACGAAGTTGTCCTGGTCGGTGGGTCGACCCGCATGCCGCTGGTGCGCCAGCGCGTTCAGGCCCTCTTCGGCAAACAGCCGCATTGCGAGCTGAATCCGGACGAAGTCGTGGCCCTGGGCGCCGCCGTCCAGGCCGACATCCTCAGCGGCGGCACGACGGATATGTTGCTCCTCGACGTCACGCCGCTGTCGCTCGGCATCGAAACCATGGGTGGGGTCATGAGCAGTCTGATCCGACGCAACACGACGATTCCCGCCAGCGCCAAGGAAATGTTCACCACATACGTGGACGGCCAAACCGGCGTGGACATCCATATCCTGCAGGGCGAACGGGAACTCGCGAAGGACAATCGCAGCTTGGCCCGCTTCCGTTTGAAAGTACCGCCGTTGCCAGCCGGGGTCCCGCGCATCGAAGTGACTTTCCTCATCGATGCCAACGGGATTCTGAACGTGAAGGCCACCGACATGCGCACCGGCCAAAGCCAATCGATCGACGTGAAACCGTCGTACGGTCTGTCGGATCAGGAAGTTGAGCGGATGATCGAAGACTCCTTCAAGTTCGCCGTCGACGACGTCAGCGCACGGAAGTTGATCGAAGCCCGCCTGGATGCCGGCGCGTTGATCACGACGACGGAGAAATCCTTGAGCGACGGGGCGCATCTCGTCTCGACCGACACCGTGACGGCCATTCAGGCAGCCCTCGTGGCGCTGGCCACCGCGAAGGACGGCAGTGAACCGAAAGCCATTCGGGCACGGATGGCCGACCTAGAACAGGTAGCCAAACCACTCTCCGTCGCGATGGTCGATGATTCACTGAAACGAAGTCTGCAGGGCAGGAAAATTACCGACGTATCGTGACGAGGAGAGACCCATGGACCTGAAATGGCAGGATGCAGAAGATATCGCGATTCGGCTGGTCGAGGAACACCCGGATACGGACCCGCTGACGGTCCGATTCACGGATATGCACGCCTGGATCGTCGCCCTGCCCGACTTCAAAGACGATCCGAAGAAATCGAACGAAAAGATTCTCGAAACGATCCAGATGGCCTGGCACGAAGAGTTTCAGGACTCGAAGTCATAACCGTTCACGGAGTCGTGACGCCTTCGCCCACCGGCTGCCCTTCGGGAATCTGATCCAGCTTATAGAAGTCGGTCGGGTCCAGGCGGTGTGGCGCCGCCTGGGTCGGCTCGCTCCCCTTCGCAAACAGTTCCACGGTCCCCTTCTGACCTTCGCCGTCCTGCTCCGACTCCAGCAAGCCCGTCGACGGATCGACTTTGACGAAGGTGACGCCGTCGGGGATTTCAAACGGCATGACCGGCAGTTGCGCCAGCGCCTCTTTCATGAACTGAATCCAGATCGGCAACGCCGCGCGGGCGCCCGTCTCTCCATCACCGAGCGGACGCCGGTCATCGAACCCGACGTAGACACCCGTCACTAAATTCGGCGCGCCCCCGATGAACCAGGCGTTGATGTATTCGTTCGTCGTGCCGGTCTTGCCTGCGAGGGGACGGTCGAGGACCTTGGCCGCCTGGCCGGTGCCTTTTTGAATCACGTCCTCCATCATGTTAGTAATCAGGTAGGCCGTTTCTTTGGCAATGATCTCGTGCGGCTGTTCCTCCGCAACTTCGAGCGTTTTCCCGCTGTTGTCCTTGGCCACCTTGATCGCAAACGGTTCGGCTCTCGTCCCCTTGTTCAGAAATACGCCGTAGACCGACGTCAATTCCAGCAGGCCGACCGACGACGATCCCAATCCCAACGACAGGTCGGCGGGAAGCGGACTCGTCACGCCCACCGTCTTGGCGAATTCAATGACGTTCTTGATGCCGACCTTGTCGAGCAACCGGACCGTCGCCAGGTTGTGCGAATGGGTCAGCGCCTCGCGCAACGTCACCATGCCGTGGAACTTCCGGCCGTAGTTTTCGGGCTTCCAGATCTTGTCGTCTTCGACCTGCTCGTAGACTACCGGTGCATCGAGGATCTGCGACGCCGGACTCAGACCCTGACTCATCGCCGTGGCATAGATGACGGGTTTGAACGCGGACCCCGGCTGACGGTGCGCCTGTACAGCCCGGTTGTACTCGCTCCGGGAGAAATCGTACCCACCGACCATCGCCCGAATCGCCCCGGTCCTCGGATCGAGCGCGATCAGACCGCCCTCGACCAACGGAGTTTGCTCCAGGGTCAACTGCATCCCGTCCTTAGCGATCTTTTTGACCCCGACCTCGACGACGTCGCCCGGCTTCAGCGCTTTCTTCACGTCGGCGTTCACGATCACGTCGGTGGTCGGATCGGCTCCCTTCAGCACCCGCTTGGCCCAGGCCATATCATCGAACAGAAGCTTTGTCGTCACATCGCCGACTTGGACCACATAATGATCCTTCGCCTGTTTCAGCACGACGCCGTCGACCAGATCACCGGGTTTCAGGGGCTGATCGGAGAGCGGCGCGCCGGGAACCTGAATCGTGGCCAGATCGACCGTTTTCTTGGGCCCACGCCAGCCCTGCCGTTTGTCCACTTCACGGATGCCGGCCAAGAAGGCCTTTTCGGCCGCCCGCTGCATCTCCAAATTCAACGTCGTATGGATCTGCAAGCCGCCCTTGTAGACCATGGTCTCGCCGTACTTCGCGATCAGCTGCTGACGGACATGCTCGACGAAATACGGCGCGATGTGCTCGCTGCCCGGCCGCCGGAATTTCAGTTCCTCCGCGATCCCGGCATCGCGTTCCACCACAGTGATGAATCCCGCCTCTTCCATGCGGGCCAACACATGCTCCTGGCGCTTCTTCGCCCGTTCGTAGTTCGTAAACGGAGAGAACCGGCTGGGCGATTTCGGGAGGCCAGCGAGAAATGCCGACTCGGCCAACGTCAGCTTGCCGATCTCTTTCCCAAAGTAGGACTGGGCCGCTGACGCCACACCGTATGCACCCTGCCCGAAGTAAATCTGGTTCAAATAGGTTTCGAGAATCTGCTCCTTGGTCGAAGCCGTTTCCATCTTGTACGCCAAAATCAGCTCGCGCAGTTTCCGATCATACGAGCGCTCGGCCGAGAGAAAGAGCGACCGGGCCAGCTGCTGCGTGATGGTACTGGCGCCCTCGACTTTCCGCCCGCCGTGCCGGAGGTTGGTCCAAGCCGCCCGGAGAATACCGATATAATCCAGACCGGGATGCTCGAAGAAGCGGACATCCTCTGTCGCGATCACCGCCTGGGTCAGCGTCTTCGGAATCTCTTCCAGTGGCGTAAGAATCCGGCGCTCGATAAAAAACTGCCCGATCGGCTGCCGGTCATCGGAATACACCGTCGTCACAAGGCTGGGCTGATAGTTCTGCAGCAGGTCGAGCGACGGAAGATCCTGGGCCAAATGCCAAATCACCCCGGCAACCGCCGTCACCCCGACGAGGCCGAGCGTCACCAGGGTGAGGGCTGCAATCTGCCACCAGCGCCAAGGACGCCGCGGGGACTGCTGTATTTCAACGAACCGGTCGTCGCCAGGCATTCACACACGCTCCAAGGGGAAAAAGATCCGGTGGGGTAGTGCTGTCACCTTACAATGCATCCCCCCAAAACTCAAGCAAGCCGGCCGATCGCGCCAGCCGTTGCCGCCTCGTGAAACCCGCTTCGACGACGCCTGATCCCGTCCGGAAGGAAATTGACCAGCGGCCATGAAGACCGCCTGGATAATCGAGAGAGTCGGAGATTCATTGATTCCCGGCGGTACCTTGTGCCGGCGGGGAACTTTCGGCTATACTGCCGAGCGACGCCTCACTGTCGAGGCGTCTTTTTTTTGACCGCGAGAAAAGACCATGACACAGCTGCGCGCTCCCCACGACCGCCGGAACGATATCCGGAACATCGCCATCATCGCCCACGTCGACCACGGCAAGACAACGCTCGTCGACGCCGTGTTGCGGCAAACCCACGTGCATCGCAAGATCGACGACATGGGCGAACGCATCATGGACTCGATGGATCAGGAGCGCGAACGCGGCATCACGATCCGCGCGAAGAACGCCAGCGTCACCTATAAAGGGGTCAAGATCAACATCGTCGATACGCCCGGCCACGCCGACTTCGGCGGCGAAGTCGAGCGCACGTTGCGTATGGTCGACGGCGTCCTGATCCTAGTCGACGCGAAGGAAGGCCCGATGCCGCAGACGACGTTCGTCCTACGCAAGGCCCTCGCGTTGGGCCACAAAGCCATCGTCGTCATCAACAAGATCGACCGTCCTGACGCCGTGATCGACGACGTCGTGAACCGCACGTTCGACCTCTTCGTGCACCTGGGCGCCACAGACGAGCAGCTCGATTTCCCCATCGTCTATGCAGCCGCGATCAAAGGGCAGGCGACGCTCGACATCAATAAGCCGGGTACCGACATTACCCCGCTGCTTGATACCGTGCTGGAAAAGATTCCTGCCCCGGCCATCAACGCCACCGCGCCGCTCCAACTGCTGGTGCTAGCACTGGCGCAAGACTCCTATAAAGGGAAGATGGGCATCGGCAAGATCCAGTCCGGCTCCATTGCCCGCCGGCAGAACGTCATGCTCCTCGGAAAAGACGGCGTCCAGATTCCCGGCAAGGTCTCGGATCTGGCGGTCTACTCCGGCTTGGATCGAGCGGACGTCGAGCAGGCAGAAGCAGGGGAAATCGTCGCGGTGGCGGGGCTCGACGAGGTCAGTATCGGTGATACGATCGCCGACGCGGAACAGCCTCTGGCGCTGCCGCGCGTCACGATCGACGAACCCACCGTGCAGATGACCTTCTCGGTAAACAACAGCCCCTTCGCGGGACGGGAAGGCAAATTCCTGACGTCGCGGCATCTCCGGGAGCGGTTGTTCAAAGAACTGGAAACCAATGTCTCCCTGCGCGTGAGCGAGACGGACAGTGCCGATCGTTTCCTCGTCGCAGGACGCGGCGAATTACACCTCGGCGTGCTGATCGAACAGATGCGACGGGAAGGCTACGAACTCCAGGTGTCGCAGCCAGAGGTCATTCTCCACCGCGAAGGTGGCAAGGTGACGGAACCATACGAAGAACTCACCATCCAGGTGCCCGAGACCTACCAAGGGGCCGTGATCGAAGAAATCGGCAAGCGGCGCGGCGAGATGCGGCATATGAAGCTGGTGCACTCGGATGCCGGCCCCAGCGAAATCCACCTCGAGTACCATATCCCAACCCGCGGGATCATGGGGTTGAAGAACAAGCTGCTCGCGAAAACCCGCGGCACGATCATCATGCACCACGTGTTCAAGGGCTACGAGGCGGCGGCCGAACAAGATTTCCTGGTCGCGCCGCACGGCTCGCTCTGCGCCTTCGAAGACGGCACCAGCACAGCCTACGCCCTTTTCATGACGCAGGAGCGCGGCGAGCTGTTCATCGGCCCCGGTGTGGACGTTTATCGCGGCATGGTTGTCGGCGAAAACAGCCGGGACGAAGATCTGGACGTGAATGTCTGCAAGGAAAAGCATCTGTCGAACATGCGGGCATCCGGCTCCGACGAGGCCCTCGTCCTCACGCCGGTGCGCGAAATGACCCTGGAGTTCGCCCTCGAATACATTGGTCCGGACGAATTGGTCGAGGCCACTCCGAAAAGCCTCCGCCTGCGCAAACGTTTACTCAATCCGGAAGACCGGCGAAAAGCCAAGAAGGCCGCCAAGTAGCGTCGGAATACCCCAGTCAAGGCCAGGAATACGATGCGCATCAAGAAGAAAACGCCGAAACCGTCATCCAGACGTCCGCCGCTCTATTTCATCGGGTACCGGGGAGCCGCCCCAGGACTGGATGAACTCACACAGTGGTTCAACGGCGAATACGGCGGCCCGCTGACGCTCCGCCCCGAAGTGGAGGCGCCGGAATCCTGGCAGGCGACGCACGGCCCTTGGTCTGCCCACGTCGTGATGCCACTGCCATCGACCCACACAGCCGACATCATGAAGAACCTCTCGTGGGAACATGAGGTGATGGGCGCTATCGCGCCATCGATGGTGCCGCACAAAGATATCGCGGACACGGTCTTATTCTCCGCCCGTATCGCGCGCGGACTGACCCTGTTGACCCAGGGCACGGCCTATGACATCGCAACGCAGGCCTACATGAATCCGTCCGACTGGAAAGACCGGACGCTGACCAGTTTCCTGGCCGACGACCATATCACCATTGTGCACGACGACACCGTACGGCCCGACCAGGTCTGGTGCCACACTCTGGGGTTGGCGAAATTCGGCCTAGACGAAATTGAAACCTTCTACGGCAAGGGACTCCCCGAAAGCACCGCAAAAGAACTCCTGACGGAATCCGCCAACGAACTGCTCCGCATCGGCCAGTCGCCCAAAGTCGGCAGTGCGCTCCGACTCCCCGTCCTGGGTTGCACCATCCGCATCGTCAATCACCGGACCGCCGCCCCCACCGGCCGCATGATCGGATTCCGGGAGCTGCGAAACTCCTAATCCCTTGTTAATTCAAACCATTATAGTCATAGGCCTACCCACTCTAGGCCTTCAGGCCCGTTGACAAGGTTTCAAATCGCAAGGTACAAAGTTCGTGGTTTTCAACAGGGTTCTCTCACTTCGAGAGCTCATTTCCACCACCTATAGACTGACGGTTGCAAAGGAGGAACGACGATGAGCGATGTGGCAGCAGAAATTAAGGTCGGCGATACCGCGCCGGATTTCACCTTGAAGGACCAGGATCAAAAGGATGTGAAGCTCAGCGACTTCCGCGGCAAGAAGAACGTGGTGCTCTGCTTCTACCCGCTGGACTGGAGCCCGGTCTGCCAGGGTGAGAACAAGTGCCTCACCGACGACTTCCCCAAGTTTCAGGGCGCGAATGCCGAGGTGTTCGGCATCAGCTGCGACAGCTTCTTCTCCCACAAGGCCTGGGCCGATTCGTTGGACCTGAAGCATCGCCTGCTTGCCGATATGCACAGGACCGTGTGCAAAGCGTACGGCCTCTATTTTGAACCGCTGAACTGCTCCAAGCGCGCCACCGTCGTCGTGGACAAGAACGGTAAGGTGGCCTACGCGAAAGTGCAGGAGATCAAGGTGGCGCGTGAGGACAAGGACATCCTCGCCGCGCTTGCGAAGCTCAGCTAATCGTCCGTATGGAGAGGGGAGGTGTTCGTGGAGAACCCTCCCCTTTCTCTTTGGAGGAACCGGACATGGCCGGCACGTTGCTCGACGTCAGCGACGCCAACTACAAGGAATTCACCGACAGTCCAGGCGCCGTCGTCGCCTACGGGCTCGCTACCTGCGAACCCTGCAAACAGTACGACCCGATCCTTGAAGACACCGCCGCCAAATTTCCCACCATCAAAGTGGGCAAAGCCAAGATGCACGTGCCCGGGCGCTGCCGGGAGATCAAGAAAACTCATACCTTCGAAACCTATCCCACCACGCACTTTTTCGCCCACGGCAAGCTGCTTTTGACCCGTGAAGGTGTGGTCGAGCCGGCTGAATTAGCCGCGCTGATTTCCGATCATCTGCTGAAGTAACGGATTTCCCACCGGCGGCTCTTTCGTCATTCAGGGAATTGACGATCTGCTTGACTCGCTCGCAGCTTGGTGTACTGTCGAGGGAGCCGACGCACGACGATTGATCGTAGTATCCTTCATCATTAGGTCTGCTTCATGACGCCGTCCGGCCAGGATCCCTCACCCCCTCAGTACGACGCCCGAGTGCTGCTCAACTCGCAGCCGGTTATCGTGACCGTTATCGACCCAGACACCTATTCCGTTCAATTTCAGAACGACTCCGCAGTGAAGAAGTTCGGCGATCTTGCCGGCCAGACCTGTCACGCCGCGATCGCGGGCTGTCCGACCCCCTGCGCATTCTGTCGGATGTCCGATGCGCTAAACGGCGACTCGGTCGTGTCCGGCGAAGTTGCGTTGCCCGGCAACCAATTCCTGCTCGTCCACTGGGCAAAAGCGCAGACCTCTGACGGCCGGACCCACGTCGTCGAAACGATCACGGACATTACCGAATCGAAACGAACCGCACAGGCACTCCAGCAATCCCAGAAGATGGAAGCCATCGGCAGACTGGCCGGCGGCATTGCCCATGACTTCAACAACCTTATGATGGTCGTCATCGGCCATGCCCACCGCCTGCTCCAGCAACTTGCCGCCCACCCGGCCCAACGGGAAATCGAACTGATCAGCCAAGCCGGCCTGCGGGCCGCCGCCCTGACCAAAAAACTCCTCACCTTCAGCCGGCGTCAGGTGTTTGAGCCCAAAGAGCTCGATATCAACGCATCGATCCGAGACATGGAGGATCTCCTGCAACGGATGATCGGGGAAAACGTCCAAATGGTCGTTGTGCTGCATCCACAAGCCGGCTATGCCCTCCTGGACCCGGTCCAGCTCGAGCAAATCATCATGAATCTAGCCGTCAATGCGCGAGACGCCATGCCAGACGGGGGCCTGTTGAACATCGAAACCGATCGGGTTGAGCTTGACGAAAACTTCGTGCGAACCCACCCCGGCGCGACGACTGGCTCCTTCGTCAAAATCATGGTGCAGGACGCGGGATGCGGGATGGACGTCGACACCCTCTCCCATATCTTCGAGCCCTTCTTTACGACCAAAGGCCCTGGAAAAGGGACCGGCCTCGGCCTGGCGACGGTGTATGGGATCGTCAAACAGAATCGGGGCTATATCGACGTCACGAGTCAGCCCGGCCAGGGCGCGCGATTTACGGTCTATCTGCCGCGTGTCGGCCAGGCGGGGATGGTCGTGCCCGTGGCACAACCCACGCTCACCCCGCTGGCGGCGAAAGAGACGGTCCTCTTGGTCGAAGACGACGAAAGCATCCGAACTCTCATGGCGACCGTGCTGCAGGACCAGGGGTACCACGTGCTGGTTGCCGGCGACGGGATTCAAGCCTTGCAGCAGCTCCAAATGCACAAAGGCCCCTGCCACCTTGTCGTAACGGACGTCATCATGCCCCGCATGAAGGCCGCGGCCCTCGTCGAAGGGGTGAAGGCCATGCAACCGCAGGCACGGATCCTCTACATGTCCGGATATGCAGGAGACACCCTCGAAGCAAGCGGGATCCACGAAGACACACCCTTCCTCCAGAAGCCATTCCTCCCGACGACGCTTGTCGAAAAAGTACGCGACCTTCTGAAGGCCGCCTGAGCATCGCCCCGGTATTCCTCCCCCCACCTGCTCCCTCTCATCCGACCGATGCCTTGACAGCTCAGTACTGACACCCTACGAAAGCATTCGCCCTCAGCAACGGAGATTAAGATTGGATTGATCCGATGGATCAAGGTCCTCCCCTCTCATACCGATAGTAAGAGGAGGAATCGGCCATGCTTCACTCCATTCCGGTGGATGACCGGAAGGGCCGTCGACCGACCATTGCACAGGCGTTGATCGTTACTGACCCGTGATCGAGCGATTCTGAACCCCGTCGCCATGAACCCGATGAACCCAGCCCCCTCGACAACCTCGCCAGACGACTTGTTCCGGTTGATCCTTGAAGCAGCCCCAAACGGAATGCTCCTCGTCGATGGGCAGGGAACCATCACACTGGTCAACAGGCAAATCGAACAGATATTCGGGTATTCCAGGCAAGAATTGATCGGCCAGCCGATCGAACTCCTCATGACTGATCGACGCCGCATCGAACATCCCGCGAAGCGCCAGGCTTTTTCCCAGTCGCCAACGGTTCGTGCTATGGGGCATGGGCGAGACCTGCATGGACGGCGGAAAGACGGATCGGAAGTCCCCGTCGAAATCGGCCTGAACCCGATGTGCCTGCCGAAAGGGCTTCATGTGCTGGCCTCGGTCATCGACATCTCAGAGAGGAAGAAGACAGAAGAACTTATCCGGCATACGCACGACAATCTCGACCGGCTGGTGCACGAACGAACTTCGCAGTTGAATGCGGCGATCGCATCGCTGACCAAGGAATTGACTGATCGGAAACAGGCAGAAGAGGCGTTGCGACAGAGCGAAGAGCGGTTCGCCAAGGTCTTTCGTCTCAGCTCCTATCCTATCGGAATTACAGACCTGGCCAGCGGCTGTTGCCTCGACATCAACGACGCCGCCCTGCGCCTATTCGAATTCAACCGGGAAGAGGTCATCGGGCACACGACTCTATTGCTCGGCATCTGGCCCAATCCGGAAGACCGGGCTAGGATGGTCACCCAGTTGAAGGCCGGCACCCCTGTGCGAAATCTCGAGCTCGCTTTCAAGACAAAATCCGGTTCACACCGCCACATTCTGGTGTCGTCCGATCTGATCGAATTGAACGGGAGAACCTGTCTGCTCACGATAGGCCACGACATCACCGAACGTAAACAGGCGGAGGCGGCTCTGCGCGAGTCTCACCAGCTTCTGGATTCCGTCATCCAAACCGCCCCGATGCGGGTCTTTTGGAAAGACCGTGACTCGCGTTATCTCGGATGCAACCAACGATTCTGCAACGATGCCGGGGAACCGTCCCCGCAACACATTGTCGGGAAGAACGACCGGCAACTGGCTTGGCAGGCGCAGGCGGCCACTTACCAGAACGATGACCGTCTCGTCATGGAATCCGGAATCCCGAAACTGAATTTCGAAGAGTCTCAATCGACTCCGGACGGCCGTCAGATATGGCTCCGCACATCAAAAGTCCCGTTACGGAATACCTCCGGTGAAATCATCGGGGTGCTCGGCGTCTATGACGATATCACCGAGCAGAAGCAGGCGGAAGCCGGCCTCAAGCGAGCAGAGGAACAGCTGCAGCAATCGCAGAAATTGGAGGCCGTCGGTCGCCTGGCCGGCGGCATCGCCCACGACTTCAACAACCTCCTGACCAGCATCAACGGTAACACCGAACTGCTCTTGAAACAGATTGAGCCTTGGAACCCGTTGTACCACCGGCTGGACACTATTCGCAGAACGGGCGAGCAGGCCGCCAGGATCACGCGCCAACTGCTGACCCTGGGACGCAAAGAAGTCGCGCAATCGATTCCTGTTGATCTGAACGGAGTCATCCGCAACATGACTCCCCTGTTAGGGTCCCTTGTTGGAGAGAACATCCGGCTTAACCTGGAACTGTCTCCCTCCATCGGGCTGCTGAAATCCGATCCCGCACAGCTCAACCAGATTATCCTGAATCTTGCCATCAACGCCCGCGACGCGATGCCCAACGGAGGCACCGTGATGATTGAGACCATGTCGGTGCCATCACCGACGCCTGCCGTCAGGCTGCTTGTCCGTGATACCGGACAGGGGATGAACGAAGAGGTCAAACGTCGCCTATTCGAGCCGTTCTTTACAACCAAACCACTGGGCCAAGGAACCGGGTTGGGGTTGGCCACAGTCTATAGCATTGTCACTCAACACGGCGGTACGATCGAGGTCGACAGTCAGCCGGGATGCGGAACCACCTTCCGGATTACGCTGCCTCAAATGGCGACGAACGCGTCGCGTGGCTCTGCGTCAGAGCGCCGAAAGACGAGTCAGACCGTCCTCATCGTCGACGACGACGCAGTAGTCCGAGAACTCGCCCGTGAGATGCTCATGAGCGATGGATACCACGTCATCGACGCGGCTAGCGGAGCCGAGGCGATTCATCACCTGGAGATCCATACGGGCACGATCGACCTGTTATTGACCGATTTTCTCATGCCGGGAATGAACGGGAGAGAACTGGCGGAGGCGATCCTTGCGCGACGGACGGACATCTCAGTCGTTTTCATGTCCGGCTTTGCTGACGATGAGGAACTGCGAAAGAACATCCACACAAACGCTGCGGCATTTCTTCCGAAGCCCTTCACCTCCGATACATTGCTCTCTACTGTCCGTACCGCCTTATCTCGCGCCGAGAGGCGGCGCGTTGCCTAACGCCGGAAGCCACGGTCATCCCAACCGTTGTGGAAAGTAAGAACGGGCGTCGGCTCTAACCGGCGTACTCGAAAGCGAGGTCGCGCGATTGGACGACCCGGATATTCTTGAGTGAGCCGGAAGAGAGGCCTGGCGCGATGGCCTGCCAGATGAACTGAGCCAGATGTGCGCCGGTCACGGCATCCTGCTGCAACACCCGCCGAAGGTCCTGCCGATCGCATCGCTGTACAACCTGGCTCGCCGCCAGACGATCCAGTGCACCGATATCGGTTACCATGCCGGTGACCGGATCGATCAGTCCATGGACCGTCACGAAACAATCCCACGATTGCCCCATCGTACTGTCTACCAATGCCGCAAAGGAATACCGGCGGGTGACGCTGGCAACATCCGGTCCGTCCACCGCGGTGACCTCAGATGCCAGGTCTTCATCTTCGCACAACCGCACGGTGTGGAGCATACCGATGTCCCGCTGCGCCACCAGCTTGGCCCAAAACAACCGGGCGATATTTTCCGAGGTCGGAACGCGATCCCGGAAATACGGCATGTCGAGATTGAAGTTCTTGTGATCGAACTCCTCAATCATCTCCAGCAGCACCCGCTTCAGGTCGAACAGATTGATGACCATGCCGGTCTTCGGGTCGACCTCCCCCGCCACCGTCACTTCGAGCAGGTAGTTGTGTCCGTGCGCGGGCGGATTGTAACAGGCGCCGAACACCGCCCGGTTCTTCGCCTCATCCCATTCTGGCTTGATATACCGATGCGACGAGGAGAACTCGATGCGCTTGGTCAACAGGACTGGTGGCATGGTTCCTCCAAATCCTTCAGCCATTCTTCCCGCATACTCCCAGGAACGGCCGTCTCTTCTCGGTACCCGTTGTGATCGACCCCGAGCATCACGCGTTGGCGCAGATCGGACAAGGCTGCAATCATACCCACCGTCGGCTTGAAACGGACAAAATGCACGGCGCTGATCTTCGTGTCATGACTGTGCCCCCCTTCGAACTCGCCAAAGACCCGCTCGCCACCGGCCGTGAGTGCCACGGTCTGCCCGCGGTCCAGTCCCATGAACCGGTCGAGCCATTCTTTCATGCGCGCCTCGTCGGTGATCTCGATGAGCAGCGTGGCACTCAATTCGCCCGCATGCGGCAACACCGCATTGTACACATCCAGCTCCTCTTGAACCTTGGCCGGATCGAAAATCCGCTCGACGCGGATCATCTCCTGGATTTGAAACCGGAGGGTCTCCCGATTCTCGAACACCAGCGTGATGAGCGGACCGATAGAAATGCGGCGGCGACGTTTACGCTCGATGATGCCGGCGCGAAAGGCCTCACGCTGCCGTTCGTAGTCGGCATAAGGAAGGAGATCGTCGTAGACCAGCGGTTTCATGACGGCAACCCGTACGCGTCGCGCACGATCTGAATGGGATGCTTGGCGGGCTTCCCGCCCACGTGCGCCGAAGCGCCCGCCTGATCCAGTTGCAGGCCGGCGAGCGGACAATCGGAGGCCACGAGATCCGCGGGCGTCTGTTCGATCGCACGAACCGCTTTCTTGGCGATGGTCATGGAGAGCGGGAAGAACTCCGTCTTCGCCGACCACGAGCCGTCATGCCCCGAACATTTCTCGATGACCTCGACCTGCGCACCGGCACATTCCATCAGTTCCTTGGATTTGAAGCCGATGTTTTGATCCCGCAGATGGCAGGGAATCTGGTAGGCCACGCGCCCGGGCTTGTGCACGAAATCGGTGGCCAGCAGCCCCTCGCGCTTGAGCTTCATGAGATACTCGCAAATATCGAACGTACGCGCGGCCACTGTCTTCGGCTCCTCGCCCCCCAGCAGTTCTGGATACTCGCGTTTCAGCATGAGACTGCAGCTCGGCACCGGCACAACAACGTCATACCCCTGTTCGACCCACGGGAACAGCGCGGTAATGTTGGCCTGTGCGGCCCGCTGCATTGCCGCCGCGTCGCCGATGTCGAACGAGGGCATGCCGCAACACTGTTGTTCGGGTAGCACCACCTGCACCCCGTTTTTCTCCAGCACCTGGACCGTCGCCTTGCCGACGTCGGACGCTTGATAGTTGACCAAGCAACTGGCGAATAGGGCGACCTTCTTCCGAGGCTGCTTGGTCGGCGACGGCTTCGGACGCCGCTGAAACCAGCGCGTAAAGGTCTCCGTCGCGAACGCCATGAGATGCCGCTCGCGATGAACGCCCAGCACCGTTTCCATCACCCCTCGGATCGCGGCATGGCGCAGGAGCCGATTCGTCAACGACGCCGTCACGGTGGAGAGCCGTCCGATCAGATCGGTCCGGACGAGCAGCCGGTCCCGCCAGCGCACACCCCGCTCGGCCGCATACCGCTGTTTCCAGAGCACCATGAGCTTGGGAAAATCCAGCGCGTATTGGTGCGGGGGCGTGTACGGGCAATGGTTGTAGCAGAGCTTGCAGTAGTAGCATTCATCGACGACCCGTTGGTGCTCGGCCGTCATGACCTTCTCGACGTGGCCGTCGTGGCGGTCGACCCCGTCCAACAGCGTATTGAACGATGGACAGAGATTGAAGCAGCGCCGACAGCCGTCGCAGATTTCGTAAATGCGCAACGTGTCTTTTTCGAGTTGGGCGGGATCGACGGGCCGGATCAAACTGAGCGTCTTCACGGCGGCTATTGTCTCCTGACGGCGTGATGGAACACAAGGCGGAAAGCGCGAGGGGTGGGCCGGGCGTGAACCCAACCCACCCCTCACCGATACGCTCGAATGCGGATCAGCCCTGTTTCAGACTGTCGAGTCCTTTCTGGAACCGATTGGCGTGCGACCGCTCAGCTTTCGCCAGCGTTTCGAACCACTCGGCCAGTTCGGCAAATCCTTCGTCGCGCGCCGTCTTGGCCATCCCCGGATACATCTGGGTGTACTCGTAGGTTTCACCCTCGATGGCGGACTTCAGATTGGCCTCGGTGTTTCCGATCGGCACGCCGGTGGCCGGATCCCCCACTTCCTTCAGGAAGTCGAGATGCCCGAAGGCATGGCCGGTTTCAGCCTCCGACGTATCGCGGAACAACCCGCCCACATCGGGATAGCCCTCGATGTCGGCGCGGCGCGCGAAGTACAGGTACCGCCGGTTGGCCTGCGATTCCCCGGCGAACGCATGCTTCAGATTATCGTGACTCTTCGTGCCTTTTAGACTTTTCCCCATTGAGTCCTCCTCTGACTAGGGATCTAGATAATCGGCTGCCTCATTTCCTGCACGGCGTATAGCATAGCGCTTGCCCGGGGATCAACGGGCCAGAAGACTCACCGCGGCCCGGACCATTCCGGCAATTCGTGTTGCATCTCCGCCAAGGTCTTATAGGCCTGATCTTTGGGCGACACCAGCGGATCCGTCGCCGACCAGGCAATCGCCAACTCGGGGTCGCTCCATCGAATACCCCGCTCGTCTGACGGCACATAATAGTCGGTGCATTTATAGAGAAACCCGGCCCGTTCGCTGAGGACACAGAACCCGTGCGCGAACCCGGGGGGAACATACAACTGGCGTCCGTTCTCCGAAGACAATTCCGTCCCGTACCACTGTCCGAACGTCGGCGACCCCTTGCGGATATCGACCACCACGTCGTACACGCAGCCTTCCACCACCATCACCAGCTTTCCTTGCGGTCGGTTCAGCTGATAATGGAGGCCTCGAAGCACGTTGCGGTGTGACCAGGAAAAATTGTCCTGGACAAAGGTGTCACCGATTCCGGCCTCTCGATAGCGCTCGCGGTGATAGGTTTCGACGAACGCCCCACGGACATCTCGCCAACATACCGTGTCGATCTGAAGCAGTCCGTCCAAGGGCGTCCGGCTAACCTGCATGGCCACCGTCCAGATCGACAACATCGGGCTTGTCGGGGTAGAGTTGCCGCAACCGATCGATCAACGGTTGCGCAGCCGGCGTGCTGGTCTGCGTGGGGTCGCTGGGCGGATGATCCCAGGTGATGGTGGTGATCCCGGCCTCTCCCAAGACAGACCGGATCGCCTCCAGACAGGCCTCCAGGGTCAGGTCATCTCCGTACCGGAGATCCAACACCCGTTCCGACTTGGCAACGGGGGGCGAATCGGTATGGATCAACGCCCAGCACCGGTCGAACAACGCGATGCGCACGTCCGGGGGAATGTTGAGCATCGGGAGATCGGACGTACAGAGCGCAGAGACGAACAGTACGAACTGGAGGTCCGGCATGCCGGGGGCATGGACATCGAGTGATTGCATGATGGTGCCATTATCGTGATGCGCTGCTGTTGAGTCAACGGCTTCGCACGGCGCGGGCAGCACGAAATAAGGAGTACGGTCGATGGTGACGATCACGTTGACGGGGCAATTGCAGACGGCGGACGGCGAACGGGATCTGGCGTGCGAGTTGTCGTCTTCGATGACGGTCCGCCAGCTAATTCAACGGCAAGGCATTCAACTCCGCCATCTGCTTCAATTGCTGCGGGAAAAGAAAGTCTTAGTGACGATCAATAAACGCATTGCAAGTGAAGACTCGCTCGTGCAGGACGGCGACGCCGTCAGACTCGTCGGTCACGACGGCATGGGCGGAAGCGGGCTGGGCCCCTCGCACTCCTGACCCTCCGCAAGAGTCCGAAAACACGAAGGCCGGCCTCCTGCGAGAGGAGCCGGCCTTCGCTTGCTCGGTCATTTGCAGCGGATGAGGCCATGCCTCATGGCGCTGCCCGATGGACGGACGGAAACCCTCGATTACTTCTTGCCGAGGATGGCGTCCTTGGCCACCTTCGCGACCCGGAACTTCACCACCCGCTTGGCCGGAATCTTGATCGGTTCGCCGGTCTGCGGGTTCCGACCCATGCGGGCCTTACGGTTCGCGAGCACCAACTTGCCGATGCCGGGGACCGTGAAGACATTCTTGGCTTCACGATAGGCCAATGCGGCGAAGTCATCCATCAACTGGACGGCAGCCTTCTTGGTCAACCCCGACTTCTGAGCCAGATAGTCGGCGATCTGCGACTTCGTCATTGATTTTGCCATTCGAGAACCTCCTTGGAAGTGAGAGAAAGAGTGACGCCCCTCAATAAATGTTGACTCGCCTCTGTGCACACGCCTGAATTCAGAGTTGTTCGGCGAAACACGCTTCGAACATGAGGCCTACCGCAAAAACCCGCGAGAGTGTAGCCAAGCAGCCCACCCCTGTCAACGGGAAAAACACAGGCCTGGCGTGGGGAAAAGCCTACAGCGCCCTCTTGCACATCAAAGAGAGGCAGGCGTAGAGTAGGCTCGACGGCGGATGCGACGTGGATCGTCGTGGGTCGCCGACGGCAGCCCTGAAAGGAACACCATGGGTAAGGAACTTCCAATTCTCCCGGCATCCGCACAGCCGGCGTCATCCGAACAGACGGAAAACTTTGTGTATTCCCGCGTCTTCTGCCAAAAAGAGAATTCGCCCCCCCTTCGTCTGTTGATCGATTTTCTCAAGGCTCGCGGCCAGACTCCCATCGTCCCGTCCAACATCGACGACGCGGCGCTGGATGAATGGGCGTGGGTACAGATTTCACTGGGGTACCACCGGGACCGGAAACCGGTACAACTGTTCTGCGTGCGCGATCGCGGCAGTTATGAGGACGTATTTCAACAGGAACAGCGGGAATACATCGACCTACTCACCGCCTACGAAGACATCGAAGCCCAGTTGGCCCAGGAATTCGTCAAGCGAGCCCGGTTCATTCTGACGACCCGCTTCTCCAAAACCGACGTCACCGAAGAGGGGTACGACTTCAACGGTTGGATCCTGGAGTTTTACCAGGAGCAGTGCAACGGAATCGTCCAGATCGACGATCAAGGATTCTATTCGCCCAAAGGCGAACTGATCGTGGACATGGCGCCGCAGGAAGACTAGTCCGTGCCCTCTGCCCATCAGGCAGCTGTGCCCTCGTCACTCTCCGAGAAAACCTCGCAGTGGTTCGACCGTGCCTCGGCCTCCCTGCTCGGCCAATTGCCCTGCAAGGCGGGGTGTTGTCGCTGCTGTATCGGTCCGTTTCCGATCACATTGTTCGACTACCGCCAGCTTCGGGATGCCCTCAGCCAACTGCCGAGAGAACAACGGCTGGCCATTCACCAGCAGGCCGTCAGGCAGGTCGGAGCAATGGAAGCCCTGTTCCCCCAGTTGCAAGCCTCCCCGTTTCTGGACACATGGCCGGACCGATTGATCGATCGACTGGTGGACACCTTTCACGACCTGCCGTGCCCGGCGCTGGATCGTGAAGGCCGGTGCCTGGTGTATGCCTCGCGGCCTCTTGTCTGCCGCTCGATGGGGATTCCGATCGAGCAAGCGGATACCGTCACCGGTGCCTGCGAGGTCCAAACGGCCGTCCCGATCGTTCGCCTTTCGCCGACCTTCCGGGAAGAGGAACACCGTCTTGCCGAGGAAGAAGCTCGGGTCCTGTCGGAACTCCAGGCCAAGACTGAGGAAGCCGGAGAAGAGCTGCTGCTCCCCTATGGGTTTTTGCCAAAACCGATCCAGGTATCTGACTCCGCGACCTAGACAGACACTTTCGCCCTGTGTTAAGGTGGCGTTCCTTGCTTGCGGGAGCGCCTGTAGCTCAGCTGGATAGAGCATCAGCCTCCGGAGCTGAGGGCCACAGGTTCAAATCCTGTCAGGCGCACCACCAGCAAGCAGGCAAGGATCGGGACCCCGCAGACCTCCGCATCGGACATACCTAGGTGGGCCGTTAGCTCAGTTGGTAGAGCAGCTGACTCTTAATCAGCGGGCCGTAGGTTCGACCCCTACACGGCCCACCAAAAATCCTCCCGATAGCGCTCCATATCATTTCCGGCCCCCTCCCTGCACAGTAATCCGTATCGCAGAATTGCGCGCTTCTGCCAATGTAGCCGGACACGATCGACCCCTAGAACCGATACTGAATCCCCAACGACATGTTGGTGTTAAAAAAGTCCCGTGAGGCGTTGGTGGATACGCGCTGGGAACGTTGCACCCCCAGTGTCAGCAGGGCCGCATGAGATAGCTGACACTGCAATTCCGCCGATCCTTGATGGGTCGTATCCACGACCCCACGATTCGAATCGCCGACGATCTCGCTCGTAAATTCCTTTCGCCGATAGGCGTATGCCAGAGCCACAACCCATGGGTCTGCGATTTTGACGCTCGCGCCGATGGAAGCGAAATGCTGCCGATAGGAGACATCGTCCTTGAACTGAGTTTGCTCGTGTCCGTCCGCCAGCCCTTGCTCGAATAAATAGGCGAGGGTCATTGTGACACGCGGCGTGACGAACCATTCCACCTGAGGTCCGACTGTCCAGAACGCCGTATCGCGCTCGGCAAAGGCATCATTGAACTGCCGGAGACCATACCGGCCAACCACTGTGCCGATGAGCGTATCGGACAGACGTCGCTCCAGTTGCACCCGCCAAATATGGGAGGTCACCCGCTCTTCTTCCGGCAGCCGAAGACCTGTCCGACGTTCGGTGTTCGGACCGAGAAACAGATTCGGCACATACCGGTATCGCACGAGGACCGACGTATCCTGGTCGAGCGATTGCTTGAGCTGAATCCGGTAATTGCCGTGATTGAAGATAGGATTATCCGTGAAGAGAAACCCCGCGGCTTTGATTGAGAACTCCGTATCGCCGAGGGTGGTCGGACGCGACCGGTGGCGCAGGTCGAGCGAAGGCTCCCAGACCACGTCGCTGGGCTTGGTAACGGACACCACAGCCGGTTGGCTGGGATCTTCCGCGAGCGCCAACCGTCGGGACGACGACAATTCGAATACGTTGTCGGTATAGAGCACCCGTGATTCCGCGATGGCAGACCACTCCGCGATCGCAGGCTCCGGCTTGGCAGCAAGTACCGCGACAAGGACGAGAGGAAGACACGACGCACCGGCACGAGCCCAGAACGTCTCGGCAAACCTAGGGCTGGCCGAACGATCGCACGTAGAGTAGGACATGCCAGGCTTCTTCTTCGGTCAGGACGAGCGGAATGAACGAGGCCATATCCGTTCCCGGACTCCCGTTCTGAAGAATCCAGAAGAGCTCCCCGTCTGTTCGCGCGGTTTGCCAGGCTTTGTCGGTGAAATTCCTCGGCAGCTTGCCCCGCAAGCCTTCAACATCCGCCAACCCCTTTCCGTCACGCCCGTGACAGGTCACACAGAACGCCTTCCCATGGAATAATGCCTTGCCCTGTTCGACATGCTCCGGCGTCGCGGGAAACGGATTCGTCCAAGTCCTGGCTTCCTCAATCTGGTCGATCGGGACGCGAGGTCTAAGAACCGCGGCATCGGCCGCCTCCACACGAGCCGGTGCCTGGCTGGCCATAAGGACCAGCCAGAGTCCCAGTACGAAGTGCATCCACCACGGAGATCTCGTCATCACATACTCCTCCCCGTACGACGCGCTCGCCGCTGCCCCATGCACCGCCGTAGTGGGCCAGCCCGATTCGTTTCGGGCCGGCCCGGCGTACTCACTTACTTTTCTGAATGTCCGGTAAACTTATGGCCGAGCGATTGGGGGAATGTCACGGTCCCGTCTGGGAACTCCTGCCCCTGCTGCCACAGATGGTAAATAACGCCGTCCGTGCCCGCAGCCACTTCCGCCACCTTGGCTGCCTGATCGGCAGGCATGTCTAAAATCTGGACGCGGCCGGTCGCGATTTCGACTTTATGGTCGTGGAAATGGCGGTGCCATTGAATGGCGGGAAGCTTCCGAGAAAGATCTTTGGCGACGAAGTATTCGATGGCAACCAGCTTCGCGTTGGGATCGGTCGATTCGAACAAGAGGCACTGCAAAATTTTGTCGGAGATCCCTTTGCAGTAATGATGGAACGGCCCTCCCGGCGTACCGTCCGGCATCATATGCGGCGCCTGTACGTGAATATCGAATCCCTCGACCGGAGATTTGGGCTCCCCGCTCACGGCCTTCTGGGGCGCCACACCGGCGCATCCGATCGCAGCCACTGCCATCATCGCTAACAATCCCTTTTTCATCGCTCATGACCTCCTGATGTGGGGTTGGAATGACTATCGACGGAACAGCACAGACCCTTACCCTTGAAGAGTCCTCCGTGTCGTGAGTGCAGCCGTGAAAGAAAAGGATTCAGAAAACTTTCGACCGGAGGACGGGGCTGGGGAACGATTCACCGGTGGAGCGTGCACCACTCAGTGACAAGCATCCCCTCCGGCAAGGGATATCATAAGTTATCACCGGGGTATAGAGCCGAGCGGGGCCGTCAGACTCAGTAAAAGAAAACCGCTTGGGAAAGATTCAGAACGATCAGGACGGCCTGGAGAGCGGAACCGGCTTGGTCGGCGTGATGAGCTTTTGGGGGATATTGCCTTGCGCGTCCATCATTTCGAACATCAGACAGCATTTCAACCGTCCGCAGACACCGAGCAGTCTGGGGTCCTCGACCTGCAAGCCTAATGTTCTGGCTTGCTTGACCGTGACAGGCCGAACTTCCGTCAGGAAACTCGCGCAGCATAGCACCAAGCCGCAGGTATCGATCCCTCCAAGCCTCCGGGCTTCTTCCCGAACTCCGACCTGCCGCATCTCGATCCGCCCGCCGAACCGCCTGGCCAGATCCCTCACCAGTTCGCGGAAATCAATACGATCATCCGCCGTGTAGACGAAGGTCAGCTGCCGTCGCTGGATCGCCCCAAAGACTTCGACCAGTTTCAGCCGCAGCTTCAGCTCGGCCGCCTTCACCCGACAATAGGCGGTAGCCTCTTGCGAAAGACGCTCTAACCGGCCGATCAACGCGGAATCTTCCGGCGTCGCCTTCCTGAGAATCGGTTTGAGCATCCGCATCGGCGGAACGAACGGGGTGCGATACGGCTCACCGTACACCACACCGTACGTCACATCCCCATCCACTTCCAGCAGGACATGATCGCCCGCCCTGATCGGGAGCTCGCTGGCATCGAGCTTCTTGACTTCACCCCGATCTCGGATTTTCACTTCCGCCAGTCGGACGGAATGGGGATAGGTCTTTGAAATTTCGTCGACAATCGCCTGATCCATAACGGAGCCATGATACACGAATCCGCCGTCGGATTGAAACCAGATCGAGCCGCTTCCTCTTCGTGCGTTGGCCCAGAAAATCAGCAGGAACAAATCTCATAACGCACTGACAAATAACAATAATGTCCAATCATTTCGGTCGTCTCTTTGTGGTAAGGTACCGGTATTGGGAACGAGGAAATGGAGCCCCACAGCCAGGGCAGCTGTAGGCGATGTGAATGAGATCAGAAGAGAGAGGGCAGGTTTGTGCAGTTACGAATTCCAACCCGAGTCATACTGCCGTTCGGTTACCGGATTACCGTCCGGCAATTGACGGACACCGAAATGGATAAACGCGATTCCAACGCGGACGGCATCTGGGATGCGGATACAAAGACGATCTATATCCGCAAGAAACTACCGGTCACCCGCCGCCGCTACATCCTTGCACACGAGTTGGGGCACGCATGGCTGGACTGGCAGCACCGGTATCTCGACGAGGGTAAAGCTAGCACCTGACGACACTGTCACACCTTGGCGAGCTTGAGCACGTGCCGCCATTGCACCGCCGTCACCGGCTGCACCGACAGCCGAGATCCCTTCTGCAGCAGAACCATGCCCTTCAACGCGGACTCGTGCCGCAATGAATCCAGCCCCAGCGGGGTCTGAAAGGTTTCAACGTGCCTGATGTCCACCAAGTCCCAACGGGGGTTGGCGGGATCGCTGGCCGGGTCGTAATGTGTGTGGCCGCGCTCGAACTGGGTCGGATCCGGATAGGCGGTTTTCACCACTTCGGCAATTCCCACGATCGCAGGTGGATCGGCATTACTATGATAGAAGAGCACCTGGTCGCCGACGTTCATGGCACGCATGAAATTGCGGGCCTGGTAATTCCGTACACCATCCCACGCGGTCGTGCGTTTCGGCGCCCGAGCCAAATCCTCGATGGAAAACACCGACGGCTCCGATTTCATCAGCCAGTAGTGCCGCTCGCCCGCCATTTCCCCGTCCTCCCTTGGTCAATCACTCCCGACTCTGTATGCTGGTGCCCGACGCCACCTTTACAGGAGCTTCTATGGAATTGACCCCATTGTTCTTCGGCCTGTACAAACTCGTCAAGTACGGCGTCTATCCTCTTACCTGGATCGTGCTCCTCGCCGGCTGCACGATGGTGCTGGCCTGGCTTCCGCCGGCTCCTGCGCGGCGGCGATTGGTCAAGCTGGCGGCCGCCAGCACTGTTCTGGTCTTGTACCTCGTCACCACCCCGCTCGTGGCGGGTCCGGCCATGAGCCTTCTCGAAGACCGACCCGACATCCGCCCGCTGGAGCCAAGCGACCGATTTCAGGCCATCGTCGTCTTGTCGGGGGGCGTGAAGGACCGAGGAACGCTACGCCCGTCCGTAAGCCTCTCAGGGGAATCCAGCGAGCGAATGCGCTGCGGAGCCGACCTGTACCTGAACGGGTACGCCCCGACATTGCTCGTCACCGGTGGGACGGTCAATCTGTCAGGCGCTGGGCCGAAGGAATCGGATGTAATGAAAGACTGGGCGGTGCGGTTGGGTGTTCCGCCGGACGCGATCGTGACAGAGACGCAGGCGAGGACGACCTATGAAAACGCGCTGGAAACGAAACGGCTGCTGGGTGAACGGCGCATGATTCTTCTCGTCACCTCGGCCTACCACCTCGCAAGGGCGCAGGCGCTTTTCGAAAAGCAAGGATTCACGGTCACCCCCTACGCCTGCGGCTACCGAACCAAAGACCGCATGTCGGGCGATTGGGAGTCCCCAACGCTCTTCGATCTTCTCCCCTCGCTATGGGCTTTAGAGCAGACGACATCCGTCGTGGAGGAAGTAGCCGGGATTCTCATCTACCGGCTGGCGGGGAAACTCTGACGAAGCCGCCCGATTCGGCGAAGAAGAGAAACCTTATCCAGTAGAGTCGCCTTCCAATGAGCTGCCATGCGACGACTCGATAAATTCGATCAGCGCCCGGTAGGTCAACTCTCTCGTGTGTGCTTTCCCGCGCCGTTCCGAATTCACATTCGCTTCCACGTAGACCCGGTCGGCGATGTGTGCACCCGCTTCATTGCACAGACTCCACAGGTCGTGCAGCACGTGGTCCGGCAGTCCCACCTGCAGCCCTTCCGATTCGATCCGATCATCGAGCAGCGCCAGCAGGTCGGACAGGGCTTGATCAGGACGATAGGCGGTCGAGGCAAATCCGAACCGCTCCTCCGCCGACTGGTCCTGCGCCGCCTGCTCGACGAGATCGCGCATGTATTCTTTCAACAGTCCGATCACATGTCCGGGAAACATCGCCCCCTCCCCGTCTGCCCATTATCGATGGTTCCATACAGGACGAGCAAGCGACGAACCGGGGCGGCTGGCGGACGTTTTCGCCATCCTGCTATGATGCGACCCCCGTAAGGAGTGGTGATGACGGAACGGTTTGAAATCGCACTGAACACGCCGGCCGGGCGCCTGACCAGCACCGTCGAAGTGCCGACCGGGTTCGTCCCGGTGTCCGCCATCGTCCCGCTGATGCGACGCCTGGGCGAAGAGGCCCAGGCGCTGGAAGAGCAACGGAGCCGCGACGCGGGACGACCGCTTACCTGCGCCAAAGGTTGTGCGGCCTGCTGTCGGATGCTCGTCCCCGTGTCCGCACCGGAAGCCTTTGCGCTTCGCGCATACATGCAGACCTTGCCGGAAGCCGAACGGTCGCGTTTGACTCAGCGCCTGGCGGCCACTCGAACGACCCTGCTCGCCCGCGGTCTCTGGACGAAGCTGACCGACATGGGAGAAGCAACCGAGCCGCCGGACGACGCCGCGCTGGAACCGATCAATCGCGCCTATTTTTCCCTGCAGCTGCCCTGTCCGTTCCTGGAGAACGAAATCTGCTCCATCTACGAACAGCGCCCGGCCGCCTGCCGGGAACTGCTCGTGACGTCGCCGGCGGAACGGTGTCAGGATCCGGTCGCGCAGCAGGTTGAGGCTCTGCCGGTCCCGGTACGGATCGGCCCGACGCTCAGTCTCTTATGGAGCGACTTGACCGATACTCAACCGACACTGATTCCCCTCGCGACGGCCCTCGAGTGGGCGGAGCGGCACCACATGGACAATCAGCCGCGCTGGGCCGGACCGGATCTGCTCGACCGCGCGCTCGACAAGGTCTGGCGGTTTCTCAGCCAGGCCTTTCAACAACAGTGATACACCCTCACGACAAAGGAGAACGTGAATGCAAAAGCCTGTGATCGCATGTTTGGACCTGGAAGGCGTGCTCGTCCCGGAGATCTGGATCAACGTGGCGCTGAAAACCGGCATCGACGAACTGAAAATCACGACACGGGAAATGCCGGATTACGACAAGCTGATGAAGCGCCGGCTCGCGATCCTCGACGAGCACAAACTGACGATCGCCGACATTCAGGACGTGATCGGTAAGATGGGCCCGCTGGACGGCGCGCCCGAGTTCGTCGCCTGGCTGCGCGAGCGCTGTCAGGTCATCATTCTCTCGGACACCTTCTATCAATTCGCACTGCCGCTCATGCGGCAACTGGGCTATCCGACGCTGTTCTGTAACCAACTGGAAATCAACGGCACCGGGAAGATTCTGGCCCACCACATGCGGATGCAGAACCAGAAGAAACATTCCGTCGCGGCGTTCAAATCGCTCAATTTCTTCACCATGGCCGCGGGCGATGCTTACAACGACACGGCGATGCTCGGCGAAGCCGACGCCGGATTCTTCTTCCGGCCGCCCGACCACCTGCCGAAGGAGTTTCCGAACTTCCCGGTCACGCAGACCTACAAGGAGCTGCAAGAGAAATTCGCCGCGGCGGGAAATCTGAAACCATAGCGATCAGCTGTCAGCCATCAGCCTTCAGATGAAGAGAGACCGGAAACCGATGCGGGACTTCAGGAAGCTCAAAGTCTGGGAAAAGTCGCATGAGCTAACGTTGGCAATCTATAAAACCACAGCGGGTTTCCCGAATCAGGAATTGTTCGGGCTCACTAGTCAAATGAGGCGCGCGGCAGCGTCGATATCAGCGAATATTGCCGAAGGCTGCGGGAGAAGCGGAGAGCCAGAACTGGCTCGATTCTTAAGAATTGCCTTTGGGTCGGCGAGCGAGCTTGAATATCATATTATTCTCTCAACAGACCTGCGCTACTTAAACAGTTCCACCAGCCAACACCTTGCCAAGCAGGCGACAGAAATAAAGCGGATGTTAGCCGCTCTCATACAAAAGCTGATGGCCGATAGCTGACGGCTGAGAGCTTTTTCACTCCCCTCTCACCACCGCGAGCACACGGCGGCCGTAGCGCTCGACTTTGACCTCGCCGATGCCGGGAATCGCGAGGAGCGCATCGGGCGTGAGCGGCTTGTGGCTGGCGATCGTCCGCAGCGTCTTGTCGTGGAACACGACGAACGGAGCGACCCCTTCTTCCTCCGCAAGCGCCGTGCGCAACTTCCGCAGTTGCTCGTACAGATGCCGGTCGTCGGGAGACGTCCGAAGCAGGAACGGAGTCGCTGCCTTTTTTCCTGTCACCTCTGTCGAGACCCCAGGGGGCACCGGGTTGGGCGAATCGGAGAGGACCAGCTCGGCGCTCCCGTTGAGGACCTCGCGGCCTAATCGGCTGAGTGCAAGGACGGGATACTCTTGCCCCTCCGTCACGAGATAGCCCGATCGAATCAGACCTTTCACCAACTCGGTCACGTCGGATTTGGACCGATCACGGCATTGCCCGTAGGTCGGAAACTGCTCCGCTCCGATGGACCGCACCGTCTGGGAGCGGCTGGCGCGCAGAATCTCCACCACACGACTGAGGCCGAACCGCCCGTCCAGCCAATCGACCGTGTCCAATACCGCTCTCGCACAGGCTTTGTCGTCCGACAGAGCGGATGACTCTTCCTTAGCGGACGGTGCGCAACGGTCGCAGAGACCGCAGGGTCCGAGTGCCCGTTCGTCGGCGTCGCTGAAATAATCAAGAATCGCCAACTGGCGGCATCCGCACACCGACACATAGGCCACCATGTCCTGCAGCAACGTCCGCATCCGATCGGCCCGGCCTCCGCTCGACGAATCTTTGCCCGCCTGCTGAATGAAATAGTCCTGCGTCGCCAGATCCCGCTCGTGGAAGAGCAGGACGCAGCTTGCAGGCAACCCGTCGCGCCCGGCCCGCCCCGCTTCTTGGTAATAGGCCTCGAGACTGCCGGGGATGTCGAAATGGACGACCAACCGGACGTCGGCTTTGTTGATGCCCATGCCGAACGCGTTCGTCGCAACCAGGATTCTGAGCTGTCCCTGGCGAAAATCCTCGTGGACCAGGCGGCGCTCGTCGTCTGACAACCCAGCATGATAGTAGCCGACCGACGGATGCGACTGCCCCAGCCAACTCGCGACTTCCTCGACCGTCCGGCGCGTCGCGCAATAAATCAGTACCGTTCCCTCGACCTGCTTCTGAACCAACCGGCCCACTTCGTTCAACTTGTCCGGCAGCGAGGAGCACCGCGTCACCGACAAGGCGAGATTCGGCCGTCGGAAACCAGTGACGATCGTCAAGGGATCGCGCAGAGCCAGCCGCTCGCCGATATCGCGCTGCACGCGCGTCGTCGCCGTCGCCGTCAGCGCGAGGCACGGAGGCGCGTGCAGGTCCTTGCGCAACTGGCCGATCTTCATATAGTCGGGCCGGAAATCGTGCCCCCACTGCGAGATACAGTGCGCCTCGTCCACGACCAGCAACGAGATGAGGCAGCGACGCACCAGCCGAAGAAAGCCTTCATGCTGAATCCGTTCCGGCGCCAGATAGAGCAGCTTGAGACTTTGCAGATGCAGCGCCTGAATCACCCGGTCCCGCTGCGCGTCGGTCAGCCCCGAGTGAAACGCGGCGGCGGCGATCTTCCGTTGCGTCAGGCTATCGACCTGATCCTGCATCAAGGCGATGAGCGGCGAGATGACGAGGGTGAGTCCGGGCAGGAGCGTCGCCGGCAGTTGATAGCAGAGCGACTTGCCCTGCCCCGTCGGCATCACCGCCAGCGCGTCGCGCCGCGCCAGCACGGCGCGCATGACGTCCTCCTGGCCGGGACGAAATTGATCCAACCCGAATCGGGTCTGTAACTGCTTGGTCAGGTCTGTCACGGGAGGAATGAACGGATCGGGCGCTGCGGCCATGTCGGGCCGAGTTACTCGTCTTCGATG
>JAXLZJ010000025.1:0-69715 GCA_046350995.1 Nitrospira sp.
TGGCCAAGCTGCTCGGCGCCCGCCACATCCTCCAAAAGCCGTTCGGCGCCCAGGAGCTTCAGAGCGCTGTCAATTACACCCTGATCCACTGAACGATCCCCGCCGGCTAGCCAGAGACATCAACCCCCTGCTAGACTACACCATAATGTCACGTTGAGCACCCTCGCCGGCTCCAACCATTCATCACCGAACCGCCACACGCGCACACGAACCATGCCGCCCACGATTCTTCTGAGTTGCGAATCAATCAGCAAGAGCTACGGTGTCAAGCCACTCTTCGCCGATCTCTCACTCGGTCTGGCGGAAGGCGATCGGGTCGGCCTCATCGGCCCGAACGGATCCGGTAAATCCACGCTGCTCAAAATTCTCGCCGGGCTCGAAGAACCGGACAGCGGCACCCGCTCGGCGCGCCGCAACCTCCGCATCGGATACGTGCCGCAAGAGCCTTCGTTCCAGCCTGAGCTGACCATCGAAGACGTGCTCGCCGACGCGCTCCGTGAAGACGGCCACGATCCCCACGAACACAGCGGACGCATCGCCCGGGCACTGAGCCTGGGAGAATTCGCCCAGGCCGATCAGACGATCCGCACGCTGTCGGGCGGCTGGAAGAAACGGTTGGCTATCGCCCGCTCGTTGTTGCTGGAACCCGACGTGCTCATGATGGACGAACCGACCAACCACCTGGACGTCGACGGCATCCTGTGGTTGGAACGGCTGTTGAAATCCGAAGCCCGTGCCTATCTGGTCGTCAGCCACGACCGGCGCTTTCTGGAATCGGTCGCGGAGCGGATGCTGGAACTCAACCGCATCTACCCCAACGGCGTGTTCGAAGCGAAGGGACGCTATAGCGACTTCCTGGAACAACGCGACGCGGCGCTGCAGGTTCAGGCCAACGACCAGGCCGCTCTCGCGAACAAAGTCCGGCGAGAAATCGAATGGCTCCGCCGCGGACCGAAAGCCAGGACGACGAAGGCCAAAGCCCGTATCGACGCCGCCGGCCAGCTGATCGAGGCCCTCGCGGATCGGGAATCACGCCGCGACGCCGGCCCGGCGGGCATCGACTTCACCGCCTCCGGACGCAAGTCCAAACAATTGATCGTCGCGCACGGCCTGAGCAAATCGCTGGGCAGCCGCCGGATCGTCGACAAGCTCGACCTGCTCCTCGGACCGGGACAACGCCTCGGATTGCTCGGCCCCAACGGCAGCGGCAAATCGACATTGATGAAGCTGCTGGCCGGCACGCTGGAACCGGACAGTGGCACCGTCGAGCGGGCGGATAAGTTGCGCATCGTCACCTTCGAGCAACACCGGGAGTCGCTGGACCAGAATGCCACGCTACGGCGCGCGCTCGCGCCGGCGGGAGGCGACGCGGTGGTCTATCAAGACCGCTCGGTGCACCTTGTCTCATGGGCCAAACGGTTTCTCTTCCGGCCCGAACAACTGGACCTGCCTGTCTCGCGCCTGTCCGGAGGCGAGCAGGCGCGGCTCCTGATCGCTCGGCTTATGCTGCAACCGGCCGACGTGTTGATGCTGGACGAACCCACCAACGACTTGGACATTCCGACGCTCGACGTGCTCGAAGACAATCTGCTCGAATTCACCGGCGCCCTCATTCTCGTGACCCACGATCGCTGGCTTCTGGACCGGGTCTCTACCCACTTGTTGGCGCTCGACGGCCAGGGACGCGCCGAGTGGTTCGCCGACTTCGCCCAGTGGGAATCCGCGCAGGAACGGCAGACCGCCCAGGCCGCCGCATCCGCGACGGCTCGCGGATCGAATGAGCAGGAGACGAGACCGAAAGCGCCTCGCAAAGGGCTGTCCTATCAGGAGCAGAAAGAATGGGACAAGATGGAAGGCCAGATCGAGAAGGCCGAAACCACGCTGGCCACCTGTGAAACCGCCGTACAGGATCCGGCGATTCTGTCCGATGCCGCCGCGCTCCAGGAACGGTACGCGGCGCTGGACGCCGCCCGCACCGCCGTCGATCGCCTCTACACCCGTTGGGCCGAGCTGGAGGCGAAACGGGCGCAGGCTTCAGCCGTTCAACCCTGACCCGCAGTCCGTTCAGTCTCCGCCGCGACGACCTGGGGAACCAGCGACCCAGCGATCATGCCGGCCGCCGCCGCGAGCAACCCGACCAACTGCGGCGGCCACACGGCATCGACCGGACCAAATACTTCGCACCCCAGCCAGCTCAGCAGACCGGCCACGATGGCGACCACGGCACCTTGGGTCGTCGCCTTCGGCCAATACAGGCCTGCCAGCAGCGGGATGAAGGCCACGACGAGGGTGACCTTGTAGGTGTTCACCACCAATTTGTAGATGCTGGCATCTGACCACAGGGCGATGGCAAGGACCGTCAGCGCGAAGACTACCAACACGGTCCGCATCAGCCGGAGAAACTCCGCATCGTTGAGCCGCGGAATCGCCTGCTTCAATACGTTCTCGCTCAGCGCGACGGAGGGCGCAAGTAGCGTGGCGCTGGAACAACTCATTACGGCCGAGAGGACTGCGCCGAAAAAGACGATCTGCGCGGCGATCGGCGTATGTTCCAGAATCAACGTCGGCAGCACCAGTTGCGAGTCGGTTTCCAGCAATGCCAGAAACCGGGCCGGATCAACCAGCGTAGCCGCATACGCCAGAAACATGGGAATGAAGCAGAAGCCGAAGTACAGCGTGCCGCCGAGCAACGACCCGCGCACGGCCGTCGTTTCGTTCTTGGCCGACGTGATGCGCTGAAACACATCCTGCTGCGGGATCGATCCGAACATCATCGTCACCCAGGCGCCCACGAAGGGAATCCAAGCGTTGAGCTCCGCGGGAGGAAAGAAGTCGAGCTTTCCGGCGTTAGCCGCATGCGCGACAACCGTGCCGACGCCGCCCGCCAGTTCGCTGACGATCGACCCGATATACAGCAGCCCGCCCATGATGACCGTGATCTGGACGAAGTCCAGAATGGCGACTGAAAACATGCCGCCGAAGGTCGTGTAGGTCAGCACGATCGCGGCCCCGGCGATCATGCCGATCGACTGACTGACGCCGTCCTGCGTGACGACGTTCAGGACCAGACCCAACACCTTGAACTGCGCCGCGACCCACCCGAGATAGGACGCGACGACGGCCAGGGTACAGAGGACCTCGACTGCGCGATTGTAGCGGAGGCGATAGAAGTCGCCGACGGTCAGCAGATTGAGCCGGTAAAACCGCGGTGCGAAGAACAGTCCGGCGAGGATGAGACAGAGACTCGATCCGAACGGATCGGCGACAACACCGCGGAGGCCTTCTTTGACGAAGGTGGCTGAAATCCCGAGCACCGCTTCGGCCCCGAACCAGGTCGCGAACACCGTCGCCGTCACCACCGGCAACGGCAGACTCCGTCCGGCCACCGCGAAGTCTTTGGTGTTCTGTACCCGCGTGGCCGCATAGAGCCCGATACCGACCGACGCAAGCAGATAGAGGGCGACGAACCCGAACAACATGCGCGCAGGATAAAAGGATCGCCCGCGGCAATCAATCGGTATCGGAGGCCGGACACGAGCCGGTTGCGATGAGAAGAGCGTCAGCGGGCGGTGGCCGTCGTCAACCGACACCCGACCAGAAACACCTCTCCCTGGGATTCGATCCGCAGCGGCCGGCTCCAGCGAACCTCATAGACCATCGTCGACCGGCGCCAGCCGAGTTGGGCGTTGTAGACCTCAACCAGCTGCGTGACACGCGGCGCGGCACTCATCAACAACAGAATGCCGTGGGCGCTACGATTCAAGCTCAACGCCTGTCCTTGCTGAATCGTCACCGTCCCGCCGTCTCGGCATTCGCATAATTCATAGGTATACCCGTGCCGATCGGCGACTCGCGCTTCCCGTCGACGATTGTTCGGCTCGATCGACTGCTCTGACTCTTCTGACATCCGACTCCCGAGGGGATGTGGAACCATAGCCACGCCTCCTGCTTCGATGAGATCACGGGCCTCTCCCCTGATAGAGCAAGGCTTATACCGACCGACAAGATTCGAGGGAACAAGAGACTGCACGAGGGCGGCTCATATGCCGTACCCGTCTGTTTGGACGAATTACGGCCATGCAGGTAAACAGTAACGGGCTGTCTTGTGGTCAGCGACGGCTGGTCTGTAAGGAAGGGCCCCGCCCGCGCTGTAGCGTTTCGCCTACAGAAAGAAGGTGTCGGCCTTCATAGGGGCTGTTCTAGGAAGGACGCCGCTGGAGGGATCAGACTACCGGAGCAGCAGCTGTTTGGCGATCAGTACGAGACCCGAGCCGAACAGAAAGACGGCGAAAATCGCCCGATACTGTTGGGGACTGATTTTCGTGTAGAGCAGCCGATCCATGAGAAGAAACATCCCGGCCCCGATCGCCACGCAGATCGCCGACTGGGTCGCCGGAATCGGTAGGCGACCCTGGGTCCAGGCCAGCGTCGCCAATTGAAACAACGCAAAGGTGCCATAGCACACGGCCGTGGTCACGCGCGCCACATCTTTTTCGTAGTTCTTCCCGTGAACGAGCGCCGTCAGCAGCGACCCGCCGAGATTCGTCAGTCCATGCACGATGCCCATCGCAACGAAGCTCGTCCGTTCGTAGCGGACAGCGGCGGCCAGCATCGCTTCGACTTTGGGCCAGACGCTCTTGAGCGCAACCAGAATCAACAACACCCCGACGACCGCGCCGATGTTCACCTTGGCTTTCGCCACGACCACCAGACAGCCGATGACGAAGGGAATCGCGAACAACACCATCGTGCGGTAGAACGAGCGGTCGATCAGTCTATAGTGTTTGCCGACCTGTAGCAGATTGATCGTCAATGAGACCGGCAACAGAATCGCGAGCGCCGTCAGAAAGGGATAGTCGAGGACAAGGAGTACCGGCGTCCCGAACAGCAAGACGCCGACCCCGAAAAGGGATTGGATCGTCGCCGTCGCCGCAATCGTGAGGAGTACGTCCCAGGTCATTGTCCGGTGTGTGGAAGCCGCCGCACCGGACCATCACGTCACGGTCACGAACATGCCATGTCCGCCGATCAGTCTACTATAGCGGTCGAGCCGAATGCATCACTGGTCCTCCGCCCTTTCACCTCACTCCCAGCTGTGCGACAATCTTCCCGCCCATTCATCGGCTGTCATCTCAAAGGAGCGCCGGATCATGCCCCCTCTCCAAGCCCGTCTGTCTATCGGCTTCATGCTCGTGAGTGTCGGAACGCTCCTGACGTTCGGAAATCCCTCCGATGCGGAGGCACGGAAGGAATTGCTGACCCCGGAAGAGAAGGAAACGCTGCATCGCGCGGAGCGTATCCAGATCGATCCCCTGGCCTTGACCGGTAGCGGCCCCGTTGATGCGAGCGGAATCGCAGGCGCCGTGGCCGCCCGGATGGAGCAACTCGGCTACCGCATCGTGGCAGACGGCACACACCCCTACGACATCACCATCAAAGTGAAATGCGAAGAGGCGAAACGATGGGAAGGTACCGGCCGGATGGGCGGGGATGCGGATATGGTGGATGCGGCGGCGCGCCTCTGGAAAGGACCGGCCTGCCAGATCACCTATCGTGCAGGAAACCGATGGGGTGATTGGCGACACGAAGTCCGCGCCTCAGTTGGTTCTCCGGAGCAGAGCGCCTCGAGCCCCGGCCAGCGCGAACCGGGCACCCTCGCCATCACCGCCCTCGTGCAGCAATTGCACTCAGATCCCTTCCCCTACTTGCTCGCCGCGGAGTGGGAACAATCGGCCCGATTGATCGCAGCCCTGAATGCCCCCGGCTCGACCGCGGCCCAGAAGCAGACCGTCATCGGCTTGTTGGGGCACATGCTGGCGACCGACGCCATACCGCAACTCTCAGCCGCGCTGAACGACGCCGACCCCGCCGTGGTGCAGGCCGCCGCGACGGCCCTTGGAACGATCGGCCACGAGGATGCGATTTCTCCCCTGATGGCGCTCTTCCAATCCGGCACCCCCGAACAACATCGGGCCGCCGCGCTCGGATTGGGCCGCCTCGCGCCGTTGCATCCCAGCAGCGACATCGTCCCGACCCTGATCGCCGCGCTGCCCAAGGAATCGGTCCCGATGCAGACGATCATCGTCCGGGCGTTGGGGAAAACCACCGACCGGCGCGTGCTCGTGCCCCTGCGCGTCCTGCATCGCGCCACGTTGAAGCAGACCCGCTCGGACAGCAACGCCGAGCTCAAGGAACTCCTCACGACCCTCGGCATCGCATTGGACGGGTTCGATGGGGTGCACACGGAAGAATAGCCGCTGGCGGAACAGCCGAACCGACGTGCTCGCGAGCTCCGGGAGGAGTATACTGAAGACACGCGAGGTCGCTCATGCATCGAGTACTTGTCCTCGGCGCAGGCAAGATCGGTTCACTGGTGGCCTGTCTCCTTTCTCAGCACGGAGGCTATGAGGTCCACCTGGGGGACGTCAACCTCGACGGTCCCAAACACCTCGTGGAGGACTTGGGCCTCTCGCGCGTGACGCCGAGCATCCTCGACGTCCGGCATCCGGACGCGGTCGGCACGTATCTGTCCGCCCATCCGATCGACGCGATCGTTTCCAGCCTTCCCTTTTTCTGTAATCCCACGGTGGCGGGGCTCGCACTGACGCACGGGCTCCACTATTTCGACCTGACGGAAGACATCGAGGTCACCAATCAGATCCGGGTCCTGAGCGCGGGCGCGACGCAGGCGTTCCTGCCGCAGTGCGGCCTGGCGCCGGGCTTCATCAGCATCGTCACCCACGACCTGATGACCCACTTCGAAACGCTCGATACGGTCAAAATGCGCGTAGGCGCCTTGCCGGTGCATCCCAGCAACGCGCTCAAATACTCCCTGACCTGGTCCACCGACGGTCTCATCAACGAATACGGCAACCTCTGTTACGGCATCGAGGAAGGTGAAAAAGTTCCGCTCCAGCCGCTGGAGGGTTACGAAACGATCGAACTGGACGGGCTGCTCTACGAAGCCTTCAACACATCCGGAGGGCTGGGCACGCTGGCAGACAGTTACGTCGGCCGAGTCAAGACGATGAACTATAAGACCCTGCGCTATCCCGGCCACTGCGAGAAAATTCATCTCCTGATGAAAGACCTCAAGCTGAACGAGGACCGCGAGACATTGAAGCGCGTGCTGGAACATGCGATCCCGCAGACCCTGCAGGACGTGGTGCTCATCTATGCGTCGGTGACCGGCACGAAGGACGGCGGCCTGTTCGAAGAGAATTATGTGAAGAAGATCTACCCGCAATGCATCAAGGGCAAACTCTGGTCGGCGATTCAGGTCACCACCGCCTCCAGTCTCTGCTGCGTCCTGGATCTCGTCCTGACGACTCCGTCCCGCTATCACGGGTTCGTGACACAGGAATCGATCCCCTTACGAGAGTTTTTGGCCAACGAGTTTGGAGCCTGTTTCAGATGAGCGCCATCCATCCCGCTCTTAAAGATTTGGGTATTCAGGCTGTCAATCCCGGCGGCAGCACAGGGCACGCATGGTGGTCCAGCCATGACGGCGCCCCCGTCATGCCGTCAGTAAACCCGGCGACCGGCGAACCGATCGCCGTGATCCAACCCTGTTCAGCAGAAGACTACGAGCGGATCGTCAAGGAGTCCGAGACAGCCTTCGCTGCCTGGCGTCTTGTGCCGGCGCCGAAGCGCGGTGAGGTCGTCCGGCTCATCGGACAGGCGCTGCGGGAGAAAAAGGATCAGTTAGGCACGCTGGTGTCGCTCGAAGTCGGCAAGATCAAAGCCGAAGGAGACGGCGAAGTTCAGGAAATGATCGACATGGCCGACTTCGCCGTGGGGCAGTCCCGGATGCTGTATGGGGCCACGATGCCCTCCGAACGGCCGGCGCACCGCATGAGCGAACAGTGGCATCCGCTGGGACCGGTCGGCGTCATCACAGCCTTTAATTTTCCCGTCGCCGTCTGGGCCTGGAACGCGTTCCTCGCCGCGGTCGCGGGCGATCCCGTCATCTGGAAACCATCGGCCAAAGCGCCGCTCTGCGCCGTCGCCGTGCAGCACCTCTGTAATCGCGTCATGGAGCGGATGGGCTATACGGGCATCTTCTCGCTGTTCATCACGGATCAGACGCCTCTCGCCGAAGCCATGGTCCAAGATCCGCGGCTGCCCTTGATCTCGTTCACCGGCTCGGTGCCGGTCGGCCGGCGAGTCGCCACGACCGTCGCGCAACGACTGGGTCGTACGCTGCTCGAACTCGGCGGCAACAACGCCGTCATCGTCGACGAAACGGCCGACCTCGAACTGGCGCTCCGCGCGCTCCTCTTCGGCGCGGTCGGCACGGCGGGCCAGCGATGCACGACCACCAGGCGGCTCTTCGTCCACACGTCCCGCTACGACGAGTTGCTCGACAAACTCGTGAAGGCCTACAGCCAAGTCCGGATCGGTAACCCGTTGGAACCGGACGTCCTCATGGGCCCGCTCATCGATCGGGCCGCCGTCGAAGCCTATCGCGCAGCACTGGAGGAGGTCCTGAAAGAAGGTGGCCGCATCCTCTGCGGTGGCAAAGTCCTGGACCGGCCCGGCTATTTCGTCGAGCCCACAATCGTGCAGGCGGACCCGCAGTGGTCCATCGTGCAGCGGGAAACCTTCGCCCCCATCCTGTACGTGATGCCGTATGAATCTTTGGAGGACGCCATCCGCCTGCAGAACGGCGTGCCGCAAGGCCTGTCGTCCGCCCTGTTCACGAACGATCTGCGGCACAGCGAGCGATTCCTCTCCGCCGCGGGGAGCGACTGCGGCATCGCAAACATCAACATCGGCACCTCCGGCGCGGAGATCGGCGGGGCGTTTGGAGGAGAGAAAGACACCGGGGGTGGACGCGAGGCCGGCTCGGACGCGTGGAAGGCGTACATGCGCCGCCAGACCAACACGGTTAACTGGGGGGCGGATCTGCCCCTCGCACAAGGGATTACGTTCGGGACCTAGCCAAGCCGGCCCGCGAGAAAGGAGGCTCCATGGACCGATCCCTCGAACTCGATGAGCTGATGGAGAAGATGGTCGCGGACTATGTCGCCCAGAACAAGGCGGCCGCCGCGCTGAAAAAGCTGCTCGACGCGGCCGGCGTCGGACTCGCACCGGTCATCGACCACGTCACGATCCGGACCTTCGACATCGAGCACGGCGCCGCGCCCTTCGTGGCCCTGGGCTACGCCTACGACACGACCTTGGAGTACGCCGATTGGTACGCCAAGGTCTACCGCAAGACGGGCTACCCCGCGCTCTTCGTCGATCAGGCCTATCCGGACGAACGCGGCACCACCAGCATCATTCCCGCCTGGGTCAAGAAATTCGGCGACCGGGTGTTTCACCACGTGGCCGTGCGCGTGGAGGACATCGAGAAATCCATCGCCCGGTTGAAGCGGGAAGGCGTCGTGTTCGCCGGCCAGATCGTCGGCGCGCGCGGCGGCCAGCTCCGGCAGATTTTCTCCGCGCCGGAAGTGGTGGAGGGACACCCCTTTTCCGTGCTGGAACTTGCGGAACGGCACCGAGGCTACCAGGGCTTTTCCCCGCCGCAAGCGGACAGTCTGATGAAATCGACGGCGCCGCGCTGAGGCGATGCGGGCTAGGACTGGGCGGCCGCTTTGCAGAAGCAGACCGTCGTGTGGTCATCCACCATTCCGACGGCTTGCATGTAGGCATAGATGATCGTGCTGCCCACGAATCGGAACCCCCGCTTCTTGAGGTCTTTCGACAGCGTGTCGCTCACCGCATTCGTAGCCGGAACATCCTGCATCCGTTTCCAGCGATTGACGATCGGCTCTCCGCCGACGAACGACCACACATAGGCGTCGAAGGAGCCGAACTCCCGTTGCACCGCGAGAAATGCCCGCGCGTTGGTCACCGCCGCGTCGATCTTGAGCCGATTGCGGATGATGGCCGGATTCTTGATCAGGGCGGCTTTCCTGGCGGCCGTGAACCGGGCGACCTTCGTCGGATCGAAATTGGCGAAGGCGGCACGGTAGCCCGCGCGCTTCCGCAAAATTGTGTCCCACGTCAGCCCCGCCTGCGCCCCTTCGAGCAGTAGCATCTCGAAGTGCTTCCGATCACGATGCACCGGCTTGCCCCACTCACGATCGTGGTAGCGGATCATGTGCGGCTTATCACCCGCCCATCCGCACCGCATGATCCGTTTCATCGTCATCTCTCCACCTCCGGTCATCGTGGGCGAGCACGCGTGATCTGCCCGACGCCGATCCACCACTTGGGCTTCATCCGGCCGAAATCTCGGCGCACATGCCGCCGAAGCGCGCGTTTGGAATCGAGCACCACCGGCCCTTCGGGACTCCGCCAGAAGACCACCCAATGCCAGCAGGGCCGGCCCTGCTCCCGATGCCACTTGATGGCGAGAAGCGCGACATCCGGCAAACCTTGCCAGGACCGAAAGGGGTTCTCGCCTCGCGACGCGACCAGACCGAATCGCGTGAGCAATGAACGGACCTGTGCGGTGTCAGACCATAACCGGCGGTCATCGACGGCAATACCCAGACGAGCCGCCGCGCGCTTGGTCTTTCCATAACTCACACCGGCTAACGCCGCGACGCTCGCGATTCCGCAACCGGTCGCATCGAGTTGCACCACCGGCTTCACGGCAACTCCAGCTTCATCTTGCGGCCGCCGGAAATCGAAAACCCTTCGCGCCGGTAGAAGGCGAACGTCCGGTCGAACTGCGGCAACGGCGGTGTTGTCACCTCCAACCGCCGCCAGTTCCTCGTGCCACCATAGCGCCGCGCTTCGGCCAGGAGTGCCGCCCCGACGCCTTGCGAGCGAGACGAGGGACGGACATAGAATTCGGGAATGGTTCCGTACGGCCCTTCGGTATAGAGCGCGTAGCTTTCGTACAGGGCCAGAAATCCAGCCGGCGCCCGATCCGTACCGCTTGACGCGAGGAAGACCACATACCGCCCATCGGCGATCCACGTTCTCGCCCGGGATTCCGTCTCCTCCCGATTCACACCGAAGGCCTGCTCTTGGAGCGCTGCCATGATCTCGTGGAGCAACTCGCCCACCAGCGTGGCGACGAGCGGCGCGTCATCCGGTACCGCTGGTCTGACCTCGATCATCACAATGCTCCGACTAGCTCCTTCAACAGCACCAACCCCGCTGGCCACCCGCCCAGATGACTGTCGGCGTTGATATGGCCGGCTTCCCCGATATCCACGAACCGGCTGCCCCAGGCCGTCGCGCAACGCTGCGCGTGCTCCAGCGAACCGAAGGGATCGTCGCAGCTCGCCACGACCATCGAGGCGAACGGGAGACGGTGCATCGGCACCGGCGCAAATCCGCGGGCCGTCGGCGGGAATTTGGGCGTCCCCGGCTCCGGCACGGCGACCAACAACGCGGCGTGAATCAACGCGGTCGACTGTTCCGCCCAACGGGCCACCAACAGGCAGGCCAGACTGTGCGCGACCAGCACCGGCGGCGCAGCACAGCGGCGAACCGTCTCGTCGAGCATCGTCACCCAGTCGGCGCAGACCGGTGCGTCCCATTGTCCCAACGGCACACGCCGCCAGTCGGGATAGCGGGACTCCCACAAGGTCTGCCAATGACTGGGCCCGGAGTCTCCGAAACCGGGCAGCACGAGCACCGGCGGTTCGATCACATCATCCTCGCTTATTGAACCGGCTTCTGACCGGCCACGGCCACCGTCGCGTAATACACCGCGCGGCTTTTCGGATCGGTCGCCATCTCGCCGTACAGCCGCAGATCGTCCTCACTGACCAGACCGGTTGCGAGATAGCGCTCCCGCAACTGCACGGCGGACATGGCCATGACCGCCGCCAAGCCCGACCTACCCGGGGAAATCGGCGCCCCATGTTCCATGGAGAGATCGCGCAACCCGTGCCGCTGGAAAAGCGGCAAGAGTCTTCGTCCGAGCGAAGAGTCCATCCCGCGGCTCTCATACATCCGGTGGATCGCCTGATTGATATGATCCATCGCGGTCAACTGGGCAGGAGTCCCTTCGATGCCCCGCGACACCGAGAAGTCCGGCTCCTCCAGTACGATCCACCCCCCCGGCTTCAAAGCCGTCAGCATCCGATCGAACGCAACCTCGTAGTCGGACAGATGGATCAGCACGTAGCGGGCATGAATGAGGTCGAAGGCCCCCGGGACCACCGGCACGGTGCGGATGTCGCCTTCCTGTATCGCAACCTGCGCCGGCCGTGTCGTCGGGAGAAACTTTGTGGACAAATCCAGCCCCGTCACGTGACCGGATGGCCCGACGATCTCTCCCATCCACATCATCAATGAACCGGCGCCGGGGCCGACTTCCAAACAGCGCCAGCCTGTGCCGAGACCGGTCGCGGCCAGCCGGCGGCGGCTCGCCGGATCGAATTCCCGTTCGATCGCCTGCAACCGATCAAGCTCGCGTCGCTCCTCCACCGAGGTGAACACGTACTCCGGCGCGCTCATGCAACACCCCGTTCGATCATTCCACGTTCTTGAAACACTCTCCGCCCCCCATCGCCTTCAAGCGTGCACAACTCAAGACCCGGGTCGATCCGCCGACATCGTTCTTGATGAGCACGGCGTAGGATCGTCCCTCTTCGCATTCGATATTCCAGAACACGTTCCCCTTCGCATCTTCGCCCTGAAAAAATGTCCTGGCCACAGTGCGGCAAGCATGCCCGCTGCTTTCCACGATGCGCGCCAGCGCCGCGCTACGATCGACCTCCGACATGGCGGTCACCCGGTCGTGCGCCTGATTGGCCACGGCGACAGGACCTTCCGCTAGAGAGCCAAGCAACGCCAGCACCGCCACTACTGCCCAAAGCGGAATGTGCGGTGTCCCTCGCCGACGAATCCGCACTAGTCGCATGAAAGAGTCCGTCATTATGATTGTCGACTGTCGCACCGACCGGCATGGCATTATCATCTGCTTTTTTCACACTGTTAAACCTGTAGTCAATCGACTTCAATGGCTATCCGATGGAAATACTGGAGAACTCGGTATCTCCCTGGCTGATTCTCCCTTCAGACCGGCTGTACCCCTCGCCCCTGGTCAACTGCGGAATCAGCATCAATGCGATCGTTCTGGAACTTTGAATCTCCCACCCCGACGGCACAGCCCTTGCGTCTACGCGATACCACGTAGACGAACCGAACCCCCTTCACACGGAATCATACCGATGCATTGGGTGAAATTCTGCGCGACCACGCTGTTGCTCTGGAACGGCTCGGCCTGGGGAGCGACGTTGAGCTGGAATGCCAATACCGACCTCGATCTGGCCGGATATTATGTCTACCAATGTAGTCAGCTGCCTTGCGGGAAATCCTACGGAACAGCCACGCTTTTGACGACGTTGGGGAAGGTAACCACCTTCAACATCGGCACCCCATCCGGAACTCAATATTATGTGATTACCGCGTACGACTTCGGAGGCAATGAGTCGCCCGAAAGCAATGTTGCCACATACGTGCCGACGGGCAGTGTACCGCCCGTCGTGCCGCCGGAACCACCCCCAGCGGTTCCTCCCCCTCCCACCGTTCCGCCACCCTCGATCGGCCTCACGCCGACCAACTTGAACTTTACCGCCGTGCAGGGGGGAGGCAATCCTCCGACTCAAACCGTGAACGTTGCCAACACCGGAGGTGGTACGCTCACCTGGAGTGCCAGCGAGAACAGCGCCTGGCTGACGATGACGCCGACAACCGGAACCGGATCCGGTACGATCCGAGTCACTGTCACAACCGGATCACGGGCCGCCGGAACCTATACGGCCGCAATCACCGTGAGCGCCGCCGGCGCATCGCCGGTCATTATCCCGGTAAGCTTCATAGTGAATGCCGCGCCAACGGCACAACTTCCCCCGCCTATACCGGCCGGGCTGAAGGTCCTCACCGTCCAGTGACGGGTGGCCCCGCTCGCTTAGCCCATGTCCTTTAGTACATGGTCGGGATTGCGGTCGCGCGCGATAGTCTTCATGAGGTTATCGCCGAAGAGCACGACGATCCGGCCACGCTGATCTTTGACAATCATGGAGGCGGACGGAGCTTTGAACGTGCTGGGGTTGCCTTCCAGCCAGGCAGAGCACGTAAAGGGCAAGGCATCGAGCGCCGTTTCGACCCGATACTCATCCCGCAAGCGATACTGCAAGACATCGAACTGCAGCCGGCCGACGGCCGCCACGAGCGACTCCAGATCGTTCAAACTCCGCATGATCTGGACGGTGCCTTCCTGAGCCATCTGCTCCATCCCCTTGTCGAAGGCTTTCCGTTTGCCCACGTCGGTCGGCCGGATACGGGCGAAGATTTCCGGCTGGAACTGCGGCAGCGGTTTGAAGTTGAATCCACCGGTCGTCGAGATGGTATCGCCGATCGCGAAGAGCCCCGGATTGATGATCCCGATGATGTCGCCGGGATAGGCCTCCTCCACCGTACTCCGTTCCTGCGCCACGAGGCTGTGCGGACGCGAGAGCCGCACCTCGCGGTTCAGGCGGTGGTGCTTCACGATCATGTCGCGCTCAAAGCGCCCGGAACAGACCCGCAGAAACGCCGTGCTGTCCCGATGCTTGGGATTCATGTTGGCCTGTAGCTTGAACACGTAGGCGCTGAACGGCGTCGCGATCGGATCGATCGAGACCTCGGTGCCGTCCTCGCGATCGGCCGGGCGGGCGCCAGGACAAGGCGCGAGGGTGACGAATGCGTCCAAGAAACTCTCGATACCGAAGTTCGTAAGCGCCGACGCGAAAAAGACCGGGGTCACCTCGCCGGAGAGAAACTGATCGCGCGAGAAGGGATTGCCGGCGATCTCCAGCAACTCCAGGTCGTGACGGACCTGCTCCATCACGTCCGTCGGCACCCGGCCGCTGCGCTCCAAATCGGCGAGCATCAGTTGCGCCACGTCCACCTTCGTCGCACCACCATGCGCGGTCTTGCTGAACAACTGCACGCGATTGTCGGACCGCGTGACGATACCGATGAAGTCGCTGCCGGATCCGATCGGCCAATTGACCGCACAGGCCTGAATGTTCAGCGCCTGCTCCACCTCCGTCATCAGATCGAGCGGCGGCCGGCCCGGCAAGTCCATCTTATTGATCAGCGTCAGCACGGGAATACGGCGCATCCGACAGACGGCGAACAGTTTTCTCGTCTGGGCCTCGACGCCCTTTGCCGCGTCGATTACCATGATGGCACTGTCCGCCGCCGTCAACGTGCGATAGGTATCTTCGGAAAAATCCTGGTGACCGGGGGTATCGAGCAGGTTGATGACGGCGTCCTTATACGGGAACTGCATCGCCGACGCGGTGATCGAAATCCCGCGCTCCTGCTCCATGCCCATCCAGTCGGAAGCGGCCGTCTTGCCGCCCTTGCGCCCGCGCACCATGCCGGCCGTCCGGATGAGTCCGGAGTAGAGCAGCAGCTTTTCCGTCAGCGTGGTCTTCCCCGCATCCGGATGGCTAATGATTGCGAAAGTCCTCCGGCGGGCCGTGGCCGCGGCCAATTCGCCCTGTCGTGTGGGATCGAGTGTCATAACGGGCGCGCAGTCTACCACACCGCCGCCGTAGCGGACAGCGGCAGTTCACGGCGAGGCCTGTCGGCAGCATGACCGGGAGAACCAGACAGGGCAGCCGTGAACGCCTCTATGCCGTCTGCCTGGACTGCAGTGAGAGATACTTCTTGAGACGGGCGGTGGCGAGGGCGGTGAGATGCATGAATTCGAGCCCGTAGGTATTGTCTTTGGCCCAGCGGACCGTCGCGCGCTCGACAGTCAACGGCGCCGGCTGCTTCGGCACACGCAGGTGCAGGGTGAGTTGATCGCCGGGATTGATCAGGGCCTCGCTCGACAGTCGCATTCCCTTGATGGACACGTCGTACACGACGCCGATCCCTTCGCGCCGCTTTGCGAACCACCGGGGCGCAGGCGTTTCCGCCATCGTACAACTGAAAGGAACGGGCACTTTCAGGCGCGGATGCTCGCGAATGTCCACTCCGACAGGGTCCGGCTGCGATGCAGTAGTCATGGCGAATCCTTTCGTCGTTCTGCGCCAGACTGTACACAACACCCGCCGGGCGGCGAATCAAAATGTGAATTTCTGCGTGAATCTACCTAGCCACTCTTCACACCCTCAATACTTGACCGATCATTCCAATATATGGTACTCATGGACTCCTTTGGAGCATCTCCATGCCGAGACCCAAAACCTTCAACCCCGATGAAGCTCTCGAAAAAGCCATGCACGTGTTCTGGCTGAAGGGTTATGAGGCCACGTCGATGGAAGACTTACTAGCGGCGATGGACCTCAACCGCGGCTCGTTCTATGCCACCTTCGGCGACAAGCGCACGCTGTTCCTGAAAGCCATGGACCTCTACTGCACGGAAGGGGGCGTCGGCAGCAGAATCTCCATTCTGAGCCAGCCGGGGCCAGCCCTGTCCTTGATCAAGACATTCATTGGCAGCATGTTGGACTTCGCCCTCTCCGATCCCCAACGTCGCGGATGCCTGATTGCCAACACGGCGATGGAATTGGCGCCGCATCAGAACGATATCGAGAAGAAAGTGTCCGCACGACTGACGCACCTGGAAGAGGCCTTTTTCAAACTCCTCGTCCGGGCCAAGCAGGAAGGCGAGTTGGCTAAGGATAAGGACCCGCGGGCGCTGGCCCGAGTGCTCGTCACGATGATGCAAGGCACCATCGTCATGATTAAGGCCGGCACCCCGGCCGACACAGTCAGGCAAACCGCCAAGGCCGCATTGTCAATTTTGAACTAGGGCCAGACAAGGATCATAGGATGAGTTGGAAGCCCCCCTTCAGCGCCCTGATCGGCTTGATCCTGTGGCTCACCGGATGCAGCGAACTTGCCTATCGGCACATGAATGACCCTGCGCGGGACGCCTGGCAGAAACCGCACGAGATAGTCGAGCAACTGGCCATCGCACCGGGAGCAAAGGTCGCCGACCTCGGTGCGGGAGGGGGCTACTTTACCTGGCATCTGGCCGCCGCTGTCGGGCCGTCCGGAACCGTGTACGCCGTCGACGTCGACGACACCGGACTGAGTATCATCGCGAAGGAACTTTCGGCGCGCCGGATTGCCAATGTCCGACTCGTCCGCGCCGAACCGACCGACGCGAAACTCCCTGAGCCGGTCGATCTCGTGTTCAGCTGCGACACCTACCATCACATGGGTAATCGGGTGGCCTACTTCCAATCGTTGGCTCGATATCTCAAGCCCAACGGACGGGTCGCGATTCTGGACTATCACCCCCGCGGATTCTTTTCCGGCCTGCTAGGCCATGGAACAGCCAAAGAAGATGTACGACGCGAGATGGAGTCGGCCGGCTATCGGCTGACGAATGAGTACGACCTGATTGAAAGCCAACATTTCCAAGTCTTCTCACGGTAAGGATCGTGAAATGGACAGGCCACGTTCACACCGACATGGAGGAACCATGATTACCGTCGTTTGGGACACCTGGCTGAAGCCGGGCACAGAAACAGAGGGGTTGCAACTCACGCGCACGGTCTGGTCCGACATGCAGAGGTTCGACGGCTACATCTCGCATCAGATTCTCGTCGACCAGCTTGCGCCCACTCACATCATCGCCCTGGCGAAATGGCGGAGCCTTGGGGATGCCGATGCGGTGCGGGAGAAGTACAAGGACTCCGAAACCATTCGCAGGCTGACGCCATTGCTGGCACGCCCCCGTGAACGCTGGATCACACAAGAGGACCAGTCCGCAGCCTAGCAGACTGGAACCCAAGGAAGGTTCGCCATGAAACTGGACGAGCACCCGACGGTCAAACAGTATCGCGCGGCCCGAACCTCTCTCATTGACGGTCCACCCGCGAACGGGCTGGATGCCGACGAGTTACGCCGCCTCTGCCTGGACTCCGGCGCCGATGATGTCGGCTTTGTCGAGATCGGCAGACCGGATGCCGCGAAGGATCGAGAGGATATTCTCACCCAGTTACCCCGGGCGAAATCCCTGATCAGCTTCGTCTGCCGGATGAACCGCGAACCGATCCGCAGTCCCGCCCGCTCCGTGGCAAACGTCGAGTTTCACCGGGCCGGCGATCACGTCAACGATGTGGCGAGAAAGATCGTCGCATCGCTGGAACAGCGCGGCATCCGCGCCGTGAACCCCGCCATGGGATTTCCTATGGAGATGGACCGCTTCCCCGGCAAGATCTGGGTGGTCTCGCACAAAACCGTCGCCGTCGCGGCGGGTCTTGGCCAGATGGGCATTCATCGCAACGTGATCCATCCCAAATTCGGCAACTTTATTTTGATCGGGACGATCATCATCGACGCCGAAGTCAGCCGCTACGGCCAACCGATCGACTACAACCCGTGCCTCGAATGCAAACTCTGCGTCGCCGCCTGTCCGACCGGTGCGATCGGCGCCGACGGCCATTTCGATTTTTCAGCCTGCTATACCCACAACTACCGCGAGTTCATGGGCGGGTTCACGGATTGGGTGGAACAGATCGCTTCCAGCCGCACCGCGCTGGACTACCGCACCAAGGTGTCCGACGGCGAATCGGCCTCCATGTGGCAAAGCCTGTCCTACGGCGCCAACTACAAAGCCGCCTACTGTCTGGCCGTCTGCCCGGCGGGGGAAGAGGTCATCGCGCCGTTTCTTGCGAACCGGAAAACCTTCACGGCCGACGTAGTGACACCGCTGCAAGACAAGTCGGAGACCATATACGTCGTCCCTGGGTCAGACGCGGAAACCTATACTGCTCGCCACTTCCCGAACAAACAGATCAAGCACGTCGGCAACGGCCTGCGCCCCGCCACGATTCGAGGATTCTTCGAAGGATTGCCGACCACGTTTCAGCGAGGACGCGCAGAAGGCTTGAACGCGACCTATCACTTTACGTTTACCGGCGGAGACACGACGATCGCCACCATTGTGATCAGAAACAAAACCCTTCAGATCCACCAAGGGCATGTCGGAACACGCAGTCTGCACGTGATTGCCGACAGCCGAACCTGGCTGGGGGTCGTCCGGAAGGAGCGGAGTCTGATCTGGGCGCTCCTCAGACGAACGATTCGTATTCAAGGATCGCCGGACCTGTTGATCGCGTTCGGAAAATGTTTCCCCTCCTAGCTTGCAGGACTCGCGTTGTAACCGCGCAGAACCATTGGCGTGGTTCCTTCAAGCAAAGGCTGTCGATTTCGGACTTGTACAACGACTATGTCATGACAGCGCGGCGCAGAACGTCGCCGGGCAACTCCACCACCTACACTGGGAGCCCATCATGAAGTACCTCTGTCTTGTGTACCTTGAAGAGAGCATGTTGAACGCCTTTCCGCGAGACAAACGAGTCGCGATCTCTGATGAAGCCATGGCCTACTGCGACAAGTTGCAGAAGGCCGGACAATTGCTGGCCGCCTCCCCGCTCCACCCCGTTGAAACCGCGACGACGGTGCGGGTACGGGAAGGGAGAACCTCGACCACAGACGGACCGTTCGCCGAAACGAAAGAACAGTTGGGCGGTTTTCTGATGATCGACGTACCGGACCTCAACGATGCCATTCGGATCGCGGCGCAGTTTCCCGCCGCCAAGTTTGGCAGCATTGAGGTCCGTCCGATGAAAGAACTCGGCTGCGCCGACTGATATCGCCATGAGTCACGACGCGACGACACGGGCGCGCGAAAAAGTCGACCAGGTCTACCGCGCCGAGTCGCGCCGGGTGCTCGCGACGTTGATCCGGTTGCTCAAAGACTTCGACCTGGCCGAAGAAGCGCTCCACGAAGCCTTTGCCGCCGCGATGGAACAATGGCCGCGCGAGGGCGTCCCGAATAATCCCCGCGCCTGGCTGGTCTCCGCCGGTCGATTCAAAGCGATCGACGGCATGAGACGGCGCGCCCGCTACGACGCGTCGTTGGTCGAAGTGGCGAAGGAGATCGAAGCGGCGACCGGCGATCCCGTCGAACAGGACGACGAGCACATTGACGACGACCGGCTGCGGCTGATCTTTACCTGTTGCCATCCGGCCCTGTCACCGGAGGCGCAGATCCCGCTGACGATGCGGGAAGTCTGTAACCTGACCACGGAAGAAATCGCCCGAGCCTTTCTCACCAAACCGGCGACGATTGCCCAACGCATCGTACGGGCCAAAACCAAGATTCGCGACGCGCACATCCCCTACGAGGTGCCGCCGCCGTCGGAACTGCCGGACCGGCTCGATTCGGTGCTGAACGTGATCTATCTCATCTTCAACGAAGGGTATTCCGCCTCGTCCGGCTCTTCGTTAACCCGCGCCGATCTGTCCGGCGAAGCCATTCGACTGGGAAGACTGCTCGTACAGTTGCTGCCGGAGCCCGAGGTGATGGGACTTCTGGCACTGATGCTGCTGCACGAATCGCGACGGTCGGCCCGCACATCGGCGAACGGCGACCTCGTGCTCTTGGAGCATCAAGACCGGTCGCGCTGGAATCGTGACCTCATCACGGACGGAATCGCGCTCATCGAGCGGGCGCTCTCCTCGAAACGGATCGGCCCCTACACGCTCCAGGCGGCGATTGCCGCCGTGCACGCCGCCGCGCCCAGCGCAGCGGATACCGATTGGGCACAGATCGTCGCGCTCTACGATCTGCTCGCTCGAGTGGAGCCTTCACCGGTCATTGAGTTGAATCGGGCGGTCGCCGTCGCTATGCGGGACGGACCCGCGGCGGGCCTGGCGCTCGTGGATGCCATCCTGGCACACGGCGAGCTGACCGATTATCACCTGGCCCACTCCGCTCGGGCGGACTTCCATCGGCGGCTGGGGCACACAGCGGAAGCCCGCAGCGCCTACGAGCAGGCACTCGCTCTGACCAAGCAGGATCCGGAACGGCGGTTTCTGGAACACCGGTTGGCGGAATTAGGATAACCCCGGTCGATTCACGAGAGGTTGCCGCATGAAATATCTGTTGCTGGTTCATCACCATGAAGAATCGTTCGGGCGGATGAGCGAAGAGACCCGCAAGAGCCTGTTGGCCGAATCGATCCAGCTCTGCCATCAGCTCGACGGCAAGGGTGCCTACGTTCACGCCTCCCCGCTCCTGCCGGTCGCCACGGCGACGGTCGTACGGGTGCGCGACGGCACACGGTCCGTGACCGACGGTCCGTTCATCGAAACTCATGAACAGCTCGCGGGCTATTTCCTGATCGAGGCACCGAGCCGCGACGAGGCCATCGAGATCGCCGGCCGGATTCCCGGCGCGCGGCTCGGCGCGGTGGAGATCCGTCCCGTGAGAGAAATCGCGGGGTTACCGAGGGAATAGCGTCCAAAGACCTGCAGTGATCATGCTCTGTCGATTTTGGCCGGCCCGAACGACTACTAGGTGACGCGGCCACATGCTTTCAAAGGAGAACCGATGAAATACCTTTGTTTGGGCTATCTTGACGTCAACCACTGGGCAACCTTATCCGCCAACCAGCAGAGCGCCATGATCGACGACTGTCTCGCCTATGATGAGATGCTCAAGAAGAACGGCCACTGGGCAGGAGGAGAAGGGCTCCAGGGTCCTGATACCGCCACCACGTTGCGTTATCGAAACGGTACGGTCTCCGTCACCGACGGCCCCTTTGTTGAAACCAAGGAGATTCTGGGCGGACTCCTGATCATCGAAGCCCGCGACCGCAACCACGCCATTCAGCTCATGTCGAACCACCCGGGCGTGAAGATGGGCCCCTGGGAGATCCGTCCTGTGGAAGACCTGACAGGGATGATTCGTGAAAGCGAGCGGCGTCGAGGAAAGAGGTAACCACCTATGGCGAATAAAATCACTCCTTTTTTATGGTTCGACGGACGGGCCGAAGAGGCCGCGAGATTTTACGCCTCGATCTTCAAGAATTCGCACATCGACAGTGTGTCGGCCATGTCTTCGACCTTCCATCTGGACGGGCAGAAATTCATCGCGCTGAACGGCGGACCTCAGTTTACCTTCACCGAGGCCATTTCCTTCTTCGTGGATTGCGAGTCGCAGACGGAGATCGACGAGCTGTGGACGGAACTTTCCGCCGGAGGCGAACCGGGTCGCTGCGGCTGGCTGAAAGACAAATTCGGCGTGTCGTGGCAGATCATTCCCTCAATACTGGGCGACATGCTGCAGGACGAAGATGACGAGAAATCGGATCGTGTCATGCAGGCGATGTTGCAAATGGGCAAACTCGACATCGCGCGGTTGCAGCAAGCCTACGAAGGCTGCTCATAACACACGGGAGGACGTCATGATCGAACCCATCGCCTTCATCATCGTCGGACTGATCGCCGCGCTGCTCGCCTTCGCGGCGACGAAGCCCGATACGTTCCGTGTCGAGCGTTCGCTGCGCATCAACGCCCCGCCGGATCGCATCTTTTCGCACATCAACGATCTGGCGAAGTGGACCGCCTGGTCCCCCTGGGAACGGATGGACCCCGCCATGAAAAAGACGCTCAGCGGCCCGCCTGCGGGAACCGGCGCGGTCTGCGAATGGATGGGCAACAGCACAGTCGGCCACGGCCGGATGGAAATTCTGGAGTCGACGCAGCCGAGCCGGGTGCAGATTAAGCTGGATTTCTTCAAGCCATTCAAAGCCCAGAACCAATCGGAGTTCACCCTGGCCCCTCATTCGGGTGGCACGCAGGTCACCTGGGCCATGTACGGGCCGCAACCCTACGGGGCCAAGGTCATGGGCATCGTGTTCAACTGCGACAAAATGGTTGGTCCGCAGTTTGAAACAGGACTGGCCAATTTAAAATCACTGGCCGAACAATAAAGGAGGTCCCCATGCGAATCCTCTCTCTTATCACCGCCGCATTGTGCACGCTGCTGACGATCTCGCCGGCTCTGGCCAAGGAGAAGCAACACGGGAAGAAGATGGATCCACAGGCCGAAATGGAATTGTGGAAGCAGTTGGGTACACCCGGCGAGCCCCACAAGCTGTTCGCCAGCATTGCAGGCAGTTACACGACTCACACCAAAGAATGGATGGAGCCGGGGAAACCGCCGGTGGAATCTGACGGGACGTCTGAATCGAAGATGTTGTTGGACGGACGCTTTCTCTACCAGGAATACCACGGCAGCATGATGGGGCAACCCTTCCATGGCATCGGCATCGACGCGTACGACAACATGACGAAGAAATATGTCACCGCCTGGATGGACTCGATGGGCACCGGCCTCTTCATCATGGAAGGAACGGCCAGCGCCGACGGGAAGACCATCATGTTGAAAGGCTCCCACCCGGAGCCGGGCGGGGGCAAGATGACGCATCGGGCCGTCTGGAAGATCACCGACGCCAACAATCAGGTCTTCGAAATGTACGGCAGTCACGGGCACGGCAAGGAAATGAAAATGCTCGAGATCGTCTACACCAGGAAGCCGTAAGCCGGCGCGTTGACCCGGCCCGGTGGACATGCTTGACTAGAGGCTCCACCTTACATCCTAGGGAGGTCGTTATGCGACGGACTATCGGTATGCTCGCACTCGCGCTGACGGTGACGAGCCTCGGCGGCTGCAGCTATCTCTTCTATCCGCGGGCCGGGGACTACGCCGCGCAAGCCAAGGGCGCGAGCGGCGTCGAGACGCTCATCAACCTGACGGCCATGATGGAATCCACCGCGGCGAAGGCCAAGGGCGGCACGGGCAAAGACAACGCGCTCGACGACTACCACAACCAGTTGCACGCGCTGCTGGACTCATTTTGCGACGTCACCAAGGAACAGGCCAAGACGCCTGCCTACGACCTGGCCGTGACGCACAAGAAGGAATTGACCGCCATCTTCTGGCGGCTGTGGAAATTCAAGGACGATCAACCCCAGCGCGATCAGCATCTCGACCTCTCGATCGCGGAGCTGAAAGAATTGCGGGAGACGCTGCAACTGTTGAAGTAATCCCACGACGGAGGCCGGACATGAGCGACGCAACAACCACGAAGGGGGCCGTCACTGTGCTGATCGGCACCAGGAAGGGCGCGTTCACCTTGACGAGCGACCGGACCAGGCGGATCTGGAAAGTGTCCGCCCCGATCCACCTGGGCCACATCATCCATCATGTCGTCGCGGATCCGCGCGACCGGCGCACGGTGCTGATGGCCGCCAGCACCGGCCATCTCGGCCCGACGATTTTCCGGTCGACCGACCGGGGTAAAACCTGGAAAGAATCCGCAAAGCCGCCGGCCTTTCAGAAAGCCGACGACGGCGGGAAGGGCCGCTCGGTCGGGCACGTCTTCTGGCTGACACCCTGCCATGCGAATGAACCGAATGTGTGGTACGCGGGGACGTCTCCACAAGGCCTCTTTCGCTCGGAAGACGGCGGCGCGACGTGGGCGCCGTTCTCGTACATCAACGAGGACGCGCAGTACATCGAGTGGATGGGCTCCATCCAGGACGGCACGCCGGACGGACCCAAGCTGCATTCGATCATCGTGGACCCGCGCGATCCCTTGCATCTCTACTTCGGCATGTCCGGCGGCGGGGTGCATGAGTCGAGGGACGGCGGCCGGACCTTTACGCCGCTCATCAAGGGCATGGAGACGGTCGAGGGGTTCGATGCGGCGGTGGTCACCTATCACGATCCCCATTGCATCCGGCAGTGCCCGAGCAATCCCGACCGCCTCTACCAACAGAACCACTGCGGCATCTATCGCATCGACCGCCCGTCGAACGAGTGGGTGCGGATCGGCAGGGCCATGCCGAAGAAAATCGGCGACGTCGGCTTTCCGATGGTCGTGCACCCTCGGCGCGACGACACCGCCTGGGTCTTTCCGATGGACGCCGGCACGGTGTGGCCGCGCGTGAGTCCGGACGGAAAGCCCGCGGCCTACATGACGAAGAACTCCGGGAAGAGCTGGGTCCGTCTCGACAAGGGGTTCCCCCGTGCGAACGCCTGGTGGACGGTCAAACGCCAGGCCATGACCCGCGACGCGCACGACGCGGTGGGCTTGTATGTCGGCACGACCCAGGGTGAAATCTGGGCCAGCCGCAACGAAGGGGCGAGGTGGACCTGCATCGCGCGCCACTTGCCCGAAATTTATTCGGTGGAAGCAGCCTGCTTCGCAACATGAAGGTGCATATCCCCAGCGCGCTACGTTCGTACACAGCGCAGCGCGGCGAGCTCGACGTCGAAGGCGCGACCCTTGCCGACGTGTTGACGTCGCTGGATCGCCGCTGTCCCGGCATCCGGTTCCGGATCATCACGGAGCAGGACACCGTCCGGCCGCACATTCGCCTGTTCGTCAACGACACCCAGGCTTTCGATTTGAAGACCGCGCTGCAACGCGACGACGAGCTCTATATCGTCTGCGCGCTCAGCGGAGGCTAACCCGAACGCCCGTCATTCGTCACACGCAAGAAGGAGTCCCATGGCTACGCAACCGACACCACAGCAGATCGTTGAAGGACAACGGCAGGATTGGAATCGCGTCGCCGGCGGATGGGAAAAGTGGGACCGCCTCTTCGAGGCCCAGATGGCCTTCGTGAATCACCGCCTTGTCGGTGATGCCAGGCTGCGCGCGGGGTTCACGGTGCTCGATCTCGGCTCAGGGACCGGCTATCCGGCCTTGCTGGACGCGCAAACCGTCGGACCGACCGGCCGTGTAGTCGGCATGGACCTCGCCGAGCAGATGCTGGCGGCCGCCGAACGCAAGGCCCAGCGGCTCGGATTGAGCAACGTCTCGTTCAAGACCGGCGACGTCACGAGCCTCCCCTTCGACGCCAACTCGTTCGACGCCGTCACCAGCCGCTTCTGCCTGATGTTCCTGCCGGAAATTCCGAAGGCCGCGGCGGAGATCGCGCGCGTGCTCAAACCGGGAGGCTGGGTGGCGGCCGCCGTCTGGTCGGCGCCGGAAAAGAATCCGTCGATCGGCCTCTCGATGGCCGCGATCAAACAGGTGATCGAGCTGCCGCCGCCCGATCCGACCGCGCCGGGCATCTTCCGGCTGGCGAAGCCGGGCGAACTGGCCGGATTGTTTCAACAAGCGGGGCTGACCGATGCGACGGATCAGGAGTTTCTCGCCGACTGGACCTACGGGTCGGCCGACGAGTACTACACCAGTCTGATGGAAATCGCGGCGCCCGTGCAAAACCTCATGGCCAAGCTCACTGCCGCGCAGCAATCGGACGTGAAGCAACGGATTCTCCAGGCCGCCGAGAAATTCCGGCGCGGAACCGGCATTACCTTTCCCATGGCGATGCGCGTGGTGTCGGCGCGCAAGCCGGTCTAGCCTGCGCCATGCCCAAGACCGACGGCTTCAAAGATTTCGTCCTGGATCAGTTGGCCGACCTACGGGGGCTCACCTGCCGGGCCATGTTCGGCGGATTCGGGCTCCGCTATCGCGACACGTTTTTCGGCATCATCCACAAGGGCCGGCTCTACTTCAAAGTCTCTTCGACGACCGTCGCCGAATACCAGGCTCACGGCATGAAACCGTTCCATGCGACCACGAAGATGACATTGAAGACCTATTACGAAGTCCCCCCGGACGTGCTCGAAGACAGCGACACCCTTGTCGCCTGGGCGGAGCGGGCCGGGCGTTCCACTCCACAAAAGTCACTTCACAGGACTGCCGCTAAGTCCGTGTGACCGTTAGGATGATCGGCAGACCAATGTTGCCCGATGCCGATGAGGCGAGAGCATCGCCATTGACGTACTTTCGAGCGGAGTCGATAATGTGCTCCGCATAGGAGCCTGGGATGGCGGGAGTTGCTCGAATCAGCTGTCTCACCGTTGTCGTCATCTGCGCGGCGTTCCTCACCGCCTGCGGGGAGTCCTACAGCGCCGCCCAATGCGAAGCGAACGGCAGCGGCAATCAGCAAACACTGCAATCCTTGAATGGTCTGCTGACAAAAGACCGTGGCAATACGCCCGCCCTTCTGGGGCGTGCCCGCTGTCTGTACTTCCTCGGTAACTACGCCCAAGCTGTGCAGGACATGAGCGAAGTCCTCCGGCGCGAGCCGAAGCAGGCCGAGGCGTTTCTCTATCGCGGCAAATCCCTGAAGATGCTCGGCCGGATTCCGCAAGCGCTCCAGGACTACAGCGCCGCCATCGCCCTCCGTCCCACTGCCGACGCCTATTATGGGCGAGGACTCACCTACCTGAACGAATTCCACGGGGCGAAGGACCGCGACGCGCTGAACGATTTCACCGAGGCGATCAAGCTCGACGCCAAACACGTCGGTGCCCATCAGTCTCGCGCCCAGGTCTATAGTCACTTCGATCAATTCCAACCGGCGCTGCAGGATTCTGAAGTCGTCTTGAGACTTGCGCCCGACACGCCCAACGCCTACTGCAATGTCGGCTTGGCCCACTACGCTCTCGGCCACGACGCCGAAGGCCGAAAGTTCCTGAACACCTGCTATCAGAAAGACGGCGATCCCCAAACGCGTGGATACTTCGAAATGGAAGTGAACAAAGTGCTGTATGCCAGACAGCCGAGAAGGGGCGGAGGTGGAGGAAGCTACGGTGGGGATGGAAAGTCGTGGTTCGATCGGGAGCGTGAACGAGAACACAACGTCTACGAGAGTCGGAAGGCTTCAGGAAACGAAGCCGGCGCCGAAGCCTGCCGCATGGACAGCTCGAAGTGCTGAACGGGAGATGCGCTACGACGCAGGCGAGGGCGGGCCGGCCACGTCATGGTCCCAGAAAGGCGGGAGCGGATAGCTGCGATAGCCGTAGCCGAATTCTTCGAACCGCCTCGTGATACGCTTTCGAGTCTGGACATCGGACGGCGCGCGGGCTTCCATATGCCGCCGATAGGGAATGCGGGGGTCCTGTCTCGATAAGACCTTCCGTTCCGTCAAACAATGCGTTAACCATCCAATGAGATAATCGCGCATGAGTTCGCGATCCTGCCACGTTCCGAAAACCGCCTCGTCGAGGTCGAGCGCCTGATCGGCGGCGACGCCTAACGTATCGAAGAGCGGTTGACGGTGTTTCGCCGGCTTTGCGTGCGACGCCTTTTCGTTGTAGCGGGCCCAGTCGGGAGCACGGTAGTTCGGAACAGATGCAGCGAAACAATCATCCGCTGCCTGTTGGATCACGGTCGGTTGTGACTGTTCTCGTTGAGGGAGCGGTCTTTCCGGCAACCGTTTGATCCCCTTGCCGCCTCCATCGCCGGGGTCGGGAATCGGAGGCGACTCGGTCTGCACTCGGTCGCTGGGCGTTTCGCTGCCGCTCGACGCGAATTGGTCCGACGAAGGGCCGGTCCGCCGTATGGCTTGGTTCACGCAGTCGGTGAAGGCTCGCAGCTTTTCTCCCCGCAGCCTGATTTGCTCGTTGGCCTCTTTGACCAAGGCCGTCGCTCGTCGGCTGTTTCCCGGTTGCCGCGCTTCTTCGTAGAGAGCCACGGCCTTGTCCTGGTACATCTTCGCCTCGTCGAGGATCGAGAGGCACTGCTTGGATTTGTCTTTGACTTCCGCCGAGTGCTTGTCGTACCAGCGGTGTGCGCCGCCGACGGCAAAGTGATCGTATCCGCCCGATGAGCTGAACACGTCCGACCCCTGCGATTGGGCATGCACGGGCCACATCAGCAGCAGGCCACTCATCATCAGACAGCCGGCAACTTGGTCTATCGGGAGTCTCGAATTTATCTGCACGGAGCGAGCTTACAAGTAGCGAACAGATTGATTCAAGAGAGACTGGTGCGATGGGCCGATTCGTAGAGACGGAAGAGGATGCAAGCGATCGTTCGGCGAACTGGTCGTTTCCGCCCTCGGCCCGATAGTGCCGCTCCTGCCGTTGTAATCGATATTCCCGAGCTGTGACTGAAGGCCATCGAGGAGGGAAAGAAGCTGCTGCACGAGCGGTCGCCTCGCCTGACGTGACGATTTCTCGATTGCACCCCCAAGGTTGCCAGCTCGACAGTGATAGCCCGATCCTGTACAAATCGGAGAATGATTTCGCCAAACCAAGTCATGACCTTTTTACGGCGACTCACTGTCCTGACAGTAGCGCTTGCGCTGGTCCCGTCCTTGGGTTCAGCCCTCGGAGAGAAAGCCGCGCCCGTCGTCCTCTTCTGGCAATCTGCGGGGGCCGAACCCGGGCAAGCGCCCCTGCCCAACAAGAAACCTTGGCTCCTCCGCGAGCAGGAAATCGCCCTCGACGGCACGCTGGTGCAAATTCTGAAAGACGCGACGGCGCGGCCGCTGCCCCCCATCGTCGTCGACTTCTTCGATGCGGGCCGGTTCGAACTGGACGTCTTCTCGACCCTCTCCCGCATCAACGACACGAGCATCGTTCGCGGCCAGCTGAAACCGCCGGGCCGGAGCGACTTCACCATCGTCATCACCGGGACGACCGTGGCGGCGACGTTTCCCCTCAGCCACCGCCTCTTCAAAATCGAGTCGCTGGGTAACGGACGGCATCGGCTGATCGAGGTCGATCCGGAACAATCGACGCAAGAATAGAGGGGGTCGCGGATGCTCGCGCTGATCCTGGCCGATGCGGTGCTCGTCCTCCACCTGGCTTTCGTTCTGTTTGTGCTGTTCGGCGGACTCCTGGCGCTGAAATGGCCGAGAGCCATGTGGCTGCATCTCCCTGCGGCCATTTGGGGAGCAGTCGTGGAATTCAGCAGCTGGATCTGTCCCCTCACGCCGTTGGAGAATTGGTTGCGGGAGCAGGGCGGCGCGAGCGGCTACGCAGGCGACTTCATCGGACACTATCTTGAGACCCTCCTCTATCCAGAGAGCCTGACCAGGAATACGCAGTTGGTCTTGGGACTTGTCGTGCTCGCCGTCAACGGCGCCGTCTATTTCCACCTCTGGCGGACGGGTCGATGGTCTCGGCCCCATCGCTGAGCGGCCGACCGGCGCTCTACGCAGCGCGCTTCCTGTTGGATTCATCGCACCGCTGAATTCTCTCCTCAGCTGTTCATTCGCTTCTTTTTACATCCGCCGACACATCCGGCCGCACCTCCTGCGCGTAGGACTGAGCGACGAAGACACACGAGACACTCAACCCTACTCACTAAGGAGGACTCCCATCATGACCTCACGGCTCGCATCCTATCTCACCATCGGCGGCCTGCTGCTCACACTCGGCGGCTGCAACACCATGGAGTCATCGAGCGGCAAGATGACGGCTGAGAAATCCCTCTACGACCGGCTCGGCGGGAAGCCGGCCATCACCGCCGTCGTCGACGACTTCGTCGGCCGCGTCGCCGCCGACACTCGCATCAACGGGAAGTTCGCCAATGCCAACATCCCCCGACTGAAGACCATGCTCGTCGATCAGATTTGCCAGGCCTCCGGCGGCCCCTGCACCTACACCGGCCGCGACATGAAAACCACCCACGCCGGCATGGGCATCACCAGCGAGGAATTCGACGCCCTCGTCGGCGATCTTGTCGCCACTCTGAACAAGTTCAACGTCGGCGAGCGGGAAAAGACCGAGCTCCTCGGCGCACTCGGCCCGATGAAGAAAGACATAGTCACCTCGCCGATGGCCATGACCGGCCCGGACGGCACGCTGCCCCTGCCCGCCGATTACAAATCCTGGCCCAAGTTCCTGACCGACATTCCCAAGGGCGAGGCGAAGCAAGTGCGCGACATCTACATCAATCCGACCGGCGCCCGGACCTCAGCCGGCCAAACCTTCCCGAACGGCACCGTGATGGTGATGGAGATCTACAAGGCCAAGATGGACGGCGACAAGATCGCAACGGACATGGCGGGCAAGCCGATGAAAGGCGACCTGGCCAAGGTGTTCGTGATGGGCAAGGACCGGGGATGGGGCGACAAGCTGCCGGAGAATCTGAAGAACGGAGACTGGGCCTACGCGGCCTATGACGCGACGAGCAAACCGCTGATGGAAGATTTCACCAAGTGCCGCGCCTGCCACACCCCGCTGGCGCAGAAAGATTTCGTCCACCGCTACGATGAATATTTCCAGACGAGAGGGCGGATGTAGCTCACACGAGCGCGGGGGCTTCGCCTACGCAGCTCCCGCTGCTGCTACAAAATTGTTCGCCTATAAGATGAACAGCACCCTTCGTGATTACCCATGTATCCCGTGACTTATTCGGCCAACCCCATTTATATTTTTAACGTACTGGTGTTCACCTGAGGGGGGCAAGGGAATCCCGCCAGGGCTGACCGCGGACGACCGTCAGGTACAACGCACTGTTAGCCAGCCCCTAACGAGGGCTCGTTGGTCAGCTAACACGAATGACATCGGACGGACACCAGATGGCCGCCGTAGAATCCCCAAGTGGTACAGTTCGATCGTTGAGATACTCGACACCAACCCAGGCGCAAACAAGAGCATCCAGTGCGTCCTCATAGCGCTTTAGCCGTGCGAGAGTCTCGACAGCTTGAGGGGCTGGAAGTTGGATGGGAATCGGCCCAAATGCGCCCGAGAGGGCTGTATGGATTGTGCTGAACTCCGCCAGCAGCGCTGCGATTCTCCCAGGGACGTCCAGCTTCGGCCAGTACTTGCCCGACTTGGACACCTTGTAGGGAACGCGTCGGTCGCGCTTCAACAGAGATAGGAGTGCAGGGTGCGGATACACCTCAAGAAGCGCCGGGGCCTCTTGCGAGTGTCTCATGGTTGTGAGAGGGAAGCCGGCTGCAGATAGCTCTCTCGAGAGCCGTGCGCCGAGTGGACCAGGGTGGGTTGCGTTGGGGGTATGTGCGGAGCACCAGCGAGAGCCGAACTCCTTTGAGATCGCGTCGTCCGCTGCGCGACGTGACGAGAACGACACTGTGGCAACCGGCATGTCCAGCATAACCAAGTCAACTGGCTTGCCCGCGAGATTCTCGGCAGCGCGCAGAAGGAGAGACACGTCAGGCTCCGTCCCAGAGAACGACTGTGCCATCCAGTTGGTTGGCCTACCATCGGACTGGGCCAGGAACTCTGAGTAGCTCGGCGCGACGGCCAAACAACGCCAGCGACGTTCGCGCTCAACCAACAGAGCCACGCCGCTCGGCTCGGTTTGGGTCCATGCTGCGTCGATTCCCAGGATCGCGCGCATCTGTCTTTCTGATTAACAATGTTTAGACCGATCTGGATAATAGCCGGATCTGCCAATTTCTGTCCGTATAGCACGTCCGTACTGTGCATGAACCATACGCCATGACCGCTGCCCTTTCAATTGGTTGTGACAGCAGGACCATTTGCCAGTGGCTCTTCTGCGGATCGGCACCACACCCATCCTTACACCGCTCTGAAAGCTACGGATACCTGCCTTCGCATCCAATCGGCTCCCGGTTGACGTAGATCGGGAAGGGTTGGTACATAGACCCATTCTGTGACCATTTCGACCACGAGGACGCCATGCCGATAGATGAAATCGAGAAAAAAGTCAGCGACCGTTACGCCAAAGCCGCCAGTACGGGCGAGCAGATGTGCTGCCCGACCAGCTATGACATGGCGAACCTCAAATCGTTCATTCCGGAAGAAGTTCTCAAAATTTCCTATGGGTGCGGGACCCCGGCGGGGCTGAACACGGTGCGGGCCGGTGAAACGGTGCTCGATATCGGCTCCGGCGGCGGGATCGACTGCTTCGAGGCCTCGCGCCTGGTGGGCCCCACCGGCCGGGTGATCGGCATCGACATGACCGACACGATGCTGGAGATCGCGCGGAAGCACGCGGGCGTGGTCGCAGCCAATCTCGGCTACTCCGTGTCCAACGTGGAGTTCCGCAAGGGGATGGCCGACGCCATGCCGGTGCCGGACGACACGACGGATCTGATCATTTCGAACTGCGTCATCAACCTGGCGCCCGACAAGCGGAAGGTGTTCCGGGAAATGTTCCGCGTCGCCAAGCCGGGCGGCCGGTTCACGATCTCGGATATCGTGGCGGACCAGCCTGTGCCGCAATATCTCATGCACGATGCGAAGAAGTGGGGCGATTGCCTCTCCGGAGCCCTGACGCTCGTCGACTATTTGGCCGGTCTGACGGAGGCGGGGTTCGTCGGCATCCACCTCGTGAAATCGTCGCCCTGGCAGCGGATCGACGGCCTTCACTTCTTCTCCGTCACGCTCACCGGTTACAAGCTGCCGACCGAGCGCCCGGCCAAACCGGCCCGGTATGCCACGCTCCGCGGCCCGTTCAGCCGCGTGGTCGATGAGCGCGGGACGACGTACCTGCGCGGCATTCCCCAACCGTTGACGCCGGACTTGGCGCTGCTCCTGAGTCAGCCGCCCTGCGCCCCCCACTTTCTGCTCTCGGCGGACCCCGTCTGGCTAGGCCGTGAGGACCCGCGCTGGAATGCGGTGCTCCCCGAACAGGCGCCCTGTGTCTGGAAGGGCGACTTCGCGCTCTTGGCCGGGCCGTTCCTCGAAGTCTGCGACGACGACCAGCACCGGTACCGACGCGGCGAGCCGCTGGAGATTTGTTCCAAGACGCTCCGGGTCCTGGAGGCCGAGGGCTACGCGGGCCATTTCGCGATTCTCAATCGGGCGAGCGAACCGGTCGGCGGAGAAGCGGTCAGCTGCGCACCTGCCGGCGGGTGTTGCTGATGGCCCAGCCCTCGTCACGCATCGACTTGACTCAAAGCGAATGCGCCGCGGTGCTGAAGGCCCTGGGGGACGAAACCCGCCTGCGGATCCTGGCGTATCTGCTCGTGGAAGAACAGTGCGTGACGGAACTCGTACTGAAACTGCGCTGTGCCCAGCCGCACGTCTCGCACCATCTCCGCATTCTCCGCGACGCCGGATTGGTCGAAGGGCTCCGTGAGGGGAAGCGGATCTGCTATCGTGTGGTCCCGGCGATGAAACGCGTGCTTGCTAATCGCCAGGGACAGGCATTAGATCTCGGTTGCTGTGAGGTCCGATTTCCAGCCTCCACGCTGCACACGATCAGACCCGCCCGCTGATCGGCGGCTTCCTGCCGCACCGGCACAGATACGACGCAAGGCCACGGCATGACGAAGACTCTGATCGCACGACACAATCCACTCGCCTCCTCCGCAGAGCAACTCAAGCGCCTCGACGAGACGGCAGTCCCGTCGTTCGACGCCCGGTTGACGCAAGCCGGGCTGTTTCCCCTCCAGGCGACGGGCATCACGGTCTTTCAAATCAACGTCGGGAAGCTTTGCAACCAGACCTGCCGTCATTGCCACGTGGATGCGGGGCCGGACCGGACGGAACGCATGTCGCGCGAGACGGCGGAGTTGTGCCTCGCGGCGCTGGCCAAGACCGATATTCCGACCGTGGATCTCACCGGCGGCGCGCCGGAGTTGAATCCCCAGTTCCGCTGGCTGGTCGAACAGGCCCGCGCCTTGGGCCGCCACGTGATGGATCGCTGCAATCTGTCGGTGCTGCTGCTCCCGTCTCAGGTGGATCTGGCCGAGTTCCTGGCCCGCCATCAGGTCGAAGTCGTGGCCTCGCTCCCCTACTACCGCGCGAGTCAGACCGACGCGCAACGCGGCGACGGCATCTTTGAGAAATCCATCGAAGGCCTGCGCCGGTTGAACGACCTCGGTTACGGACGGGCGGGCACCAGACTGGTGCTGAACCTCGTGCACAATCCGGTCGGCGCGTTTCTCCCCGCGAAGCAGGAGGCGATCGAGGCGCAATTCCGGAAGGAGCTGCGGAGCAAGCACGGCATCGAGTTCACTCATCTCTACACGATCACCAACATGCCGGTGAGCCGGTTCCTGGAGTTTCTCGTCGAGAGCGGCAATTACGACGGCTATATGGAACGGCTGGCGAACGCCTTCAACCCAACGGCGGCGGCCGGCGTGATGTGCCGGTATACACTCTCCGTAGGATGGGACGGCCGGCTCTACGATTGCGACTTCAACCAGATGCTGGATCTGCCTGTCGCGCACGGCGCGCCCGCCCACATTCGGGACTTCGATCCGGCGCAACTCCACCGCCGCCGGATCGTGACCCGGAACCATTGCTACGGTTGCACAGCCGCTGCTCCTCGTGCGGCGGCTGTCACAGGATAGCTACCCGTTCCCCGTCTTCAGAAATCCGTGAATCGACGCGGCAATTTCGTCCGCACGCGCCGGAACGTCTGTCGCCGCAGCTCGGTATCGGCCACGGCCACCGGGTCATCGAAGCTCCAGTGCATGAGCGTCGTGCGGCCAGGCCAGACCGGACACGTCTCCTTAGCCCGGTCGCAAACGGTGATGACGTACTCGATCGACTGCCCTGCAAACTCCGTCACAGACTTAGACCGGTGCCCCGCGATATCAATCCCCACCTCGGCCATGGCGTCCACGGAACCGGGATTGAGCCCCACCGGATGGGTGCCGGCACTGACTACCTCAAACCGGTCTCCCGCGAGATGCCGCAGCCACCCTTCGGCCATTTGACTGCGGGCGGAATTCCCCGTGCAAAGAAATAGGACCGTCGGTTTCATGCCGCCTCCTGTGTCGGGAACCAATGACGCGGCGATTGCAGACATGAGACCGACAACATCACCGGCACCTCGACCAACACCCCTACCACCGTGGCCAGCGCCGCCTCCGGACTCCGGCCCAAACAGGCAATGGCGGTCGCCACGGCAAGCTCAAAGAAATTGCTCGCGCCAATGAGCGCGCCCGGCGCAGCCACGGCATGGGGCACTTTGAGCCATTTCATCAGGCCATAGGCCAGGGATGAATTGAAATAGACCTGCACAAGAATCGGCACCGCGATCAGGAGGACATGGTGGTTTTCCCCAGAATGTTCTCCGCTTGAAAGGCAAAGATCAGTACGAGCGTCAGCAGGAGAGCAAGAATGGTCACGGGCGCGAACCGCGGAAGGCAGACTTCTCTTTCAAACCAGCTCGCCCCATGCTGGCGAATCAGCCAGCGCCGTAGCCCGACCCCAACCCCGAGCGGAATCACGATGAAAACCAGAACCGAATAGACCAAGACCGGCAGGGGAATGGCGAGGGAAGACGCGCCGCTGACGAGCAGGCCGACGATCGGGGCGAACAGCACCAGCATGATGAGGTCATTGAGCGACACTTGCACCAGGGTATAGGCCGGATCGCCGTCGGTGAGGTAACTCCAGACGAACACCATGGCCGTGCAAGGCGCTGCCGCGAGGATGATGCAACCCGCGATGTACTGGTCGGCTTCCGCGGGGGGCATCCACGCAGCGAATACCGTTTTAAAAAAGATCCACGCGAGCAGGGCCATGGAGAAGGGCTTGAGCACCCAATTGACGAAGAGCGTCACCGCCAATCCCGTGGGCCGTTCACGCACCCGCTTGATTGAGGCGACGTCGACTTTCATCATCATCGGAATGATCATGAGCCAAATCAGGACGGCCATTGGAAAGTTGATATGGCTCCCTTCTCCAAACTCCCACGTACGGAATGTCTGGACAACTCCCGGGAACGCTTGCCCGATGACCACTCCCGCCACCATGCAGAGCGCAACCCACAGCGTGAGGTACCGTTCAAACAGATTGAGCCGTTTCTCGGTCGGCGCGGTCGCGCCGACGGTGTGGGGCAATTCCATGGCGTCCTCTCCGCTTACGCCAATGGGCGATGCGCCTGATCAGGCTTGCTCGCGCGAATAAAGGCACTCATGAATTTTCCTTCGACCTGTTGCGCCAGCCCCTCCCGTGGCAGTCCACTCCCCTCCAGAAAGGCCTCGACATCCTGTGCCGAATAGACCCGGGTGGATTCGATCCCAATGTCGCGGAACCCAGCCTGAGCGAGCAGCCTGCGATATTCCTCGGTTTCCAGCGCGCCCGCGACGCACCCGGCCCACAGTTCCAGATTCCGCCGAATCTCCTGAGGCACGGGGCCGTTCACCACGATGTCGGCAATCGCCAGCCGCCCCCCCGGTCTCAGCACACGGAAGGCCTCCGCCAGCACGCGCGGTTTTTCTCCGGATAAGTTGATCACACAGTTGGAAATCACCACATCGACAGAGGCATCGGGCAAGGGAATGTGCTCAATCTCCCCTTTGAGAAACTCGACATTGTCCACGCCGGCCTTGGCCTGATTCTCCCGCGCCAGCGCCAGCATTTCGTCCGTCATGTCCAGGCCATAGGCTTTCCCCGTTGGCCCGACACGCCGGGCGGACAGTAAGACATCGATCCCTCCGCCGGATCCCAGATCAAGGACCGTCTCTCCGGCCTTGAGTTCGGCCAGAGCCGTAGGGTTGCCGCACCCCAGCGACGCCGCCACCGCATCGCCCGGCACGTGCCCCTGTTCCTCAGTCGAATAGAGATTGGTCGTGATCGGATCGACATTCACGAGCGCTGGTGCCGCTCCGCAACAGGAACTGCCGCCCTTCGTCGCCCGCTCGGCGGCCGCGCCATATTTTTCCTTTACCAACTCCCGAATTGTCTGCGCATTCATCCCGCACCTCCCGTTGATTCAAATCAAGAAATATTGATACGTGAGACACAATACAATCAGCAGCAGCTCCCGGCACGACGCACTCCCTTACCCTCTTTCAACGACGCGACGAATTCCTTCATCTCGTCCAGGGATTCGGTGCAGAGCCGGTAGTACATCCAGCGGCCTTCCGGTCGATCCTGGATCAGTCCGGCCTCCTTGAGCACCTTCAGATGGAACGACAGGCGAGACTGCGCCACGTCCAGCGCCGTCATTAACTCGCACACGCACTGTTCTCCCCCTCGCAGGGCATCGAGGATCTCGATCCGAGTCGGATCGGCGAGCGCATGAAACAGCTCCGCGATCCGATCCACGTTGGTGGTCATAGGGCTCATGGTAAGTCAATATATCAATAATTCTTGATTAGTCAATCCCCTTCACCTCCTGAGTTGCTCCGCTCGCGCCACTTTGTTAAGGTGGGACCACGAGTTCGCTCCCGACTTAACCGAGCCGCACGCATTCATGGTCTGGAACCCCAACGATCCCTGGACAAAGAAGAACGACAAGCTGGACGACGCCCTGAAGCAGGCGCAGGCGCAGCTCCGCGGCGTGATGCCGTCCGGCGGGATGCAAAGTCTGCTGCTCGCCGCGCTCGCCGTCTTTCTCGTCTGGCAGAGCGCGTTCATCGTCGCCCCCGACGAGGAGGGCGTCGTCAAGCGATTCGGGACGCCGGTGCGCACGGTCGGGCCGGGCCCGCACTTCAAGATCCCCGTCGCCGAATCGGTGCTGCAGCCGAAAGTCGAAAAACTGCATCGCGTGGAAATCGGCTTCCGCACCGATCGCCAGGGACGCCAGCAGATGGTGCCGCAGGAAGCGCTGATGCTGACCGGCGATATGAATATTCTCGCCATCGAATTCATCGTCCAATACAAGATCAAGGAAGCGCAGCAGTATCTCTTCGACGTCGCCGATATTCACGACACGATCGGGAAAGCCGCCGAAGCCTCGATGCGCGAGGTGATCGGCAAGAGCAAGATCGACGAAGCCCTGACGACCGGGAAGGCCTCCATCCAACAGGACACGCTGGTATTGCTGCAGGCGATTCTGGATCAGTATCAGTCCGGCGTGCAGGTCGCCGCCGTGCAGTTGCAGGACGTCGATCCGCCCGAGGCGGTCGCGGCGGCATTCAAGGACGTGACCAACGCGAAGGAAGACCGCGAGAAGCTGATCAACCAGGCCCAAGGGTATCGCAACGACATTCTGCCGAAAGCCAAGGGAGAAGCGGCGCAGATGGTCAACCAGGCGAAGGCCTATGCGCAATCCCGCCTGAACCGTGCGCAGGGCGAAGCCAATCGCTTCGTCGCCACGCTCAAGGAATACAACCAGGCGAAGGACATCATCAGCAAGCGCCTCTATATCGAAACGATGGAAGAAATCCTGCCCGAGATGGAAAAGGTCATCATCGACGGGAAGGGCGGCGACCGGGTGCTGCCGTATCTCCCGTTGGAACGCAGCCGGCCCCGCGCAAGCCAGACAGAGGAGCAGAAGCCATGAGCCGGCAGGGGTTGACCATCGCGGTGATGGCCGTCGTGATCGGGCTGTTCGTCCTCGGCGCCTCCCCGCTGTTCGTCGTGGACGTCACCCAGAACGCCATCGTGGTGCAGTTGGGCGCGCCGGTGAAAAACATCACGGAGCCCGGCCTGTACTTCAAGGTGCCCTTCATCCAGGAAGTAACGTACTTCGACAAGCGGCTGCTGGATTACGACTCAGAACCGCAGGACGTGATCACGCAGGACAAGAAGACGCTGCTGTTGGACAATTTCGCGAAGTGGCGGATCACCGACCCGCTGAAGGTCTATCAGAACTTTCAAAGCCAGCGCGGCGCGCTCCAGCGGCTGCACGACATTATCTACTCCGAGCTGCGTGTTGAACTGGGCCGTCACGATCTGGCTGAAATCGTCTCGACGGCCCGCGGCGACCTGATGAAGGTGGTGACGCAACGGTCGAACGAAAAGGCTTCGGCCTACGGGATCGAAATCGAGGACGTGCGGGTGAAACGGGCGGATCTCCCCGAGCAGAATGAGAAGGCGGTGTTCGCCCGCATGCAGGCGGAACGCGAACGGCAGGCGAAGCAATACCGCGCGGAAGGCGCCGAGGAGGCGCAGAAGATCCGGTCGGAAGCGGAAAAGGACAAGGAGATCATTCTCGCCGAAGCCTACAAGGAATCGGAAGAGCTGCGCGGCGGGGGCGATGCGAAAGCGTTCCGGATCTATGCGGACGCGTACCGGCAGGATCCGAAATTCTTCGAATTCACCCGGTCGATGGAAGCCTACAAGAAGACCTTCAAGGACAAGTCCACCCTAGTCATGAGCCCGGACTCCGAATTTCTCCGTTATTTGAAGCAGCGCTGATCGGGCTACGACAAACCGACAATTTCTCCCGTTTTCGGATCCAGATCGATCCGCTCACCCGCCGGCCGCTTCGGCAACCCCGGCATGAGCTGGATGCCGGAACAGACCGCCGTCACAAACCCCGCACCGGCTAAAATCCTCAGTTCCTTGATGGGCACGGTGAAGCCCCTCGGCCGGCCTTTCAGCGCCGGATCGTGGGAGAGCGACAGCGGGGTCTTGGCCATACAGACCGGCAAGGCGCCGAAACCCAGCGCCTCCGCCATCTCGATCTGACGTTCCGCCTCCGGCTCGAACCGCACCCCGGCCGCTCCGTACATCTTGGTCGCGATCGTTTCGATCTTCTGCTTGATCGGCCACTGCACGTCATAGAGATGCGTGAACGAAGCCGGCTGTTCGACCGCCCGAATCACGGCGTCCGCGAGCGCCTCGGCTCCTCGCCCGCCGTCGGCCCAATGGGTGGACACGGCGGCATCGACCGCGCCGGCCTCGCGTGCGCGTTCCCGGACCCAGCGCAACTCGTCCGCTGGGTCATCCTTGAAGGCATTCACCGCCACCACAACCGGGACGCCGTGCGCCCGGATATTGGCGATGTGCTGTTCCAGATTCGCAAACCCCTTCTCCAGGGCCGGCCGATTGGGTCCGGTCAACCCCGCCGGCAGCGGCGCGCCGACTTTGGCCACGCCGCCATCGCCGTGCAGTTTCAGCGCCCGCAAGGTCGCCACCACCACGGCGGCGGCCGGTTTCAAGCCGGACACTCGACACTTGATGTTCAAGAACTTCTCGGCGCCCAGATCGCTGCCGAACCCCGCCTCCGTCACGACATAGTCGGCGCACCGAAGCGCGATGGCATCCGAGAGGATGGAACAGTTGCCGTGCGCGATGTTTCCGAACGGACCCGTGTGCACAAAGGCCGGTGTTCCTTCGATGGTCTGCACCAGATTGGGGAGCAGCGCATCCTTCAAGAGGACGGCCATAGAGCCGGCACAATGTAGGTCCTCTGCCGTCACCGGGCTGCCGGATTGTTTCAACCCGACGAGAATCCGTCCAAGCCGCTCCCGAAGATCGGCATGATCGGCCGCTAATGCCAGCACCGCCATGATCTCCGACGCTTCGTTGATGACAAACTGCGCAGATCGTTGCCTTTCTCCTTCCCCGGTGAGCAGTTGCCGTAATGCACGGTCACTGACCCCCAAGGCCCGCGGCCAGGTGATCCTGGCAGGATCGAGCCCCAGCTCGTTGCCATGAAACAGGTGGTTGTCCACGAACGCCGAGAGGAGGTTGTGGCTTGCCGCGACGGCATGGGAATCACCGGTTAGGTGTAGATTGATGTCTTCCATGGGCAACACCTGAGCCCGCCCCCCGCCCGTCCCTCCCCCTTTGATCCCAAAGACCGGACCAAGGGACGGTTGGCGCAGCGTCACTGCTGTTCGTTTTCCCAGCCGGCTAAGCCCCATTGCCAGACCGATGGATGTAGTGGTCTTTCCTTCTCCCAGGGGGGTCGGATTGATCGCAGAAACCAGCACATAGCGCCCTAACAGCCGGTCTTTCAGACGATCGAGCACCCGAAGCGATATCTTCGCCTTTGTCGACCCAAAGGCCGTCAATTCATGATCCTGCAGGCCGAGTTGCTGGGCGATATCCTGGATGGGGCGCGGCTGAACAGATCTGGCAATCTGAAGGTCGCTCATAGCATCCTCTTTTGACAGCTCAGTGATGAAACGGCCGGCACTATACCACGCCGTATTGGGAAGCTCTTTTGAGAAAAAAGAAAAGGCGCTGACCTTCTTTAAGAGAGGAGGTCAGCGCCCAGACGAGCTTCGAGCTATCCCGAAACGCTATTCGAGAATGTATTTGTTGGGATCGAGTGCTTGGCCGTTTACCTTGACCATGTAGTGAAGGTGGGGCCCTGTAGCCAACCCCGTGCTGCCAACGAGACCAACCACGTCTCCCCGCTTGACCCGTTGCCCTTCTTTAACCAACGACTTGGCAAGGTGCCCGTACAGCGTTTCTATCCCAAACCCATGGTCGACACGAACCAGGTTCCCAAGCTTCGGATCGAATCCCACCGATGTCACGCGACCTTGGGCTGGGGCTTGAACAGGAGCATTCTGAGCAGCTCCGATGTCCAACCCATCATGCCACGCCGGCTTTTCTGTAAATGGGGAGATCCGAGGGCCGAAACCAGATGTCACCCACCCTTTGACGGGCCAGATAGACGGAGTGGCGGCCCAACGGGAGGATCGCTGCTCAGCCGCTTGGGACAGCTCATTAAGTATCTGTTCCTGGTTAGCAGCCTCTTTTTCAAGCCATTCTAGCCTATGTTTCACCGATTCGACTACATCTTGTGTGTCTTTCTTCTCGATCGCCTGAACCGACTCGGCAGAAGGACCGGACCCGACCTCAACGGTCGAACTGTCCGCCTGGCCCTCGACTGCACTCGCCTTTTCAGGCCCAGGGATCAAACTTCCTTCGGGAAGCGGTGTCTCTTCACCACCCCGTCCATTAACCGGGTCCCCAGATTTCGGGACTTCGATCCCCAGCATGACCCGGAGGCGTTGATTCACCTCTTTCATCGCCCCGAGGCGTTTCTTCAAGTCATCAATGGCTGTGGAAAAGGCTGCCGTCTGTTCCCGCGCACTCATGGCCTCAGCCCTGAAGGCAGAAAGCTCCCATACCTCGCCTGTTCGAATAACGTAATGGGAGAGCACCAGGAGATCGGCCAAAACAAAAGCCGCACCAACAATCAATAACTTACGAACGAACTTCCTGGGAAAACTGAAGCGAAGAGGCTTGGCGGTTGAGCCACGAAAAATCACGACGGTATAGGCGTCGCTGTTCTCTTGGTTCTGCGCTTGACCCATGATCTTCACTCCCTCAATTTTGGGAGCCCTTCCAGAGTTTGATTCTGGGTAGTCTACCGCCGCACTCTAGAAGGGTCAACCCTTTTTGATGTTATGAAATCTGAGCGCCTTCTCCTGTTGTCACAAAATCAATATCCTGAGGCTTCTCTTTTCACCCACTCTATATATTGTGGAAGACCATTTAAGATCGGTACGGCCAGGATCTCGGGAACCTCATATGGATGTACCGACTTAATAGTCTGCGAAAGCGAATCGTATCGCGCTTCGGTTGTTTTCATCATCAAGAGAACTTCCTGCTCGTCAGCAATCTTCCCCTCCCACCAGTACATGGACTGAACCCCTGGGAGAATATTGACACAGGCTGCTAATCGAGCGGCTAGTATCGTTTCGGAAATTTTTCTGGCCACGTTGTGATCTGGCACAGTAACCAGCACAATTATGCATCCGTCTCCATTCATAGGATGAGAACTTTATCCAAGTATATCCGTACCTGGCAACCCATCCAAAAGGTTAATCTGCAAGCTTCAAACCATTCTCCACCTGAAGCATCACAGAAAATAACATACAAATCAAATACTTGAGATTCGGTCGTGTTAATAAATCGATCAGCAAACAGAAATCCGTCTCACAAAAGCTACAGTCAATCAATTCTCTGACTAAAATGTCCAAAAATTGTCGCTAGGAGGGAGCCAAAGGCTAGCACAAACACTGCCTGATCTATTGAGCAGGCCTGTCAATTTGACAGGCTTTTCTTAAGTTACTTATTATGATGCGCACGTGACGATCTCAGAAGGGGGATTACCATGAGTTACTCGATTAATGTTAAAGAACTCAAAGAGCGCCTCGATAAAGGAGATAAACTAGTTCTGCTTGATGTCCGAGAGCCGTGGGAACATGCACTAGCCAAACTGGATGACTCTGTCCTGATCCCGCTGGGCACACTTCCCCATTCGCTGGCCAAATTGGACAAAAACTCAGAAATTATCGCGTATTGCCACCACGGAATGCGGAGCGCTGATGCCACCGGTTTTTTACTTCAGCAAGGCTTCTCAAACGTAAAGAACCTGGTGGGCGGAATCGACGCCTGGTCAGTCCAGGTCGACACGAAAGTTCCTCGCTATTAAGAAACCTATTCAGGAAGGGGTGCGCCTATTTTTGGCGAACCCCCTTATCTTCCACAGACGGGTTAGGAAGACTGCTCTTTGAAGTAGGCTACTGTTCGTTTCAGTCCTTCTGCTAGATCGACCTTTACATCCCATCCCAACTGCTGCCTGATCTTGGCAGGATCAACCAAACTTCGTAACTGTTCGCCCTTCTTTGCCGGACCATGAACCTCTTTACTTGCAGCCCCCGTGAGGGTTGCGAGCATCCGGAACAACTCGTTGATCGATGTCTCGACCCCGGTTCCTACGTTATAGACACCCTGCGCGTCCTGCCCCATCGCCGCCAGATTTGCCTCGGCGACATCGTCCACATACACGAAGTCTCTTGTCTGACGACCGTTTCCATTGATGATGGGTTGCTCATTATTCAACATCTTCTGAATGAAGATACCAATGACACCGGCTTCTCCCTCTGGATCCTGGCGAGGTCCATAGACATTGGCGTAACGAAGACACGCCGTCTGAATCCCGCTAGTCCGCTGGAAGTATGACAGGTAGTGCTCCCCGCACAATTTGCTGATTCCATAGGGCGAGAGGGGATTGGTCGGATGCGACTCGGGAGCGGGGAAGATATCCTGCTCTCCATAAATCGCCCCTCCTGACGAAGAAAATATCACTTTCCTCGCACCGTGCTGAACCGCTTGATGGACCACGTTCATCGTTCCCAGAATATTGACTTGGGCGTCGAACATCGGATCATCGACGGACTGGCGCACGCTGATCTGCGCGGCAAGATGCATGACCACATTGGGTCGTTCGTTCCGAAACACGCGCTCCAGCCGTGAACTTTGAATGTCTACTTTGTAAAGATTGGCTGCCCGGTTCACATTCTTTCGTTTGCCAGTCGACAGGTTATCGACGATCACCACCTCATGGCCTTCCTCGACCAAGCGATCCACGACATGGGAGCCGATAAACCCCGCACCGCCCGTCACCAAGACCTTCATTCATGCCTCCAGCTCATTAGAATCCGTTGACGGAACCCGCCTCCTTCATATCACGAATCGGGTGCGAGTACTCAAGAATCGCCAACATTTCGAGATTCCCCTTCTTCCCTTTGATCGGGGCATCCATGGTAATCGTCGTCGTCAATCCCAACTCAGCCCCGCAGACCATGACGCGCTGCAAAACCGACTGGCGCTGAGATTCCTCCCGCACGATTCCCCCGCGACCGACCTGACCCTTTCCTACCTCGAACTGGGGCTTGACCAATGCGATAACGCGCGCGCCGGGCTTGAGAAACTGGATGATCGGGGGCAGCACCATCGTCAATGAAATAAACGACACGTCGATCACCACGAGGTCGACCGGCTCCGGTATGAGCGAGCGATCCACGTATCGGATGTTGGTCCGTTCGAACAACACGACTCGCGGATCCTGGCGGAGTTTCCAATCGAATTGACCATAGCCGACGTCAATCGCATAGATACGTCGCGCCCCACGTTGCAGCAAGCAATCGGTGAATCCGCCGGTCGAGCACCCCACGTCCAGGCAGACGAAACCGTCGACCGCTACCGCACCGGCTTCCAGTGCGGCCGCCAGCTTGTCCCCGCCCCGACTGACATACCGGCTGCCGTGGGAAACGATGTCGATGGCCGCATCGACGGCGATCAGCTTGGCAGGTTTGTCGGCGATCGCCCCGTCTAACCGGATTTCACCGGCCAGTACCATACGGACCGCGACATCCCGACTCTGGGCCAGGCCGCGCGCGACCAGCACGCGGTCGAGCCGTTCTTTTTCAGGACGAGCGTGTGTTCCCATATCGTCGTTTGCGAGACACGAATCGGGAGGGGAAACGGTCAGCGAGACGTTGCAGACGCGAACTAGTCGTCGGTTGAGGGGTCATCGGACTCATCGCCATCGAGAGAGAAGGCGCGCAATTGCTTCTTGCCGTTCTTATCCTGCACCAATACTTCGACCTTACGCTCGGCCTCTTCCAAGACCTTGAGGCAGTTCTTTGACAGACGAATGCCCTCTTCAAAAATCTTGAGAGACTCATCCAGGGGGAGATCGCCTTTTTCCAATTCCCCGACGATTGCCTCCAACCTGGCCATTGCCTGTTCAAATTTGACAGCCGCCACGTCCAACTCCTTACTACTTCGAAGTCAGGCTATTATAACGAGTCCCCTACTGATTTAAAACCGACGGAGCGGGCCGTACGGCAGTCACGGAACACAGCAATTCGCCTTTGGCCAGCCGTGCCTCAAGTTCCTGTCCGACTGCTACATCGCTGGCATCACGGACGATCGCCCCGGTTGAGCGCTCCCGAATGATGCTGTATCCGCGTCCCAACGTCGCCAATGGACTCAACGTATGGAGCGCGGCGAGCGTCGCTTCCGCCTGCTTGCGATGGGCGTTCAAATCGCCGCGCATTCCGCGACACAGGCGTGCGTACAACTGCGGAAGTACCGTCAGCCCCTGCCGAACCCGCATCTCGGGGCTCTTCGTCGCCAATCGGTACCCGGCCTCGTGCACACGGGACTGACTGTCTTGCAACGCCTGCCGCATGGCCGCGGTCAGATCGAACACCGCCGCATCGACGCGCTGAGCTGCGGATTGCACGCGAAGCCGCACCGCCGCAAGCTGGTGGACGAATACCCGCACCCGCTGAGACTCCGACATCGTCCGCCGACTCATTTCCTGATACAGACGGGCGGTCAACCCTGCAACCCGACTGGCGACATGATCCAATACCGGCACGACGGCCTCCGCGGCCGCGGACGGAGTCGGGGCACGAAGATCGGCCGCGAAGTCCGCTAACGTCACGTCCGTCTCATGGCCGACCGCCGATACCACGGGCACTCGCGACGCCGCGATCGCCCGAACGACGACCTCTTCATTGAAGCTCCATAGATCTTCCATGGAGCCGCCCCCACGTCCCACAATCAGAACATCCACCCAGCCGGACTCACTGAGGGTCTGAATCGCCGCCGCAATCTGTTCCGCTGCCCCTGTCCCCTGCACCATCACGGGAGCCACAATCACCCCAACCGTCGGACAACGCCGGTGCAGGACCGTTAAGAGATCCCGGACCGCCGCCCCGGTCAGAGAGGTGATGATCCCGACCGTTCGCGGGAATTCCGGCAACGGTCGTTTGCGCGCCTCGTTGAACAAACCTTCGGCCGCCAGTCGGGCGCGTAATTGCTCGAACGCAACCTGCAACGCACCGCGCCCTTTCGGCTCGACGTATTCGACGATGATCTGGTAATCGCCCCGGGGCTCATACACCGTCACTCGCCCCCGCACAATCACATGAAGCCCGTCCTCCAGGGCGAAGCGCGCACGCTGCGCGACGGCCTTGAAGAGTACCGCGCGGATCTGACTGGCGTCGTCTTTCAGCGTGAGATAGAGATGGCCTGATGCCGGTGCGCGCAGATTGGATACCTCGCCTTCCAACCAGACCTCAGCGAAGCGCTGTTCGAGCGAGGCACGCACGAGGCCCGTGAGCGCCGATACGGTAAGCACCGACCGTGGCGGAGAAACCGAAGAGGAAAAGAGCGGGGTGGACGATTTGAAGCCCGTGACGAGGCCTCCCTAATCGACGACGCGGATGCGCTCGAGCGATACGGCTTTGCCGAGCCGCGCATCCAATTCAACGAGCACGGCGCAGAATACCGACGGACCGGATGCGACCTCAAACCGTTTGGGCATCCCGGTAAGAAACTTTTCGATGGCGAGTTCTTTTTTCACTCCGATGACGCCGTGCAACGGACCCGTCATGCCGATATCCGTGATATAGGCGGTGCCTTTCGGCAGAATCTGATCGTCGGCGGTTTGCACGTGGGTGTGGGTCCCGACGACCGCCGCAACGTCTCCGTCGAGGTAATGCCCCATCGCCATTTTCTCGGATGTGGCTTCGGCATGCATGTCCACGATCACCGCCGCCGTCTGCTGTTTAAGCTTAGCCACTTCCCGTTTCGCCACTTGAAACGGGCAATCCAGCGTGGGCATGTACGCCCGGCCCATCAACTGGATCACCGCCAACCGCTCGCCGCCGGCCGTCTCCACGACGGTGCTGCCGTATCCCGGCACCCCGACCGGATAATTGGCCGGCCGCAACAAGCGCGGTTCGCGCGGGAAATAGTCCAGAATTTCCTTCTTGTCCCAGGCATGATTGCCCGTGGTGATGACGGACAGCCCCATCTCGAACAGATCCTCGGCCAACTCGGGAGTAATTCCAAATCCGCCCGCGACATTCTCGCCGTTCCCGATGACCACATCGATCTGACACTGCGCGACTAGACGCGGCACCATCCGTCCCACCGCACGGCGACCGGGCTCGCCCATGATGTCGCCGATATAGAGCACCTTCACTTCGCATACTCCACATACCGACTCTCGCGGATCACGGTCACCCGGATCTGGCCGGGATACGTCAGCTCTTGCTCGATTTTCTTGGCCAGATCTCGCGAGAGCTGGAACGACTCCGTATCGGTAATGTCTTCCTGTCTCACAATCACCCGAATCTCACGTCCCGCCTGAATCGCGTACGCTTTTTGTACGCCTTTATAGGCCGTCGCCAGCGACTCCAGCTTTTCCAAGCGTTTGACATAGGACTCGAGGGCTTCGCGCCGGGCTCCGGGACGTGCCGCGGATAACGCTTCCGCAGCGGCGACCAACACCGTTTCCGGACAGATCGGCTCCACCTGTTCATGGTGCGCGGCGATGGCGTTGACGACCTTGGGGTTTTCCCCGTACTTCTTGGCGATCTCGGCACCCAACATCGCGTGCGGGCCTTCCTCTTCATGACTCACAGCTTTGCCGATGTCGTGCAGCAACGCGCCGCGCTTGGCGAGCTTGACATCCAGCCCGAGTTCGGAAGCCATGATGCCGCAGATATAGGCGGCCTCACGAGCGTGATAGAGGTTGTTCTGCCCGTAGCTGGTGCGATATTTGAGCCGCCCGAGCACCTTGACGAGTTCAGGATGGAAATCGGACAGGCCGACCTCGAAGATCACCTTTTCGGCTTCCTCGACCATCAGCTTGTCGATGTCGACTTTGACCTTCTCAACGATTTCTTCGATGCGCGTCGGATGAATCCGGCCGTCGTGCATCAACCGCTCAAGCGACACCTTGGCGATTTCACGGCGCAGCGGATCGAAGCCGGAAATGATCACGGCTTCGGGCGTTTCGTCGATGATGAGATCGATGCCGGTTGCGGCTTCAATGGCGCGGATGTTTCGCCCTTCCCGTCCGATGATGCGCCCCTTCATGGCGTCGTTGGGGATCGGGACGACTGAAATTGTGGACTCCGAAACATAATCGCGCACCACGCGTTGGATCGACCGCGCGATGATTTCCCGGGCTTCCCGTTCGGCGTTCTCGCGCGCCTCTTCCAGCGTCCGCTTGGCGAAACCGGCTGCATCGAGGCGGGCCTGACTTTCCATTTCCACCATCAATTGCTTCTTGGCCTCTTCACCAGTCATTCCAGCCACCCGCTCTAAAGCCTCCCGATGCTCGCGTTCGGCTTTGGCACAGGCCGCCTCCTTTTTGGCCAGCCCCTCCTCCCGACGGATCAATTCCTGGTCCCGCTTCTGACTGTCGGCTTCCCGTTTATCCACCGCGCTGATCTTGCGGTCGAGATTTTCCTCCCGTGCCATCAGCCGCTTCTCCGACACCGATAACTCGCTCAGTTTGGCCTTCTGCTCTTTTTCCAACTCCGTTTTGGACTGGAAGACCAGATCCTTAGCTTCGAGCTTGGCCTCCTTGAGAACGGTCTCGGCCTCGCGCTGGGCGTTTTGAATTACCTGTTTGGCCTGTTCTTCGGCTTCGGCCCGCTTGGCGGCTCCCATCTGTCGACGCACGGCTTCCAGAATCCCGGCACCCAGCAAAGCACCGACGAGCCCGCAGAACAAATAAGCAAAGAGCGAGGTAGAAATGGGAGCACCCCCTTGGCAGAGAATACGGGCGTCTGCACCCGTGTTCTGCAATCAGTTAGCTGGAATAGGCTATGCGGGGGAGGAGAAACGAGGACGGCCCAGGATCACATCATCCGCGAGTCGATCGCACACGAGAAGGCGCAGCATTGTCGCTTGTGTATCGATACCCACCTCTCTCCGGCCGAGAGATAGGACCTCTCGAACTGATACGGCGCCGAAGAGGGATCACTGCCAATACGGGCGGGCCGGATCGGTCGCCATCGAACACCTGCAGGCAGTCCGAGAAGACTTCCTGGCACCGCTCGATCACCATCCACGAGCACCGCCGCACGGGGATCATCACTGCGAGGATCCACCGAACAAGGACCTGGTACACAGCTACGCTACGATTCTCTAGTGCGTTCAACATTCAACGTTCCCGACTGCACTATCGGTTCCGGATGATCGTCCTTCAGAGGCTATCCTTACACTCCACGCTCGCATAACACGCATCTCGATATCACGATAACAAAGGGCTTTTCTGAAAGCAAGGTGAAACTCATCGGAACAGCGACGTCGGCATCTGCTCTTCGATGGATTCCATCAGATCCACCATGCGCCGGTCGACATCGGCTTCCCCCTGCGCCCGCTTCTTCTCGGATTCGAACAATTGGTGCGCCAGGTTGATGGCCGTCAACACCGCCAGCTTGGACGGCGTCGCCGTCTTCATGCCCTCCGCGAGCTGGCGCATATGCTGATCCACATAGCTAGCCAGGCGGCGGATGTACGCGTCATCGGCCTCCCCGCGAATCGAGTACCGTTGGCCGTAGATCTCGACATCGATCGTCTTAGTCAAGGGCCACCTCCTTGGGGTCATCCAAGCACTCCAGCAACTCGATCTCTCCCATCACCCTCTCGATGCGCGCCTTGATATCCACGCGCTCCTGTTCCCATCGGCGGTTGAGGTCGTCCTGTGACGCCAGCCGCTGCCGCGTCGCCTTGACCTCCTCCTCCAACATCGCGTTCTTCTTTTTCAGCTCTTGAACCAGCTTCACCAAGTCCCGAATCCGGCCCTCGAGAGCATCCAAACGATCCAGCGCCATTGTATGATTTCTCCTGAAAAACCCAATAGGTTGGGGGGCAATATAAAAACTCCCCACCATCTTGTCAAGAAAGGGGGGTGGCCCGGATCTCACATGCCCAAACGGCTCTACTGAAGCGGTCTTCCAGAACCGTCGAACACATTAAGAGAAGCGCAACGAAAACCGGCACGGCAGACGGATTCCGGTCAGGTCCGATTAGGACACGGGCTCTGATAAGCGCAGATACTCTTTAAAGCTTCGCAAAACACGTTTGACATAGTGCCGGGTCTCTTGAAAGGGAATCAGTTCGACGAACTCATCCTGGCTACGCCCCCGGTGCTGCGCCGCCCATGTCCCGACGACGATCGGCCCCGCGTTGTAAGCCGCGATCGTATGAATCACATTCCCGGAAAACTGCGCCAGGAGCTGCTCGACATAGCGCGCACCGATCCTGATGTTGGTTTCCTGATCGAACAGATCCTCGCGCGTCACGCTCGGAAAATGATGGCGCTGCGCGACTTGATTCGCCGTTGCCGGCATCACCTGCATCAATCCGATCGCGCCCACCCGCGAGACAGCCCGCATATCGTACTGGCTTTCTTCCCGGATGATGGCCGCGACTAGATAGGGATTCAGCCCGTTCAACCGCTGTGCTTTGACGATCGGCACCAGTCCGGTGGGATAGGCCACGTTCCAGAGCCCGGGCGCGACCGAACCGCCTGTGCGCTCCAACTTGTCGCGAAAACGTGTTCGCACCAGACGCAACGCATGGTGATACGCACCGACGTCGTTCAACCGCATCGACAACGCCGTCAGCACATCAGGATCTCGCGTATACTGCTCTGTCAGAGCCGCCAACTCCCGCGCTGCGTCCCCATCCAATCCCAACAGCTTCAACTCCAACGCCCGTCGATAGGCCGGCTGTTGTTCAACGTCAGCTGTCTTCGACGGCTGCGATGCACCTGCATCGCCGGCTGCATTCTCGGTCGCGGCGGATGGAGCGGCTTGCGCGTCGTTCGCCGCGACAAGATCACTCACTTGTTCCTTCGCGAGCTGACAGTAATACGTAAAGGGATATTGCCGGCACAGTTGCGCGTAGACCTCGCGGGCTCGTCCATCGTTCATGTGCCCGAGAGAGCGTGCGATCCAATAGAGCGCCTGCGGCTCGAAGTCGCTATCGTGCTGATTGACGATGTGTTGTAAGACGTCGATCGCCTCTTTGTATCGGGCAGTCCGATAGTAGACCCATCCCACCCGCCAGGAAGCTTCGACCCGTTGCGTGGCCGGCTCACCGGCTTTTGCGACGAGCCGATACTTCGCGATCGCGTCATCGTACTGACCCTGATCTTCCAGCCAGATGCCGGCGAATAAATTGATCTGCCCGCGCTGTTCGGACGACACGGGCAACTTCTCAGCCGTACGGCTGAGCTCCATCAGCTTCTGCCCGGCCGCCTGCCGCAAATACACACGTGCGAGCCAAACCGTGGCTTCATCCGACTCCGCCACGCGATCTGTCATCAGGGCGCGGAACGTGTCGCGCGCCTGATCGTACTGCTTCAGCCGCACGTAGGCGATGCCGAGCTTGAGCTTCGCACTGTTTCGATGGGACGAGCCAGGCTCTTTGGCGAGAAACTTTTTGAGCTCTTCGACCGCTTCTGCGTGCAACGCCTGTCCCAGGAAAGCTTGAGCACGATTGAACAGATCTTCGCCGGTTTCAGCCCATGGTTCCCCTCCCAGATTCGATCTCAGCAGAGTCTCCGCCTCCTTCGCTTCCTGCACATAGGGAAATTTAACCCAGACTTGCTTCAGCGCGGTGCGACCGTCCTCAATCTGATTCTGCCGCAGATAACAGGCGGCCAGGCGCAACCAGGCCTGAGGAACCGACGGATCTTTCTCATTGTTCCCGACGGCCTTCGCCAACCATCGCACCGACTCCGGACAACTGGAGGCCTGATACCAAGCCTCTCCCGCGCGCAGCCCGGCCAGATTGATCAGGTTAGAATCCGGCATCGACTGGGCGATGCTTTCAAACTGCGCTGCCGCTTCCTTGGCATCGCCGAGATGCAACAGCGCGTCCCCTATCCACAACCGCAAGTAGTCGTCGAGCACGGGAAAATCCCGTTGCCCCGTCCGCAGGAACGGTAAGGCGGCGGCAGGATTGCGTTCGATCAACAACACGCCGGAGAGCACCCCCGCCCGCTTGGCCCAGATCGATCCGGGAAACCGTTCCATCACCAGCCGCAACCGCTCCAACTTCAGCGCGGACACTTGCTCCTTGGTGAGTTGGTTCCCCAGCCGCTCCTTGGGCTGCGCCGCAGTGGCAAAGCACTCTTCGGGAGATTCGCAGGATGACGTCGCAGAGACCTCGCCGCCCCCCACCTGCGAAGCACAGACCGGCGGCGAGGCACCGGCTAGACAGAGGACAACGGCGAGCGCCGATCGGTATGTGTGCAAGACTCTCGTCATACTGAGCACTTGTAGTAACACATTCTCCGCTGCAGGGGTAGGAGATAGCATTCGACCGCCCGGCTACCGCCTGGGCAATCCCTATGATACTCTGCCTAGGCTATGGTGATCGAAGCGTCCCATCCACAGACAAACTTATTGAGCCTTTCCGAAGCACAGATAGCCACACTGGTACGTGACCTCGGCTGGCCGTCGTACAGGAGCGGGCAAATCCTCCGGTGGCTCTATCAGCGGCGTGCGCGCACCATCGGCTACATGACCGATCTGTCCCAGAAGGATCGCGCAAAACTGGCCGAACTCGCCACCATTCAACGTACACAAGACTGTGTGGTCCTGCAGTCCAGCGACGGCACCCGTAAACTCCTGCTCACCTTAGATGACGGATTACGGATTGAAACGGTCCTGATTCCCGACGAGGAGCGGCTGACCCTCTGCGTCTCGACGCAAGTCGGCTGCATGTTGGATTGCGGTTTCTGCCTCACCGGGACGATGGGGCTCAAGCGCAACCTGAAAGCCCACGAGATCGTCGATCAGGTCCTGACGGCGCAGGATCATCTGACCGGAGAAGAACGGCTGACCAACCTCGTATTCATGGGCATGGGCGAGCCGCTCGCGAACATCGAGGCCCTGTCGTCCGCCATCGAGTGCCTGACCAACAAGGCCTGGGGATTGGGCTGGTCACCCCGCCGCATTACGGTATCCACAGCAGGCCTAGCGAACCGATTGAAGGATGTCGCCGCTCTCGGTGTGAATTTGGCCATCTCCCTGAACGGCACGACCGAAGAACAGCGCCAGCGCTTAATGCCGGCCGTCAGTCAGATCGCATCGCTCAAAGAACTGATGGCGGCCTGCCGGCGATATCCGCTTCCCCCTATGCGGCGGCTGACGTTTGAATATGTTCTGTTGGCCGGCGTGAACGACCGGGACGAAGACGCGCGCCGGCTCGTGACGCTGCTGAAGGGTATCAGATGCAAGATGAACCTGATTCCGTTCAATGAATTTCCCGGCACCCACTACCGCCGGCCGACCGACCGGCAGGTGCTGGCGTTCCAGGCCATTCTGACCAAGGCCGGTATCGACGTATTTATCCGCAAGAGCCGGGGCCGTGATGTCTTGGGCGCCTGCGGACAACTGGGCAACGTGCCGGCCGGCGCCGGGCCGCTTGCCTTGACACCTATCGAATCCCGTTGCTAGCATGCCTCGTGCGACTCACCGAACTATGAATCCACTCTATCCGGCACAACGGCTTCGACGAACGGTTGCGGCAGCGGCCATCGCGCTGCTGGCATGGGCAGGCGGCACATACGCGGCCGACCCGCACGAGTATGTTTTATCGAACGGCATGAAGGTTTTGCTCGTCGAAGTGCCGAAAGCGCCGGTCGCGACGGTGCAAGTCTGGTACAAAGTCGGCTCACGAAATGAAGTGATGGGCCGCGCCGGTCTCTCACACATGCTTGAGCACATGATGTTCAAAGGTACCGCCAAGTACCCGAAGGGGTCCTTCTCGCGACTGATCCGCAAGAACGGCGGCGTCGACAATGCGTTCACGAGCCAAGATTTTACGGCGTACTTCGAAAACCTGGCCGCCGACCGCGTTGAGCTCGCCCTTGAGATGGAAGCGGATCGGATGCAGGGATTGCTTCTCGACAACGGCGAGTTCCAGACCGAACGTGAAGTCGTGAAGGAAGAGCGCCGTCTCCGCAACGAAGACGATCCGCAGGGAGCGCTGGTCGAAGCCCTCTTCGCGCAGGCGTTTCAGAGCCATCCCTACCATTGGCCCATCATCGGCTGGTTCGCCGACCTCGACGCCATGTCGCTCGACGACCTGCAGCGTCACTACGACACGTACTATTCGCCGAATAACGCGACGTTGATCGTCGTCGGCGACATCAAGGCCGATGCCCTGCTGCCGACGATCAAGCATCTGTTTGAGCCAATTCCCAAAGGCCCGACCCCGAAACCGACCCTCGCCGTCGAGCCGGAACAACGGGGGGAGCGCCGCTTCCTCTTGAAGCGCGAAGCCCAGGTGCCCTTTGTGATGATGGGATTCCGCGTCCCGAATTACTCCAGCGACGATTCGTACGCGCTCGACATCCTGGAATCGATCCTCTCGCACGGCAAGAGTTCGCGACTCTATCAGAGCCTCGTCTATGAGCAGAAAAACTCGCTGGCTGTCGGCGCCGAATACAGTCTGATTCAAACCGACCCCGGCCTGTTCTACTTCTATTCGTTAGTCAGCCCCGGGGCGAAGGTCGAGACGGTCGAAGAGGCCCTGCAGCGGGAAATCGTCCGTCTCCAGAATGACCCACCGACCGAGGTGGAATTACAGCGAGCGAAGAATCAAGTGGAAGCCACCCACGTGTTCGAGCAAGACTCCAATTTCCGGCATGCAATGCTGCTGGGAGAATTCGAATCGATTGGAGCGGGTTGGCGACGCACCGATCAATTCCTGGATCGGATCCGATCCGTCACTGCCAAAGACGTACAGCGGGTGGCCAAACAGTATCTGACCCAAGACAATCGGACGGTCGGCATTTTGATTCCGCAAGTGCCGAAATCGCCGGAGCCGCAGCCGACCACCGCCCACAGTGGGAAATCGTAACCCTATGGTTTGGTTCGCCCGCATCCAGACGAAACGCCACAACGAAGCCCTGCTCCGCTGGAGAACCGCGTGCGCGCTGACGCTCATGATCGGACTGTTGCCGTTCACTCGGACAGTCGCGGCCGCCGACATCACGCCGTCCAAAGTTACCATCCCGAACGGGATGACGGTTCTGGTCCTCGAGCAGCACTTTCTCCCGATCGTCGAAATCCATGCGCTCGTGAAAACGGGCTCGATCAACGACCCGCCCGACAAAGCCGGTGTGGCCAATCTGGTCGCCAGCCTGCTGGATGAAGGGACGACGAGCCGGTCGTCTAAACAATTGGCCGAGCAAATCGATTTCGTCGGCGGCTCGCTGGAAGCGAAAGCGAGCGAAGATTACACGACAGCCTCCGCTCGGGTTCTCAAGAAGGACGTGGACCTGGGCTTTACACTGCTCGCAGATGTGTTGATGCACCCGGCATTCCCCAAACAGGAATTCGAGCGGGTTCGTGCCCAGATCCTCGGCGAGATGGCCAGCGACAATGACGATCCCGGTCATGTGGCCATGAAGGCTTTCAACCAGCTCGTCTTTCACAATCACCCCTATCGATGGCCGGTACAGGGCACTGAAGAGACCGTCTCCAAGATCACCTTGGCCGATGTGCAGACCTTCTACGCCAAGGAATATCTTCCCAACGAAGTCATCCTGACCGTCGTCGGCGATGTCACTGTGGAGCAGGCCACGACGCTGGTACAGACCCACTTCGGAAGTTGGAAGCGAGGAACGCCCCCGGCCCGCACCGTGAAGAAGCCCGCCGGAGTGGGGAAGAAATCGTCTCAGTTCATTGAAAAAGATTTGACCCAATCGACTATCATCCTCGGCCACGGGGGGATTAGTCGGACCAATCCCGACTTCTATGCCGTGACGGTGATGAATCACATTCTGGGTGCCGGCGGGTTTTCCTCTCGCTTGATGGATTCCATCCGTGACAAGCAGGGCTTAGCCTATGGGATCATGAGCCACTATGACGCTCGCTCGCAGCCCGGCTCGTTCTGGATCAATCTGCAGACCCGCACCGAAGCGACCAATCAGGCCATTACCGGCGTGCTCGCGGAGTTGAAGGGTATCCGCGAGAGTCCGGTGACCGACCAGGAACTGGCCGAAGCCAAGTCATTTCTCATGGGCAGCTTCCCGCTCCGGCTTGACTCCACGGCCAAACTGGCGCAGGTCCTGGCCCAGGTGGAGTTTTACGGACTCGGCTTCGAGTACTTCAGCCAGTACCCCAAATGGATCGACCGTGTGACGAAAGAAGATGTCCAGCGGGTCGCGCGCCAGTACCTTGACCCCCAGCACTATGCGTTGGTCGTCGTGGGGAACATCGCCAAAGCCAAGATCCGTCAATAGCCGCACCCCGGTGGCATCATGCAAACCGACTCCCTCGATGCCAAACTCTTCCGCCTCCGCACAATTCTGACGGACATGCGCCGCGTCATCGTCGCCTATTCCGGCGGGATCGACAGCACGGTCGTTCTGAAAGTTGCGTACGATCAATTGAAAGACCGCGCGGTCGGGATCACGGCCGTTTCGCCGACCTTCCCTGCCGTCGAGTTGGACGTCGCGACCCGTGTGGCGAAAGAAATCGGGGTCCGGCATGAATTGGTAGACACGGATCAACTAAAAATTCCGGCCTTCACCAAAAACGATGCCGACCGCTGCTTCCACTGCAAGACCGACCTGTACGCATTGCTCGGCTCGCTGAAAGACCGTGCCGGAGACGCCGTGGTCGTAGACGGAACGAATCTGGATGATCTCGGAGACGATCGTCCCGGCATCAAAGCGGCGCGGGAACAGGGCGTCCGGAGCCCGCTGGTCGAAGCGGCATTGTCGAAGAACGAACTCCGCATCCTCGCGAAGTCGATGGGGCTGTCGAATTGGGATAAGCCGGCCGCGGCCTGCCTCTCCTCACGCATCCCACGGGGCATTCCCATCACGAGAGAAAAACTCGATCGAGTCGAACAGGCGGAGGCGGCGTTGCTGTCGGAAGGATTTCGGCATTGCCGCGTGCGGGACCACGGTGAGATCGCCCGCATTGAAGTCGCGCACGACGAGTTGCCTCGCCTGCTTGAGGGCGGCCGCAGCGAGCGCGTCAGCCGGCAGATCACGGCACTGGGTTTTCGTTTTGTAACGGTGGACTTGGACGGGTATCGGCCGGGCGGGGTGAGTCTGGGCTCACCGCGCCCGACCGGATAGATCTCGATCAGGAATGGGATTTCGAGAGAGCGGTGAGTGCTTCGTCGGCGAATTTCTTGTGATCCGCATCGGTCAGGCTGCGCTGCACGACTTTTTCCGCCACCATCAACGCCAGTTCGGTCGTCTGGTTTCGGATGTCCGCGATCGCCTTCCGCCGTTCGTGCTCAATCTCACGCGTCGCATCACCCTTGATCCGCTCGGCTTCCGACGTCAGCCGCTGCTCGTTTTCCTCGAGTAACCGCTGCGCGCGCTCCTTGGCCGCCGCCAGAATGCCTTCCGCTTCCTTCGCCGCGGCGCTGAGCTTAGCTTCATACTCCTTGAGCGTCCGCTCTGATTCGGCCCGGTGACGCTCGGCCTGGTCGAGGCTGTCCTTGATCTTCTTCTCCCGCTCTTCCAAGATCGCGAGGATGCCGGGAAACGCGAACTTGTAAAGCACGAAGAAGAGAATGCCGAAGGACACCACTTCCCAGAAAATCAGCGACGAAAAGAAGCTCGATTCAAACTGCGGCATGTTCTCCCCACAGGCGAAGGCTCAGGTTGAGGCTGAGAGATCATCAGGATCTCTCCACCGCCACCGCGGCCCGAACCTGCCTCCTATTTGCGAAGCCCCATGATGATGAACGCAATGACGAGCCCGTACAGCGCAATGGCTTCGACCAGCGCAAACCCGATCCACATGTACTTGCCGACACGGCCTTCGGCTTCCGGCTGGCGGGCGACGGCTTCGATCATCTTGCCGAAAATGTACCCGATGCCCACACCGGCGCCGGCGAATCCTGCCGCCGCCAAACCCATACCCAACAACGCTGCTGCTGCTGAATCCATTGTGTCCTACTCCTCCCTTGTCTGAACCAACCCGCGATTAGTGCGCGTGGTCATCGTGGCCGTGCAGATGGAATGCATCTCCCAAATAGACGCACGTCAGCACGGTGAAAATATAGGCTTGAATGAACGCGATACCAACTTCCAAGCCGTTCATGGCGATCGTGAAGGCAAACGGCAGCCACCCGATCAACAACCCGCCGCTGATCGCCAGTCCGAAGAGCACACCGAGAATGACGTGGCCCGCGGTCATGTTGGCGAACAACCGGACGGCCAGCGAAATCGGCCGCGCGAGTTGGCTGATCAGCTCGATCGGAATCATCAACGGCAATAACCACCCAGGCGTTCCGGGGGGAACCAGAATTCCGAGAAACTTACCCCCGTGCAGCATAAACCCCATCACGAGGCTGAGCCCGTAGACCAGGCAGGCGAACACGGCGGTTACAACGATCTGACTCGTGACCGTATAGGAGCCCGGAATGAGACCGAGCAGATTGCAGAACAGAATGAAGAGAAACAGGCTGGCGATAAGCGGGAAAAACTTCATCCCGTCTTTGCCCATGGTGTCGAGAATGATGTTCCGGATAAAGTCGACCAGCATCTCCGCCAGGCTTTGCAACTTGCCCGGCACTAACCGCCTCGCCGATCCCGCCATGACCATCAAGACCGTAACGAGCCCCACGACGACCCACATGAGGATCACGGCTTTATTGATGGAAATATCCAACCCGCCGATGGAAATGGGCACGTAGTTGTGTAATTCGAATGCGTGCAGCGGACTTTCTTCCACGATTATCCTTTACGCTCTGAATCCGTCGGTGTTCCAGGCCATCTCATCGCCGCCCGATACGCATTGCGAATGCCGGCGATGACGCCTAACACCAGCCCCACGACCATTCCCCACGGCGTGGAGTTCAGAAAATATGTGTCGACAACCCAACCCAACCCTCCACCGACGATCAGCGCAGCTAGCAGGTCGGTTCCAATCCGAACCGCTTGGCCGAGCCCCGCATAAAACGGATCTTGTGAAGGGGGCATGCTCCAGCCCACCGGAGGCGCGTACTCAGACAGGTCTGAATAAGGACTCAACCGATTGCGGGCGCGCAATTCAAGCAGAATCCTTGTTGCAATGTCAAGCCGTTAGAGGCTCTGTCTCTTGTCGAATCCCTGGGGTATAGTGAGGCTCGTACCGAGTCGATCCAAGGCACCGATTCAATGACACCATCTTCAGCCTCTGCGTTTTTGCACGGTCCCCCCGCCCCCCTCGTCGTCACGCACCGAGACTGGCGAGCCGACCCATTCGACCTCTTCGGTAAGCTTGAGGCGACGGGCGGGCCGTCGTTCTTGTTCGAAAGCGGAAGAGGCCCCGCCACAACGGCGGCCTTCTCATTTTTGGGGTGCGAGCCATACCAGCTGCTTTCCGGAAGAGACTCCGAGTGGACACTCCAGTGCGGCGGAACGACACGTCGTGGCGAATCCCCCTTCGCCACGCTCGCTCAGATGCTGCGTCAATCTATCATCGCGCGGCCACCGGGAATCCCCCCGTTCTTCGGTGGCGCCGTCGGCTACTTCAGCTACGACCTCGTCCGCCAATTCGAATCGCTACCTTCTCATGCCATCGACGATCTCGCGCTGCCGGACCTGGAATTCGCCTTCTACGATCTTGTCGCTGCGTTCGATCACACAACCGGTGAATGGCACCTGATGTTCTGTCCTCCGCTCGAACGATTCCTCAGCGAGCCTCGAGAGCGGCTCTATCGCGAAGGGTGCGATCGGCTTGCCGCGTTCGCAGCTCGGCTTACCGCGTCTCGCCCCCGACCGGCGGAAACCGATGGTATGACGCCGGTTCACTTCATCCCGCAACAATCGCAAGCAAGCTATACGGAGCGGATTCGCCGTTGTCAGGAATACATCGCCGCGGGGGACATCTACCAAGCCAATCTCTCTCATCGCTTTGCAGTCGCCACGACCGGACTGTCCGACTGGGATACGGAACTGAAGATCTACGCGCGGCTGCGGGCGATGAATCCATCCCCCTTCTCCGGTCTGCTACGGTTCGACGGCACAAGCTTCATCAGCACCTCACCCGAGCGCCTGGTGCGCCTCAACGGCCGCGTCGCCGACACGAGACCGATCGCCGGAACCAGACGGCGGGGTCGGGATGCCGAGGACGACCGGCGGTTGCGGGACGAACTCCTCGCGAATGAAAAGGAGCGCGCAGAACATCTGATGTTGGTCGACCTCGAACGAAACGACCTGGGTCGAGTCTGCGAATGGGGCTCCGTCCGTGTAGACGAATTCATGACCGTCGAACAATATTCGCACGTCAATCATCTGGTCTCGCACGTATCCGGAACCCTGCAGCCGGCCGCGAACGGGTTCGACCTCCTCCGGGCGATCTTTCCGGGCGGCACGATTACCGGGGTGCCCAAGATCCGTTGCATGGAGATCATCGAAGAATTGGAACCCGTTCGGCGAGGCCCCTACACCGGGTCCATGGGGTATCTCAGCTGGAACGGTGATCTGGATTTCAACATCGTCATCCGCACGCTGGTGGTACGACAGGCGCGAGGCTACCTCCAAGTGGGGGCCGGCATCGTCGCCGACTCCGACCCCGCCCGGGAATACGAGGAGACGATTCACAAAGCACAGGCATTTTTGAGCGCGTTGGCGTGAGGATTCCGATGTGGATTTATCTCAACGATCGATTTGTCCAGGAGAAGGAAGCGGTCGTCTCGGTTTTTGATCACGGGTTCCTATATGGCGACGGCGTGTACGAAACGATCCGATCCTATGGCGCCCGCATTTTCATGCGGGACCATCATCTGGCTCGACTGCAGCGGTCGGCCGAGGCAATCGGACTTTCGATTCCGATCCCAGCGCACACATGGCCTCACCTGCTGCAGGAGGCGATGGAACGTAATGGGGTGGGAAACGATCAAGCCGACGCCTATATCAGAATCACCGTGTCGCGTGGGGCCGGAGAAATCGGTCTTGATCCGGCTCTCTGCCCGACCCCCACAGTCGTGATCATGGTCAAGCGATTACATCCGCCGCCGGCCGACCTCTACGAACGCGGCGTCTCCCTCATCATCGCAAAGACGAAACGCAATCATCCTGATGCGCTGTCGCCTCAGATCAAGGCGACCAACTTCCTGAACAATATTCTGGCCAAGCGCGAGGCGATTGCAGCGGGAGTCTTTGACGCCATATTGCTCAATTGGGAAGGGCACCTGACCGAATGCACCGTGAGCAATCTGTTCTTCGTCGCTCGAAATCGGCTCTGCACTCCAACCGTAGCCTGCGGAATTCTCGACGGGATCACCCGGGACATCGTTATAGAACTAGCCACGGCATCGGGGTTAACCGTTCAGGAAGACCGGTTCACCCCACAGGAGTTGCGGCAGGCTGATGAGTGCTTCCTAACCAATACAACGATGGAGGTCATGCCGGTCGTATCCATTGAGCAGCAACCGATCGGCCAGGGTGTACCGGGCCCCTTGACCCGGCAACTGCATCGTCAATTTATCGACAATCGAGGCCGCTTTTTAACAGTCTCCGACTGAAACCCCCTGCTCCAAGCCATTGTTTTTCCAGCCAGTCGGTAAAGCAGATAGCGGCACAGGATCTGCTATTCCTTGACAGTCAGATGAAGGCTGCTATCGTTTCACCATCGATAGAGCCTGGTTCTCACCTGACGCTGACTGAAGGAGCCTGCGAGTGAAACCGTCCCCTGCTTTGATTGCCATTGCCCTTGCAAGTACCCAGTGGCTCACTCCGATCAGCCTCGTCCAAGCCGAGATCTATCAGTACATTGATGCCAATGGGACGATTTCACTCACCAACGTCCCGACCGACCACCGCTACCGACGGATAGCAACGCAACCCAACCGACTGCGTCCGATCCTCTCCGAACGTGAACTGGAGCCGATGATCAGCCGCTATTCCCAACAACATCAACTGCACCCGGCTCTCATTCGTGCCGTTATCAAAGCCGAGTCCGACTTCGATCCCATGGCGGTCTCGCGAGCCGGAGCCGTCGGCTTGATGCAACTGATGCCGCAAACGGCCGTCCGTATGGATGTGCGGGATTTATACGATCCTGAGGACAATATCGGAGGTGGAACGAAATACCTTCGCCAGCTTCTCGATCGGTTCCGCGGGAACCTCCCGCTGGCCTTGGCGGCTTACAATGCCGGTGAACATGTCGTCGACCGCTACCGAGGACTTCCGCCGATCGACGAGACCAGACAGTACGTCAAGAAAGTCATCCGGTACTATCGAACCTTTCTTATGAAGGACCGCCCGGTGACCGGACACGTGATCGCTTCCGCAGACCCGGCATCGCAACCACTACACCCGGCCGCCGACCTCGTTGGGGCTCAGTAGCCACGTCACTCAACACCATTCGGCTGTGCTGCTTCCATCCGGGCCGCTTGGCCTGCGGGAAGTCTCCGCGGAAATGGGCCCCCACACTGTTTTCGCGCCACAGCGCTGCCTCGGCGACGCAGTAGGCGACCTGCACCATGTTCTTCACCTCGAGATCGGCGCGCCCCGCGTACGCCTTGGAGACGATTTTCATCCATCGAGAAAGTTGCGCCGTTGCACGCACGAGCGACTCCCGCGAGCGGATGATTCCCACCTGCCCCCACATCGTCCGGCGCAAGGAACTCCGCAGCTTCTCCGAGTCCTCCAGCGTTGCATAAGTCGCCCGGTGTAGCCGCGCCTCGTGGGCCGACAAATCCGGCACCTCGTGCTTCTGGGCAAATGCGATCGCAGCCGCACCCGCCCTCATACCAAAGACCAATCCCTCCAACAACGAGTTGCTCGCCAGACGATTCGCCCCATGCACCCCGCTGCACGCCACTTCACCGGCTGCGAACAAGCCCGGCAACGACGTCGCTCCGTTGAGATCCGTCCAGACTCCGCCCATCATGTAGTGCGCACTGGGCGAGACCGGAATCCACTCCTCGGTAATATCGATGTCGTAACGTAGGCATGTGGCGTAAATCGTCGGGAATCGCCGCTTGATGAATTCCGCCCCGAGATGCGTGACGTCCAAATACACATGATGGGCCCGCGTCGCAGCCATTTCCGCCCAGATCGCCCGGGACACGATATCGCGCGGCGCAAGAGCGCCGAGCGGATGATACCGTTGCATGAACAACTCGCCCTTATTGTTACGCAACTGCCCGCCTTCTCCACGCATGGCCTCAGAGAGCAGAAACGGCGGACTTGAGGGCAGATACAGCGCTGTCGGATGAAACTGGACGAATTCCATGTCCTGCAGCAGCGCCCCGGCGCGAAACGCCATGGCCATCCCGTCGCCGGTCGCGTTCGGCGGGTTCGTCGTCCGCGCATAAATCTGTCCGGCCCCTCCGGTCGACAGCACCACCGCTTTCGCCGGGAGCACGAATTGCCGTCCCGACGACTCGTCAAGCGCTACAACGCCGCAACAGCGTCCATCCTCCACCACCAAATCCACGGTGAAGTGGTAATCCAATCGTTGGATGCGTTTCTGTTTCGCGGCCTGCGCCATCAACGCACGCACCATCTCGTTCCCCGTCGCATCTCCCCGCGCACGAAGAATCCGACTTCGGCTATGAGCCGCCTCTCGCGCAAATGCGTACTTGCCGCCCGCCTTGTCGAATTTGGCCCCCCAGCGGATCAATTCCTGAATCCGTTCAGGTCCTTCCTCAACCAATACTCGCACCGCATCCGGGCGACAAAGCCCGTGCCCTGCTTTCAAGGTATCGGTCAGATGGATGGCCACGTCGTCCTCCTCGCTCAAGGCGACGGCCACACCTCCCTGGGCATGAATCGAGCTGCTCTGCAGCGGATGGCCCTTGGTCAGCATGATGACTCGGCCGTCGCGGCTCAATTCCAACGCGGCCCGCAAGCCGGCCACTCCGCTGCCGACGACCAAATAGTCGGCCGGGGGAATGGACCCGGCCCCTGCGCTTGGACGGGATTGACTCATTGCAATTGGGGCTTCTTGGGAGAAGAAGGGAAATCGGACAACGCCTGCCGCGCTTTCATCCCGAACGGCAGATCACCTTGAACCCCGCGGAGCAGAATGGATTGCGTCCCGATCCACTGTAACCGCGCATGGCCGCGCTGGCGCATCCCCGTCTCATCGGCGGTTTTTTTCCACACGCCCTGCCAGTGGACGTACACATCGACATTGTCTTGATCGATGATGATCCGTTCGGTCTTGAATTCGAGTTGAATCACCTGAAACATTTCGAAATCCTGTTCCACTTCCTGCTGCAGTTGTTCCAATGACTCCGCCGGCAACATCAGATCTTGAAAGGCTGCCCGGTCACGCTTCTGATAGGCCTCGCGCAGCGATTCGACAGCGCGATCAATTCGCGTGAACCGTTGGTGATCTTCGGGATACTGAATCGTTTTGGACGAACAAGCCACCGGCAGCACGCACAGCGCGAGCCCGGTCCATACTGCGAAAGCGCGGGCAAGCCAGCGCCAAGAAAATTTTTCCGACATGGTTCGCAGTATAGGAACGTCCCAACGCACGGTCAAGGCGACGACACCGATCCGGGCGAATCGCGCGACGCGCAATCCCCCCTCCGCCGCAGCCCGCAATCGGCTTGCTTTTTCAGCCGAAAGCCACTAGACTCGCCCCTCCAGGAGATTAATCGCATGTCGAGCGTGTTGAAAAAGCGCCGGAAGAAAATGCGCAAGCACAAGTACAAGAAGCTGCGCCGGCGCCAAAAATTCTTGCGTCGTAAAAGCTAAGCTCACCCCGTTCGCCGGGAGGAGGAGATTGTGCCGGAGGGCAAGAAGGTTCGCATCCGCGTCCGTACGGTGAACTGTACCTACGTGGGCGACTTTCTGGTCCCTCCGATGCGCCATCGAGTCTCCGATGCCATCAACGAGGAAGCACGACTGTTCATCAGTCTGACCGACGTTGTCATCAACGATCAGGATCGGTCTGACTTTGTCGCAATCAATAAGAACCTCATCGAGTCGATTGCGCAGTTGTAGCTCCGCCTCCCTCTCATCCTTCGTGGACCGCCGGCTAGAATCGCATGTCTCCCTTTAAACGATTCCTTCCGTTCGTTCGCCCATACCTCCCGCGCATGGCCGTGGCCGGCGTGTTGGTCATGGGAGTCGCCGCCGTCAATCTCGCGCTGCTCCGCCTGGCCGGCACCCTGTGGGACGTGATCACAGTACAGCATGATCGCGCCAAGATGACGGAATTGATCGGACTGTTTATCGGACTGGTTCTCCTCCAAGGCCTTTGCTCGATGGGGCACAGCTATCTAACCGCCTGGGTATCCCAGCGGGTCGTGGCGGATTTTCGCTCGCATCTATTCGCCCATCTGCAGGGTCTCTCGGTAAGTTTCTTCGCCAGACGACGCACTGGCGAATTGCTGTCCCGCCTGATGAATGATGTCACCGTCATTCAGTCGATCGTCACAGAAACCCCGATCGACACGGCCAAGCAACTCGTCACCTTCGTCGGCGGCATTGCGTTCCTCCTCGCGATGAACTGGCGCCTGTGCCTCCTGATTCTGCTCCTTCTCCCACTGTTAGTGCTCGTCGCAAAATTTTTCGGGCGCAGACTGAAATCGTTGTCGACCGCCATCCAGGATCAAACGGCCGTGGTCAGCACGTTACTGGAGGAAGTCATCTCCGGCATCCGCATCGTCAAATCGTTTGTCCAGACCAAGCGGGAAGAAGCGCGCTTCGCCACGCAGGTCCAGCAGGGGCTGTCGCTCTCCCTCCGGCGAGCCGGCATCATGGCCTGGTTCATTCCTGTCATCAGTCTGATGACATTTTCAGCCGCCGCCGCGGTTCTCTGGTATGGTGGCACGCAGGTCATCGACGGCATCGTCACACCGGGCGATCTATTCGCCTTCGTCCTATTTGCAGGCATCCTGATCGGCCCCTTCAGTTCAGCGGCCCGCGTGTTCGCACAGGTGAAGGAAGCCCAAGGAGCGACCGCACGTGTGTTCGAAATCCTGGATGCCCAGCCTGACATCTGCGACGTCCCCGAAGCCCACGTCCTTTCGATTGTTCACGGCCATGTGCGGGTGGAGGATGTCAGTTTCAGCTATGATCCGCGCACTCCGGTCCTGACGCATCTTTCCTTCGAAGCCAAACCCGGGGAACTGGTTGCCTTCGTCGGCCCGACAGGAGCGGGGAAAACGACCGTGATCAACTTGCTCCACCGTTTCTACGACCCGGTTGCTGGCCGGATCACCATAGATGGGCACGATCTAAAGCAGGTTGCGGTCGAAAGCTGGTATCGACAGGTGGCCCTGGTCCCGCAGGAAACCGTGTTGTTCGGGGGCACCATTCTGGAGAATATTCGCTACGGGCAACCGCAGGCCGACGAAGCCGCCGTCCAGGCCGCCAGCAAAGCCGCGCATGCCCACGACTTCATCTCGGCGTTTCCCGACGGATATCAGACGGTGGTGGGAGAGAAGGGCATCAATCTGTCGGGAGGACAACGCCAGCGCATCGCCATCGCCCGGGCGATCCTCAAGAATCCCCGCATACTCCTGCTCGACGAGGCCACCTCATCACTCGATACGGAATCGGAGCGACTGGTCCAGGATGCGTTGGAACGATTGATGGACGGCCGGACCACCTTCGTGGTCGCGCACCGCCTGTCGACCATCCAGCGAGCGGACCGTATCCTCGTGCTGGACAAAGGCCGCATCGTCGAAGAAGGCACGCATGCCCAATTGTTGGAACGCAAAGGGCTCTACCACTACCTCTACACGATCCGTTTCACCGAACAGCCGGTCTGACTGCCGTGTCACCGCAACTTTTCGATCCGGACGCCCAGGAGCCGGATCGTCTGCAAGCGGGGGTTCTCCCGTCGATCGAGAAACGGCAACATCAACTTCAATAACTCCCGCTGCAGCACCGTCCGATCGGCCGTCGGATGGGCCAGGGTGTGCGCCCGCGTGACCGTCGTGAAATCCGCAAACCGGACGGTAAGGGCTAGCGTGCGGAAGGTCTGAAACCCCTCCTCGTGTAGACGTGCCCGCACACCGTCGGTGAGTGTTGTGAGATGATCGAGTAACACCTGCGAATCGAGCGTATCGTGATCGAACGTTTCCTGCTCGCTGATCGACTTGGGTTCCCATTCAGTCTCGACCGGCGACTCATCTACTCCCCGCACCTTGGCATACCAATCAACACCCCGCTTCCCGAATCGTGCTTCCAGTTCAGCCCGGCTCAACGCTTTCAGGTCCCGCACGAGCCGAATACGCTGCTTCACCAACAACGCTTCGGTCTTCGGGCCGATCCCGGGAATGGCGCGTATTGACAATGGCGCCAGAAACGCCTCCGCCTCTTCTGCTCGGACCACGGTGAACCCATCGGGCTTGTGCAGGCCGGACGCAATTTTTGCAATAAGTTTGTTCGGGCCGATGCCGACAGATACCGTCAACCGTTCGGCCGTGAGAATCGCCAGTTTGATCGATCGACACCGGTCAGCCGCCGCTTCATACGATCCGGAGTTCGACACATCACCGTAGGCCTCATCGATGCTGGCCTGTTCAAGGATCGGGATCTCCCGCCGGATGAGGGCCATGACCGAAGCGGACACCTGCGCATACTTCTTCATGTTCACCGAGACGAACGTCACCGGTGAACACCCGCGTTGCCGGGCTCGCTCGGATAGCCGCCAGGCAATCGAAATCGGCGTGGCGGAATGAATTCCGTACTCCCGGGCCTTATAGTTGGCGGTGGACACGACACCCCGGCCGTGACCGCCGGCAGGATCGGCCCCCACGACCAGCGGCAACCCGCGAAAGGCGGGTGTATCCCGCTCCTCAATGGCGGCGTAAAACGCATCCATGTCGAAATGGGCGATGATTCGGGAGGCGACTAGCACAATGTATCAGACGCTCAAAGAGGCGGGACCCGAAATACAACAGCATCCGGAATAGGGAAGATTAAAGCGGCCTCCCGCATCGTGACCACGATGCGGGATTCGGCGAAGGCTAGTGAACCTTGGAGAAATCAGCCGTGATCCGTGCTTCCTTACCGTCTTGAAGGTTCACAACGAAAACGGAATTCGCCTTCGGATCAAACTGGTCATATGCGAACAGCGCTGTAAATCTGGCTCGATAGGCCGGCCCACTCCCCTCATTTTTTCTCCCACGTTCGGCTTTCCCAATGTCGACGGGCTTTATTTTTTTTGAGCCTTGCTGCAATTCGATAACCGCCCCGTCCGCGAAGTACTCGTCATCCCCGCAGAGTTGCACCTCGACCTCCATATTGGGCATATCGATGACTTTCTTGATGAACTCATCGGGCATGCGAACATCGGTTTTCCTTTTCTTGGACTCAGCCGCCTCCTGTCGTCCGAAGGCCTCAAGTCGGAACTGTTTGGTCCGAAGAATCGCACTGGCGCCGCAGGGATCCTTTTCAGGATCCGCTCCCACACGCGTGGTCAGCGACGCTTGCTGCAGAACCTTTTTCACATCTTCTGGCGAGTTGGCCTTGTCCATCGGGACTCGACCGGCTTCCAACGCTTTCTGCGCGTCGTCCATCGAGAGCTTGACGTCGATTGCCGAGGCGGCCTGCGGACCGAGACACACTAGCAATCCGATGAGACCAGACATCACCACCACGCCTTCACGCCGCCGGGCTCCGTACTTCATGACTGCCTCCATCGCAATGAACATGACGCCGAAAAGAATGGCGCATTGTAGGGGAAGCGTCGGGGCATTTCAATTGCTCACGAACCGCGCCCAATTTGGATAGGGTTTCTCCCGATACAGCGCATCGACATCGACCGGCACGGTGAGGCCGGCCCCGATCAGCAAGGTGGCAACGGCACGCACCGGCAATCCCACCACACCCAAATAATCGCCATCGATCCGGTCGATCAGTTCACCGCCCGCGCCTTGAATCGAGTAGGCTCCGGCTTTTCCCATCGGCTCTTCCGTCGCCAAATATCGGTCCACCACGAGACGGTCATAGGCCTTCATGTGAACGCTCGCAGTTACCACCTTCCACGCCTCGTGGTGGGACGATGCGCACTGAACCGCGACTGCCGTGTGTAC
>JAXLZJ010000026.1:0-69361 GCA_046350995.1 Nitrospira sp.
ATTGGGTTGGATTCCCAGGAAGAACATCAGAGGGAACACCCGCTCCTCGCCCAGGATCGAGGCTACCATCTTATAGGATTCGACACTCTGCAGGAGGGTCTCCTCAGTTTCCTTGGGAGAATTGAGCGAATAATTCAGGATGACCTTCCCCTTGAACCCCGCTTCCGCCAGATAACGGCAGCCGTCATAGAGCCGTTCCAGCTTGAATCCCATATGGAGGTTGTTCAGCACTTCCTGAGAGCCGGACGTAATCGCAACTTCCAAGTCTCCCACGCCGGACCGTACCATGAGCTTGGCCAGTTCCGGGGTAATCAGCGACGTGCGGATGTAGCCGGACCACTCGATCTCCAGCTTCTCACTGACGATCCGTTCCAGAATCTCGGTGCACTGCGGGTAGGCTTCTTTCCCGGTAATGAACTGGGCGTCGGTAAACCAGAACCGGCGCGCTCCCCATTGATGGTAGTGCTGGGAAATGTCCTTCACGACCATGGCGGGGGGCCGGTAGCGGACCCGCTTGCCTTCTATATAAGGATACAGGCAGAAGGCGCAATCATAGGGACAGCCGCGCTTGGTTTGCACGCCGATCGATTCGCCGGCGAATTCCCGGTACTGAGGGAAGATCGAGGTGAGATAGGGGAGGTCGACTGTGAGCGCGTCGAGCAACGCCGTCGTGCCCTGCTGGCCCTTCCGAACCGTCTTGCCTTCCCGCACGATATAGCGTTCGTCTTCGATGGACCGGCCCTCGACCATCTTCAAGATCGCGTCTTCGCCCTCGCCAAGAATCCCGATCGTGCCTTCGGGCAGTTTCTCGATGAGCTGATCGGCAAAAGCCGTAAACGCTCCGCCGCCGATCATGATCTGCGATTTGGGGAACTCCTTATGGATCAACCAGGGGTAGGAGAGGATCGTATAGATGTGGCTGTAGTAGCGATAGAGTTGCTTCAAGCCTTCGAAGGAGGCGACGACCCGCTTGATGGGATTGCTCGCGAAATAAAAATTGAAGGCATGTTCCAGTGACGAATCGCCTTCGTGGGGCGAAAAGATCTGAATGTCGCGCCACGAGAAACAGACCAGATCCGGCTTGAAGGCCGCCGCTGCATCGCGCAATGCCCGGCTCCGCTGTGAAGTGGGGAACAGCGAGAGATCCAGGATCTGCTGCCGCACCTCCGGCCTGCGGCGGTGAATGAAGTCCGCCAGATAGGTAATCCCGATGGGATAGACCTTCTTGCAGGGGAGAAAGACGTAGAGGATGGAGTTCATGGACTATTTCACCGCCACATGGATCGCGACGATTCCGCCCGTCAGGTTCTTGTACGATACCTGGCGGAACCCGGCTTCGCGCAGGACGGCGCAGAGCCGTTCCTGGTCGGGGAACGTGCGGATCGAGGCCGGCAGATATTCGTAGACGCCGGTCGTGTCCCGCGCGACCTTGGTGCCGATCCACGGCAGTAACTTGAACGAATACCAATCATAGAGCGCCCGGAGCCAGCCGAAGACCGGCCGGGAAAATTCCAGGCAGACAAACGTCCCACCCGGCTTCATGACCCGGCGAATCTCGCCGACCGCCTGCGCCAGGTTGCCGACGTTGCGCATGCAGAACCCGGTCGTGACCGCATCGAAGGTATTGTCCGCAAATCCCAGATGTTCCGCGTTCGCCTGCAGACAACTGATCTTGCTGGCCAGGCCTTTTCCGCCGACTTTCTTGAGCCCCTCGGCGAGCATCGCGTGATTCAAGTCGGAAGCGACGACGCGGCCGTGTGCGCCCATGCGGGGTTCCACCAGCAGCGCCAGATCGGCGGTGCCGGCACCGACATCGAGAGCCGTGCCCCGTTCGACGGTCGGGACGAACGAGGCGGTAATCGTTTTCCAGCGGTAGTGGAGGCCGAAGCTGAGGAGCGTATTGTTCAGATCGTAGACGCCGGCGATCGCCGTAAACATCCGCTGTACGGCCTGTTCGCGGGCCTGTCCGGACCAGGTCGAGACCGCCTGGGCAGGGGGCGGAGCGTTGGAAGAGGCAGGCGATGGTCCCGCTTGTACCATGGCGCCGTGGTAGCACCTGGTTTCCGTCTTTGTCAAGGAAGGGCCAGGCAGGGGCGGAGGCAACGGCTAGTACACGAGGAACGGCGAGGGAGATCGCGCTGCCGCGGTTACGCCGCCGCGCGCTGATTCGGCGTGGCGGCGCCTTTCCATTGGCCTACTTCGAGACTATCGAGCCAGTCGAGTAGTTTCCCGACATGCTCCCCCTGGAAAATCGAGCCATGTTGCGGGCAAATCATACGGGGTTTGATCGCGCGGACCCGCTGCGTCCACCCGCGCAGCGCGGTGGTCGACGGCATCCAGCGCAAGTGGAATCCCCGCATGTACTGGATGTGCTGATCGAAGTCCTCGACCAGGAGACTGGCCTCGTGGTCCGGGACGAGCGCGGATCCGATATCGCCAGAAAACAGAATGCCGGCAGTCGGGTCGTAGAGGGAAAAATTCCCGGATGAGTGGCAGTAGTGCGCCGGGATAGCGTCCACTTCGCGTCCCTGATCGCCGATCTTGATACGCATGCCCTCGTCCGGAATCGCATTCAGTGTAATCACGGTGCCGGTGCTGAAATGGCTGACGAAGCCGGTCCACAGCCAGGAACAATAAGTTTTGATCTCAGGATTCAGATCGAGCCACATCGCCAGCGAGGAGCAGATGTCAGGATCCTGGTGGCTGGCGAAGATGACGCGGATGTCCTGCATCCGGACATACTTGGCGAGCTCGGCCAGCACTTGCGGGAAAATCTGGATTCCGCCCGGATCCAGGAGCATGGCCTGGCCCCGGCTGACAATCACATATTCGTTCGTGTCGATGACGTGGCTGTCCTTTTCCGGATCCCGGCCGAGGACGATCCACTGGTGGCCGTCCTGATTGAACAATACCTTACTTTGCACAGGTCTGGCCTTTCAGCAGCAGTTCGAGCAACTCTTGCCCGCGATCGATGGCCTCTTTCATCGCTCGGGTCTTGGCGTCGAGATCTTCCACGACGTGGGTGATTTCCGCGGAGAGATTCTTGAAATTGGCTTCAGCTTCGGCCAATCCTGCGGCTTCGGAGGAAATGCAGAATGCCATATAGCGGGTCGTAAGGCCGATCATTTTCAGGCCTCCCAGTGCCCGCCGGGTTTCGCCCAGACACCGCAAGGCGTCCTTCAGTTTCGTCTGTAGTTCAACGAGGTTCGTCTGGCAGAGGGAGGCAATGTACGAATAGTTGTCTTGCTCGAGTCCGCTTGCCGAGGAGAAGCTGGGGTGCCGCATCAGCTGGACGACATCGGCGGCGGTGGTGAACCGAAGGTGCGACCAGTCGACCTCGGCGGCCGAGCCCGCCGTCTGTTCGCGACGCCGCATGACCGCCAGGAGCCCGCCGACCAATTGGTGATAGCGCCACACGATGTTTGAGCTTTTTGCGGCGGTTTGGGCGAGGCTGGCGCAGAGCTGTTCGACGGCCGCCACTTCAGGGCGGATTTCCTTGGGGGTGGTGTTCAGGATTTCGACTAACGCGAGCATCGGCCGGCCTTTTCCCCCGCCGATCTTCGCCGCCTGGACGACGCCGTTGTTCGCCAGAATTTGCATGGACAGCGAGAGGTGCTGGAGCGAACGGCCGACATTCAGGATGTCGACACAGATCCCGAAGAGCTGATTGATGTTCTGTTTGAAGAGGCTCAGGACGTCGTGCATAGCCGATACAGGTTTGTGGGAATGAGGGGTCGCTGAAACATCCGCGCCACTCTATATCGGCATTGGACGCATGAACTTGACCCGCTCTGAGTCTGGATCAGCGAGACGAGAGACCGGAGAAGAGAAATGGAGACCGAAGTCTGTACAGCCCGGTGGACAAGGTAAGGCTCTGGCCTGGTGGGCCGCGTGGTATAATCCCGCGCCTATGAGCAACTCCATCATCATCAAAGGCGCCCGCGAACACAATCTCAAGAACATCGACGTCGTCATTCCGCGCGACAAGCTGGTGGTCATCACCGGCCTGAGTGGATCGGGCAAGTCGTCGCTCGCGTTTGACACCATCTACGCTGAAGGGCAGCGGCGCTACGTCGAATCTCTCTCGGCCTACGCCCGGCAGTTTCTAGAGCAGATGGGCAAGCCGGATGTCGATTCGATCGAGGGCTTGTCGCCCGCGATTTCCATCGAGCAGAAGAGCACCAGCCACAATCCCCGCTCCACTGTCGGCACGGTGACGGAAATCTATGACTACCTGCGCCTGTTGTTCGCGCGCGTCGGGCGGCCCTACTGTTTTCAATGTGGGGAAGAAATCGCCGCACAGACGGTGCAGCAGATGGTCGACGCCATCGCGGCGTTGCCGGAAGGGGCGAAGTTTCAGATCCTCGCACCGATCGTGCGGGGGCGCAAAGGCGAATATCGCAAAGAGTGGCTCGAGATGCGCAAGGCCGGCTACGTGCGGGCGCGCGTGAACGGCGAGATCGTCGACCTCGGGGAGGATCTCGCCCTCGACAAGCAGAAGAAACACACGATCGAAATCATCGTCGATCGCCTTGTCATGAAATCCGGCGACGCCATCATGCGGCGGCTGGCCGATTCGGTCGAGACCTCGCTGAAATTGACCGGTGGCTTGGTGGCGGTCCTCACCGACGACGGCAAGACCAGGCTCTACAGCGACAAGCTGGCCTGCATCAAGTGCGGCGTTAGCTATCCTGAAGTCACGCCGCGAATCTTTTCCTTTAACAGCCCGCACGGCGCCTGTCCGGCGTGTGACGGCATCGGCTATCAGGTGGCGCCCGGCTGCCCTGAGGACGAGGATTTCACGTTGCTCGATGCCTGTGAAGTTTGTGAGGGGGCCAGGCTCAAACCGGAAAGTCTCGCGATCAAGCTTGAGAAGAAATCCATCGCCGAGGTCACCCACCTGTCGATACGCGCAGCGGCGGAGTTTTTCGTCTCGTTGAAGTTTACGGACCGCGAGCTGGTTATCGCGCATCGCATTCTGAAGGAAATCCGCGAACGGCTCGGCTTTCTGGTGAACGTGGGACTGGATTACCTGACGCTGGACCGCGCGGCAGCGACTTTGTCCGGCGGCGAGGGGCAGCGCATCCGGTTGGCGACGCAGATCGGCTCGGGCCTCGTAGGGGTGCTCTACATTCTCGATGAACCGTCGATCGGGTTGCACCAGCGGGACAATCGCCGATTGCTGCAAACCTTGCTCCGTCTCCGCGATCTGGGCAACACCGTCGTGGTCGTGGAGCACGACGCCGAAACGATGGCGGCGGCGGACCATCTACTCGATATGGGGCCCGGCGCCGGTACGCACGGCGGCCATGTCGTCGCGCAGGGCACGCCGCAGGAGGTGATGGGCAATCCCGACTCCATCACGGGGCAGTATTTGCGCGGTACGCAAACCGTCTCGCTCCCGCAACGCGAGCGTAAGCCCAAGGGCTACCTCTCGGTCGTCGGCGCGCAGAAACACAATCTCAAGAATGTCACGGCCAAGATTCCGCTGGGCATGCTGACCTGCGTGACCGGCGTGTCCGGGTCGGGGAAAAGCACGCTTGTGCTGGAAGTGTTGTTCCATTCCCTGTCGCAGATGCTCTATCAGAAGCGGCCCAAGATCGACGGCTGCAAAGAACTGCGCGGGGTCGATGCGCTGGATAAGGTCATCGACATCGATCAGTCGCCCATCGGCCGCACGCCACGCTCGAATCCGGCGACCTATACCGGCCTGTTCAGTTTCATTCGGGATCTCTATTCGAATCTCCCCGAGTCGCGCGTGCGGGGCTACAAGCCGGGTCGTTATAGCTTCAACGTGAAGGGCGGGCGCTGCGAAGCCTGCCAGGGCGACGGGCTGATTAAGATCGAGATGCACTTTCTTCCCGACGTCTACGTGACCTGCGAGGTTTGCAAGGGGCAGCGGTACAACCGCGAGACGATGGAGATTTTGCACAAGGGCAAGAGCATCGCCGACGTCTTGAACATGACGGTCGATGACGCCGTCGAATTCTTCGAGCACATCCCCTTCATCAAGCGGAAGCTGGAAACGCTGCACGATGTTGGGCTGCATTATGTGAAGCTCGGCCAGTCGGCAACGACGCTCTCCGGCGGCGAGGCGCAGCGCGTCAAATTGTCGCGTGAACTTTCGAAGAGGCCAACCGGGCGCACGATGTATATCCTCGACGAGCCGACCACCGGCCTGCATTTCGCCGATGTTCAGAGGCTGATCGACGTGCTGGACCGGCTGGTGGAAGCGGGTAATACCGTCTTGGTTATCGAGCACAACCTCGACGTGATTAAGAATGCCGACTGGATTATCGACCTCGGCCCAGAAGGTGGCGACCGCGGCGGTGAAATCGTCGTCGAGGGCCCGCCACGCGAAGTGGCGAAGTCTAAGCGGTCGTATACGGGGCAGGTGTTGAGGGAAGCGGGGCTGTAAGGGGCGGAGCTTTTCGGCGTCACCATGATGCGATGAATCGCGACTGCAGCCGAATTGTGACTCTTGGCTGCGTGCGACTGTAAGGCGCGATAAGAATCGCATGCCGTCGCACAGCGGCATTCTTCTGGCTATCATCTGCACGTGCCCGCCATGGCGACGCCGATAGGCTCCGCCCCTATGGCCCCGCTTTGGGTGAGGTGGGTAGAAAAAGAGGAGACCCATGCACACCATCCTATTGTTGACCCTCTCTAACATCTTCATGACCTTCGCCTGGTATGGGCATCTCAAGTACAAGGACTCGCCCTTGTGGATGGCGATTGTGGTCAGTTGGGGCATTGCGTTCTTTGAATATTGCCTCCAGGTGCCGGCGAATCGAATCGGGTACTATCAATTCAATGCCGCACAACTCAAGACGATCCAAGAGGTCATTACATTGGTCGTCTTCTGCGTGTTCTCGGTTTTGTACTTGAGGGAACCGCTCAAGTGGAATTATCTAGTCGGCTTTGGCATGATGGCCGGCGCGGTTTTCATCATCTTCTACGAGTGGTGACCTATGCCCCCCAAGAAAAAAGAGCCGGTAAAGTCGAAGCCCTCTGCGCCGTCAGGCGGGAGCGCCGCAGACGAGTTTGAAAAGCTCGGCGTGTTTTACCTCGGGCGCCCCTATGACATGGCGGCGAAGCAGGCGAAGCCGGGCTGGCTGCTCTACGATTCGAAAGATCTTGTGACGCATGCGGTCTGCGTCGGCATGACGGGCAGCGGTAAGACTGGCCTCTGTCTCGCGCTCCTCGAAGAAGCGGCGATCGACAATATCCCTGCCATTATCATCGACCCGAAGGGCGATCTTGGCAATTTGATGCTGACCTTTCCGTCCCTCAAGGGTGAAGACTTCCAGCCTTGGATCAATGAAGACGATGCGCGCAAGAAGGGCCTCTCTCCCGCCGACTATGCGAAGGCGCAGGCCGAACTCTGGACGAAGGGGTTAGCCGGGTGGCAGCAGGACGGCGCGCGCATTCAGCGCCTGCGCGATGCGGCGGACGTCGCCATCTACACGCCGGGGAGTAACGCGGGGCTGCCGGTCTCGATCCTGAAATCGTTCGCGGCGCCGGCGGAAGATGTCCGTGACGATGCGGAACTGTTCCGCGAGCGCATCAGCACGACGGTGACGAGTCTCCTGGGTCTGCTCGGCATCGAAGCCGATCCGATTCAGAGCCGCGAGCACATTCTGCTCTCGACGATTCTGGACCACACGTGGAAGAATGGCGAGGATCTGGATCTCGCGGGGCTCATCCATGCCATTCAATCGCCGCCGGTCCAGAAGATCGGCGTGATGGCGGTCGATTCCTTCTTCCCGTCGAAAGACCGGTTTGCGCTGGCGATGAAGCTGAACAATCTGCTGGCGGCACCCGGCTTTCAATCGTGGCTCGAAGGGGAAGCTCTCGATATTCAATCGCTCCTCTATACGCCAGCGGGCAAGCCGCGTCTGGCGATCTTTTCCATCGCGCATCTGAACGACGCCGAGCGCATGTTCTTCGTGACTCTCTTGTTGAGTCAGATGGTCGGGTGGATGCGGGCGCAGTCTGGTACGACCAGCTTGCGTGCGCTCCTCTATATGGACGAAATTTTCGGGTACTTCCCGCCGGTGGCCAATCCGCCCTCCAAGCTGCCGCTGATGACGTTGCTCAAGCAGGCGCGCGCGTTCGGCCTGGGCGTGGTGCTGGCGACGCAGAATCCCGTCGATCTGGACTACAAGGGCCTCGCGAATACCGGCACCTGGTTCATCGGGCGGTTACAGACGGAGCGCGATAAGGCGCGGGTGTTGGAAGGATTGGAAGGCGCCTCCTCCAGCGCGGGTAAGAAATTCGACCGGGGCCGCATGGAGCAGACGCTCGCGGGTCTCGGCAATCGGATCTTCCTCATGAACAACGTCCATGAGGACGAGCCGGTCGTATTTGAGACGCGGTGGTGTCTGTCGTATCTTCGCGGGCCGCTCACGCGGACGCAGATCAAGACCTTGATGGACCCCGTCCGCGCCGATCCGGCCAGGGTAGGATCGGCCGGTGCAGAAGCCGCTCCGACCAAGGCGCCCAAGGGCGGAGCCCGTCCGATTGTGCCGCCAGACGTACCGCAGCATTTCGTGCCGCTCCGGGGCTCGAAACCGGAAGGCAGCGAACTGGTCTATGTTCCGATGTTGCTCGGCGCGGCGCAGGTCCGCTTTTCCGATACGAAGAGCGCGATTGATCAATCGCAGGATGTAACGGTGCTTGCCCCGGTCACCGACGGGCCGGTGCCGGTCGACTGGGACCATGCCGTCGCCGCCGATTTGGCCGTCGCGGACTTAGAATCGTCCCCCGACCCGGCCGCACAGTTCCTTCCGTTGCCGGCGAGCGCGGGTAAGGCGAAGAGCTATGCCGATTGGAACAAAGATTTCGGCGGCTGGTTGTTCCGCACACAGAAGCTGGAAATTTTCAGAAGTTCGGCGACGAAAGAAGTGTCCAAGCTCGGCGAGTCCGAGCGTGATTTCCGGGTGCGGCTCCAGCAGTCCGGCCGCGAGCAGCGGGACAAGGCGGCTGAATCGTTGCGTCAGAAATATGCGCCGAAGATCACGACCCTGCAGGACCGCATCAGGCGGGCGGAACAGCAGAAAGCCAAACAGCAGGCCGAAGCGCGATCCAGCCAGGTGCAGGCAGCCATCAATGTCGGCGCGTCGATCCTTGGCGCGTTCCTCGGCCGCAAGACCATCAGCGCGGCTAACATCGGTCGGGCGACCACCGCGATCAAGAGCGCCGGGCGGGTGATGAAAGAAAGTCAGGACGTGGGGCATGCCGAAGAAAACGCCGCCGCGTTGCAGCAGCAACTGACCGATCTGGAAGCGCAGTTCAAGGCCGAGAGCGATGCGCTTGCGGCGGCGACCGATCCGCTGAACGAAAAGCTCGAGACGCTTTCCATAAAGCCCACCAAAGCGAACATTGCCGTGAAACTGGTCGCGCTGGCCTGGACGCCACACTGGCGCGATGCCAAGGGCGTGACGACACCCGCGTGGGCCTAATCCGTCTGGGGGTGGGTTTTGCGGGAATCATCAAGGAAAGCGCATCAGCTGAGTTGTTGAGGGCGGTGAACACGTACTGCAGGGCCGGCGCGATATCACCTCGGTGTTGACCGAACAACTGGCCGCGGTGTTCGCGCACGGTGAGCAGAGCCCGCTGCACGCACGCCTCTCGGATTGCGAGATGCAGGTACTCGGGTTGCTCGGCAAGGGCAAACCTGTTTTCGCGGTCGCAGAGGGCCTGCACCTCAGTGTTAAGACCATCAGTACCTACCGGCCACGGATCCTCGAAAAACTGTCCTGCCAGAGCACAGCCGAACTCATCCGCTATGCGCTCGGCGCCCATTTGATTGACTGACGGGTTGATCTTCGTTGCTGCCGAGCGGGTTCTCCCCCTCCGTCGGTCCTGGCGCGCCCTGTCAGACGAACTCTGACACCAGAATCCTAGTCGAACCGATACAGAGCCGTACAGAGATTGGCGATACTACAACCAAGGAACCGATTGGTTGTGTTCACGCTGTACGGAGGTGGGGCTATGTCGAATCGATCGAGTATTCGTGTTGTGTCGATTGATGATCATCCTGTCGTGCGGGCCGGGGTGCGAGAGCATCTGGCGAGGGCCAAAGATCTCCGCATTGTCAGTGAAGGCGGCTCGGTCGTCAAAACGCTGACGCTGACGACGGCGCTGTATGCGCGCGGGCAGCGGCAGGAGATGCTAACGGGGAGGGTCTGTATATGAGCCCAACGGAGCCTCGGCCGTTGATCCTCGTGGTAGACGACGAGCCATTGATCAGGCAGTGGGTGTGTGCCGTGTTGGAGGAAGAGGGGTATCGCGTTGCGGTGGCGGCGGACGGGGATCAGGCCCTGGCCATTGTCCGGCAGGCAGCGCCCGCCCTTATGGTGCTGGATGTGTTTCTTTCTGGAAAAGAAGGGCTCGAAACGATTTTGGAACTCCGCAAGGAACACCATCCCATCAAAGTACTCGCCACCTCGGGCGGGCCGATTCACGGATACGATGTGCTGAAGGTCGCGCGATTGTTCGGCGCCCATGCGGTGCTGGCCAAACCCTACTCCGCAGAGGTATTGCTCGATCAAATCGCACAGGTACTGAACCAATCCGAGCCCGTGTCGGTTCGATCCGAAGGCGACGCATCGGATATGTCTTCGGCCTGGGGCTAAACGCGCGAGGGGTTGTGCCGTTCTTGCAGGGCGTCGAAGACCTCCGGCAGGGTTGTTGGGTCGGCGTCCAGAGAGCAGAACGCTTCTGTCGCCACGTGTTCCCCCAATTGCCGGTACGATTCGAACTGCGATTCGTCGAAGAACTGATCCGACGTCGGTTCGTGCGGGAATTGGTCGTGGCGGGCGGCATATCCCAGCACATCGACCGGCTCGTCGCCGCTCAACGACGGCTTCAGATACACCAGAATCCCATCCGGCGCGCCCGGATCGACGCGGCTGTAATGGATGGTGCCGACCGCGTAGTGCATGCCGGCCCGACGCGGTCCTGACGGCCGCAGCGGCTCGACGTTGATGTCGATGTCGATGCCCAGATCGATCCGGATCTTGCGGATCGCGTTACCCAGATCCTGAAACTCGATCTTTTCATCGCATCCCGCATCGCTGACCAGGATGTAGTGGCAGCGCCGCAACACCATCTCGTACAACCCGAGATTCTCGAAGTGCCCGCCGTCGGAGAGGTACACATACCGCTTTTGCTCATCAGTCAGCCCGAAGGCTTCGGCCAGTATCGGTCCGAACGCAAACGTGGGAGAGGCACGATTGTAGGTGGCCTGCCCGGCGAGCCCCGGATTGCCCAACCACCAGCCGAGCCGGATGTTGAACAACGTCAGCAGAAACGTGACGGCCGGCGACGAATGGTAACCCATGTTCGGACTGGCGGCCGCGCCGGAAATCGCGAGGGCGGTGCCGATCGTGATGGGTTGCTTCACAGCCGGATTCAGACCGTACTCAGACGAGGGGCGATACCCGAGCTGATTGGCAACGCTGCCGCAGTGGAGCGGGGAAACGGTGAAGGTTTGCGCCTTGCGTTGCTGCCAGGCGAGGTTGTCGCCGTGGACCAGATTCAAGGCGATGTTGATGACGTGAAACGGCTTTTGCGCCGATTTCGACGGCGGAGCCAATTCGGCCATCGGCAGATTGTCGCCGGGGTCGAATCCGGTGAAGGGATTGGGCCGGCGTGCGGGGCCGCGCGAGGCGCCGAGATAGGCTCGAATCAGGCGATTGCGATAGATCGAATGGAGCGAAAACTTGTTGATGTTGATAACGAACGACAGGACGACGCTGAACAAGAACAGACCGGAGACGATTCCGATGACAAGATGCCACGAGGCCCGGTTGAGGAGGAGTGCGTCGACCCTGGCGAGTTGGACAAAGATCAGCGCCACGGTCAGCGGAGCCAGCAACAGTAGATAGATGTGCTGGCCGAGCGCTTTCCACCAGACTGTTTCAGCGCCTGTTTGCTTGGCGCCGGTTTTTGAGCTGAATCCGAGCAAGATAGTCAACACGCCGGTGATCCCACCGGCAGATGCAACCCATGCGGAAATCATCTGCCAGAGTTCTGGGCCAAAGAGCGCGATCCCGGTCAGCCCGAGCCAGCACACGGATGCGATCAACACCCAGGAACCGGCGCGGCCCCACCATTCGCGATCGCCGTCACCGGTAAAACGGCTTGCAATGCCAATGAAGAGGGTGGCGGCCAGAAGAAAGATGGAGAGAAAGCCCGGTACCGCAGCCACGGTATACCCGGCGAGATACAGATAACTCATGCGGCAGGTTTCAATGGGTACATCAGCATGCTCGGCGAGGCAGGCATACCAGGTTGGGTAAGCATCAAGTTGCGCCAGGCCCTCCCCCAGCAGCCATCCTCCCAGGAATCCGCTGAGTACGATTGAGAGAAATTCCCCAAGCCGCCACCAATCGTTCCACGGTCGGCGCAAGATCAGCGCGGCGATCAACCACGCGCCGGTGTGCATCGCCGCCGCACCGCAGGCAAGCGTCACGAGGCTGGAGGCTCCCGACACATGCAGGTCGGTGAGCGTGTGGCCCTGCGACCGATAGCAACTCGAGAGCAGAGTGAGAGAGGTCGCGGCGAGCAGCAGCGGCGTGAGGCAGACGAACAGGAACGTGTGTTGCGTTTCGAATCCGTGCCAGAAGGGTTTCCGGCGCAAGGATGCGAGACTGGGACGACAGAGATGCAGGTAGACCAGGTTGGTGAGCAGCGCGAGGGTGCTGATCACGATCAGCGCGGCGACGATTCCGTCCGGGCAGGGTGCTCGATCAGCGCGCGATAGATATGGGGCAGGCCGAGCAAGGCGAGCAAAAAGGGGATCAGCACCAGCCAGTTCAGCAGCAGATTGCGCAGATAGGTCCCGATCAGAGTCCAGGAGTCGGCCGACATGAGACCTAGCCGGGGACTCAGATAGTTGCTGTAGGTGCGGAGCCATCCGATCGGCTCCGGCTCATGGGGCAGACCCTGTGGGTGTGTTGCCTGAGCGAGTTCCGCCGACACGCCCGGCGCCCTATCAGGGTGGCGGTGAATCCAGGCCGTGAGCCAGCTGCCGATGTAGCCGCCGCCGGAGACCGTTGAGAGATAGTCGAATTGATGCAGGAGATTGCGGCGCGCCAGGCCCTGCAGTACCCCCAGGCCGAACGTCGCGCTACGGATTCCGCCGCCGGAAATACAGAGTGCAGACCGGGTCGGCGTTTTTGCGTGGATGGCGGCGTAGACGTGGTGGAGATGCTCGTCTGGCGAGAGGTGGTCGGGAAACGACAGGTGGACGTCGTGCAGCTCCTTCGCCTCTTCGGCCAGGACTTGCGCCAGCGGAATCGGGCCGTCGGGATGGTCGTGGTCGGTCATTGGCAATCCTGTCCGCGCGACGGTTATCGGGCCGGCGTGGCCTGGAGAAACTTCACGATGCGGTCCTGCTGCTTTTGGACGACCTTCTGTGCTGCCGCTAGAAGCAAGGGCGCGTGACAGGCGTCGTCGATCTTGAAGAGGGTCGGGATTTGACGGAGCACCCGCTTCACGTCGGCGGGCGTCAACCCGTCCGGACAGCCGGCCGGGATCGGATCGTTCTTCGTCCACTCAGCGTCCGTGTGGCGGAGGATGATGAGCTTCAAGTGATCGTAGTCCGGCAGGAGTACGCCCTCCGTCCGCAGGCTGTGCCAGAGCATCGCCTGATAGGCGTTGGCCCGTTCCTCCATAATGCCCACGATGCGCGAGGGATCGTCGGCGAACACCTCGAAGCCCTTGTCCTTCTCATTCAGATCGGCGGCGCCTTCGTCGAAGGGGAACGAGGCGTCGATGACGATGATGAGACCCCGGGTGGCGGTCGCATGGGCCGGGTGCAGCTTGTTCAGGAACAAGGTCGTCAGTGATTCCGTGCCGAGATTGTCGAAGAGGCCGCCGTCGCCGACGTGGGCGTAGAAGCTCGAGCCGGCTGTCTGGTAGGTGACCGGTCCCACTACCGGCGGGAACGAAGCGGAGGTGACGACCGCGAGCGAAACGGGCAGTGTGCGATGGTCGGCGCCGATCTCTTCCATGGTCAAGGGAAGGAATTGGTTCTTGGCTCGTTCCACACTGCGGTCGAAGCTGGCCTTCCCTTCCGGGGTGAACTGCTGGCCTTTGGCGGCGAGATTCGCGCGCAGCTCGCTCGTGAAGTCGTAGGCGAAAGCGGAGGGCGGCAGCATCGTCAGGACCAGGCGCCGGCCGGAGTTGTAGATCGTGCCGTTCAGGATGACCTGCGGCGCGTCACCGCGTTGTGCCCGGTCGTACAGATCCGCGAACGTCATCTTGTGAAAGAACTGATCGTCCCAGACGTCGGCGAAGGAATAGGCGAACTTCGTTGGGTTTGCGACTCGGAAGTTGACGACCTGACGGGCCAGGGCCCGGATTTGAAAGTTGGTCTGCATAGCCCGATGGAACTCGTCGAAGAACCGCCGGTAGGCCGGCGACAGGCCCTGGCCTTCAACGACCGGCTCCGATTTGGCCGGCTTCTTGGCGGCGTAGTAGGCCGTAGCCAGGCTGCCGCCCGAGACGCTCGACATGTGCGTCACGGCCTCCAGCACGCTGCGCTCCCGTCCGTTCTCCGTGTAGCGGAGCTGTGCGAGGGCTTCGAGTGTGCCGGCGGCGAAGGTTGCGGCCCGGCTGCCACCCCCGGAAACCGCGAGACCGACCAGCGTGGCGCGATCCGATAGCGGCGGGAACACCGGGGTGTGCGGGTCCGTATGGGCTGGCAACGTGTGAATCTTGGCAAAGCAGCCGGGAAGCGACAGGAGACAGCTCAACAATAGGATACTGATGCGGACGGAATTCATTTCAACCTCGTGCGATGACTTATCGTGTCGGTGCAGACAGTCGGCGCGTGACCTGAAAATAACAAAACCCTTCGTGCTCGACGAGTTTCTTCGCGAAAACGCCCGCCGCGGTCTCCAGTGTGGCGGCGACAGTTTCATTGTTGGTCCCGAACAGGCCGCCGCCGCGGACGGCTTTCCCCACGGCGGACGTGACGATCGCTTCGGCCCGCAGGGCCGCGCGCGTCACGGTCGCCAGATCATCGAGCGCAATCGGCGGATGGGCCGGGTCGAACGCCGGATAGGGCGCGGGCTCCAATGAGGTCTGCAGCGCCGTGGCGGTGCGCACGGCGGGAACGCGATAGGCTGCGTCGAAAAACGCTTCGAAGAACAGCCGGGTCAGATCGGCGCTGAGGCGGCGCGAGTCGACGGCAGAGGCGAACAGATCGACCTGGCGTGCGGCATCGATCTGTACGGAGGTCGAGAAGCCGGGAAAGCGCAGTACGTTCCCGCTCCGGTCGACGAATCCTCGAGAGACGACCTGCACCACGCCGCGCACGGCGCCGGCCTCGGCATCCGGTGTGATCGCGAAAGAAATGTCGCCGAAGTAGGCCTTCTGGTACGCCGCGAGCAGCCGGGTGAAGAGGGAGGCATCCCGCTTCAGCGCCTCTTCGTCCAGGTCGAGATGGCCGTGCCAATGGCGGACGGCCTCGGTTACGTGGCGCAGTTTCTCCACGTCGATCCGTCGGCGCGCAGGATCGCCAAAGTCGGCGGTCATGTCCGCGAGGAGCGGCACATCGCCGAGCTTCGTACCCGTACGCTCATGCAGCCGTTGAAGCAACGCACTCACCGGAGCCTGCAGCCGGGCGACCAGCGCCGTCTGAGCTCCGTCCGGTGTCGCGCTGAGCGGCAGCGGATCGCCGTCGTGTGCTCGTTGGGTACAGGCGAAAAATTCGTCCGCCTCGGACGACCCGGCGGTGAGCTTCTCGTGGAAGGACGACCGATAGAGATCGCGGTCGTCCCGCAGCTCGATCACCGCGGAGGTGCAACCGGACAGGAGGGTGAGCACGGCGAGCAGGGCAAGGCCGGGACGAATCATGAGAAACCTCCGTGTGCGGGGTGGCGCGGCCCTACGGATTTTTGCAGCCGCCGGCGCGTGCGACGAACGACGGATGACGCACGACGCACGACGGGATACACCCCGATCAGTGCTTCTTGTCCTTCTGCATGATCTTGTCGGTCCAGGCGAGCAGAATTGCCGAGCCGAGGAAGGTCATGTGGATGAAGATCTTCCACTTGATGTGTTCGGGATTCTCGTTCTCGATGTCGACGAAGGCTTTCAACAGGTGGATGCTGGAGATGCCGATCAAGGACGCGGCGAGTTTGACCTTGATCGTGCCGGGGTCCACATGGCCGAGCCAGTCGGGCCGGTCGGGATGGCCTTCCAAGTCCAGTTTGCTCACGAAGGTGGCGTAGCCGCCGATGACGACCATGGTGAGCAAGTTTGCCACCATCGTCACGTCGATCAGGCCCAGCACACCCAGCATGAACTCGACTTCCTTCAATTGCTGAATGTGGACGCTCATCTCCCACAATTCCACCAGGAATTTATAGGCGTAGAGCAGTTCGGCGATAATCAGGCCACAATACAGCGGCGCTTGGATCCACCGGCTGTGGAACACGGCAAATTCGAAACCTCGCTCCACGGCATTCCACGCGGATTTTGATGATTGGGACGGGGAATGCGATGAAGACCCATGCTCGCTGGACATCAGACCTCCTTGATCAAACACACGCTTCACGAATGGCGCACCGCGCGTATCCTAAAGTGCCTCCCAAACGCTGTCAATTTTCGCGGATGAATGGCGCAGGGACTGCCCGTCGTGGCGGGCTCATGCCGCGCGGGCAGTCACGGGAGAGGGGACAGGATGCGGCGATGTAGGAGCGTCGGTTGCCGATCCGTCTCGGGCCTGGCGATGGGCTTTGAGCAGGGCGGCGGCGCGTTTCCCTGCCAGCCGGACTTGCTCGGCGCTCGGTCTCGCGGGATCATCCGCAGCGAGCCGCGCCAATAGCAAATCGGCGAAGCCATTGATGGAGGTCATCAGATTGTTCAGGTCGTGCAAGAGCGCGGGCGGTGTGGACCGGGCCGGGGCCGCTTGGACAGGGCGCAGTAGTGTCGAGGCATTGCGTCCCACCCGCGCGAAGGCGCGGGCGAGCGACCGGACGAGTTCCTGTTCGGGAGAGTCGGTCATCGACAGGGTCTCGTGCGCGCCGCATCGGATCGCATCCAGACTCGCGGCTTCGTCCCGTCGATTGAGTACGGCGATCACCGCACAGCATGGCGTAATGTGGCGGATGGCCTGAAACCGATCGTCTGACAGTGTGTCCGGTCCAACGACGTTCATGAGAACGAGATCGACGGGACGAGTCCGAAGGACGGCGAGGGCGTCGGTCAGGACGGCGGAATGGAGGAACTCGATCGGCCCTTTAAATAACGGAGTGAGACGGGATGTGATCCGGTCTGGTTCGTTCTCCGTGAGACCTATGCCAAGCACGACTGTCGGGGGACAGGTCATTACGGTATCCTATGCGGCGGCCTGCCGGCCCGGGTCCTTCAACCAACGGGTCAGCATCTGTTGAAGGTCGGCACTCTTGACCGGTTTGCTCACGAAATCGTCCATGCCGGAGGCGAGACACTGTTCGCGATCCCCGCTCATGGCGTTGGCGGTCATCGCGATGACGGGAACTCGCCGGTCGGGCGATTCATGTCTTCGGATCAGGCGGGTGGTCTCGAATCCGTCCAGTTCGGGCATCTGGCAATCCATAAAAATCAGGCGATAGGGATGGCGGGCCAATGCCAGCAGGGCTTCCTTCCCATTTACTGCCACATCCGTCCGGTATCCGAGTTTTTCCAGAAGTTTGGCGGCAACTTTCTGGTTGACCGGATTGTCGTCGACGATCAAGAGCCGTCCCGATGCCTGTACGTTTGCAACCTGATGGCGTGTGACGAGGGGGGGCGGAGTTCCCTCGGCCGGTGGTTGCGAATGAACCATCGAGGTCCGTCCCATCACAAGGCGAAGGCAATCGTAGAGTTGCGCTTTGCGCACCGGTTTCGTGAGGTAGCCCGAAAACCCGGCCTCGAGTGCCTCCTTGGCGTCGCCCCGGTATCCGACGGATGCGAGCAGCACCAACGGTGTGCGACGCAGGGCAGGATCCGCGGTGACGGCGCGTCCCAACTCGAGTCCGTCCATGCCGGGCAATTGCCGGTCCACGATGGCCAAGTCGAACGGCCGTCCCCGCTCCACGGCCTGGCGCATGAGGGCTAAGGCCGACTGGGCGCTCTCGACCGACTCATGGGACATCTTCCAGGCGGAGACATGGTGTTGCAGGAGACGCCGATTCGTTGCGTTGTCGTCGATCAAACAGACATGAAGCCCTGCGAGGCTCTCGATCAAGTTGGGGCCGGGACTCGTCTGGATGGTTGCCGGTTGCGGTTCCAGGGGGATGGTGAACCACACACAGGTGCCCGTGCCCGGACTCGACCGCAGGCCGATCTGGCCGCCCATCAGGTCTGTGAGTCGCTTACAGATGGTCAGGCCCAGCCCCGTGCCGCCGTATTTTCTGGACGTCGAGCCATCGGCTTGTGTGAAGGCTTGGAACAGCTTGGCCTGCGCCTCCTTGGTGAGGCCCATCCCTGTGTCAATGATCTCGAACCGCAGCATTATGGTTGTGGGCGAGACTGTAATCGATCCAATGTGGACGGTCACTTCCCCACGATCGGTGAACTTGATGGCGTTCCCGACCAGATTGCTCAGAATCTGACGGATGCGGCCCGGATCGCCGATCACCGCGGTTGGCACGCGGGCGTCGATCAGCCCGACCAGCTCGAGCTGCTTCTCTTGGGCCGCGGGCGCCAGCAGTTCCAACGTATCCTCGACGGTCATTCGCAGGTCGAACGGGATACGTTCGATGGTGAGTTTCCCCGCCTCGATCTTGGAAAAATCGAGAACGTCGTTGATGATGCGCATCAGCGATTCGCCCGACTGCTTCAGCGTTCGGGCGTAGTCCTGCTGCTCCGGCGACAATGTCGTATCCAGCAGGAGTCCGGTCATGCCCAACACTCCGTTCATCGGGGTGCGGATTTCGTGACTCATGGTGGCGAGGAATTCGGATTTGGCCCGCATACCGGCCTCGGCGGACTCCTTGGCTTTGAGGAGCTCCAGCTCCATCTTCCGCCGTTCGGAAATATCCCGGCAGACGAAGAGAATGTGTTCGCCTCGGGCATCGGTCCGTTCGAGGAGCGTCAGCGACAGGTCCAGATAGAAGACTGCGCCGGATTTCTGCTTGCCGACGACCTCTCCGCGCCAGTGTCCCTGTTCCCGGAGCGCGGGCAGATAGACCCGTTCAATCGTGGCTGCCCATTCGTCGGGGTAGAGGGTCTGCCAGCCTCGTCCGAGGAGTTCGTCGGGGAGGTAGCCGTAGATCATGGCATAGGCCGGATTCATGTAAGCAAAGGACCCGGCGCTATCCAGCAATGCGATCCCGTCTTGGGCATGGTTGATGGCCTGCTGAAGTCGGAATCGTGTCGCCTCGCTTTTCTTACGTTCGGTGATGTCTTCGGAGATACCCAGGAGGTACCGGGGGACTTGCTGGCCATCGTACAGCGGGACTTTCTTGGTGCGGAGCAAGCGAATGCCCCGGTATTTCGTCTTGATTTCCTCTTCTGGAATTTCAAGCATGGTCCCGGCGGCCAATACGGCGCGGTCTTTCTCCGTGAAAAAATCGGCTTCCTCCGGGGGAAAGAAATCATAATCCGATTTGCCCAGTAATTCGTCGCGGGAGAATCCGGTCAGATTCTCCCCCGCCTTGTTGAATTCCACGAAGCGTAGGGTCTGGGCATCCTTCACAAAGACCATATGGGGGAGATGTTCGAAGATCGAAGTCAGCAGGGCCTGCGAGCGCTCCAGCTGCAGCTTGTTTTCCAACCGTTCGGTGATGTCTTGGACCGTGCCGATAGAGCGGCGGGGACGACCGTCGGCATCGTAAACGGTTTCGCACCGCTCCTGCACGTACTTGATCCGCCCATCCGGCATTTGCAGTCGGTGGACGATCTCGTAGGGCGTGCGGTTCTGAACCGACGTCGTATAAGCCTCGTTCACCCGCGCGCGGTCCTCGGGATGAACGGTGTTGAGGAACGCTTCGTAAGAGGCGCTGAACGTCGACTTGTCGATTTCGAAAATCCGGAAAATCTCGTCCGACCAGAGCAGCCGATTGTCCACCAGATCCAACTCCCAATTCCCAAGGTGCGCCATGGCTTGGGCTTCCTGCAATCGGGCTTCGCTCTGGCGAAGGGACTCTTCGGCTCGTCTCCGTTCCGTGATGACTTCGGTGAACATGATGATACCGCCGATGGCGCCCGTGCTGTCCTGCCAGGGCCGCACCTCCCACCGAAGCCAGTCTTCCGAGCCGTCAGTCCGGACAAATCGGTCTTCTTCCCGGCGTTCCACTGCGCCGGCCAAACATCGTTGATGGATGGCTTGCCATTCCGGCATGGCTGCGATTTCAGGGAACAGCTCGTAGTGATGCTTCCCGAGGATATCCCGCTCGCCTAGCCGGTAATCCTGTCGCCAGCGTGTGCTGACGGCAAGGTAGCGGAGGTTCCGGTCCAGCATGGCGACGGCGGCCGGTGTGTGCTCGACAAACGACTTCAGCGTGTTGCGACTCCGCGTTGCCGCGTCCTCCGCCTGCTTCCGTTCGGTGATGTCCTCCGTGGTCCCGACATGACCGGTGACCTGTCCGGACCCATCGCGCAAGGGGCGAGAGCGGGCCTGCACCCAGCGGACGGTCCCGTCCGGTTGCTGCATGCGGAATTCCAGGGCGCATTCCGTTCCTTGCCGCGTGGTGGCGTTCCAGGCGGAGAAGACCCGGTCCTGATCTTCTGAAAAGACGGCTTGCTTCCAGCCGTCCCCCAGGGGATCCGACGAGGAGAGTCCCATAATGGTTTGCAGCGCGGTGTTCGTATATAGACAGCGCCCGGCTTCGTCGGTCTGGAAGATGCCGATCGGAGACGTTGCGGCCAGCGCCTCGAATCGAAAACTCTGCTTTTTGATCTCTTCCGTTTGGTGAAGGGATGCGGCCAACAAGCTGTCGAGACGGCTCGTCTGGTCCTCGACGACGTGTTCCTGCACGGCCAGGAGGGCCTCGAGGGTGTTGACGCGATCCCTCAGGGCGTCGGGCGACTCCTGCGGCGTCGAGCGAGGATGTTTGGCGGGTTGTGTCGAGGGGAGAAGCGTAGCCTCTTCGAATCGTGTGAGCGCGAGCTTGGTCGAGAGCGCCAGGGGTGCGAACAAATCCGCTGTGTCCTGCTGTACAGGTACCTTGGTGAAAGCGATCACGGCGAAGAGTTCTCCGGTTGCCAGCAATCCGCCGAAGCCGAGGACAGACTGGACGCCGAAGGGGACGACGAACTCCTGTTGCCCGGGAACATAGGGGCTGTCGAGTGCCCGGGGAATATAGAAGACGTTGGACGTCGTCGCATGTGGGTCGATGAAGATAGGGGACGGCGACTTTTCGAGGTAGGGTAAGTCGATGTGAAATTGAGCGAATAGTTGCGAAAACATTGGCAACTTGGCCAGAGCATTCGGCCCGGCAAGCGGGATGACGCGAAAGCGGCTGGATTGAGCCGGATCGTTCCATCCGGGGACGGCGCCGGTACTAGCGAGCAGCATCAGGCATTTCATGTCCGACTGGGAGGGGATTCCTTCGAGGCCTCGGTCTGCGACGGCTTGCAGTTCCGGGCTCAGAAGCCGGTACGGATGGGTCTTGAACAGGCGAACCAGCACGCAAGCCGGGGCCTCGGCTGAGCCCGTCGTGAGGTTGGTGTAGAGAAAACGGGTGATCCGGTCCGCCGCTTCTTCGAGCGACGCCGCATCATCACCGAGCCGGCGCAGAGCCGTACTGCACGCGGTCATATCTTGCAACCGGAATCGCGTGAGATCGAACATCACGTCCTCGAGACACACGGGTGACAATCGATGTGGGTCCACGTCTTTGTCGGATGTCGGCGAGGCAAACTTGATGGGGGCGGTGGGGGCAACGCGGGGAGACACTCGGAATCGGCTAACTCCAAGGCCCACGCGGCGGGTCGGGGTAGAGAATAGGTAGGAGGCGGGAGGGCTAGGGCTGCTTTGAGGCCAACGGAGGAGGAGAGCCTTTGAAGCTTGCTGCGTATAAGGCGGCGACTTGGGAGCGTCTTCCGATCTGCAGCTTCGAGTAAATGTTCGCCAGGTAGTTCTTGACGGTCTTTTCGCTCAATTCCAATCGGATCGCAATCTCCTTGTTCGTGAGCCCTTCTGCCACCAGGGGAAGAATCCGCTGTTCCTGCGGGGACAGCAGCGAGCGTTTGCCTTGCCCCGGCGCGGTCGACAGGCTCCGGATCCACGACATTGTATGGTTGGTAAGGCGCGGATCCATGAGGGGCTGTCCTGACGCGATGGTCTTGATCGCCCGTACGAGGTTGGCTGAGGCGATGTCTTTCAGAACGTACCCCTGCGCGCCCGACATGATGGCCTCCAGCACAGTGTGCTCGTCGGCGAAACTGGTCAGAAACAGCACGCGCGTATCCGAACAGCTGGACAAAATTTCCCGTGCCGCATCGATCCCGCTCCCGTCTGGCAGCCGGATGTCGAGCAGGACGATATCCGGCTTCAAGCGCCGGCACTGGACGATGGCATCGGCTTTGTTCCTCGCTTGACCGACGACTTTCATGCCGGGTGTTAGGTTGAGGACGGCGCCGAGTCCGATGCGGACGACCTCGTGATCGTCGACGATCATCAATCGGAGGGTGGCGGGCTTGAGCTTAGCGGGCATGGGAACCTCCTAAAGGGATGTCGACGGCAATACGGGTGCCAGCGCCGGGGGCACTGTCGAGGGCGAATTGAGCCCGCATGGTCCTGGCGCGGGCAGCCATGTTGGCGAGTCCGTGCCCACGGCGCCGCTTGCGCGCCGGCGCGAATCCGACTCCGTTATCGGCGATGCGCAATTGCAAGTGAGTCTCGGTGCGCGTCACGCTGACGGACCGGTACGAGGCATGGGCATGTCGGCTGCTGTTGCTGAGCGCTTCCCGGGTGATGTTCAACAGTTGCTCTCCGATTGCGGCAGTGACGACGGCCAGCGCGGCCCGGTCGATCTCGAGTGCTGGCGCTGCGTGTGCTTCGGAGGAGAACGACGCGACGAGTTGCTTCAGCGCCAAGGCGAAATCCAAGGTTGGCGTCGTGCGGAAGGTGAGGCCCGAGATAAACTGCCGGACCTCGTCCACGAGATGATTCAACTGGGCGATTGCCTGGCTGACATGCTGCTTGGACTTGCGAGGGGCCTTGCCTGCGAGCAGCTTGCCGGCTTCGAGCTGCATACCGACGGCGTAGAGCGACTGCAGGATGTTGTCGTGCAGGTCCTGGCTGAGACGTTCACGATCGGCGAGCGCCCGCTTGCGCTCGGTGATGTCCTCTACGACGGCCAGGAGCAGGGGCGCGTCGGATCCGTGGACATTGAGGCGGCTGGCTCGCACCGATACCCAGACGATCTCGCCGTCCTTCCGCACATAGCGCTTTTCATAGGTGTAGTCTCGACGCCGTCCAGCAAAAAATTCATCGGTCAGCTGGAGATTGGCGGCCAGGTCGTCCGGATGAGTGTAAAGGGCATATGTATTGTCGAGGATTTCTTCTTCCGAGTAGCCCGTGAGCGTGCAGAAGGATTTGTTGGCACTTAAGATGCGTTTATCCTGATCCACCACCACCAGGCCGATGGGGGCATCGGCGACGAACCGTTGCCACCGTTCTTCGCTCTCCCGTAGTGCTGCCTCCGCCTCTTTTTTCTCAGTGACGTCCGTGCCGACGGTCAGAATGCACCGAATGCCGTTCAAGTCGATCAACTCGCTGGAGACTAGGCATTGGCGCAGTCGTCCCTCTTTCATGCGGAAGGAATGCTCCACTCCTCGGAGCATGCCCTGCTGAAGCAGTTGGGAAACAAATTGTGTGCGGTCTTCCGGTCTGGGCCACAGGTTGATGGCGATGGTCGTGCGTCCGACGGCTTCCTCCCGCCGGAATCCGAAGAGCTGAAGGGCTGTGTCGTTCACCTCGATGCAGCGGCCCGTAGTCAATTCCGTAATGATGACTGGATGGGGGCTGGACCGAAATGCGATGGAGAAGCGCTCCTCACTCATCCGTAGCGCCTCCTCGGATCGGTTTCGGTCCAACTCGGTGCTCGCCCAGCGGGCGATGAGCAGGAGGAAATCCTTTTCGGCGGGTGTGAATGGCGTGGGTCTGGCCGTCTCGCCGATGAAGCACACGGTGCCGAACAGGGCTTGTTCTCCCACAAGTTTGGTGCCGAGGTACGATTCAAGGCCCAGGGTCCGATAGCCGGGATGATCGCGCCATTCGGACTGGCCGGCGTGCGCGATTGCCACCGGCTGATCCGTCTTCAGGGTCGTGCCGCAGTACGATTCGCACAACGGGAGTCGCATATTCGGAGCGAACCGTTCAGTGGGATCCCACACGTGGGTGACGACCAGGTGCTCGCCTCGCACGGTAGTCATGAGTCCGACGGGTAACCGAAACCGCCGGCAACCGAGTTCCAGGACGGTGCGGAGCCGCTGATCGAGCGTCAATCCCGGTGTCGAGATCGCCTCCTGCAGAGCCCGGATGGCCTGCTCGCTTTCACGGAGCGCCAACTCGGCCTGCTTGCGGTCGGTGATGTCGCGGGTGATTGCCAGGTGGGACATGGTTTCGTCGTAAGGGTTCCGAAGCGGCACGGCATGGGTTTCCATCCACCGTCGGGTTCCGCGCAGTCCCACGGCTTCGAATATCAAGGACTCCTTCTGTCCCTGGCAGACCCGTTCATTCATGGCTTGGAAGGCGTCACGATGGGAGGGAGCGATGAAACAGTAGATGGAGCGGCCGATTACCTGCAGCATGTTGTCGGCCTCGATCATCGCCAAGCCGGCCATGTTGATCTGGAGCAGGGTTCCATCCGCCGCCAGGATCTTCACGCATTCCGGAGATGCGTCGATGATGCTTTTCAGGTGCTGCTCACTCAGTGCCAGCGCGAGGGCGGCGCGCTTTTGCTCGGTCGTATCGCGCACGACGCATGCGACGGTCGCTCGGGCGTCCGCACCCGGCGGGATGCGGCTGAGGATGGCGGAAAAATGCCGCTCCTGACCTTTGAGTTGAAGGGTGTACTCCACCGACTCGGCTGTTCCCGAGGCGAGTACGCGACGAACGATCGACAGATAGTGATCGCCGGTCTCCGGCCCGTGCAATTCCTGCAGGGGCTTGCCCACGATTTCGTGCTTTGGAAGGGGCAGGAGGTCGTCGTTTCGTGTCCAGACGTTCAGGTACATGCCATGCTCGTCCAGCTCGAAGGCCAGGTCGTCGAGAGCATTCAAGAACGACCGCAGGCGGGCTTCGCTATGCAACCGGGCGGCTTCCGCGCGCTGGAGATCGGATTGATCAACATAGAGACCGATCGCCGTGGCGAGCGTGCCGTCTTCGTCGTACACGAACATTGGCCAGAGTAGGAGATTGAGTGGCGTGCCGTCTTTGCGCTGTCGTCGGAGGGGGAGCGGCCCTCGAATCATGTTCTTGGCCCCAAGCTCCCAGAGGCGATCGGATTCGGCCTCTTCTCCCGGTGGGACATATGGTAATTCCCTGCCGAGCACCTCGGATTCCGTCCACCCGAACAGTGCGGAGGCGGCCTGGTTCCAGCTACTGACACAGCCGGCCTGATCCAAACTGACGATCGGCAGCGGCGATTCTCTGACGAGGGTATCGAGAAACTGCGTTGTCGATCGCAACCGCTGTTCGCGCTCGCGGATGGCTTTCTCAACTTCCCGTCGCTCCGTAATATCCTCGCAGACCACGAGAATGATGGGATGGCCCTGCGGATCGTCGACCGTCCGGGCCCGCTCTTTGACCCAGAGCCGACTGCCATCCTTGCGGACCTTTTGAATTTCCCAATCGAACGTCTGGCCCGGCTGGGCGACGCAGGTGTACAACTGTCCGAGGACGGTGGGATGATAGGTCTCGTCGAACACCGCCAGCACTGAGTGGCCGATCAATTCGTCCGGGCGGTATCCCAAGTGCTCGGCGCCGAAGCGGTTTACGGACAGGACAGTCCCGTCCGGCGTGAGAGTGAAGTACATCGTGGGATTTTGCTCGTAGAGGATCTGATAGCGGCGTTCGCTGTTGGACAGTGCCGTTTCGATCTGACGACGGCGGTCGATCTCCCGCTCCAACTCTCGGACTGCCCGTTCCAGTCCGGCGGTCCGTTCCTGCACCCGCTGTTCGAGGGTTCGCTGCAAATCGAGCAGGGCGAATTCCGTTTCCTTGCGGTGGGTAATGTCTTCGACGGTGCCGGCCATCCCGCAGACGGCGTCGTTTCGGTCGGCTACGGCGCGGCCGCGACAGGATACCCAGCGCATCGTACCGTCCGGCAGAGTGATGCGATGGTCGACGGCATAGGGCTGTCGATCAGCCAGTGCCCGCTGAACCGCAGTGGTAATTTTCTCGCGATCGGTTTCGTGGACGTGAACGAGGAATTGGCTGAAGGTTCGGCCAAGGCTCCCAGGGCGATGGCCGAAAATCTCCTCAGCTTCAGGCGACCAGGCGATCCGATCAGGTTCGAGGTGCCATTCCCACATCCCGATTTGAGCGGCGGCCGCGGCGTGATTGGAGAGATGCGTCGGCGGGTCCGGCTGGTGAGCAGGCAGCTCCCGCGTCAGATGGGTCGCTGTTTCCGAAAGCGCAGCCGCACGACCGGGCGGCATAGACGGCGGTCGGTACATGGATGCCTCTGATTCGCCCTAATGAACCGGGGAAGATCAATCTCCGTAGACCTTGCCACGGGAGAACTAGCATAGGGCTTGCCGTTGTCGAATTGCTAGAGGGGCCGTTGCCTGACAGCGTGGAATGCTAGGAATCTAAGGCGACGCATCGGTGAGCCGAGCCTGCCCCATCTTGATGTACCAGGTGACGGCCTCGGTCCGACGCCGGACTTGCAGCTTGTCGAAGATGTTGGCGAGATAGTTCTTAACGGTCTTGTCGCTGAGCCGGAGGCTCACGGCGATTTCTTTGTTGGTCTTCCCTTCCGCCAGGAGGGGAAGGATCGCGCGTTCCTGGGGGGAAAGACGGTCGCGCCGATTATAGACCTCGCCCGAGGGGGGGTGGTTCTGATGGCGGATCCAATGGAGTGTTTGGTGGGCCACCCGCGGATCGAGATAGCCATGCCCGGTCGCGACAGTCCGGATTGCTCGCAACAAGTCGTCGGTCCGGACGTCTTTCAGGACGTATCCGTGGACGCCGCATTGCAAGGCTTCCACGACGAGCGCGTTATCGGCGAAGCTGGAGAGGACGAGCACGCGTGATGTGGGCGCGGCCGCCAGAATCTTCCGGCAGGCATCCAAGCCGGACAGATCCGGCAGCTTCATGTCGAGCAGGACAATCTGCGGGTGCAGCTTGGAAACCCTTGGAACTGCGGCGGTGACGCTGCCCGCTTCACCTAAGATGCGGAGATCCTCTTCAAGGCCGAGCAGCGACTTGAGACCGTGCCGAACGACTTCGTGGTCATCGATGATGAACAATGTGATGCGTGTACGTTTCATACCGGCGTCAGAATCGGTTCCAGTGAAAATTCTGCCGTAACACGAGTGCCCCGTCCTGGTTTTGATTGCAGCAACAGGGTTCCGCCAAGTTTGCGTGCCCGCGCTTCCATGTTCGCCAACCCGAATCCTTTAGGCGCTGCGCTATCGGTCGCCATGCCCCGCCCGTTATCGCGGATGGAGACGCGGATCCGATGATCGCGCATTCGGATCGTGACGTCCGCTTCCGTCGCCTTGGCATGGCGTACGCAATTGCTCAGCGATTCCCGCACGATGTTCAGAATCTCCTGTTCTTCTTCGCGCGTGAGTATGTCGAGGGCTGACGGCTGGAGATCCAGCGTAATTGTCAACCTGCCGATTTGCTCGTAATTCTTCACCAAAGCACGAATCTCATTCTGGAAATCGATGTCGGGGATCGTGCCGTCCGTGGTGCGCTTGATCATGTCCCGAATTTCCTGGATCAGGCGATTGAGCTGGCTGACAGCATGTCGGTAGGCCCGCTCGGACTCCGGATGACGAACATGGCGGAGGCGGTAAGAGGTCTCCAGGCTCAAGCCGATGGCATAGAGCGATTGCAGAACTGAATCGTGCAGATCACGCCCCAGGCGTTCCCGGTCCTCCAGTAAGGCGCTCAGGCGATGCTCGATCGAGGCCCACGATGTTGAAAGGGCGTTCTTGGTGAAACCCATCATCCCTCCCGGAGCCGGAGGAATCTCCAGCCGTGTACTCCCTTGCGGATTTGAGGGTCCGTGGGAAATCGATCGTCGCCCGTCGAAAATCTGCAACCCGTGTCGTTCCTTCATGACTTAGTGACCTTTCCCTTTCGTAGCAAAGCCGTCAGAAGCTCCGTAACACAACCAGTACGCCTGAAACCCCCGGTGCCCCCAACCTAACGAAGTGGGCTGGGAACCGTCACCTGGCGGATGCGCCAGGTGACGGAATAGCCGGCTTCTGGCACCTGTTTTACGTACCGATACGTACGGATCCGAATTGGCGGGTCGTTCTGCGGTCGAGGAGGTGCGCATGAAGCGGACACGGGAGATCGAATTTCGTGAAGGGGAATTCATCGTGAAGACCCTGAGCGGCGAAGAGTTGCAGCAGGCGTATCGGCTCCGGCACCGCGTTTTTGCGGAGTCCTTGGGGTGGGTGTCGCAATCCGACGATCGGCGCGAGGTGGACCTCTACGATCTCTGGGGGACGATGATCGGACTGGTCCGCGACGACGGCACGTTGGCCGGGGTCGCGCGTTTATTACCCTCCTCGGGGCCGTTCATGCTGGAACAGGATCTGGCGTCACTGCTCCCACCGGGGTATCAGGTACGCAAGGCCCCCGATACGGCGGAAATCACCAGGCTGGCGATCGATCCAGACATCCGGGATCAGGGGCGTTCCGGGAAAATTCTGCGGGTGCTGTTGAAAGGCGTCTATCAGTGGGCGATCGAGAACGAGATTCGGTTCTACTATCTGGAAGTCGAAGAACGTTTCTTGCGCGTGCTCAGGGCCTGCGGGTTTCCCTGTGAGCCGCTGGGACCTGCGGTGAGTCTCCCGCCGGCGTATGCCCGTTCGGTTGCGGCGCTATACGATATGGTGCAGTTTGATCAGCTCAACAGCCGGTGCCGGCCGCATTTCCGTGAATGGATGTCGGTCATTCAGACGCTCGCGGGGGATGTCGAGAGCGGACGTGACGCGTTGTCGATGTTCAGGTCGGACGAAGCGACGGTCGGCCTGTGAGCGTGTCTCATTGAGACCGACTCAAACGACGTTCGGCAACCCGTGTTCGATCGCAGTGGCGACCGCTTGCGAGCGGGAAGTCACGTCGAGCTTGGAAAAGATGCTCTCGACGTGAAATCGGATGGTCCGTTCGGTGACGCCGAGAATCTTGGCGATTTCTCCGTTGGTCTTGCCATTTTTCATCCAGTTGAGGATCGTCATTTCGCGCAACGTCAGTTCCCTCACGCAACGATCGAGCGGAGAGGTGTGATGGGGAGCGGTGCGGAGAAGGGCGAGGTGAACGTGATAGCCGAAGTACTCGACGAGTTTGAGGTACCGTGCACTGTCTACCGACTCTGCCGAGCCGAATGAACAGAATGTCGCGATTCCACAGGCCGGGTCGGCCGATCCTGTGGTGATGCCATCACTCAAGCCGAACTCTTTCGCCGTGCTCATGAACTCACGTTGCTTTTCTGATGGGACTTCTTGATAGGTCGCGGCCCAATGTTGTGTGCCGGGTTTCTGCAAGGCTTGTTGAAAGACTGGATCCACGTCGAAGTAACCGCGTTGCCAGTAGAGGCGAAGCCATTCTTCCGGATAACTGACGTTCAGTACGTTCGTGAATCCCTCGAAGGCTCCCGTCGGGCCGAGCTTCGCCAATCCTCCGATCGCCCTGGTGAACAGGAAGCGTTCTTGGAATTTCCCCAGCACGGACTTGACGTCCTCAACGGTTTCCGATTCCGTGACGTAGTGAAGAATCTCAATGAAGCTCTCGCATTCCTGTTTGGACAGCCGGGCGAACAAGTCGCGTGGGAAAGGACGTCTCGGTTGGGAGTAGGCCATAAGCGCCTCCGATCGGATTTGGGTAGCTGAGAGTAGCATGGACAACGAGTGAAGGACAATAGGGTCGGACTTGAGAGAATGGGGATTTGACGCTATAACGCTTGGGCAACGAGCGAATCCGAAGAGGAGCGTATGTCCCTCTCTGTAGGCGTAGCCGCTCCAAGAGTAGCCCGATCGTCCCGGAATCGAAGTATTGCGTCCGGGTGCCGGACGACACCCTACCTGCTCTGTGCCGGACTCTGCTATCTCCTGCTCCCTTCTCATGCCTGGTCCCAGGCGCTACGGTTTCAACCGCAAGGAGCCAATGCGACGGCACAGGGCAATGCCTTCGCGGCTCAAGCGGACGATGCCTCGGCGATTCACTACAACCCGGCTGGACTCACCCAGGTGGAGGGAGTCCAAGCGATTTTCGGCACGACGTTGATGGGTGGCTCAATCAAGTACAAGGGATCCAACGGGGGCGATACGAGAGGAGACTTCGGCGGCAGTGCCGTGTTCCCTCCTCCGAGTCATACCTATCTCAGTGCCAATCTCGGCTCGCTTGGTCTGACGAGTCTCTCCCGCGTCACGATGGGACTCGGTCTGACGACTCCGTTCGGGTTGAATACACGGTATCCCGTCGATGGCCCATTCAACACCGCGGCCTCTTCAGCCACGCTCCCGTTGCTCGATATCAAGCCGACGATGGCCGTCAAAGTCACGGACGATTTTTCAATCGGGCTGGGAGCCGATATCTATACGTTTGCCGAGTTCATCGGGGAAGGGCAGGCGGAGCAGAAGCAGGTCGGCGCGGGTGCGTTCGGGATTCCGGCCGGCTCGTCGGTGGAATTGAGCGGCAAAGGTACCGGGGTGGGCATGAACGCCAGCGTCCTTTATACCCCGATCAAGAATAGCGACGGGAAGCCGCAGGCGTCGATTGGTTTCGTCTATCGCAGCCAGGCAGTGTTGCCCTTGCACGGCGCATTGCTGGTCAACGGTTCGAAAGTTGCGGATGCCTCCACGAGCATTGCGCTTCCTCCGATGTATAGCGGAGCCGTCGCCGTCTGGCCGGTACGCACGTCCGAACGGGAGTGGAAACTCGAGTGCGATGTGGACTTCGTGGTCTGGAAGTCCCATAAGGATCTCAACATCTATCTCGCAAACGGCACGATGTTCCCGCAGCCGAGGCAGTGGCGGACGGTGCAAGTTGTTTCGGTCGGCAGCGAGTATAAGTGGCTCAGTCCCGCTTGGTTGCCGCGGTGGGACGTGGCGGCTCGAGTGGGCTACACGAGGACGGAGGATCCCGTGCCGGATCTGACCTTTAATCCGGCCACGATTTCGCTGGCGTCCAATACGTTGTCCTTCGGGGCGGGATTGCTCTGCAAACAAGGCGGCCGGTTTCTCGGAGCCATCCCCTGTGGAGGGGAGTCGGCGTTGTGGCCGAAGGGAATTGGCCTCGATATCGCGTACCAGGAGTGGTTCTACGAATCAAGAACCGTCTCGGGCAACCTCAATCCGACCGTCAACGGCACCTATCACGCCCTGGTCCACCTGGGGACGTTCAGCCTGAAATTCATTTTCTAATGCGAGGGGAGCTCAGGCCAGTGCCTTCCGGAGCTCCGCGATAGATTCGCGGCTCAGTCCCGCAGCTTCGAGCGCTTCGGTGCTGGCGGTCGCGACCCCCTCGACGCTGCCGAATTGCCTCAACAGCGTGGCCCGTTTGATCTCGCCGATGCCGATGATCTGGTCCAGCTTCGAGGCCACGAGGGCCTTGCCGCGCAGCTTGCGATGGTAGGCCAGCGCGAAGCGATGGGCTTCGTCGCGGATGCGCTGGACCAAATGTGTGGCCGGTGAGTTTGGGCGAAGCACGATCGGATTCTTTCGGCCTGGGAGAAAGATTCGCTCCTCCTTTTCGCCTCGCGCCTTGGCGAGTCCGAAGATGGCCTGATCGGCGTGCCCCATCTGCTTCAGGCCCTCCATCGCGGCGGCTAGTTGACCCAGGCCTCCGTCGATCAGAATCAGGTCCGGTCGTACAAGATTTTCCGCGTCTCCGTACCGTCTCGCGACGACTTCCTGCATACTGGCGAAGTCATTGGCGCCGGTCACCGTCTGGATTTTGAACCGACGGTAGTCCGCCTTCTTCATGTCGCCGTCTTCCCAGACGACCATCGAGGCGACGGACTGATCCCCCATCGTATTGGAAATGTCGAAGCCCTCGATCCGGCGCGGCGCGCGGTCGAGGTGCAGCATGCGCTTGAGATCTTCGACCGCCTGCCGGTCGAGCGCTTCGTCGCGAAGATGGTCAGCGACGGCGGCAGCCGCGTTTTCTTCGGCCAGCAGCACGAGTTGGTGTTTGGTGCCTCGTTCGGGCGCCAGGACTTTGACCACCGAGCCGCGTTTCTCGCTCAACCATTGTTCGATCAGATCGGCGTCGGCCAACTCGATGGGGGCCAACAGCTCTTTCGGCGGCTGGCCATCCTTATTATAGAACTGCTCGATCGCAGACCGGACGAGGTCCTCGTCGCTCACATCGGCGGATTGCGGCCAGAAGAAGTCTTTCCGTCCGATCAACAGGCCGCCGCGCACAAAGAGAAGCTGTAGATCCACGGCCGTTCCCTGGCGAGCCAACCCGATCACGTCCTGATCGGTCGAGGCGGTCTGAGTGATGCGCTGCTTTTCCAGGGTGCGCTCGATCTTGAAGAGCCGGTCCCGTACCCGGGCAGCCTCTTCGAATTCTTCGCGCTCCGCGGCGGCCTCCATCTGCCCGCGCAAGTCGTCCAGCAATTCGCGGTCCCGTCCTTCCAGGAACTGGCGGACCTGCCCGACGATGCTCATATAGTCGGCCTGCGATTGGTGGCCGGTACAGGGGGCCATGCACCGCTTGATCTCAAACTCCAGACAGGCCCGCTCCGCGGTGCCGTCGATCTCGATGGTGCAGGTCGCGAGCGGGAACGATTTCTTGATGACTTTCAGCGTCTCGCGTAGCGCGCCGGCCGGCGTATAAGGCCCGTAGTAGAGCGCGCCGTCTTTTTGGACGCGGCGAACGATCGAGAGTCGGGGGAAGCGGTCCTTGATCGGCAGGCGCAAATAGGGATACTGCTTGTCGTCGCGCAAGACGACGTTGAAGCGCGGTCGATGGCGCTTGATCAGATTGCTCTCGAGAATCAGCGCTTCCAGCTCGGAGCGAGTGACGATGGTTTCCAGATCGGCGATGTGGCTGACGAGGAGCGCGGTCTTCGGCGTGTGGTCGGCGGTGCGCTGAAAATACGAACGGACCCGGTCGGCCAAGGAGGCCGCTTTCCCCACGTAAAGGTAGTCTCCTGCCCGATCCTTGAACAGGTAAACGCCGGGTGAGGTCGGCAGATGGTCGAGTTTGGATTGCAGGGCGTCGGTCGTCATGCGTCAATCGTCAGGATACCAAGATCCAGGCCGACATTTCTTCCGGTTGACGCCCGACGAGAGCCCTACTTGAGGCCGCGGAGGAACGACGGGCTGAGTGTCCCGCGCGCCACTTCCGCGACGGGGCCTTTCATCGTCAACGCGAAGTCGTCCGCCACGTCGATATTCAATGTGCCGCCCGGCATTTTCACCGTGACCGGACTCTTGACCAGCCCGAGACGCACCGCCGCGCTGGCGGCCGCACAGGAGGAAGAGCCGGAGGCTTGGGTTTCGCCCGCGCCCCGTTCCCAAATCAGGATGAAGATCTCCTTGGGGCCGGTTGGGACGGCCAACTGGACGTTCGTCCGCTTGGGGAAAAGGGGGTGGTTTTCCAGCGCCGGTCCGAGCTTCAGCAGATCTTCTCGGGACCAGGATTGCCCGGCCTGCTTGAAGACCACGCAGTGGGGGTTGCCGACGCTTACGCCGGTGAAGACCAGCGACTGGCCGGCGGCCTCGATCGGCCGTTGAATCAACTCCGGTGCATCGAGGGTACAGGGGAGCGCCGCGGGCTTGAACGTCGCGTGGCCCATTTCGACCGTGACGGCACTCGCGTCGCCGTGCCGGTCGACGTGAAGGTCGATCGTGACCACACCGCCTTTGGTTTCGACCGTAAAATGTTTCTTCTTCGTTTTACCTGTCGCATGAAGATAGCGGGCGAAGATGCGCAATCCATTGCCGGACTTCTCCGCCTCGCTCCCGTCCGGATTAAAGATCCGCAGGCCGAAGTCGGCTTTCTTGGTGGGCACCAGGGCAAGAATCCCGTCGCTGCCGAGCCCCCAGTTGCGATCGCACACGGCTTTGATGTTCTTCGGGGTCAGTTTGAAGGTCAGTTCCTTGGGGTCCATGACGATGTAATCGTTGCCCAGTCCATGGCCGCGAAAAAATCCGTTCTTCATGCAGAGGCTCCTCTAGAAAGTCTATAGGATCGAATCGGGCGAGAAACGTAGCACGAAGGAGTGGAGCAGGAAAAGGGGTTGGTGCCGTTATACGATCTTCACGCCGGCCGGGCGCTCGATCAACTCGATTTCGTAGCCGTCCGGGGCGTCGATGAAAATAAACCGGCTACCGGAAGATGTCTGCGTCGGTCCGTCGGTGATCTTGACGTTCATTGCAGAGAGCGACGCCATGGTGGCGTCGAGGCTGTCGACTTGAAACGCCAGGTGCACCAGATCCTCCTGCACCTTCACCGGGCCGCTCGGAGGAAAGCTGGTCAGCTCGATCAACTCGTCACTATTGGGAACTTTCAGAAAGGCCAACTGAGAGCCCCGCGGCGAGGTCTTGCGTTCGATCACCTCTAGTCCCAATACGCCAGTGTAGAACGCGATGGTCTGTTCCATGTCGCTGACGCGCATGCGGGTATGGAGGAGCTTGGTGACCTTCATATGAGGAACTTATAGCAGATGGTCTATGGCTGATGGCAAGAAGAGATATGAGGAGGGGTGCGAGGCGATCTTGCCAGACGCTATGAGCGCTGTCGTGCCGGGCCGGCAGTCTTTCGCAGCAGCAGCTCCGCGCTGCCGGGGATGAGGAAATCCGGCATGGGGCCGATTTCCTGAAATCCCTGTTTCTTATAGAAGGCTCTGGCCGGGGTGTTGAAGTCGGAGACGCAGGCGAACAGATTTTTTGTTCTGGCGAAGACGGTCCGTTCTACATGGACCAGCAGTGCGGCTCCGACGCCTCTGTGGCGAGCCCACTCGGCGACACCGAGCAGTTCCAAATAATCGCCGAGCAAAAACTTTTCCCGGATGAGGGCCACCCCGGCAGGTGTCCCGTCGATTGTGGCGATGAGGGTGTCGCGGCCTTGCGGGATAGGGGAAAAAATGCGGGTCCAGTCGGCGGCCGTGTAGCCCAACGTCTTCCAGGGATCGGAGGCGGCCAGAAACGCGACGACCGTGTCACGATCCCCGGACTGCATCGGTCTGATTGCGGGCGCGCTCATCGGGCCTTGGGATCGCAGACCAGCAGTTCGCTGACGGTCATGGGTTTCAAGGATTTGCGCGGCAGGATCTCGGTCGTCAACCGTTCGATAACCGCCCGTGTCTGCTTCCCCTTGCCGTTCGCGTGCAGGACGACGATGCTGCCGGGCTTCGCGCGCTTTTCAATGCGGGCCGCGATTTGATCGGCGGTGAGGGTCGGATCGGGGTCCCCCGATTCGATGTTCCACTGAATGAAGCGCAAGCCGAGCTGCTTTACGACCTCTACGGTGGTGTCGTTGTATTCGCCGTAGGGCGGGCGGAAGAGGGTCGTGTCGTGGGCGTAATGTCCGCTCAAGAACCTGACCGGGGCGGCGATTTCTTCCCGTTGTTCCTTGGCGTCGTGCATCGGGAGATGGGCATGGACTTCGCCGTGGGTGCCGACTTCGAAGAATCCGATGCCGAGGAGCTGTTCCACTTCCGGGTCGTGTTTCGCGATCCATTTCCCGGACATGAAGAACGTGGCGGGGATCTGATGTTCGATCAAATAGTCCACCAACGCGCGGTCATACCCCGGGCTTTTCTTGACGGGACAGAGGTCGAAGGTCAGCGCGATGCCGGGGCAAGCCGGTGGACCTGATTTGACGACCTGCGCCCGTCCGATCGGCGGGGAGATCAGGGCGAAGATTCCGGCCAAAGCGAGAACGATGGAGAGACGATGTCGGTGCAGGAGTGACATGAGGTCTAGTATACCTGAAGGCAGCTGAAGAAGAGTTGACCCTTTGAATATTCGACTGTTACGGTGGAGCCATGCAACTGCCCTCTTGGCACATCGGCCATGCGCTCGGCATTCCCATCCGTGTCCATGCGTCCTGGTTTCTCGTCTTTCTCTTCGTCACCGGAAGCTTGGCCACGGGATTTCTTCCCGCCAACTTGCCCGGTTTGTCAGACGGGCGGTATTGGGCCATGGGGGCGGTCGCGGCGCTGTTGTTGTTTCTGTCCGTGCTGCTCCATGAACTCGGCCATTCCTACATCGCTTTACGCTATCGGATTCCGATCAGTCAGATCACGTTGTTCATCTTCGGCGGTGTCGCGCATATGAGAGAGGAACCGCCTCATCCAAGAGCCGAATTTTTGATCGCCATCGCGGGTCCTGCGGTTAGTGTCTGTATCGGACTCTTCTGCTTGGGGTCCGTCGAACTGGCTGGAGTGACCGGAGATCCGAAGTCCTGGCGGGGCCTCGTGATGCTCGGGAGTCTGCTGGGGTTCGTCAATCTGCAACTCGGTCTCTTTAACCTGATCCCCGGCTTCCCTTTGGATGGCGGGAGGATTCTCCGCGCCGGTCTTTGGGCCTGGGGAAAGGATTTTTATCGGGCTACGGTGCAGGCGTCCATGATCGGGTTGGTGTTCGGCGTGCTGTTCGGCTTGGCCGGTGTCACAGTTGTGGTGGCCGCCTTGAGCGGGGATTTGCCGGAGTCCATGGCGTCCAACGGCAGCTGGATCATCTTTATGGCGACGTTTCTTTTCGCGACCGCGCTGGCGAGCCGGCGGCAGGCGAGACTCCGTCAATCCTTGGCTGCCGTACCGGTCCGGGAGTTGATGGTCCAGACGGTGGTGTCTATTCCGTCCGACTGTACGGTGGCGGATGCGGTGAATCAGTACTTCGTGTCGCATGGGTACGGAGGATTCCCGGTCGTGTCAGACGGGAGTCTGGCCGGGCTGGTGACGGTGCTCGACGTTCAAACCGTTCCGCAAACCCTGTGGAATTGGAAATCAGTGGGGCAGATCATGCGACCTGCTTCGCCGGGCCTCATGATCGAACCGAACGCGCCGGTTCTCGAGGCGATGCAACGGATGAATCAGGAAGGATGGGACCGTCTCGTGGTCGTGCAGGAGGGGCAAGTCATCGGACTCGTCACCCACTCCGCGATCGTCCACTATCTACAGCTGCACAGGGCTTGAGTCTCGTGCGCTATTGGCCGGTGTCCTGTCGCTCGACTGCCGGAATCGTCAGTCTGCCCGCGCCACGGAGATATTCTGGGCGATGGCGACCCGGATCAGATGGACAACGAGGAGGAAGCCATAGACGACGCAGAAGAATTTGAAGGTCACGCGGTAAAAGTCCATTAAAAGAATCGGTAGGCAGAGAGCGAATAAGAGGCTGGCCACGAGTGTGACGAACGTCAGCCGCCGGCAAAATTCGTAGGACGGCTCCTTCCCGATCGGTTTCAGCGCGCGGGCGTACCGTTCGGCCCGCTGGAGTCTGGCTTCCTGCAAGCTTTCGTCCGATGGTCCCCAATAGCGCAGGTTGAAATACCCCATCACAATGAAGACCCACGGCAGCGACCAGAGCGGCCAGTACTGCATGCCGGCATAACTCTCACTACTGATTAGGGTGGCGTACGACGGAGCGTAGAGTAGGCCGAGCACGAGCGGCAACATGCGTTCGTCGCCTGGGCGTTCACCTTCCGGCCCGCCGTGGATCAATTCCTGTTCGAAGAGCGGGTACCCGTACTTCAGAACGACGAGGGCGATCGCCGCGCTCATCGTCTTGTCAGGAATGTAGCGCACGCAGTTCTGGAACCAATTCACGACGTACCAGCCGATGTCTTCGCTCCACTGCACGCCGAGGATCGAGGCGAGCGACGTTTGGACGGCGCTCTCCCATTGCGTGACGCGGGCGCTCAGCGATTCGGCAACCTCGGGGTTGAGCGCGAAGATGGTCCGTTCGTTCAGCGCGGCCTGGACCAAGGTGCCCGGGATGCTCATGACCACGGCGCCGACCAACCCGAAGCTCAACAGGAACCAGGTATGCGCGAGGGCCGAACTCTTGGGGGTCCGCACATATTTTTGAAAACTGGCCTGCCGGGCCAGCACGCCCCAGAAGAGCGCTCCGGTCATATTGACGAGCGACCAGGGGAAGATGACGACGTCGGCGCCGGCTTCCGGGTACAGCAGCCAGTTCACCACGGAGTTTGACAGCAGGGCCACGATGGCGCCCCACCAGGGACCAAGCAGAAAGGCCACGAGGGCCGTGCCGGTCATATCCAAGAAAAGAATGCTTTCCATGTGCCGGCTGAGAGTGAGGCCGACATAGTTCAGCATGACCCCGGCGGCGACGATCACGCTGGTTTCATACAAGAGCAGATAGGATGAGCCGCGCAGGGGCTTCGACGAAAAGAAGTCGATCGTCGAGGCCGTCTCCGGCGCCGAGCGCTCTTGTCGGGGGGCGTCCTTTTCTCCCTTCCGGGTTTGCATCCGGTGCTGGATGTCGAGCAGTTTCTCCATCACGGTCAACAGCGCCGCGATAAAGCCCGCAATCGTACCGCCCAGCATCAGCATTTCTTTGCCGAAATCGTCGGACATAATACTCCCCTTTGTGACGGTGGCTATTCTATCGGGGAAGAGGGGGAAGGCCTAGAAAAACGGAGGAAGTTGCACCGACCCAAATCGGCCAGACTATTGGGTTTGCAGGCTGTCAGTGGGGAGTGGGCTTAGGCGGCTGAGGAGACGGGGCTCGGGGGAGCGGCGGCTTGGGCGTGCTGCTGGAGCTTATGCGCGACGACGGCGCCGAAGAGCAGCAGCGACGCCGAATAGTACACCCAGAGCAACATGAGCACGATCTCGAGCAGCGATCCGTAGAGCCTGACGTAGACGGTGGCATAGCCGCTGTAGGTGACGAACAGCAGTTTGGCCGCCACCCAGAGCAAGCCGAACGTCAACCCTCCGATCATGGCCTCCCGCCATTCGGGCCGGCGGCGCGGGACCAAGCGGTAGAGGGCGGTCACGGTGAGCGAGGCCAGAGCGAACGGGACGGTATAGGTAAGCAGGAAGTCGTGGGCCGCGAGACCGACCAAGTCGAGTCCCCAGAGGCTCGGGACATAGCGGGTAAGGAAGTTGATGATCTGTGTCGCGACGTAGGAAATGATCAGCAGGAGTCCGGTCGCGCCAAGCGAGGCGACGGAAATGGCGGTCGAGATCAGAGGGTGCCGGCGCCAGGTGCTTTCGAAGACCACATTCAGCGCGTAATCCAACTCGTAAAATACCAGCGCGCCGAACCAGGCGAACGAGAGAAAGACCACCCAGCGGACGGTTTCGAGGGCACTTAGGCGGTGCAGTTCCTCGGCCAACCGCTCTCCCAGCGAAGGGAGGAAGCCCTTGAGGAAACTCAACAGGAATTGTTCTCCGATCACGTCCTGGCTGACGAGGAAGCTGATTCCGTACAGGAGCAGGAACACGAGCGGAAAGAGCGACAGCAGCGAGAAGAAGGCCAGTGAGGCGGCCAGGCTGGCGCAGCCGTGCCGCTGGAAGTACTTGAGTACATCGAGGAGAAAGTGCAGGACCGGTACCATCGTTCAGGGCGCCCCTGTGATGCGATGTGCGGCGAACGGATCGTCGTGAGCCTAGCATGTGCGCGACGGAGGCGCACTTGTTTCGACAAACCCGACTACTTGAAGGACAGCGCGGCCTGAGCCGCCAGATTCACTATGGGATTCGGGTAGAGTCCGAACAGGACGACGCCGGCCAGGGCGCAGGCCAGCACGATGGACAGGGTCGGCGACATGACCAGCCGCGGCGACATGGCAGTGACCTCACCGGGCTCCCGCATGTACATCACCATTACCAGGCGCAGGTAGTAGTACGCCGAAATGGCCGCGAAGACCAACGCCAGGACGGCGAGCCAGGTCAGTCCGGCCTGCACCGCCGACATAAAGACATAGAACTTGCCGATGAAGCCTGCGGTCGGGGGGATGCCGGCAAGTGAGACCATGAAGACCAGCATCAGCAGGGCCGCGAGCGGGTGCCGCTTGGCCAAGCCGCTGAAGTCGTCGATCTCCTCTCCTTCCAGCCCGCCTTTGCGCAACATGGCGACGATAGCGAAGGCGCCGAACGTCATGAAGGCGTAGAGCGCGATATAGAGCATGACGCTTGCGATACCGGAAGGAGCGGCCCTACCGTCTAGGCGGCCCGCCGCGACGATGCCGATCAAGGCGTAGCCTGCGTGCGCGATGCTGGAGTAGGCGAGCATCCGCTTCACGTTCGTTTGCACCAACGCGACGATGTTACCCAACACTAAGGTGCCGATGCACAGTAGCAGGAAGATGGCCGACCAGTTCGCTTTGAGGCCGCCGAGTCCTTCCACGAAGACCCGAACGAAGGCGCCGAAGCTGGCGGCCTTGGCGGCCACGGCCATGAAGGCGGTGACCGAGGTCGGTGCGCCTTGATAGACGTCGGGGGTCCACATGTGGAACGGGACGACCGCCAGCTTGAAGCTGAATCCCACGGCAATCAGGATGGTAGCCACGAGCAAGAGCGGATCACCCAGGCTGCGGCCCGACAGGGCGGTCGCGATCGCCGTGAGTTGAGTGCTGCCGGCGGCGCCGTACAAGAGCGAAATGCCGTAGAGCAGAATGCCGGAGGAGAAGGCACCCAGGACGAAATACTTGGCGGAAGCCTCCAGCGATTTCGGTTCGGTCCGCTTGAGGCCCGCCATTACGTACAGGGAGAGGGACATCAACTCGGTGCCGAGGTAGATCGTCAGGAGGTCGGCGCCAGAGACCATCACCATCATGCCGGCAAGCGCCAGGAGGACGAAGCCGTAGTATTCGCCGAAATAGAGCCGCTCCTCCTTCAAATATGAAAAAGAGAGGAGCACTGTGAGGCCGGTGACAAAATAGAGGAGCAGTTTCCAGAAACAGGAGTAGGCATCGACCACTACGATGCCGCCGAACGCGGTCGTCGGATCACTCATCCGGGCGGCGGTGAGGCCCATGCAGACGGCCATCGTGCCCAGGCTGAGCCACGCCAGCCCGTCTTTGCGCGAAGGCGGCGTGATCGGGTCCAGGGCCAAGACGGCACAGGCCGCGAGAATCACCAGCAACTCGGGCAGTATGGCGAACAGATCGTGGGCCGAGAGGGTCATCGCTGAGTTCCCTCCGGGGATGATGTCGTGTGGGCGGCTTGCACCGGTACCGGAGTGAGCCCGTTTTGCCCGGTGGATGTCGGCGACTCCGGCGGGCCTTGGGGCGTGGTTCGGGCGACGACGTTAATGACGGAGGCATGCATCCGGCTCAGGATCGGGTTGGGATACAAGCCGATCCAGAAGACGAAGACGACAAGCGGAATCAGGGTGGCCATCTCGCGCCGGTCGAGGTCCGTGAGTTTCGGCAAGTGCTGAGGCGACGGCACGCCAAAGGCCACGCGCTGAATCATCCAGAGCATGTAGGCCGCCGCGAGAATGATGCCGAGCGAGGCGAGCGCCGTGGCGATCTTGCTCCAGAGGAAGGTGCCGGCCAGCACCATGAATTCACCGACGAAACTGTTGGTTCCCGGCAGCCCCAGCGACGACAGCGCGAAAATGACGAGCAGGGTGGCATACCGCGGCATCGGCTTGGTCAAGCCGACATTATCGGCGATCTGCCGGCTGTGCGTCCGCTCATAGATGACGCCGACGCAGAGAAACAAGCCGCCGGTCGTGATACCGTGGTTGACCATCTGCATCACCGCCCCCTCGATGCCCTGCTGGTTGAACATGAACAGTCCGAGGGTCACGAATCCCATGTGGCTCACGCTAGAATAGGCGATGAGCTTCTTGATGTCGGCTTGCGCCAAGGCCATGTAGGCGCCGTAGACGATGGCGACGATCGACAATGTCACGATCATCGGCGTGAAACTCTTCGACGCATCCGGGAGCATTGGCAGGCTGAACCGCAGGAAGCCGTAGGTGCCCATCTTGAGGAGCACACTGGCGAGGATCACGCTGCCGGCGGTCGGCGCTTCCACGTGGGCGTCGGGTAGCCAGGTGTGGAACGGGAACATCGGGACTTTGACCGCGAAGGCGGCAAAGAACGCCAGGAAGAGCCAGAATTGCAGCTGCGGGGCATAGCTCTGTTGGCTCAATTGCACGATATCGAATGTGTGGCCGCCCTGGAAATACAGCGCGAGGATCGCGACCAGGAGCAGGATGCTGCCGGCCAGGGTATAGAGGAAGAATTTGATGGCGGCATACAGCCGGTTCGGGCCGCCCCAGACGCCGATGAGCAGATACATCGGAATGAGCATGGCTTCCCAGAACACGTAAAAGAGCACGAAGTCGAGCGCGGCGAAGACGCCGATCATCGCTCCTTCCATGATCAGCAGCACGGCCATGAAGCTGCGGAGGCGTGTCTCGATCGCGCGCCAGGAGATCGCCACACAGAGCGGCATGAGCATCGTCGTCATCAGGACGAGCGGCAGGCTGATCCCGTCCAGGCCCAGGTGGTAATGGATCGGCGGCGAGGCGATCCAGACGGCGTTTTCCGCGAACTGCATCTGGCTCGAGGACCCGTCGAACAACCACCACAGGGGAAGAGACAATACGAGGTCGGCCAGCGTGACGCCGAGCGCGGTCATGCGGACGTGCGTTTCCCGGACGAAGAACACCGCGGCCGCGCCGGCGAGCGGGATCAGAATCAACAGGGTCAGCCAGGGGAACGAACTCGTCATACGTCAATCGCCATTCGTTGCAGCCGGGTTGCCTACCACACCAGGAAAATCGTGACCAGGACCGCGATGCCCGCGGCCATCGCGAGCGCATAATGTTGCGTCTGTCCGCTCTGGATCAGCCGGAGCAGCCATCCGCTCCAGGCAATCCCACGGGCGAGCCCGTTCACGGCTCCGTCGATGATTGCGACATCAATCCGCTTCCACATGTCGGCGGCCAGCCCGAAGGTCGGCCGGACGAACGCTCGGTCGTAGGCTTCGTCCACATACCATTTGTTGAGCGAGCCTTCATAGAGACTTGTCCACTGCCGCGCGATCCGGTCGGGCAGCTGCGGGTTCAGGACATAGACGTAATAGGCGGCGGCGATGCCCGTGAGGCCCATCAGCGTCGCCACGATCATGATGACGAGTCCGGCCTCGCCGTGGTGGGCCGCTCCCGCTTCGCCCTGCGCGAAGACCGGTTCGAGGAACGACGGAATCCCGACGTAGCCCGCAACGATGCTCAATACGGCCAGCACGATGAGCGGAATCGTCATCGTCTGCGAGGGTTCGTGCACATGCTTGGCATGGTGCGGATCGACGTGCGAGGGCCCCCAGAACGTCACGAAGACCAGGCGGAAACTGTAGAAAGCCGTCATCAACGCCGTCAACAGCCCGAGCAGCGTCAGGACCTGACCCAGCGGGCCGGACGACCAGGCGGACACGAGCAGGTCGTCTTTGCTGAAGAAACCGGCGGTCAACGGGAAGCCGGCCAAGGCCAGCGAGCCGACGATAAAGGTCCAATAGGTCACCGGCAGTTTGTCTTTCAATCCACCCATGTGGCGCATGTCCTGCTCATGGTGCAGCGCGATGATCACCGAGCCGCAGCCGAGGAAGAGCAGCGCCTTGAAGGCGCCGTGCGTCAGCAAGTGGTACATGCCGGCCGTATAGGCGCCGAGGCCGCAGGCCATGACCATGTAGCCGAGCTGGCTGACGGTGGAGTAAGCCACGACGCGCTTGATGTCGGTCTGGGTGAGGGCGATCGTCGCACCGAGCACCATCGTTGCGGCGCCGACGAGGGCGACCACCGTCATCGCGGTCGGGGACAAATTGTAGATCGGCGCCAGTCTGGCCACCATGAACACGCCGGCGGTGACCATCGTGGCGGCATGGATCAGCGCGGAAATAGGCGTGGGCCCTTCCATCGCGTCCGGCAGCCACACATGCAGCGGCACTTGCGCCGACTTCCCCACCGCACCGGTGAACAAGAGCAAGCAGATCAGGGTGAAGACTGACACGTCCCACGTCCCGCCAAAGGGGCCGAGGACGTTCATCGTGAGGGCGCCGGCTTCGTGCGCGGCGGGGAAGATCTCCAGATAGTTCAACGAACCGAAGGAGTACCAGACCAACAGGAGGCCGAGCATGAATCCGAAGTCGCCGACCCGGTTCACGAGGAACGCCTTGGTGGCGGCAGCGCAGGCGGCGGCCCGTTCGTACCAGTGGCCGATGAGCAGATAGGAGCAGAGCCCGACCGCTTCCCAGAAGACGAAGAGCTGCAATAGATTGTCGGCGAGCACCAGCATGAGCATGGAGAAGGTGAACAGCGCGATGTAGCTGAAGAACCGCGCGTAGCCCGCCTCGCCGTGCATGTAGCCGATCGTGTAGACGTGCACGAGGGAGCTGACCGTGGTGACGAGGATGAGCATCACGGCGGTCAGCCGGTCGATGTAGAGTCCGATATGGACGTCCAAGGCGCCGGCGGTGATCCAGCTGTACAGGGTCTGCGCGATGGGAGCCCCTTGCGCGACCTCGATGAAAGCGCCGACCGACAGCAGCCAGGATAATACAACGGCCGGAACCGCGACCAGGTGCGCCCGTTCCTTGATGCGCGAGCCGGCCAGGCCGAGCACCAGAAACGCCGCGAGCGGGAGCAGTGGAATCAGCGCATACATGAACGGGCTACCACTTCAGTAAATTGAATTGTTCCACGTTGATCGTGTCCTTGGCCCGATGCAGCGCGATGATGATGGCCAAGCCGACCGCCACTTCCGCCGCCGCCACGGTCAGGGCGAAAAACACGAAGACCTGCCCGCCCAGATCGTGCAGATGTTCCGAGAACGCGACAAAATTGATGTTCGTCGCGTTCAACATCAGCTCCACCGACAGGAGAATGGCGATGATGTTCCGTCGGATCAGGACGCCGACCATCCCGGTCAAAAAGACCACCGCGCTCAGCACCAGATAGTAAGAGACGGGGATGGTCATGGGGCGGTGGACTCCGTCACATCCCGTTTGGCCAGGACGATGGCGCCGATCATCGCCACGAGCAGGATCAGCGAGGCGACTTCGAACGGGAACAGATAGGTCGAAAACAGCGTCTCGCCGATCGCCAACGTGTTTTCACCACTCTCGATGTCGGGCCGGGGAGCGTCCGCCGGCGCCGCGGCCATCCCGCGGGCGATCAGGATGACGAACTCGATGAGCAGCGGCGCGCCGACGAAGGCCGCGGCCCGCCATTGGCCGTGATAACTGTCGTCCTGTTTGAGATTGAGCAACATGACGACGAACAGATACAGGACCAGGATCGCCCCGGCGTACACGATGATCTGCACGGCCGCTAGAAATTCGGCGTGGAGCGTCACGTACAGGCCCGCGACGTGAAAGAACAGGATCAGCAACGACAGCGCGCTGTAGATCGGGTTCTTCAAGGCGACGACCAGGATCGCCGTCAGAACGATCACGCCGGCGAAATATCCGAAGAACAGCTGCTCCACAGTCCTCCCTCAACGACCCGTCAGACTTGGGCACACAGCGATCACGGCCTGCTTCCGTTGTGTCGGAGGCGGGCGTCTCGATCGGCCGGCCTCAATTCGGTTTCTGCGGCACGTGCTTGAACGCCACGTTGAAAAACGCGACGTTCGGATGCTGAAGTTCCAACCGCTTCTCTCGCACGGGAAAGGCGCGGTCGCCGATGGCCAGCAGCTGCTGCTTGTTCAGGTGGAGCTGCCGCTTGTCGTAGACCGCCCATTCGAATTCCTGCGTCATGCCCAGGGCGTCCACGGGACAGGCGTCGACGCACATCCCGCAGAACAGGCAGCGCGTCATGTCCATGTAGTACTCTTTCGAGTAGCGCTTCGTCGGCTCGCCGGGAATCTCACCGCTCACCACGCGGATCACCCGCGAGGGGCAGGCCGCTTCGCACAGGTCGCAGCCGACGCACTTTTCCGTGCCGTCGTCGTACCGGAGCAGCGCGAGCATACCGCGATAGTTGTCCGGCAGGGTGCGCTTCTCGTGCGGGTACTGGAGCGTGATCGGCTTGTAGTGCAGCAAGTGCGACATCGTGGCTTTCATCCCGACCAGCAGTTCGTAGAACGTGATCGTCTTCAGCCAGTCGAGGAAGCGTTGCGTGCCCGTTGCCTGTGCCATGGTCGTCGCGAACCCTTACTTCAGCTGATTGTAGATGTACATGGCGATGGAGGTCACGACGATGTTACCGAGGGCGATCGGCAACATGACCTTCCAGCCGAACTTCATCAATTGGTCGTACCGCAACCGCGGCAGGGTTGCGCGGAGCCAGAAGAACAGGAACAGGAAGAAGTAGACCTTCACGGTGAACCAGGCCACGCCTTCCATCCAGGCGAATCCCCCCAGCCCGATCTGCGCGAGAATGGTGCCCGGATAGGGCGCGTTCCAGCCGCCCAGGAACATGGCGGCGGCGACGCAGGAGACCAGCACCATGTTGGCGTACTCCGCGATGAAGAAGAAGGCGAAGCGCATGCCGCTGTATTCGGTGAAGAAGCCGGCCACGAGCTCGCTTTCCGCTTCCGGCAAGTCGAAGGGGACGCGGTTCGTTTCGGCCACGGCCGAGATGACGTAGACGACGAACGCGAAGATCTGCGGCGCCGGGAAGGCGAACACGTACCAATGCCAGAATCCGCCCGCCTGCGCTTCCGTGATCTTCACGAGGCTAAGCGAACCCGCCATGATCAACACGCCGACGATGGCCAGTCCGACGTTCAATTCGTAGCTGATGACCTGCGCCGCCGACCGGAGTCCGCCGAGCAGTGAGTACTTGCTGTTGGAGGCCCAGCCGCCCAGGATGATGCCGTAGGCGCCGATGGAGGCGAAGGCCAGAATGTAGAGAATGCCGATGTTGATGTCGCTGATGACGAACGGCTTGATCGTCATGCCGAACACATCGATCGTCTGGTCGGGTCCAAAGGGAATGACGGCGAATCCGATCAGGGCCGGGACCATCGCCAGAATCGGGGCGAGGCTGAACATGAACTTGTTCGCCCCGGCCGGTACGATGTCTTCCTTGAAGAAGAGCTTCAATCCGTCGGCGATCGGCTGGAGGATGCCGTAGGGGCCGACTTCCATCGGACCCATGCGATCCTGCATCCAGCCGAGCACCTTGCGCTCGGCGAGGGTGAGGATCATCACGGTCAACATGACAATGCCCATCACCGCGGCGATCTGGGCGAGCGAGACAGCGAGACGCAAACTGAGTTCAGTCACGATGGCACCCCTGGATGAGCGGCTGCTTCGAGCCGCGACGTTGCATTACGAGACCTTCACCAGCGAGACGGAGGTGGTCCGGATGTACGGAACCTTCGTTTCGGGGTCAAGCACACAGTCAAAGAGTTTCCCCACGTCTTGGCTGAAGTGATCCGGGAACCAGGCCTGTCCTTCAGGCACCCGTTCGACCACTTTCACTTCCGCCGTCACTTCCCCTTGTCCGTTCGAGAGCCGGACGCGATTGCCGTCGACCAGCGCGAAGCGCGCGGCGTCCCGAGGATTGAGGCGCAGCGTACCGCGCCCCTCGATTTGCACCAGCCCTTTCGATCTCGTCGAAAATTTTCCCGAGTGGAAGAGGCTCTGCACCAAATCCACTTGGACGGTCCCGTCGGGCCGCGGCCGCGCCGGCGCCGGCCGGTAGCGGGCGGCGAGATCCCGGTCGAATCCTTGGGCCAGATAACCGTCGATGGTTGCGCGATCGACCTTCGTCGGGAGCGGGGCCGGGCCGAGGGATCCATAGCCGGGAATCAGGCTCCGGATCTCCTTCAAAATTTCACGGCTCTCCGCATATTCCAAAGGCACGCCCATGAGGATTGAGAGCGCGACGAAAATTTCCCAGTCCGGCCGGGCCTCGCCGATTGGCTCGATCGCCGGGCGGACCGCCTGCACGTGGCCTTCCGTATTGGTAAAGGTGCCGTCCTTTTCGAACGACGAACAGACCGGCAGGACCACATGGGCCAGGGCGGCGGTCTCGGTCAGGAACAAGTCCTGACAGACCAGCAGATCGAGCTTGCCGAGCGCGTCCCGCACGCGCATCGGGGCCGGCAGACTGGCCACCGGATTCTCGCCGACGACGAAGAGACTCTTCAGGATGCCGGCCCTGGCGCGGTCGAGCATCTCGACCAGCGAGGCGCCGCCGTTGGGCGGGGCTTCTTCCTTCCAGAGCCGCGCCACGCGATCCCGCCCCGTCCGGTCGGTCATGTCGGAAGGGCCGGGGAGAAATTCGGCGACGGCGCCCATTTCCACCGCGCCCTGATCGTTGTTTTCCTCGGCCAGCGGGGCGAATCCGCAGCCGGGTTGCGACAGCTTGCCGAGCAGGAGGAGCAGATCCAGCAGGTTCATGGCTCCGGCGTAACCCTGCTCGTGCCGGAGGAGTCCTTGTCCCGTCACCACGACGACGCGTTTGCCGGCGGCCAGCGCCCGGGCGGCGGCGATATAGCCCGCCTGATCCTGTCCCGTGGCCGTCTGAACGGCGGCCCACGACAGCGCCTGCAACGCCGCAGTCGCCGCCTTGGCGAAAGGAGACGGTTGAATGTCCGCTGCGATCAGCCCCGATTCTGCGACGGCTTTCAGCAGCCCGAGGACGGCGGTACGGAATTGATCCGGCGTGACGCAGAAATGATGCTGTGCCAGATTCGCGATGTTGCTGATCGTGCCGATGGCGGGCTGGAGCGATTCGATCGTGATGAGCGTCGCATGCCGTTTCTTGACGGCTTCCTTGATCTTGAGGCCGGTGATCGGATTGGTCTCGGTGATGTTCGTTCCGACGAGCAACAGGACGTCGGCTGCAGTCAGGTCCTCGAACGTGACCGTCCAGCGGTGCGTCCCCTGGACGCGCCGCATGGCTTGGATGCCGTTGAAATGTCCGTACCGGGCGCTGCTGTCGACGCTGTTCGTCCCGATCGCCAGACGCATGAATTTCTGGAACAGATACAGTTCTTCGTTCGTACACCGGCCGGTGATCAGTCCGCCGAAGGCTTGGCCGCCGTGCGCCTGCTTGATGCCGCCGGCCCGCTCGGCGATAAACTCCAGAGCTTCTTCCCAGGTGGCCGGCACCAGTGCGCCGTTCCGTCTGATCAAGGGCTGGGTCAGACGCTCGGGATGGCCTGCGACATGAAAGCCGAAGAATCCCTTGGCGCAGAGGTCGCCGTTGTTGCGGCCGGCGCCGTGGGCGGAATTGATCTCGATCAACTGGTTGTTCTTGGTCTGCGCGGTGATCTGACAGCCATCGCCACAGTAGCCGCAGACCGTATCGGCCCGTTTGAGCATCCAGGGACGATACTCGTACATCGAGAGGCGGCTTGTGATGGCGCCGACCGGGCAGATCTGCACGCAGCCGCCGCAGAATTCGCAATCGAGCGGGTGCGGACCGAAATGTTTGATCTCCGTCATCGTGCCCCGGCCGACCGGCGCGAGCGCTTTGACGTCCATCACTTCGTCGCAATAGCGGACGCAGCGCAGACACTGCACGCAGCGGTTCATCTGCGTTTCGATCAGCGGGCTGAAATATTCTTTCTGGAAGATGCGCTTGGTTTCGACGAACCGGCTGGTGGTGGCAGTGTATTGATGGGAGAAATCCTGCAGGTCGCAACGTCCTCCCTGGTCGCACACCGGACAATCGAGCGGATGATTCGCGAGGATGAACTCGAGCACAGACTTATGCGCGTCGTTCACGACCGTTGTGGCCGTACGTACGCTCATGCCTTCCGAGACCGGCGTGCTGCAGGCGGTCTGCAGTTTCGGCATCTTTTCGACTTCGACCAGGCACATGCGGCAGTTGGCGTCGGGCTTCAGCTTCGGGTGATAGCAGAAGTGCGGAATCATGACGCCGACGCGGCGGGCCGCTTCGATGACGAGCGTCCCCTTGGGGACGGAGACGGGGGTGCCGTCGATCGTCACGCGCACCATATCGGCGGTCTGGTCAGGCATGGGTCAGTGTCGCGCTCCCGTCGATTCCGGTCGAATCAAGCTGGCGGATTCCGCCTCGTGAATGAGGGTTACGTATTCGTGCCGCCAATGTTTCAGCGTGCTCATGATCGGCGAGACTTCGGCGTCGCCGAAGGCACAGACCGTCCGCCCGGCGATGTTTTTGCACAGATCCGACAGGGTTTCAAGATCCTGCATCCGCCCGCGTTTGGCGACGATCCGGCGCATCGTCTGGACGAGCCAGGAGCTGCCTTCCCGGCAGGGACTGCATTTGCCGCACGACTCGTGATAGAAGAACTCCATCAGCCGCAGCGCGGCCCAGACCATGCTGGTGCCCTCTTCCATCACCGTCACGCCGCCCGACCCGAGCATGGACCCGGCGGCCGCGACCGATTCGAAGTCCAGTTTTACGTCGAGATGATCCGGGGTCAGGAACGGGGCCGAGGCGCCGCCGGGAATGAAGGCCTTCAACGGCTTATCCCCACGCAGACCGCCGGCATGTTCATAGATCAACTCGCGGAACGTGATGCCCATCGGCAGTTCGTAGTTGCCGGGCCGCTTCACGTGGCCGCTGACGCAGAATACGCGGGTGCCGGTGCTCTTGGGCGGCGAACCGATCGAGGAGAACCATTCGGGACCGCGGTTCAGGATATGCGGAAGATTGGCCAACGTCTCCACATTGTTCACGACGGTCGGCTTATTGTAGAGACCGTGGGTGGCTGGGAACGGCGGTTTCACCCGCGGCAGGCCCCGCTTGCCTTCCAGCGACTCCAGCAGCGCCGTCTCTTCTCCGCAGATATAGGCGCCGGCGCCGCGATGGACCCAGACGTCCACGTTCACTCCGGTTCCGAGGATGTTCTTGCCGATATAACCGGCCGCACGCGCTTCGCCGATGGCCCGCTCCAGGATCTTCGAGCCCAAGACCATTTCGCCGCGGATATAAATGTAGGCCGACTCCGCGCCAATCGCGTAGCAAGCCAGGACGATCCCTTCGAGCACCTGGTGCGGATCGCGCTCCATCAGCTGGCGGTCTTTGAACGTGCCGGGCTCGCTTTCGTCCGCGTTGCAGCAGAGATAGCGCGGGCCTTGATAGTCCTTGGGCAGAAATCCCCACTTCACGCCGGTCGGGAATCCCGCACCGCCCCGTCCGCGCAGGCCGGACTTCATCACCTTCGCCGTCACTTCCGCCGGGGGGATCTTCCCCAGGGAATTCCGCAGCGCCTGATAGCCGCCGGTCTGCTCATACTCGGCGAGCGAACCGCCGTAGCCCGGCTGGGACATGTTTTTCAAAAGGACCAGTTCGTACGTCGGCATCTCACCAATCCGTCGTTCGTCGTTCGCCGCTCGTGGAGCGTACGACCGAGCAACTTCTGTCGGGCACAACGAGCGCTGCCGCAGGGCTCACTTCTTGGCCGGTTCCGGCCACATATAGGGACCGCTCTTCAATGAGCTGGCGCCGTTCGTTTTCAGATCGGCCAGAATCTGGTCGACCTTCTGTTCGGTCAGCCGCTCGTAATAATCGTCGTTGATCTGCATCATCGGTCCGGTCCCGCAAGCGGCCAGACATTCGACCGCGCTCAACGTAAACAGGCCGTCCGCGGTCGTTTCACCGGGCGCGATGCCCAGCTTCGTCGTGATCCAGCCGATGACCGTATCCGATCCGACCAGCGCGCACATGAGCGACTTGCACACCTGGATGTGAAACTTGCCCACCTTCTTCAGATTGAGCATCGTATAGAAGGTGGCGGTTTCGTAGACCTGCGGCGGCGTCAGCTTCAGCAGGCCGGCGATCTCGGTCATCGCCGCTTCCGTGACGTAGCCGTGCTCGCGCTGGGCCAGGTACAGCAGGGGAATCAGCGCCGACCGTTTCACCGGATAGCGCGCCAGGATTTCGGCGATCTCGTCTTTATATTTCTCCGACAACGTCATGCCTGCTCTCGATCATTTTCGGTGGGCGGGTTCCCGCTCACCGGTCACATTCGCCCATCACGATGTCGTAGGTCCCGAAGATCGTGATGATGTCCGAAATCAAATAGCCCCGCGCCATGTGGTCGAAGGCGCCCATGTGAATGAACGAAGGGGAGCGGATCTTCAGCCGATAGGGACGGGGACTGCCGTCGCTGATCAGGAAGAACCCCAGCTCGCCCTTCGGCGCTTCGGTCGCGCAATAAGTCTCACCCTTGGGCGGTTTGAAGCCCTGGGTAAAGATGATGAAGTGGTGAATCAAGCTTTCCATGTCCCGCATGATGTTCGGTTTCGGCGGCGGGATGTACTGCGGCTCGTTCGCGATGATCGGACCTTGCGGCAGCAGGTTCAGGCACTGGCTGATGATGCGCGCGCTCTGGCGCATCTCCTCCATGCGGACCCAGTACCGGTCATAGGTGTCGCCGTTCTTCCCGATCGGGACTTCCCACTCCACTTTGTCGTAGACGCCGTAGGGCTCCATCTTCCGCACGTCGTAGGCCACGCCCGATCCGCGCAGGGTCGGGCCGGTCAGGCCGAAATTGATCGCGTCGTCGCCGGAGATGACGGCGACGTCTTTGGTCCGGCCGATCCAGATCCGGTTCGAGGCGATGAGCGAGTCGTATTCGCTGACCTTCTGCGGGAAGGTGTCGAGAAACGCGCGCAAGCGCAGTACGAGATCGGGTGTGAAGTCGCTGTCGACGCCGCCGATCCGGTAGTAGTTCAGTGTGAGCCGCGCACCGCAGAGCTTCTCGAACATGTCGAGCAGGATTTCCCGTTCGCGGAACGTCCAGAAAAAGACGGTCATGGCCCCGATATCGAGCGCCTGGGTCCCCAGCCAGAACAGGTGGCCGATGATTCGCTGCATCTCCGCGACGATGGTGCGGATGTATTCGGCCCGTTCGGGCACCGTGATGTTGAGCAACTTTTCGACGGCCCGGACGTACGCGTAGTTGTTCGCCATCGCGCAGACGTAGTCGAGCCGGTCGGTATGGGGAATGACCTGCATGTAGGCCAGCCCTTCGGCGAGTTTTTCGACGCCCCGATGGAGGTAGCCGAGGTCCGGCGTCGCTTTCACGATCCGCTCGCCGTCAAGTTCCAGGACGACGCGCAACACGCCGTGGGTGCTGGGGTGTTGCGGGCCCATGTTCAGCAGCAGTTCTTCGCGCCGTCTCGTGCCGGTCTTGGCCTCGGTCGCGCGGAACGGCTTTTTTTCGTCCTCGGAGAATTCACCTGTGGACTGTTCGACCGGCGCCTCATCGAGGCGCGGAATGAAATCGATCTGGCTGCGCCAGCCGCGGCCTTCCGCCGGGAAGTCTTTCCGGAGGGGATACCCTTCGTCGTAGTCTTCCGGCATCAGAATCCGACGGAGATCGGGATGGCCGACGAATCGAATGCCCATCATGTCATAGACTTCCCGCTCGAGGAACTCGGCGCCGCACCATATGCCGGTCACGGAGTCGATCTCGGGACTGTCCTCCGGCACACGTGCCTTCAGCCGGATCCGCAGCCCGTGCGGGAGGGACAGGAGTTGATAGATCACTTCGAAGCGGTTCTGATCGGCCGGGTAGTCGGCCGAACAGATGTCGGTGATATGGTCGAAGGCCATGTCGGGCGCATCGTGGAGATAGCGGCACACCGGCACGATGGCGGACGAACGGACCCGGACCGACAACTCGGCGCGGGTCGTATCGAGGTCGGCGGACAGGACGTCCTCCGGAAACTGTCGGCGAAGCCGTTCGGCCAGGTCTTCCAGCATTACTTCACGAACACTTTTTCGCGTTGAATCTTTTCCTGCAGCTTCAGCAAACCGTCGAGCAGCGCTTCGGGCCTCGGCGGACAGCCCGGCACGTAGACGTCGACCGGGACGATCTGGTCTACGCCCTGCACGACCGCGTAACTGTTGTAATGGTTCCCGGACGTTGCGCAGGACCCCATGGAGATCACGTATCGCGGTTCGGGCATCTGGTCGTAGATCCGCCGGATGACCGGAGCCATTTTGCGCGTGACGGTGCCGGCGACGATCATCAGATCCGACTGCCGGGGCGAGGCGCGAAAGACGCCGGCGCCGAACCGGTCCAGATCGTAGCGCGACGACACGCTTGCGATCATTTCGATCGCGCAGCAGGCGAGTCCAAAGGTCATCGGCCAGAGCGCCGACTTCCGGGCCCAGTTCACGACCGCGTCCAGATTGGTCGTGATGATATTGGCTTCGAATTGTCGTTCCAAAAAGCTCATCGTTGTCTCAATCCCACTCCAAGGCGCCTTTCTTCCAGGCGTACCAAAACCCCACGACGAGGATGGCGATGAACACCGCCATTTCCACGAGTCCCAGGAATCCAAGTTTCGAAAAAGCCACGGCCCAGGGGAACATGAACACGATCTCGATATCGAAGATCACGAACAGCATCGCAATGATGTAGTACCGCATCGGGAACTGCACGCGGGCGTCCTGGAAGAGGGGACTGCCGCTCTCGTACGGCGCCAGCTTGGCGCGATAGGGCCGGCTCGGCCGCACCACCCACCCGGCCAGCAGCGACACGGCGCCGAACGCGATGGCGATCCCGATGAAGACCAGGATCGGCAGATAATTGGCCGGAACCGATGCGTTTCCCATAGTATCCGTCAGGCTGCGTGATGCAGCGTCAGCGCCGATCCGAAGAACGGCTTGAAGGTCAGCCCGTCCAGCGTCGGTTTCTCGATGCCTTTGTGTTGCACGAGCACTTTGAAGGTGCGGCCCATCCCGTCGGGGCGCAACAGGTGAATGGCGGCGCGAAACTCGGGTCCTTCCGGATCCAGATTCGCCAGCATCTCTTCCACGCCCAGCCCCATCAGAAAACTCATTTGGTTCGTAAAGCCAGTGACGTGCAGCCCGTGCATGTCTCCGACCGTCGCCAGCGTGGAGAAGTCCACGTGTGCCGTCATGTCCTGCTGGCCGATGCGGCTGTACGGATCTTCGTTCGTCATCTGCGCGTGATAGCAGAGCAGCGTGCCTTTCGCGCGGTCGGGACCGTACAAATCCTGCGCGGTGTGGCCGTAGTCGATGGTGAGGGCGACCCCGCGGGCGATGACGGCGGCCACCTGCTCCATCCAGCGCACCGCCAGCGTATTGACCTCGGTCTGGTAGCCGTCCGGAAGGGCGACGTTCAGCCGGGTGAGGTATTCCTGCACGGCGGGCGACGACAGCGGACCGAGCCGTTCGACGAATCTCGCGCCGTCATAGTCCACATAGATTTCCTGAGCCGTTCCCTTCTCCATCTGAATGCGGTGGACGGGAAAGGCGTCAGGCAACTCGTTGCTGAAGACCAGACCGTTGACGTACGCCGGACCCAGCGATGCCAGATCGTCGACCCAGGTGATCCGGTCCGGTTCGCAGAGCCCGTGTAACAGGTTCTGCCGTTGAAGTTCCCGCATCGCCGGACTGCGTTCGGTCAGCACGTATCGCAGGCGACGGCTGAACGAATCGTCGGCCTGCACGCGACAGGCGGAGAGGAAATGTTTGGCGAGCAAGCCCTTTCCTGGCCCCATCTCGACCACAGTGAACGGATCAGGGCAACCCAGCACGGCGTCGATCTGTCGGGCCTGCCGGGCGATGGCCTGGCCGAGAATGGGGTGCACGTCGGAGCTCGTGTAGAAATCGCCGCTCCACCCGATACGTTCCGAACCGGAATCCGGGGGGCGCATGTAGTAACCGAATTGGGGATGATAGAGCGCCAGTTCCATGAATCGGACAAAGGGCATCGGACCCGAGTCGGCGATCTCGGCGGCAATGGCGGCAACGAGTTCAGGATGCCCGATCGTCACAAAGAAATCCGTTTCTCTGCTGACAAGGCTCGTCACGAAAGACACCAATCCTGGACGGGTAAACTTCACCCGTCGAGGCGGCTAAAAAGTGGGCTAGAGTAGCCTTCCGGCCTTCGCTAAGTCAAGGTGAGATCAGCGGGAAAATGGGGAAATATGCGCGGGCTCAGCCGGTCGAAGACGGCGGAAACCTGCGACCGGAGCTGAGGGGTTTTCAGGGCGCGCTCGGGGTCAGGACCCGTGGCACTTTTTGTACTTTTTCCCTGAGCCGCAGGGGCAGGGATCGTTCCGTCCGACCTTGTCGTCGGTCCGCTGGACAGTCTGCGGGGCTTCGGCTGCCTCGCCGCGGTTGAGCGTGAGTTTGGGTTGCGGGCGTTCAATCACCGGCGGGGGGGGCGGAGCCAGTACTGGTGCAGCCACGGACGGTTCGGGAGCTTCCTGCCTGACGGCCTGGACGCGGAAGAGCCGCTCCAACGCATCCGACTTGACCCGTTGCATCATGCCGGCGAACAGGTCGTATCCCTCGCGCTTGTACTCGATGAGCGGGTCTTTTTGCCCGTACCCGCGGAGGCCGATGCCGTCACGCAGGTGATCCATGCCTAACAGGTGATCCTTCCAGTGATGGTCGATCACCTGCAGCATAAAGGTCTTCTCCAGGAAGCGCATCAGCTCCGGAGAAAGCTCCTGTTCTTTCCGTTCGTAGGCGTCGTGAGCCAGCTTCTTCAAGTCTTCGAGCAGCGCGTCCCGGCCGATCTCGCGCAACGACTCACCGCTGTCGTGCTTGCCGTCTGTGATGTCGAGCCCGAACTGGCCCTGCATCATTTCGGTGAGCCCCTTCATGTCCCACTCTTCCGGATACTGTTCCGGGGGGCAATAGACGGCGGCGGCGGACTCGATCATTTCACTGATCATGTCCTGGATGTCGGCTTTCAGATTCTCCCCGGCCAGCACCGCATGGCGATGCTGATAGATGACCTCGCGCTGCTTGTTCATGACGTCGTCGTATTCGAGCAGCTGCTTGCGGATCTCGAAGTTGTGGGCTTCGACTTTCTTCTGCGCGTTGGCGATGGCGCGGGTGACCATGCCGTGTTCGATCGGGACGCCTTCCTCCATGCCGAGCTTCAGCATGAGTTGGGAAACGCGTTCGGAGGCGAAAATCCGCATCAGGTCGTCTTCGAGCGACAGATAGAACCGCGACGATCCCGGGTCGCCCTGGCGGCCCGCACGGCCGCGGAGCTGGTTGTCGATGCGGCGGCTCTCGTGCCGTTCGGTGCCGAGAATATGGAGACCGCCGAGCGCGACGACTTCCTTCTTGTTCTGTTCGCAGTCGGCCTTGATCTGCTCGAAAATCTCCAGCTTTTTCTCTTCGGGCAGCGTCTCTTCCCGGTACAGGATCTGTTTGAAGAGAAAGTCGGGGTTGCCGCCGAGCAGAATGTCGGTGCCGCGGCCCGCCATGTTGGTGGCGATGGTGACGGCGCCTTTGCGGCCGGCCTGCGCAACGATCTCCGCCTCTTTCTCGTGGAATTTGGCGTTGAGGACGCTGTGTTTCACTCCGTTGCGGCTCAGGAGGCCGGAGAGCCGTTCGGATTTTTCGATAGAAATGGTGCCGACGAGCACCGGCTGGCCCTGCTGATGGCTTTCCTTGATTTCCTCGACGATCGCGGCGAACTTTTCCTTCTCCGTGCGGTAGACCACGTCGGCGTAGTCCTGCCGGATCATCTTGCGGTTCGTCGGGACGACGTTGACGTCGAGGTTGTAGATCTTGGCGAATTCGCTCGCTTCCGTGTCCGCTGTGCCGGTCATGCCGGCGAGTTTCTTGTACATGCGGAAGTAGTTTTGGAACGTCACCGAGGCGAGCGTCTGGTTCTCGTTGGCGATCTTCACGCCTTCCTTGGCTTCGACGGCCTGGTGTAAGCCGTCGCTCCAGCGGCGGCCCGGCATGAGGCGGCCGGTGAACTCGTCGACGATGATGACCTCGCCGTCCTTTACGACATAGTCCACGTCACGTTTATAGAGAGTGTAGGCCTGCAGGGCCTTCACCACGTGGTGGACGAGATCCATATTGGCGGGGTCGTAGAGGTTCTCGACGCCCAGCAGCTTCTCGACGCGGACGTTGCCCTCTTCTGTGAGCGACGCCGTCTTGGTCTTTTCCTCGATCGTGAAGTCCTGCTCTGGCTTCAGTTGCGGGATGATGGCATTCACCCGGTAGTAGAGGTCGGTGGTCTGATCGGTCGGCCCCGAAATGATCAACGGGGTGCGGGCTTCGTCGATCAGGATGCTGTCGACCTCATCGACAATGGCGAAGTTCAGTTCACGCTGGACGCACTGGTTCAGGTCGCTGACGATCAGGTTGTCGCGGAGATAGTCGAACCCGTATTCGTTGTTCGTTCCGTAGGTGATGTCGGCGCGGTAGGCTTCCCGCCTGGTGCAAGGCCGCAGCGACTGCAGTCGCTTGTCGGACGCGTTGTACGTGGGATCGTAGAGGAACGAAGCATCGTGCTGGATGATCCCCACAGACAGGCCCAGGGCGTGATAGAGCTGCGCCATCCATTGGGCGTCGCGCTTGGCGAGGTAATCGTTGACCGTGACCAGATGGACGCCCTTGCCTTCGAGCGCATTCAGATAGATGGGGAGCGTGGCGACGAGGGTCTTACCTTCGCCGGTCTTCATTTCCGAGATCCGGCCCCGGTGCAGGATCATGCCGCCGATCAATTGCACGTCGAAGTGGCGCATGTTCAGTCGGCGGCGGGACATTTCCCGGCACACGGCAAAAGCCTCGGGCAGAATGTCGTCGAGCGTTTGGCCGTCCGCGAGGCGTTGCTGGAATTCTTGGGTTTTCCCGGCCAGGGCCTGGTCGGAGAGCGGAGTCAAGCTGGATTCCAATTCGTTGATGCGGGCGACCACGGGCATCAACGCCTTGATTTCACGGTCGTTCTTGCTGCCGAAGACGAGATTCAGGACTTGTGTGAGCATGGGCGATCAATACTACAGGGAAATAGGGATTGCAATGCGGGAGGGATCGAGCCACCGCGCAAATTTGTCCGCGCAGTATACAGCAATCCTCCGGCGAATCCTATCGGGCAGGCGAAGAAAGTCCGGAGCGGGACAGCTTGACTCCTCGGTTGCCGAAGGGCTAGCATGCGGCAATCTTTTCAGTGGACTGGACCGATGACCCATCGTTTGAAAATCGGTATCGCCCTCTGCATGGTCCTTTGTCTGCTCGGGATCGGCGGATTGGCGTCGGCCCAATCCGTTCAACACGAATCGCACCACAATAGTCATCATCAGGCTGCGACACATGCGTCCGCTTTCTGTGCTTGGACCTGCGCCGCTGGCCATTCACACGATGTGACAGGCGTTCCCGTTGCGCCGGTGAGTGCGGTGCTCGATTACGTCGAGCCGCACTCCTTCCTCTCCGTCTACGACGTTACCCCTGCCGTCCGTTCTTCCCGCGCTCCTCCGACCGCCTAAGCTCGTTCTGACGTTTCTTCGTCAACTGTGCAGCCTCGATTGTCCGTGATCCCGCCGACATGGCGGGAGGCCGGTACCCTAAGGAGCAGTCCATATGATGTATTCCGGAATCCGCCGATACCTGGTGACGATCGGGGTGGTGTTCGTCCTGGCGGGCGCGGTGGGACTGTCGCAGTCCTGGAGCATGGGATCGCGGGTGCCGACCGTCGGCACGCCGGTCGAAGATTTCCAACTCGTCGACCTCAACGGCAAGCCCCAAAGTCTCAGCCAGTATCGCGGCAAAGTCGTGTTGCTGAATTTTTGGGCGACCTGGTGCAAGCCCTGCACGACGGAGATGCCGGCCATGCAGGCGAGCTTCGACAAGCTGCGCGACAAAGGGTTCGTCGTGCTCGCGGTCAACGAGCTTGAAGACGAAGCGAAGGTCAGAGAGCACATCAAGCAGTATGGCCACACGTTCCCGGTCTTGATGGATCGCGACAACAAGGTGGCCAACCAGTTCGGCGTGTTCGGGTTGCCCGTGAGCGTGTTCATCGATCCGCAAGGCCGCGTGCAGGAGTACATCAAGGGCGGCCTGCTGACGGAGCAGATGATTCACGAGGTCGTCGCGAAAATTCAGAAACAGGACCCGATCAAGGCGGCGGCGCTGCGTTAGCAAGTTGTTATGAGCCCAGCTATTCGACGGTTCGCATTCGGAGTTCTGGCGGCCTGGCTGCTGCTGCTGAGCGGGCTGGTCTATCCACAGCTTGCCGCCCATGCTTCTGAACACGCACACCATGCGGCGACGACCCACGCGACGGCCCTGTGTTCCTGGCTGTGTGCGGCAGGACAGACCGCAGAATATACTCCGCCTCCCAGATTTCTGGTCGCCGATCTCTCGTCACCAGCCTGGCGGCCTGTTTCTCACGTTGCCGGATTTCTGTTCGTTATTGCCAGTGGCTCCCGCGGTCCTCCTGCTGATCTCTTCTTGCTGTAATTCAACGCAATCTATACCCAATCCTGTGTAGTGGCGGTTCATGGCGGCGGGCAAGGGTCTCTCGCCCACGCTGCCTGTTCCGTAACGCGCTCCGGGGTCGGGGTGTTACTCGATCGTGCTTGATCCAAGAAGGAGTGATTTCATCATGTCGAAGGTTGTTCAGCGGATTAGTCTCACGTTGAGTCTGTGCGGGTTCTTCGTTGCGGCCATGGCATTTGGGCCGGTGCGTTCCGACGCCGCTTGTGGCGCGGTCAGTTGTTTCGTCACCATCGGATCCCAACAGCAGGTCCCGCAGGAAGGCTTGCTCACCACCAATTTCATCTATAGCTACATTCCGATGACGTTGCCCGATGGGCATAGCGGCCACATCGCTGAGGCGGATCAACGGACCCGTCGGATCATCCCAAATCATCACCGCGAGCTTTCGACGATTACCAGCAGCTACACATTCGATGCCAATTACGGCATCACCGACCGGCTTGGCGTGCAGGTGACGGTGCCGTACCTCATTCGGAACCACGATCACTTTCATTGGCACCAAGGGCATGATGCTGATCTTTCACAGTTCAACGATAAGGGTTTCGGTGACGTGCGGGTTACGGCGAAGTACAATGTGCTGCCGTCGATCCGCAGCATGTTTGTCGTAGGCGTCGGAGTGGAGTTGCCGACTGGCGACAGTAGCCAGATCGATAAGAACGGCAACGTGCTCGAGCCGTCCGGGCAGCTCGGGCGCGGGCAATTCGGCCTTGTCGGGTCGATCTATCAATCGTACGAGTTGATCCCCCATCGGTTGAATCAGTTCACGTACGCCAGTTTCCGGCATACGTTTAAGAACAACGACGAGTATCAGTTCGGTGACGAGTACATTCTCAATGCGGGGCTCAACCTGGTACCCATCGAGTCGCTCCCCTGGTTGGCGCTGACCAGCCAATTGAACTATCGCTACATGGTGCATGACAGCATGTATGCGACGCAGAGCGGCGGGCCGTTGATGAATCAAGCCATCCCCAACACCGGATCCTCCTGGTTCGGCATTTCTCCGGGCGTGCTGATCAGTTTCGGGGGAACCTGGCAGACGTACTTTATGGCGCAGGTGCCGCTGGTACGCGATGCCAACAATAATCTTTCGCAGGGCACCACGTATACCTTCGGACTGACCAAGTTCTTCCAACTGGGTGGAAGCAAGGCGTAGTGAATCAGTTTGTCTATTGATGGACTCGGACTGGAGCGAATCATGAACAAACCACTCTTACGGGTCGAAGAGGCAGCGGAGGCGTTGGCCGTGAGCCGGTGGACCATCTATCGCTGGGTGGAACAGGGGCGCCTAGAGGGGACCAAGATCGGGCGCGGGACTCTGCGGGTATTTACCCGCTCCATCGACAGGTTGGTCGAGCAGAACCGGATTGACGAACATTCCCCTGGCGTGCTGACGCCGCATGCGGCGATAGCGCCGATGTCTTCTGCCGTTCGATAATCATGCCCGCACAGTTTGGTGCCGGCGGATGCTTGTAGCATCCGTCGGCATCCGTCAGTAGACGCAGTTCTCTCTTTCCCCTACAAGAAAATCAACGTGTGAAGAATAGGCGAGATCCGGCCCCGTGTCAGGCCGGCGCCTGGCGGGAGCGTTCGCCTGGCACGGCGATGGGTGTTGTGTGACGAGCATGACGGAACGAGAGGGCGTGCACTATCAGGCCTGGGGGCTCTCGTTCGTGCTGCACGGGTTGCTGCTCGGCAGTGCAGCACTGGTCTCCACGCAGGTGGCTCCGGTCATCAAAGAGGAGGTCTTCCGGTGGGATGTTGCGTTGGTTCAGACTGCACCGGATGCTCTCCGTGTCGAGGCCCCGCAGCCCGTTCCTGTCGCTCAAGTCTCGAAAGCATCCGCCGTCCGGACTAGCCCGACTCCCCAACCGGTCCCGCCTGAGGAGTCGGCTTCCGACGTAACCATGACTCGTGTGGCCTCACCATACAGTCCGGAAGTGGTCCCTCCGACCGTTGCGCCGATTCAACCGGATCCCGTTCAGGAGATTGTGGGGAAGGCTTCCACGGTGGAACCGCACGAAGGGAAACAAGAAGCGATCAATAAGGAGAAGGTTACGCCGCAGGACGTGGTGAAGCCGGAACCGCTTCCGGGCATGGTGTACACGAAGTCTCAACCGGTTGAGCGGCAAGATAGCAAGGATGAAATCAAGAGGGAAGAGAGCGCGGTTCAGCCGGTGCCGGTTGCCGTAAATCATTCAGCCACAGTCGCGGAATCTCCTTCCCCATCACGCCCGCATCATGCGGAGTCCGTTCCTGTGATTCATCATGAGAGCCCCTCTCCGGAAGAGATGGCTCCTGAATGGCAGCCGCTCGTCACGGTGAGGGAAGGGACTGCCGGGGCGGCGACTGCTCCCTCTTCTTCCGCTGTGTCTGACTCGACGCCGGCGGAAACGGCTCCGGTTCAGTCTCAGTCCTCAGCGCCCCTCGTTGCCGGCGTGGCCCCGGCTCGCCCCGCGACAAAGGCGGACAATGCCTGGTTGGCAGAGTCGCTCGGACGTCGAATCCGCGAATTGAACCGCTATCCGAGCAGTGCACGCCTGAACGGGTGGGAAGGCAAGGTGGTCTTGCGCGTCGTCCTCCGTGCCGATGGGCATCTGGCCGCTGTGACGGTGCACCGCAGCTCCGGCCATGAAGCACTCGATCGTGCGGCGATGGAGACTGTTCGATTGGCCTGCCCCATCCACATGAAACAGGCCTTGAGCGCGGCAGAGGTGGCTGTGTATGTGCCCATCGTCTACAGCCTGGCAGGATAGGACATGTCTATGGGACGTATGGCGGGGCTGATCAAGAGCCTGATGGCGGGAAGTCTTGGGATCCCGGGCCTACTGTTGTTCGGTGCCACGATGGCCTCGGCCGAATTTCCGGCCTTGGTGCTCGGTCCCAAAGTCACGATGGATCGCCACGTGCGAAGTGTCGTGGGGCCTTCCGTGTGGATCGACGACGAGGGAAAGATCTCGCTTGCATGGGTGGAGGAGGAACAGGAGACTCGTTCGGTGCTCTATTCGCGCATCGAGAAGACCGGGGGGGCCTTCGGAGAAGTTATGCGAGTGAACGGCCCGGGTGAGGTTCCCTATAGTCGTCAAGAGGCGCCGGCGCTCGCGTCGTCAGGCGACGAGGTGTTCATCACCTGGGCCGTCACCCATCCGAACATAACGCCGGACAAGCCCTTCTCCAACGATCTCCGCTTGAGCCGCTCGACCGACGGCGGGAACACGTTCCAGCCCTCGGTGCTGGTGAACGACGATCAGCGCGTCATTAACCACAGCTTCGATTCGCTCCACGTGGCACGCGACGGCGTCGTTCACATGGCCTGGATCGACGGGCGGGAAGGCAAGAAAGAGGCCGGCACGTTCGCCACACGTTCCACTGACCACGGACGTACAGTGGAAACAAATCTCAAAGTCGATGAGAACACCTGTGTTTGCTGCCGGACGGCCATGACGAGCGGTCCGGATGGCACGCTATACGTGGCCTGGCGAAAAATTCTTCCGGGAGACCTTCGTGAAACCGTCGTAGCGCGGTCGACCGACGGGGGGCAGACGTTCGCGGCTCCGGTGATCGTCGGCCATGATCGGTGGGTCTTTCCCGGTTGTCCTCATCGACCGGCGTCGGTCGGAACGGATCGCCAGGGGCGTCTGTATGTGGTCTGGTATACGGAAGGGTCGGATGAAACACCGTCGATCTATCTGGCCTACTCAGACGACAAGGGCGAGACGTTCTCGCCAAAGCGGAAGTTGAATCTCTCCAAGGGTACTTTCCCGGATCATCCGCAGATGGCGGTCGCGCCTGAGGGCCGCGTGGTCATTGTGTGGGAAGAACAGTCGCCGGTGCGGCGTGAAGTCGTGATGAGCGTCTCGCTCGATCGCGGGCAGACGTTCAGCTCGCCTCAGAAGTTGAACGAGAAGAAGGGACAGACACCGACGCTTTCGATCAATGCGCAGGGGCTTGCCGCGCTGGCCTGGATGGAGCACGCGATGCCGGCGCATCGGCTCGTTATGCAAACGCTCCAATTGCCGCCGTCCTATGCGGGGAAGCAGGATCGGTAGCAGCATGTTGGCCGAGATGAAGCCTTTCGCCATGACCGTGGTACTTTTCACTGTGAGTCTTATCCTGGCTCTGCCTGCCCTGTCGCAAGATTCCCGTAACGCACTCACAATGAGCCTGGTGCCGGCCGGCAGTCAGGCAATACCGTTCGAACTCGCGTCGTTGGATGGGACCAGGGTCCGGTCTAGCGATCTGGCCGGTAAGGTCGTGTTGATCAACTTTTGGGCCACCTGGTGCGGCCCCTGTAAAGAAGAAATGCCGTCGCTGGCCCGCTTGCAGCGACAGATGGATCCTGAGGCATTCGTCTTGCTGACCGTCACGACGGATGTGCACCGACAGGGTATCGCGCAATTTCTCTCGTACGCAGGTGTCGCTCTGCCGGTGCTCTTCGATGAAGACCAGGAAGTGTCACGGTCTTTTATGGTGCGGGGGTTGCCGACCACAGTCCTGATGGGCCGCGACGGCTCCCTCCTGGGCCGTGTGGTCGGGCCGCGAGCATGGGATAGCCCAGAGGCCGTGGCACTCGTGCGGCAGATACTGGAGCGCGGGAAATGAAGCGCTGGACCATCCCGCTCGCGCTTGCCACCGCCGCGGTCTATCTGACGTTGTCATTCAGTGCCGCCGCATGCCTGTTCTCGCATCAGACGACATCCCGCACGACACATCACCACACTGATAGCCCGGTCCATTCCTCCCTCTGTGCCTGGGCCTGCCAGGCCAATCAATCGGTGGACGGGCCATCCGCCGCGCCGGACTCACAGCCGCTGAATCTGGCGGCGCTGTTGCTGCTGGTCGGAGCCATCCGGCCATCTCCGTTCTTCACGTCTCTCGCGCAATCGCGCGCGCCGCCTCGTTTCTGATCACAAGTCACCGCGTCGTTCAGTTGTCGCTCTTCTGTGTGGACTATGCCGCGCCGTGCGCGGGCGCCGTCTGTGCAGGGAGGAGACTGTGTTCCATCATCATTCATTGTCGGGAGAGGAGTACGGGCCATGGTGTTGTTCAGGCGGGTTGGTCGGATGAGCGTCGTCATGACAGTCATGGGAATTTTGGCGGTAGGGCAGCCGTTTGCACTGGCGCAGGAGCCGAATCCCGTGGATGCGGGGGCGTCGTTACGCGAACAAGAGTTGAGGGAGCAGCTGAAAGGCATTCTGCAGGAACTGGAAGACCTTCAGAAACAGCGGGAGCTCGCCGTCCCTCCGGCGGAACGACCGAAGACCGTGACGGAGAAAACAAGGCCGGAACAGGCTGAAGTGACGGAGACGGCGGGCGCGGTGCCGGAGTACGAACTGGCCGATACCAGCATTGTGAGCAAGCGATTTCAGAAACGGCCCGAGGGGGTGTCGCTTTCCGCGACAGTGCCGGCCGAGACAGATTCACAGCCGACGCGGACGATGCGGGAATCGATGGAGTCGCTCCCCGGGGTGGTGCTGCGCCAGGCGAACGGCCCGCGCGATTTCAGCATGATGATTCGTGGGCAGGGGGCGAAAACGACGTTCGCCGTGCGGGATATCAAGATGTACGAAGACGGGTTTATCCAGACGCAGTCCGACGGACTCTCACGACTCGATATTCACGATCCCTGGTTCATGCGGAGCGTGGAGGTGACGCGCGGCGCCTCCTCATCGCTCTACGATAACTATGCGCTGGGCGGCATGGTGCATTTCCGGACCAGGCGCGGCAGCGACATCAACGGATTCGAATCCTTCCTGTCCGGCGGGTCCTATGGCTATCACAAGGAGGCGTTCGCGGTCGGTCAGGAGACGGAACATCTCGACGTGTCGCTGTTCGCCAGCAACGTGGGCGAGGATGGGTACATCGCCAACAGCTCGTACAAGACGCAGACGCTCAATTTCAACCTGCGGTTCAAGATCGACGACAAGCAGAATTTCTATTTCAAGGCGATCAGCAACTGGCTGGACAGTCGGGTGCCGACGCGCCTGACGCAGGCGCAATTCCTGGCCGACGACCGGCAGGCGGGGGGCGCGCAGACCACCTGTGTCGCGGGTTCCTATAATGCCGGCTGCGCGAATGCCGCAGCTCTTCGCCAGGGGCGGCTCGACCGCCGCACGATCATGGGCGGGATGTATGAGCGTCAGGTAGATGCCAGCACCGTGCTCACCATCGAGGGCGATTACGACGTCAAGGATATCAACCAGACCTTTTCGCAGATTTCTGACAATGTGAACCCCAATTACAAGATGTATGTGGATCTCCGGCATGACGGCCGCCTGGGCGACATGCCGTTGAAAAGTTACGTCGGGGTGTTCGCGAATCGTATGGAACAGGAGGGGCAGACGTTCGAGAATCTGGCGGATGGGCGGGGTACGCGCGGTGCCCTGCTGGCGAATAACCGGGGCTCGATCAATAACTACGGTCTGCGGTTCCGCGAGGAATTAGAGTTCGTCCCGAAATGGACGCTCGCCGCAGGGCTTGGGATGGAGCAATCGCATCTCAATGTGGAAACCATCAACTACAGTGGCGGGGTTGTTTCGACTCGTGCCACGGCGGGCCGGAATTTCACCAACTGGGCACCGGAGATGTCGCTGGCCTGGAAACCGGCCGAGGCGTATCGTCATTGGGTGCGGGCGTCGACCGGGTACGGGATTCCTCAGTTCGGCAATCTCACCCGCGATCCGGTGACGGGCCTTCCCGGGAGCAATCTCGATTTGAAGCCGCAAAAGAATCTGAATGTGGAAATCGGTACCGAATCGAAGTTGACGAAGGATCTGACAATCCAGTTGGTCGGATTCTGGACCTTCTTCAAAGACGAGATCATCACCCAGACGATTTCAGGCTCGAATACGGCGTCGGTGAACGCGGATTCGTCCCAGTATCGCGGCATCGAGGCGTTCTACGATTGGCGACCGCTGTCCGGATTGCGGCTGTCCGGCGCCTACACACACATCGATGCCAGGTACATCAATTTCTCCGATCGCACGGCGGCTGGGTTTCTGGTTCGGGACGGGAAGGCGGTGCCGAACGTGCCGACCGATGTGCTGAACAGCAAGGTCGAATATGAACACCAGGCGAGTGGGTGGGGCGCCTGGATCGAAGGCAGCTACTACAATAGCTACTACCTCAACAACAACAATACCTTCGGCATTCCCTCCTACGTGATCGGCAACATCAATGTGCATAAGCAGGTGGAGATGAAGAATTCCTGGTTCCGTTTCGCGAAGTTCTACCTGGAGGTCGACAACATCGCGGACAAAAAGTACGCGGCCTCCGGCCAGGTGATTACGGGAGAGTCGCACACCCAGGCGGCAGGCGCGCAAGCGTTCTTCGCCGGCTACGGGCGGGCAATTTACGGCGGTGTCACGCTGGGGTTGTTCTAGATGGGGGCATCGACGGGGCTGCCACGTGCGGCCCCGTCGGCATTCGCACTTATGAGGATATTGTGAAGACAAGCCCCCGGTCATGCCGCCGCGGATTTTCTGTAGCACCGGTGAGCAGCCATCGGTAGACAGTCTCGCAGATTCGGCGTACAGGAGTAGGCTGAAAGGGAAGTTGGGATGAGAAACAGTTCCAACAGAGCGATCAGCAGTGTCATCGCCGGACTCACGGCGGTGATCTATGTCGGCTTGGTCTGTCTGGCCGCCACCTGTTCGCTGGCTTTCCCGGTGTCCGCCCATACGGACAGACATGAATCGTCGCATACTCATGAGGCCGCACACGCATCACTTTGTGCATGGGCGTGCCAGGCGACTTCCGAGACCGGCTTAGTCACGTCGGCTCCTACCGACGGTGCCGAGCGGGTCGTGTTGGTTTCCCAACGCATGTTCCCTCAAGCTGTCTCCATCGCATCTGCATCACTCCTCCGTTCCCGTGCTCCGCCTGCGCGGCTGCTCGGATAATTCAGGCGGCACGCGTTCCTCAAGTTTCAGTTCACACGTCACAGGACTCCGGTCCCCTGAGGGGCCAGGCTACCTCTAACTGAACGCTTTCCGCCTGAGCGATCCGGGATGACTACGGTCTGGCTCAGGCTATCTGTGTGGTTCGGGTAGGGCGACCTCCTATCACGGACCCACTGGAGCGCAGGCTTTTCTCCACAGAGCCTCCGCTCCGGTCATTCTGCAGTGCTGTGGGAACATTCAGAAGAGGGGCCGCCGTGAAGTTCAGCCAAGTGGGAAGTGGGCTTGTGATGGTTTTCAGTATGTGCCTCTCGGCACAGGCCGGAGAGCTTTCGCAGCCAGCCTCGACAGCGGAGGAACCGGGTGGGGCAGCCAGCCAGGTCATCGTCCAGATCGGTGGGCGATTCTGTGAATACTATCGAGATGAGGTGGAAGGCGCACTGCGGCGATTCTCAGCTGTGCAGGCCGTCGAGTTCTTGAACAATCACGGCACGGTTCTGGTGCGCTATCAGACCGAGGCGGTGACGCCGGCCCATCTCGCTGCGTCGGTCGAACAGGCCTTGGCATCCGGCATCGGGTGTAAAGCCTGGGTGGATCGCGGCGGGTCCTCGGGGAAGTCCTGAGGAAGGGTGAAGAGGTGTCATGGAAGGGCCGTTGTTACGCGTGCAGGATGCCGCACACCTCCTGCAAGTCAGCAAGTGGACCGTTTATCGGTGGATCGAGGAGGGGCGTCTCAAGGCCACGAAGATCGGTCGCGGGAGCCTGCGGGTCTTTCGCACGTCGGTCGAGTCGCTCATCACGGCGAATCGCACCGAATCGTGGGAGTTGCCGGCTCGTTCCTCCGACAACGTGGTCTCGATCCGGTCTGCGACACGGAAAAAGAAGTAGCGGCGGTATGGGCATCTTCGGGTCTGGTGGCTGTGTACCCTTCTTCCAGACCTGCCCGGGGAGTCGGAGGTGGCCTCCCTCCGGTTCCCCGGCCCTTCGGGGACATGGGGTGATGATCAAGGCGAGATTCATAAACGCACGGTTTCTGCCGAGGCCGTGCGTTCTGCACCCTCCGGGGGAAAGGAACAGGTGAGCCATGATTGCTGGACTGGAGACGACGCGCGCCGCGTTCGTTCAGGCCGCGCGGCACCGAGATTCCGTCGAGATGGCGCTCAACGTCGTGGTGATTCGGTTACTGGTCGTTGCCGTGACGGTGTCTCGTTGGCGGGCGAGCCACC
>JAXLZJ010000027.1:0-67148 GCA_046350995.1 Nitrospira sp.
TGGCTGAGTATGCGAAGGAGTTCGGGCTGGGGCATGAGACCGGCGTGGAGTTACCCTCCGAACGGATGGGCATTGTGCCGTCGACGGCGTGGAAGCAGAAGGCGAAGAACGAGCCTTGGCTGCCGGGGGAAACGATTTCCGCTGCGATCGGGCAGGGGTACGTGACTGTGACGCCCTTGCAGATGGCCAGTATGATCGGGACTGTGGCCAACGACGGCGTCAGCTTCCGGCCTCGCTTGGTACAGGCGATCATGGATCGTACGACCGGGAATCTTCAGGAGCTGCCGGCCGTTGCGCGAGGCAAGGCGCATGCGAAGCCGGAGACCTTTCGGTTGGTGAAAGAAGCGCTGGCCGACGTCGTGACGGAAGGGACGGCAACCCGGGCGAAATCCTCGATCGTGACGATCGGCGGGAAAACGGGGACGGCACAGACGGCCTCGCTGGGCAAAGAGAAACGGGCCGAAAAGGACATCCCGAAGAAGCTTCGGGACCATGCTTGGTTCGTAGCCTTCGCGCCGGTGGACCATCCCAAGATCGCCGTTGCGGTGCTGGCGGAGCATATGGGCCACGGAGGTTCTGCCGCAGCACCCTTGGCCAAAGAAGTGATCGAAACCTATATGAAGCTGATGCCGCAGGTGCCTACAGTGGCTTCTCCATCATGAGACCGGCCGAGGTCAGGCATAGAATCCCATGATCGATCGGCTGACCGACAATCGCGGGTTCGACAATTTCGATTACCGTTTCGTGGCGTTGATCGTCGCCATACTCGGGATCGGCGTGCTGTCGATTCACAGCGTTACCCACGGCCAGCAGGGCGGCGTGGCGCCCTACTATCTCAAACAACTCGTCTGGATCTTCCTGGGCTTCGTGGCGTTCGTCGTCATGCTGGTATCCGACTACCATCGGATCGCCCGGCTGGCCTATCCCATGTACGTCATCGTGCTGTTGATGCTGGCGTTCGTGCTGGTCGAAGGGCGAACGAGCAAAGGCGCACAACGGTGGATCGCGCTGGGGCCGTTCAGCTTCCAGCCTTCCGAATTCGCCAAGCTGGTGCTGATTCTCGTTTTGGCCCACTACTATTCCAAATCTCCGCGGGTAGGTTGGTTGCAGCGCGTCGTCTTGCCGGGCCTGCTGATGCTGCCGGGCCTGCTGCTGATCCTCAAACAGCCGGATTTGGGCAGCGGACTGAGCTTCGTCGCGGTCTATGCGGCCATGCTCTTGATGGTCGGCGTGCGGTCGCAAGCGCTGGGCGTCATCCTCCTGTTCTCCCTAATGTTGTTCCCGTTCGCCTGGGAGGCCATGTGGGGGTCCTTGCATGATTATCAGCGACAGCGCATTATGGCGTTCGTCGACCCGGACTACGATCCGGGAGGGAAAGGCTATCACGCGTTGCAATCGAGAATTGCGATCGGATCCGGGGAACTGATGGGGAAAGGTCTCTACGGAGGGACACAGAGCCAACTCAAGTTTCTGCCGGAGGGGCATACAGACTTCGTGTTTGCGGTGTTTGCCGAAGAATGGGGGTTTCTCGGCGTCCTCGCGTTGTTGATTTTATTCGTCGCCCTCATTTGGCTGTCGCTTGAGATTGCGTCGAAAGCGAAAGATCAATTGGGCGCGCTGCTGGCCGCGGGGATTGTGGCCATGCTGTGTTTCTGCGTCGTCGTCAATATCGGGATGACGGCCGGGATGTTTCCGATCGTCGGGATTCCGCTCCCGCTGATGAGTTACGGCGGCAGCGCGACGATCATGACAATGGCGGCGCTTGGCCTGTTGTTGAATGTGAAGCGTAGGCGATTAAGTTTGTTTTATTGAGCACCGCATGAGCGGGGCGTGGCTCGATGCGTTGAGTGTGTAGGAGTGACGTTTACGGTGAGTGCGCGGCGTAGGGCGGCGATGACGGCTATTGCGGACCTGGGCCTGTGGCCTGCGTCCTGTGAGCATCGCGCGTCCGTTGTGCGCACATATCAAAGGAGTTAAGGCATGGGGATTGAGATTGCGATTACCGTGGCGCGGGAAGAAACCCGCGTAGCCGTGTTGGACGGCGGCGTGGTGACCGATTTGTTCGGAGACCGGGCCAAGCACAAGGATTTCGTCGGCAACATTTATAAAGGGAAGGTCGCCAAAGTGCTGCCGGGCATGCAGGCGGCGTTTGTGGATATTGGGTTGGAGAAGGCGGCGTTCATGCACGTCTCCGATCTCTCGATGGATGCGGAGCCCGGTGATATGTTGGTCGACGCGGACGAAGACGACAAAGATTCGGACATGCTGCGCCCGAAGCGGCAGAGCGCCAAGCCGATCGAGCAACTGCTGAGCGAAGGCCAGGAGTTGATGGTGCAGATTTCAAAAGGACCGATCGGGACAAAGGGGCCGCGGGTCACGACGTATGTGTCGCTGCCCGGTCGATACCTCGTGTTCATGCCGAACGTCGAGCACATCGGTGTTTCCCGTCGGATTGCGAAGGACGAAGAACGGGCCCGGTTGAAAGATATCATGCGCCGCGTGCGGCGCCCGGGATGCGGCTACATCGTTCGGACCGTCAGCGAAGGCGTGAAAGAAGACGAACTCAAATCGGACGTCGATTTCTTGCACGTTCTCTGGCAGGACATTTTGACCAACCGTGAACAGCTGGGCGCGCCGGCTCTCTTGCACACCGACTTGAGCCTGAGTTTTCGCGTGGTCCGCGATCTTTTCGGCAAGAAGGTCGATCGTTTGTGGATCGACTCGCGTCAGGAGTACGAGGCGATCCGCGACTTCGTGCAACGGTTCTCGCCGGAGCAGACCTCGCGCATCCATTTCTACGACAAGGACGAAAGTCTGTTCGATCATCTCGGGATCGAACAGGAGATTTCCCGCGCGATGAGCCGGAAGGTCTGGTTGAAGTCGGGCGGGTATTTGGTCATCGATCATACGGAAGCGATGACCGTCATCGACGTGAATACGGGCCGGTTCGTCGGCAAGCGGGATCAAGAGGAAACGATTCTCCGGAACAATCTCGAAGCCGCCAAGGAAGTGGCCTATCAGATCAAGCTGCGCGGGATCGGCGGGATTATCATTGTCGACTTCATCGATATGGAGCGCGAGAAAAATCGCGACAAAGTGTATCACGCCTTGGTCGACGCCATGTCGTCCGACAAGGCCCGGACGCGCATCTCCCGCATCTCGGATCTGGGGCTGATCGAGATCTCCCGCGAGCGTGTGCGCGAGGATCTGCTGCGTTCCTTGTCGGAGCCGTGCCACTATTGCGAGGGCCGCGGGTATACCAAGTCGCCTACCACGGTCGCGTACGAGATCTTCCGCGAGATTCGCAAGATCGGCGAGGCCGGCGAGCATCAGCGCATCGTGATCGGCGCCCATCCGACCGTTGCGGACCTCCTGCAGGATGAAGAGCGTCAGGGCATCGAGACGCTGGAGCGGGACTGTTCGGCGAAAATCATCGTCACGTCGGACGACAAGCTCCATCTCGAACAGTATGACCTCGTCGCCTTGTAGTGTCGACGTCGGACGCTTCCCGCTTGGTTCGGAATCTACGCGGCGCTTCCATCTGTACGGAAGCGAGAGGGCACCGCTGCGATCCGGACGTAAGCCGCTTCTATGCACGCCGAGGAATTGATATCCTGGCTCGTCCTGCAGTCTATCGATGGCGTCGGTGATCGAACGCTTCACAAGCTCGTGCAGGCGTTCGGCTCGCCAGACCGAGTCCTCACCGCGCCGGTCGAGGAATTGCGTGGGGCCGGCTGTCACGCCGATCTGGCTGCCGCGATCCGGCAGGGGCCCGTTGCGGCTATCCGCCGCCAGATCGACCGTCAAGTTGCCCTGATCGACCAACTCAGGATTTCCGTTCTGTCCCTCTCCGATTCCAACTATCCCAAGCGGCTCCGTACGATTCATGACCCGCCGCCGTTACTGTATTGCACCGGCGCGTTGGAAGAGCGGGACGATTTGGCCGTGGCCATTGTGGGTGGGCGGGCGGCAACCGACGCGGGCCGCGCCGTCACTGAAGAGATCGCGCAGGAATTGGCACAACGGGGCTGGACTGTCGTCAGCGGGATGGCGCGCGGCATCGATGCCGCCGCCCATCGGGGGGCGCTGGCTGGGCAGGGGCGGACACTGGCCGTGCTGGGTTGCGGTCTGGACCGGACCTACCCTCCGGAGCACGACCGGCTGCGGAGACAGATCGAAGCGCACGGCGCGGTAGTGGCCGAATTGCCGGTCGGTGCGCCGCCACAGACGCATCACTTCCCGCGGCGCAATCGCCTCATCAGCGGACTGGCGCTGGGCGTGTTGGTGGCGGAAGCGGCCACCAACAGCGGGTCGCTCATCACGGCTAAGCTGGCGTTGGAGCAGGGACGTGAGGTCTTTGCCGTGCCGGGCTCCGTGAAAGAATCGCAATGCCGGGGTTCGAATGGATTGATCAAGGCGGGCGCGAAGCTCGTCGAAACTGCCGACGACATTCTGGAAGATCTTTTGCCGCAGGTCGAGCCGGGACGTTGCGCGGAGCATGGCAGGGCGGTGCACACGCACGAAGCATCTCGCTCGCTCGACTCTGATGAACAACGGATTGTGGCCGTGTTGTCGCGTGACGCGCTGTCCGTCGATCAGGTCATCGCCCAAACCGGGATGAATGCGGCGCAGGTCACCGCGACGTTGCTCGCGCTGGAGTTGGCTGGGCGGATTCGGCAGTTGCCCGGGCTGCATTTTGTGCGGCGTTGAATCGCGCGCGGATGCATTCCAGTTGCACGATCCGGAAAATTTTGGTACGGATGTCAGCAGGAGTGCATTGAAAACGGAGTCGTCATGGCCAAAGCCCTAGTCATCGTCGAGTCGCCGACCAAGGCGAAGACCATCAATAAATATCTCGGCCGCGGCTACACGGTGATGGCCTCGGTAGGGCACGTCAAAGACCTGCCGACCAGCAAGCTCGGCGTCGATCTGGATCACGACTTCGAGCCGCAGTATGTGACGATCAAAGGCAAGTCGAAAGTGCTTGCCGACATCAAGAAGAAGGCGGAAGAAGCGGACAAAATATTTCTGGCGCCGGACCCTGATCGTGAGGGGGAAGCCATCGCCTGGCATATCGCCGAAGAGTTGAAGGGGAAATCCAAGAAGAAAAAGGACGGCAAGGTGTTTCGTGTGCGGTTCAACGAGATCACCGAGTCGGCCATCAAGCGCGCCATCCAATCGCCGGACGAGATCAATATGAATCTCGTGAATGCGCAGCAAGCGCGCCGGGTGCTCGACCGGATCGTCGGCTATCAGGGCAGTCAGTTGCTCTGGAACAAGGTGCGGCGCGGGCTCAGCATGGGGCGCGTGCAGTCGGTCGCCATGCGCTTGATCTGCGAGCGGGAAGCCGAGCGTGACGCGTTCCGGGCCGAAGAGTACTGGTCGATCACGGCGTTGCTGGCCGGCGAGAACCCGCCCTCATTCGACGCGAAGCTGCACAGCATCAACGGCGAAGAGGCGTCGATTGAGAATGCCGAGCAGGCGGGGAAGATCGTCAACGCCGTGCAAGGCAAGGGCTTCGTCGTCGAATCGATCGAGCGCAGGGAGAAAAAGCGGAATCCGGTCGCGCCATTCATCACGAGCCGACTGCAACAGGAAGCGGCCCGCAAACTGCATTTCTCTCCGAAGAAGACGATGACCTTGGCGCAGCAGCTCTACGAGGGAATCGAAATTGGGGCCGAGGGGGCGACGGGTTTGATCACGTACATGCGTACCGACTCGCCGAGGATTTCAAACGAAGCGATGGCGGAAGCCCGCGAGGTGATTCAGTCCCGCTTCGGCCAGGAGTATCTGCCGGCGACACCGAATGTCTATAAGACGTCCAAGGCGGCACAAGAAGCACACGAGGCCGTGCGTCCCACGTCGGCGGCCCGCGATCCGGAATCGATCCGCCAGTATCTCGATGCGGACCAGTACAATCTGTACAAGCTGATTTGGAATCGCTTCATCGCCTCCCAGATGGTGCCAGCCATCCTCGATGTGACCCGGATCGATTCGGTTCCGATCGGGACGAAAGACAAGTACATCTTCCGGTCGACCGGTACAGTGGTGAAGTTTCCAGGCCATACGATCGTCTATATGGAGAGCGTCGATAAGGAGGCGCCGACGCAGAAGCCGAAAGCCGATCAAGAAGTCGAAGATGAGAACGAGCGGCAACTCCCGGCTTTGACCGAAGGGCAGCGGCTGCGCCTGGTCGAGCAGGATGGTCAAACGGCGCTGGGGCTTTTGTCCAAGCAGCATTTCACGCAACCGCCTCCCCGGTACAACGAAGCCTTGCTGATCAAGGAGCTCGAAGAAAAAGGAATCGGCCGCCCCTCCACCTACGCGACGATTATCTCCACCATTCAGGATCGTAAGTACGTCGAGAAAATCGAAGGCCGGCTGGTGCCCACGGAAACCGGCAAAACCGTCCACGACTATCTGATGAAGGGGTTCCCGGAGCTCATCAACGTCGATTTTACCTCGCAGCTCGAAGAACAGCTGGATGAGGTCGAGGAAGGGAGCAAGCCCTGGGTGACGGCGGTGCGGGATTTCTATACGCCGTTTACGAAAGAGTTGGAACGGGCCAAGACCATTCCCGGTCCCAAGGACACGGTCGAGCCGCCGACCAACATCCCGTGCGAAAAGTGCGGGCGCATGATGGAGATCAAATGGGGGCGCAACGGGAAGTTTTTGGCGTGTCCCGGGTATAAGGATGATCCACCCTGCAAAAACACGCAGAACTTTCAGAAGCTCGAAGACGGCACGATCAAGATCGTCCCGAAGGTCGAGTTGACGACCGACCAGAAGTGCGACAAGTGTGGCAGTCAGATGGTTGTGAAAACCGGCCGATTCGGAAAGTTTGCTGCCTGCTCCGCCTATCCGGAATGCAAGACGACAAAGCCGCTCGCACTGGGGGTGAAGTGTCCTCAGCCTGATTGCGGCGGCGATTTGGTCCAAAAGCGGACGCGGAAGGGCCGGTCGTTCTTCGCATGCAGCAACTATCCCAAGTGCGAGTATGCGTTGTGGGATCGTCCGATCAACAAGACCTGCCCCACCTGCCAGGCGCCGTTCCTGGTCGAGAAGGTCAGCAAGCAGGCGGGTCGCAGCGTGCAGTGCCGCAATGAAGAATGCGGATATCGCGAAGCCGGGTAACTCTCTTCGGAAGTGTCTCTTCTCCGCCTCCCCTCTTCGTATCGAATCTGAGAACCAGACTCATCAATATACGCCGGCGTGCTGCGGTGATCGCTTGCGTGTCGGTTGACGGCGATACGATGGCAGATGATAATAAACGTGCTACGACTGTATGAGCTAACAAACCACTATGATATGCGCCCCGATGAGAGGGCCTGCCTGACGGAAGAAAGGGGGGACCGACGATGAAAGCCAAAGAGGGCGTCATCAATATTTTGAATAAGGTGCTGACGGCCGACCTGACAGCCATCAATCAATACTTCGTTCACGCCAAGATGTGCCAGAATTGGGGCTATGAGCGGCTCTACCACAAAGTGTATGAGCGCAGCATCGACGAGATGAAGGATGCCGACGCACTCATCGGTCACATTCTCTATCTGGAAGGCGTGCCGAACGTTCAACGGATGAATACCGTGCATGTGGGCGAAACCGTCTCCGAGCAGTTGAAGCTCGACTTGAAGGCCGAGCAAGAAATGCTTGCGATCCTCAACGATGGGATCGTCCACTGCACGAAGGTGATGGACTTCACCACGCGGCACATGCTCGAGGATATGGCGAAAGACGTGGATGGGCATATCGATTGGATCGAAACGCAGATGGAGACGATCAAGCAGGTCGGGGTGGAAAACTATCTGGCCGAGCAGATCAAGAAAGATAGTTAAGCGGCCGCGCGTTGGCGCAACGAAAGGATTGTTTTGATGAAAGCGAAAGACGGGATTCTCGATCAGCTCGGTGAAATTCTCACCGCCGAATTGACGGCGGTGCATCAATATCTGCTGCATGCCGAATTATGCCGTCATTGGGGCTATGAGCGGTTGGCGGAGGAATTCCAGCATTTGTATACGGAAGAAGTCGCACACTCGGGGCAACTAGTCCGCCACATGCTCTACTTGGGCGGGCAACCCGACGTCGGAAAACTGGAAACGGTGAAGGGCGGGCGGTCCGTCCAGGAACTCTTTGAAACCAACTTGGCCTTTGAGCGCGACGATGTGGAAATGTTGCGGAGGGCCATCGCCCATGCCGCCAAGGTGGGCGATTTTACGACCCGTCAAAAGCTGGAGGAGATGATTGTCGACTCGGAAGAGCACGTCGACTATTTCGAACGGCAGCTTGCGACGATTTCGCAGACCGGGCTTCAAGCCTATCTGGCCGAGCAGATCAAGAAGTAAGCGCCGCGTCGACTGCTCCCAGTACACCGAGGGGGCGAGTGGTATTACACCGCTCGCCCCTTCTTCTTTTAGAGTCTTATGATCGTTTCTCAGGGGACGTTTTCTTGGCTGATCTGCACTTCCCGTTCGGCGATGCGTAAGGAAATAGGGCGGGGGCTCTCAGGAGGATGAGAGAGCCCCCGCTCAGGAGATGAGAGGAGTCGGCGTCCTCCCACTCCGGTGCCGGCGAGTGGAGCGCCGGCTGCTACCCCTGTTGCCTTACTGGTAGTCCTCATTCAGTGATTGGAGAAAGGCGACGAGGGCACCTATGTTCCCTGCGCTCAGCGCGATACCGGTCAGTTGATCCGCCCCGTTTCGCAATGTGCCTGCTCGTGTTTGGGTCGAGGTGTCCCGGTAGAACTGCACGATATCCGACAGCGTGTCGAATTGACCCGTATGCATGTATGGAGCCGAGTGGTCCAGATCGCGAAGCCCGGGGGTCTTGAACCGGGCGATCGCTCGGCTCAACAGCACGTTGTCGGTCACTGGGCAAGGTTGTTGATCGTCACAGAGAAGGGCTCGGATCTTCGCTTGCGGACCCGGCATGTCTGGATTGGCAAAAATATTCCAGATGCCGAGGTCGGTATGTCCCGGCGTGCCGGCTGATGGGATCGCGCGGAACGGTTCCAGCGCATCCCGGTGCGATTCCGTCGCAGGAAGAAACTGGTCGTAGCTGCCGTTGCGCGTGGTCAGGTCTGGAATGGTGAGAGTCTGGAATTGCCCGGCGCCATGAATTGCGTCGTACTCGTGTTGCGCGGTACCTGTATTGTGCAGCTTGAAATCAGTGAAGTGCGGTGCGGCATGACAGGCGACACAGTTACCGATTCGCCCTGCGGCCAGCTCGACAGCGGATGCGGGCAATGTCGCCGGCTCTGCCAGAAACATTCTTAGCCCGTCCAGCTCTGTTGCTCCAAAGCTGAAAGGCTGTTGGTGAAATTGGAACTGTCCGTCCTGACGGTGAGGGTTGAAGGTAACGAATTGGGGATTGAAGCCCGGGGCATTGATCAAGGAGCGGAGACGGCGACTGTAGTCCAACGAAGACTCATTGGCATCCGGCTGCTGGGGCAGTCCGTTCATTGCTAAGAATACGTCATAAGGCGATCGTATGAGAGCGCCGCTATCCTCGGTTTGGGAGAAGAGAAGGCCGTTGACATAGGCCGCGACCACTCTGACGACGGCGTCGAAAATCTCCTGATCGGTGCCGGAACCGACGAAGGCGCGGAACTGCGGGGGGAGTTTGAATTCGTCAGGGATCGCCGGGTTGGTGCCGGTGAACAACAAGCGATAGGACAGTCCGTCGAACTGTTGGGCCAGGTCCCCGGATCCGTCGTCCCGGCGCACGACGTTGGCGATGTGAGCGATCGCCTGGGTTTTCTCACCCGGCAACCACCCGAAGTTCCGTCCCGTAAATGTTGCGGCAACCAGATCCTCCATGGAATTGAACTCGGCATCGAAATGGAACAGGACCCCTCCGGAGCGGTCCAGCGTCGAATTCACCAGCGACGGGGAGTTTCTTGGCGCGTGTGTCTTGCCGTCTGCCCTGGCTGGAATCGGGCTGCGCCGGGCAAAGTCGGCGTAGGTCCTCATTCCGCCACCTGGCGAAGACAGCACGTCATCGACCATGTGGCAGGCCCGGCAGTTCATGGACCGTCCGCTGAACGGTCCGGGAGTGATCGGGGCTCCAGTTGTTTCGACGGTGTCCATGACGGCATCGCCGACACTGACATTGTTCACATCGCCTCCGTTGTCCAGAAACACTTTGAACGCCTGGGCGAACCGTGTTTCGAGAAACAACCGCTCGCCGACGGCCTGCTCTGCACCGGCGGTGCCGGCATTCGCCGGTTGGGTCGAGGAGCCTGAGCTGGCGTCGCCTTTCCCTGCCGAGCAGCCTGAAGAGATCATGGTCATCAGGGTCAATGCTACAAAGGAAACAGTAATCCGTTGGGGTATCAGGTGGTGTGTCATATTGCATCCTCGTCAACGCATAAATGGAAACGCAGGGGGTGGTGGTTACTACGAACTGGCCGATCGAGTATGCGGGGAGAGTCCAGGCAGCGGCCGAGGAGATGGACGATGTCTGGGTCGAACTGCGTACCCGACGCGACCTTCAAAATACGTAAGGCAACAGAGTCGCGCCGTTTCGGACAGGTGACGTCCGGGACGGTGATCGCATCAAAAGCATCGGCAACGGACAATAGGCGTGCTTCCAGTGGAATGAAAGGCCCCCGAATTCCGTATGGATATCCGGTACCATCCCATCGCTCATGATGATGTGCGACGAACACCGACGCGTGTTTCAGGAACGAGAAGGATTCAAGTAATGCCGCTCCGCTTCTGGAATGGTTTTGAATCGCCACGCGATGTTCCAGTCTCAATTCCCCGGTAGTCGTCACGATCTCGTGTGGTAAGAAGAGCAACCCGATGTCGTGTAACCATGCGGCTAGTTTGAGGTCGTGGAGGGCGGCCGTTTCTAACCCCATTTCTTGTCCGAGTCGGGCTGCGACGACCGCTGTGCGTCGTCCATGGCCGCTCAGGTGAGGCAGGGCCTGATCCAATTCATAGGTCACTTGGCGGACCAGAATACTTTCAATATCTCGGCGAGAAGTGGTGGGAAGGTGTAACCGGTCAATCTTTCCGAGGACCGCCAGCACGCGGTGGGTTGCAGTGTAGATCGGCGATGTGGTTACAGGCACAGTCATAGGGAGACGTTCGCCCCGATTGCCGGTCGGTCATGCACCGACCGGCCAGGACTCCTCAAAAATAGGTCGCCACCGATAACACCAGAGCGCTGTTGTGGATGCGGGTTGATGAATTCGGATCGAAAGCTTTGGGTTGATACTGATAGCTGATCTTGAACACCGCATCTTCGATCGGGCGGTAGTTGAGCCCGAACGAGAATTGTTCCAATTCGCCGAATCCCCCGACCTTGTTGTCCTTGTTGGTGTTGACTCGGTCGTAACGAAATACGGCAGTGAAGGTCGAGCCTGGGCCGAACCGTCTTGGGGACCACTTGGTCAGCCAGTCGGGCATGAAGTGGTAGTTGCCTTGGATGTAGAAGCCGTCCATTCGCTGCGGGGGAAACCCAAGGCTGTTCCCACCCAATCCCGTGAGAAGCGACCCCGGTGCAAAGCCGATCTGATTGTTGGGAATGGCTTTGGCGTTTCCTCGTGCGTAAGCCCAGGCCGCTTCGCCGATCACCTCAAAGGGGCCCCGCTGCAGAGTCCAGTCGAGGGCTGCGATGCTCAGAGGGTTGTAGCTGCTCGGGGAGGCGTTCCCGTAGTAGCCGGAACCGGCGACTTCGATTCCTAGGAGCGGACTGTAGGCGAATCGACCGCTGACCGCCTTGCCGTTGTTGATATCGAATCCATCATCGGTGCCGCATTTCCGTTGCCGGGCCCCTCGAGTTCCTTTCTCTTCGGTGATCGTGGGAGTGCCGTCCGTTTCGTGGCCGCAGGGGCCGGTGCTGACGTAGAGCTCATAGTCGACCTTGCCGGTGGTGCCGGGATAGAACGTGCCGTAGATGCCTGCGCCTGTCTCCGACAATGTCGTCGGAATGATCAACTGACTCACCAGCGGTCGATCGGTGAGATCGTTCAACGGCGAGTCGTGCAGCAGGTTGAACTTGCCGATCGGCACGAGCAGGATGCCGGCCCGGAGGTTGATCGACTCCTTGATGAGATAATCGAAATGGGCGAACTCCAGACCGAACTCGAGTTCCCGATCTGGCCCGCCCTCTTCGCGGATGCCGTGCTCCAATTCAATTTCAGCGGCGAACTTCAGATGGTCGGTAATGTCCCCATAGATGAAGGGGACGAACCGCTGTTGGTCGAAGTTGTTGGTGATGCCTTGCCCATTTCGAATGGTTGAATACCCGTTTTCAATCGTGCCTTTTCTTTGGGAACGGAAGGTGACGTCGGCGTATCCACCCAGAATCGCCTTGGGGGCAGTGACAAAGGGTTTGGCATAGACCAAGCGCCCCGATCCGGTCGAACCGAACGACAGCGCCGGTTGTTGGTCGGTACGCCGTTCACGACTGATTTCCGGGAACGAACCGATGCCGGGCTCTTCTGATTGTCCGAGGCCCGTGTCTCGTCGTTCTCCTGGTCCCTCGCGTCGTTCGTGGTCCTGGTATTGCTTGATTGTGGCGCGATGTTGGCGCAGTTCTTCTTCGACCTGTTTGAGTCGTTCTTCGAGCGTCTTATCTTCTGCCGATGCGGACATCGTCGAGGCTAACACTATGAACAGCGTGCCGAGTCGTAATGCGGTCTTCATGACAGTGCTCCTTAGAAACAGTAAAGGTGAAACATGACTCGGGGCGCTGGGGCCTCTGGCCGATGGCAGTTTGTTGCCTGCTGAAATCTCCTCCCATGTTGAATAGGTTGATCCGAAAACACAAAGCCCAAGACCACCGTCGTGATCTTGGGCTCTGGGTGAAAAACCTCTGGCCTGAATGAGTTGTAGGGCCCGGGCGACTTAGGTTTGCGGTTCCTCCGGTCGCTTCCCACCCATCAGCGGTTGTTTCAAGAACCACATCTCATAGAGCGGTACCCACATCATGACGAGGAATGTGACCATCATCAGTGTGTCGCCGGTCAGCATCGTCAGCACGAAGATCGGTGAGACGTAGCTGATCAGCCAGGGCGACACCAGGTCCAACCCGACTCCGGCGAACGAGAGCCAGGTCATCCACACCTTCAACCCCTGGCTTGCGCTCGTCAGGTAGAGGACGTGAACCAGAATCATGAACACCACCGGCATCGTGAAGAGATGAAAGTGGGTGACTTCCGCCAGCTCCCGGAACGACATGGGTTCGCCGAAGGTCGCGTCGGAGCCCCGGTAATGTTCGGCAATGCCTTGTGGAGATAAGCTGGTCATGCTGTGTGCCCAGTAAAAGGAAAACAAAAAGCCCGCCAGCATCAGCAGCAGGAATTGCGTATACAGCAACCGGATGTGGCGATCGGAATCCCGTAGTTTGAACCGCTGGTTGAAATTCTTCATGATGGGACGCTCGGTCCGCTCCGTTCAGTTGCCGAAAATAGACGTAAAAAATCCCTTATCGGACCGGCGCGCGGCGACAGTGTCGCTCCCTAAGCCGGCCGGTTTAAGGTAAAACTCGTCGATGAGAACCAGAACCCGTTTGACGCCGGCACTCATCGAACGGACGGACATCGTCGCCCCGCTGATGTTGATGATGTCTTTATTGATCCGGATGGGATCGGCGACGTTCTTGCCGTCGTATTGCGAGTTGAACCGTTTCTTGCCGACCTCGCTGCCTTTCGCATCCCGGAAGACCAGCAGTTCCACGTCGGTGCAAGTTCCTTTCGGATCCACCCCGACCATATAGGTCATGGGTTTGTACTTGCCGATGGTATTGTGAATCATTGCGTATCCGTCGATCTTGTCGTTGGTTTCCCCGATGTAGAGTTCGAACGACTCCTCGGGGAATTTCCAGCCGATCCGTTGTTCGATTTGTTCCTTCTTTTCCTGCGTCAGCCGAATCAACTCCTTACGGACTCGTTGTGACTTAGACAGGATCGTTTTGACGGCCTCTTCTTCCGTCATGAATTCCTCGTACTTGAAGTCGTCGTCCTTCAAGAAGCGGCGCAGTTCGTTGTCCCAGATTTTTTCCGTCGCCAGAGCGGGGACCGCCGCGGCGAGGAGAAGGGTGGCGATAGTCAGAGTGCGGTACGCACTCAATTGAGAGAACATCCGTGCTCCTTTAGCTTGGCATCGAGTCTGGTCTGGACGTGTTGCATGACCTCCTCAGAAGGGTCAGTGGCGGCCCATCCGAAGAGGCGTGACCCACCGCGGAACGCCCAACGTTGGCGTTCTTCGGCGTAACTGATCTTGGTGACATCGTCGATCCGTTTCACCATCAGAGTTAAGCGGGACCGATCTTTGCTGTCTTGCAAGTCTCGTTGCAAGGCACCAAAGGTCCGTCCAGGCATCGGGATTTCAAGCCATCCGGTGACGATCAAGCCGGCATCTTTATCCTTCGTCACGACCGCCCGATCCTTCACTGCATCCAGAGCCGCTTCCCAGGCATGGTCATACGTGCACACGGCAAATCGGTCTTGCACGCCGCTCATGGAGGCGCATGCCGTGAGGGCCGTCAATCCAAGAACTGTGGCGCACAGTTGTCTCAACGTCATGGTCATCACTGTGGTGCGGCGTCGCTCCAGGACGGAGCAACGCCGCTCGTCTCTGTTAGAAATACGTGGCCGCCTGAATCAGGAAGCCGTTACCATTCAAGGGGCTGTTGTTGCCCGCAAGGTCTCCAACCGGCACAAGACCTGTGGCATTCTTCTGGGTGTTGAACTGCCAGTCGAACTTAAACACCGTATCTTCAATCGGACGGAAGTTCAGGCCGAGGGTCCGGCGATCAGTTCCCGTCGGTTCCCGCCCCCTGCGTTGCTAATTGATCGTGCGGTTGCCGACGTCGGTATCCACCTGTTCCCAGCGCACGACGGCCGTGAATGTCGAGGCGTCGGTGAAGTGGCTCGGCGCCCACTTCTTCAGGAAGTCTGGCATGAAATGGTAGTTGCCTTGGATGTAGTATCCCTGCATCTTGCCAGGACCGGTGCCGGGATTGGTAATCGTCGTCCATGCGGATTCGCCGATCACTTCGAACGGACCTCGTTGGAGGGTCCAGTCGAGGGCCGCGATGGTGATGTTGCTGACGCCGGTGATCCCGTTGTTGGTCGTTCCGCCGGAATTCAGCTGACCGTGATAGCCGGAGCCGGCCACTTCGATGCCCAGCATCGGACTGAAAGCGACGCGGCCGACGATGCCTTTACTTTGATCGCGATCCCGGGAGACGCTGCCGCGCGCACTTCGGACGCCCAGATCAGTGATCGCCCCGGCTGCCGAGCTCATCCCGTTCACGGTATAGAGCTCGTAATCGATTTTGACAAAGAACTGGGATAGAGGGTTCCATAGATGCCGGCTCCGGCCTCAAACCAGGTACTCGGGATGATGATCCGCGAAACCATTGGACGGTCAACAAGGTCGTTTAGCGGAGAGTCGTGCAGCAAGTTAAACTTGCCCACCGGCATAAGGAGAATACCGGCGCGGAGATTGATGGCTTCATGGATCAGGTAGTCCAATTGGGCGAATTCAATCTGCATCGAGCCATCACCAAATGTGTTGCCAGCTCCAGTTTGGGGAGCATTGACACCGCCGCGCTCAATCTCGATTTCCGTCGCAAACTTGATGTGGTCAGTGATGTCGGCATAGATGAAAGGCACCATTCGCTGCTGGCCGAAACTGTTGCGGCTGGGGTTGTCAAGATTGGCACGGGAGAGATTGTTGTACATGACATCCGCATAGCCACCGACCGTGGCCTTCGGCGCGCTCAGAAAGGGTTTGGCGTAGATCAGTTTTCCTGACCCGGTCGATCCGAACCCGAGGGGGATATTTTCTTCTCCCTTCCGCTCGACCCGAATGTCGGTGATGGGACCGGCGGCCATGGGATATTGGGCGGTTCCCGGCTGGCCTTCCTTCTTCTCCATGACACGTTCGGCCGAACTTTCGTGCCGCTCGTGTTCCAGCATCTTTTTGTTCACAGCCTCGTCGACGAGCTTCTTGATTTCTTCCGGGGTCATTTCGACTGCCAGTGCCGGCATCGCCGACAGGCTGGCGATCACGAGAGCCCCGAGGATCGACCGCATCCTCATTGCAAACCTCCATGATGATAAGGGTAATGGCCTGACTCGGGACTCGTTGGTCTCTGGTCTGTACTTGTGCGCGAATATTGGGAGATGCTCAAGACCCGCACAGAGTCCTGAGGCTTCAGGTACGTCGTCATGATGCGATGGTGCTCCATCCTTGGATGGACGAAAAGGGGATCACGACGATGCGCTTGCACCGTTTACACTTCAGCTCGATGCCTTGCCCACGCACCTTCGCGATGAGCTGCCCGCATTCGCAGCGGGTCTCGCTATGCGAGGTCTCTCGTGGCTTGGCGGATTTCTCTGTCACCATACATAAACTCGCTGTGATGAAAATGATATTGAGAACGATTATTAATATCTCGATCAGCCGCTCATTGTCAAGAGGATTAAAATGCCGCATAGTGGCGCGGAAAAGGGTCCGAGGCCTGCCGGCCTGGCAACAGAAGTACAGAGGGATGGCCATGATTCCAAGGTGGAAGAAAATAAGGGGACTGACACGATTGTTGAGGCTCGGTGGATTTGTCGGGATGGGACTTGCTCTCCTCTCTGGCTGTGCGGATCTCCCCACTTCTTCAACTCCCGTAGTCCTCAAGCGGACACAGATGCAGATGGGGACACTGGTCTCCATCACGGCGGTTGCACCGACCGAATCGTTAGCCCAAACGGCGACGACCGCCGGGTTTCAGGAGATCAAGCGACTTGAACAACTGCTCAGTACGTGGATCCCCACAAGCGAGCTCTCTCAAGTCAATGCCGCTGCAGGGGAACGGCCGGTTGTGGTGAGTCGGGAAACGCTGGGCCTGATTTTACGTTCATTGGAAATGGCGAGATTGACGGAGGGAGGATTCAATGTCACGGTCGGTCCGGCTGTGGAGGCCTGGAGCGTCACGGAACGGCAGCATATTCCCACTGTTGACGAGTTAGAGCGGCTGCGTCCGTTGGTCGATTGGACTGCAATCAGTGTCAACGCATCTGCCCGAACGATCTTTCTTCCGAAAGCCGGCATGAGTATCGACGTCGGCGGAATTGGGAAAGGCTATGCCGCAGATAAGGCGGTCGAGGCCATGCGGCGGGTCGGTGCGCAGGCCGGTGTGGTCGCGTTGTCCGGCGACATCAAAACGTTCGGTGATCTGCCTGGCATGAGGGGATTTCCCGTGGGCATCCGCCATCCGCGTGAGGAGGGGGAGTTGATCGGCAGGCTCGAACTGAAGGATGAGGCGATTTCAACAGCAGGGGACTACGAACGATATTTCGAGCGGGATGGGATTCGATACCATCATATCCTCGATCCAGTGACGCTCTTGCCGGCTCGGAAATGCCAGAGCGTGACGGTTGTCGCGAAGGAAGGTACCGTCGCGGACGGGTTGGACACGGGGCTCTTCGTGCTCGGTCCTGAGCGTGCGATGGCCTTGGTCGAGCAATTGCCGGATGTCGAAGCCGTTATCGTCGACGATCACGGCCGCGTAACCGTGTCGTCCGGGTTACGTGAGCGGTTTAGGACACGGTAGTACATACTCTCAGTATGGGGAGATGCCCATGCGGATTGTTGCCATCAGTCTGGTGATGGTAGGAATGGCAAGCGTACTTGCGGCGTGCGGTGAGTTCGAAGCCGGCTATTTCCAAGGCCGCGTCAACGAAGCGACGCAGACCATTGTCGCTAAACGGTACGGGGCTCCGCATAAGGTGGAGCCGCAGGCCGATGGCCGGGTCCAGTGGATCTACTTCGAGCGTGGCAGCGGTACCAGCGGGTACAGTGGATATGCCAGAGCGGCCTACTGCTGGGCCTATCGCATGACGTTCGACCGGGACGGCATGTTGCGCGATTGGCGTCAGGAGGATTGCGCAACGAAACCGGCGACGATCACCGAGCCATTTTCAAATCGTAACTGATGGAAAACTTCACGGGACGTTGCGAACGTCCCAACGGGCGCGAGAGTTTAATCGGCGGGCCGTGCTCCACGTCGGAAAGGGCGGCTTGGTCGAGCAGGGCGTTGCCGGAGCTTTTTGAGATCTTCACGTCGCTCAGCGTCCCGTCTTCATGCAGGACTGCGATCAAGACCACTTTCCCCTGAACCCCGTCGATCCGTAATGCGGCGGGGTAATGTTTGTCGAGATCCTGGATCCATCTGGCCATGAGTTCAGCCAGCCATCCATCGTCTGGCTTGGTTGTCTTCGGTTGAGCAGGTGGCGTGAGCGCTGCAACCTCTGTTGGCGTTGGCACTGGTTCCGTTTGGTTCGTGAGAGCGGCTGGTGTCGGCGTATCAGATCGGATCGGTGATTCTTGGATCGAGGGAGCGGTGTGAACCGGTGCCGGCGGCTCGGGAATCGGCGCTGTCTGGGATGGGGGCGTAACCGGCGGCTGAAGTGTCGGCTGATGCTGGAGGGGGACTTCCGATTTGGCCGCACTGTGAGCGTGTGACTGAGGCGGTTCGTGTAGGGGCTCCGGTTTGGTTGCAGCCGGCGAGGGCGTCGGCATTGGTTCGGGATGTGGCGCGACAAGTTGAGGGGAAGGCGGTTGAACCGGTACCGATGGAGCCGGTTGTGGCTGCGTGATAGGTGGCGGCGTCGGTACCCTGGCCACCTCGGTTCTGGCGACTTCTTCCACGGGGGCCTGGGGCGAAGGATTCTGCGGGATCGGGGGATGGGATGCAGGCAACGGAGGCGCCACGGGAGTTGGCGTGGGTTGCTGCACTATCGGTTGCGGAGCAGGTGTCGGAGTCGCCTGCCGGGTTGGTGGAGGAATTGGCGGTGTCGCAGGCTCGGGGGCAGGCCGTGACGGAGTCGGTTCCGGCACCGTTGCTGTAGCGGCCCGTTGGTCCGGGGGCCGGACCATGGCGACATCCCATGTAAAAGGCTTTTCCTGCGGGGCCAGCGCGACATGTTGGAGTAGAGAGGCGGCGCCGAGGAGCAGTATCCCGTGAACGCACAGCGATGCCGCCCATCCCGCCAGATGTCCGCGGGGTGTGTCCAACCGTTCTTGTACGTGGGCAGTCATTACAGGCGGATCACTTCGAGACTGACCTGCTGAAAGCCGAGGCCGCGCACTTCATCGACGACGGCGACGAACCGTTCGAGAATCGTGACTTTGTCCGCGCGGACGACGACGGCGGACTCACGCGGGTGCGCCTCCATTGCTGCCGGCAATCCACCCTCGGGCACGGCTTTGTCGTTGAGGAAGAGTCCGCCGTCCGCCGTGATCGTAATGACGACCGGCACGTCTTTCCGGTCGCCAACGGACTTGGCTTTCGCGAGGTTGACGGGAATCTGTCCGGTGCTGATGAAGGTCGCCGTCGTGAGGACGATGACGAGCAAGACCAACATCACATCCACGAGCGGGATGACGTTGATCTGATCAACCTGCTGACGGTCCACGTTCCACCTTGTACTGAGTGAGCAGTTCGGCCACACGGCGTCTGAGAATATTGTTCATGACTACGCAGGGAATGGCCACGAGCAGCCCGACGGCGGTGGCCTTCAACGCGAGACTGAGGCCGATCATGATCGTGTTCACGGCCATGGTTCCGGAGGTCCCCATGGTATGGAACGTCAGCATGATGCCGAGCACTGTGCCGAGCAGTCCGACATAGGGTGCGTTGGCGGCAACGGTGCCGATGATGACCAGCCGTCTGGTCAGGTCGATTTCGAGTGTCTGGACATTGGGGTATTGGGCGAGATTGACGGATCGATAGAACAGCCAGCGCTCGACGGCGACGGCCACCGACCACACACTCAGGCCGATCAGCAAGCCGATGATTCCATAGTCCACCGCGTCTTTTAACGCGTCCATATCAGCGCTCCCTCCCGGAATGTCGGGGAATTCAGGCCGGCAGGATGCATGGCCGGCCTTCATCAATGCCAGATGGCCAAAAGACCTGTCAACTGGGCCAGGCCGGTGCTCAGACGTTTGTCGGAGAGGCGGGGAACAGCACCGTGTGGGTGGCCAATACTTGGAGTTCCACAGCGGTCCCTTCCTGATAGACGCTGGTGGAGCTCTGGCTGCTATGAACGAACTGCCCTGAGGGGAGGCAGACTGTATAGAGATTTTCCGAGCCTCGGAACTGCCGAGCGACGATCCGGGACCCGGCGTCTTTTGCGGGCGCCAGGTGAATGTCATCCGGACGAATCATGACCACGACGCTGTTGCCCTCCGCGGCGGATAACGTATTGGGAAACTCGCCCAGTTCGGTATGCACCATCCCGTTCCGGATCTCACCGTGAATGAAGTCCGCCTGGCCGACGAAATCGGCGACGAAGGGGCTGGCCGGCATATGATAGATGAGTTCGGGCGTGTCCATTTGTTCGAGGATGCCTTGGTTCAAGACGGCGATCCGGTCGGCCATGGCAAACGCTTCCTCATGGTCGTGGGTGACCAAGATGGTGGTCGTCTTGGTCCGCCGGAGGAGCTGATGGAGTTCCTGGCGCATGCGACTGGCCATGTCGGGGTCGAGATTGCTGAACGGCTCGTCCAGGAGGAGCACCACCGGGTTCTGGACCAGCGCCCGCGCCAGCGCGACGCGCTGCTGCTGGCCGCCGGACAGCTCGTGCGGATAACGGCGGTCGAATCCAGTAAGCCCAGTCAGCTGGAGCATGTCCTGGACGCGCGCATTTCGCTCCTGTCTCGACAGATGCTGTAACCCAAAGGCGATGTTGTCCGCCACCTTCAGATGCGGGAACAAGGCATATTCCTGGAAGACCATGCCGACGCGGCGCTGTTCGGTCGGGATCGTCAAATCGGGATTGGACACCAGCCGGCCGGAGAGGAACAATTCGCCCGCGCGCACCGGCTCGAAGCCGGCGATGGCCCGCAGAATCGTCGTCTTGCCGCATCCGGATGGACCAAGAAGACAGAGGATTTCACCCTCGCGCGCGGCGAACGAAATGTTGCGAACGGCCGGCCGTCCCGTTTCATAGGCGCAGGACACGGCCCGCAGTTCGAGAATGTGGGAGGCCGGCTGATAGAGGTCGGGTTGGACCATCGGGCGTTCAGAGTCCTGTCTCACGGTCCGATCGTCACTTTTCATGGCACACTCCTACGCTGCCCGCCAATCTTTGGAAACCAACAACACCAGCGCCGGTAGACTCAACAGCACGATGAGCAATGCGGAGGGCGCGGCCAGTTGAAAATATTCCTCGCTCGCCTCCAGCCAGACGCGAATGGCCAATGTGTCGAAGCCGACCGGGCGGAGGAGCAGCGTGGCGGGCAGTTCCTTCATTGTCTGCAGGAACATCAAAACCCAGGCGACGACGAATCCGTTCCGGACGAGCGGGAGTGTCACGCGTTGCCAGGTCTCCCGCACGCCAAGCCCCAGGGTTCTGGCGACTTCCTCCAGATTGGGCGTGATTTGCTGAAGCGCCGGTTCCAACGATTGGAGACCCGCCGGCAGGAAGTGGATGACGTAGGCGATGATCAGCAGCAGCACCGTGCCATACAACATGGGCAGCAGCTTGAGGCACAGGACCAGTACTGCCAGAGCGGCGACCGGGCCTGGGAGTACGTAGCCGGCGTAGGCCGCCTGCAGACAACCCAGATTCAGCCGCGTGGGGCGCCGGCTGGCCAGGTAGGCCAGCGGAAGTCCGATCACGACGCCGACGCTTGCCGCGGCGGCTGCCAGCAACGCACTGTTCCAAATAAAGCCGTAGAACCGGCTGTCGATGATGGCCTGTGCCTCCGGCGAGAGACTCCAATTCACCAAAAGGTAGGCCGGAATCCCGAAGGAAATCCCGACGAGGCCGGCCATCAGGAGCGTGATTGTCGCGGCCCCCATCCAGGTGCAGCGGATTCGCTGCGGAGCCCGGTAGCGTCCGGTGGTTTGGTAAAACCGGCTGCGCTGGCGGAACCAGCGCTCGGTGATCAGAAAGACCAGCGCCAGGACGACGAGCAAAATGCTCAGGATGCTGGCCGCCGTGTTATCGGAGCGCCCCGTCATCTGTTGAAACACGGCGTAGGTCAGGGTCTGGTAGCGCAGCAACGACACGGCACCGAAGTCCGACACGACATAGAGGATGACCAAGGCCAGTCCCGCGGCGATGGACGGTCGCATCAGGGGCAGTGTCACGCGCCAGAGGGTCATGAAGCGGGAGACGCCGCAGACCCGTGCCACTTCCTCGAAGGACACGTTCAGGCTCAGGAGCGCGCTGCGGGTCAGGAGATAGACGAAGGGGAACGTATCCAGCGCCATGACAATCGTCGTCCCCCAGAAACTTTGTGGCGAGACGATGTGGCTGTGCGGGCCCGCCCACAGTTGCCAGAGTTGATCGACCGGTCCGCCGAACCCCAGCAGGTAGGTATAGACGTATGCCAGCACGTAGGTCGGCATGGCCAGTGGAAGGATCAGTGCCGCTTCCCAGATCTTTCTGCCTGGAAAGTCGAACCGTACGACCAGCCAGGCGGTCGAGACTCCCAGGAGGAGCGTGAGGACGGCGACGGCTCCCGCCAGGGAGACGGTATTGAAAAGCAGCTCGGGAATGCGGGTTGCCCACAGCCTGGCCCAGACCACCGGATCGGCCGTCATTGCCAACATCGTAACGTAGCCGAGTGGGAGCAGGATCAAGCCCGCGGTCGTAACGGCGGCGATCTGCAGCGGAGATGAAAAGGGCTGGCGCAATGCGCTCACAGGGGCCTCGTGACCTACCGGAGACCCACTTGCTCGATTAGTGTCAGCGTCGGCTCGCGCAGTTCGGCCAGCCTTGTCAGAGGCACCAGCGCCGCGCGGAAACTCTTGCGGTCGATCAAGGCGGGGTCCGCCTTCACCTCCGGGTGGAGCGGATATTCCTTGTCCAAATCGGCGAACATCTTCTGGCCGGCTTGGGCAACCAGGAATTCGATCAGCAGTTTGGCGTTGTCGGCATGGGTGCTGGATTTGATGATGCCGATGCCGGTCACGTTCATGATCGCACCCATCGCGCCGTCTTTTTGGTCCGGCATGAAGACGGCCAGCGGGGCGGTCGGCTGGGTCGCGAGATGGCGGTACACATAGTAGTGATTCACGATTCCGAGCGCGACTTGCCCTTTGGCGATGGCGTCCACGATCTGGGAGCTTTTCTGGTAGACCTGCGCCCCGGCGTTGTCGCGCAGACCCGTCAGAAACTTCTTTGTTGCGTCGTCGCCGTGAGTGGCACGGATGACGGAGACGCCGGCCTGTAGATATTCGCTGCCCGCATTGGGAATCGCGATCTTATCTTTCCACTGGGGATTGGCGAGATCGAGGAGTGAGTTGAGCTGCTCCGGTTTCACCAGTGTGGTGTTATATACGATGACCCAGAACCGTCCGGAGAGGCCCACCCAACTGTTGTCGGCTGCGCGGAATTGAGACGGAATGGCCCGCTCCACCTCGCGCATGTTGAGGGGGCGAAGGATCCCGGCTGCCCGGGCCAATTCGAGACTGCCCGCATCGTTTGTGAGGAGGAGGTCCGCCGGAGTACGGTCTCCTTCCGCCTTCAGTCGATTGACTAATTCTGTCGTGCCGGAGGAGAGCAGCTCGATCTGGATACCGGTTTTGGCCGTGAAGGCGTCGAAGACCGGTTTAATCAGCCGTTCGGCTCGGCCCGAGTAGACGACCAGTTTGTCCGCCGCCTTCGCAGGGCCAGCCGTCACGAACAGGGTGGCGTACAACGCCGTGACAAGCACGAGAAATACGAGGCGAAGGCGCGCAGTAAGGGCAGCTGGGCGAGAGGCTCGGACCGGACGGTTCATGGCGGTCTCCTGCTGGAGTAAGTTGAAATTGATAACTTCTCTCAAGAAGGTACCAAAAAAAACCGCAGGGGTCAATGACGGCAGTGAGAACAGAGGCCGTAGAGTTCGAGGCGGTGGGTCGTGATGGTAAAGCCGTTCCGGGCGGCGACTTCTTCCTGCAGCTTTTCAATCTCGCAGTTTTCGAACTCTACGATCTTCTGGCAGCCGGTGCAGATCAAATGGTCGTGATGTCCCTTGTGAGACACATTGTCGTATTGGGTCTGCGTGCCGAAGTGGCGGGCTTGCGCCAGGCCGGCTTCGCAGAACAGGTTGAGCGTCCGGTAGATCGTGGCTAGACCCAGATGCGGATCCTTCTTCGCGAGGTGGTGATACATTTCCTCGGCCGTGATGTGTTCCTGCTTGAGAAATGCGTCGAGGATCAGCTCCCGCTGCCGGGTCAGCTTGAGCTGGTGTTTCCCCAGGTGCTCCTTGAGGGCTTCCATTTCTTTGACGTGTTTCGCCATCCCCGGCCTCGGTCGTTCGCGTGAGGGGCCTCATTAAAAACCAAACCGGCTGGAGGGTCAAGAGGACGGCGAGGTTGCCTGGTCTATCGGTTTGACGGGTCTTGTGAGCCCCGTTTATAGTGCGCGCTCATCCGGTGCGAAGAGGACCTCGATGCGAAAGCCGAATCAGATCGCAGTGGATCGCGCGCTGTTGCTGTACGTGCTGGCACTCGCCGAGCCGCATGGCTTGTTGAGCGATGTGAAGTTGCAACAGCTCTGTTTCCTCTGCGAACTCCAAATGTTCGGGAAGGGGTTCAAGGGGTTCCATTTCGAGTTCTTCCGGTTCGCCTACGGCGCGTTCAGTAAGGATCTCGATAACGATCTGACGTCGCTACGCAGGAAAGAGCGGGTGGAGAATTTCACCTTGTCCGATCAGACCAAGGACGAGGTGCTCCCGCTGCTTCTCAAAGGGATCGAGGGTATCGAAACCAACGAGAAGGTCAAAGAGATCATCGATGCCGTCGTGACGACATATGGTCCGCAGGATACCGGGGCTATCACGGCGTCGGTCGAATCCGTTGAGTTGAGTACACCGCAACAGCCCGAATTCAAGATTCCCATCCGCGACATCGTGTTTCATACGACCCTGCTGGTGCCCCACCGAATCGAGGTTCAAGCGGAATTCACGCTCGCGCCCGCCCTGCTGGCGAAGTTGAACAGTGCAATGGGATATTAGGCCGATTTCTTCTGATCGCCAGCGGTAGGAGATTCTCCAGACAGCTCCTGCGCGACGATTGCTCGAAGGTCTTCGTGCGAGTCGAAGAGAAGTGGGCAGAGCCGTCCTCGAAGGGTGCGGGCCGCTGCAGCGGCAAAATCGGCCCCTGCCTGGCCATGTTGCTGTGTGACGGCAATCAAGGATGTGGTGGCGTGTAGCTGGCGGAGGAGGACCAGCCCGGTCAGCCCGTCATGATCGTCTGTGCGTACTTCGGCGACGATCAGATCGTAGCCGCGTGCGATGTGACGACCTTGTGGATGTAGGATGTCGTGCGCACTTGCCAGGCTCATGAAGGTGCGGCCAGCGGTTTGAAGATTCCGTTGGAGGGATTCTCGAAAATCGGGATTACGACTGATCAGCAGAATCGTCGGCATACTGCTCTCATGAAGAGAGCCTATCAGTTGAATGTTGATTCTTGTAGGGATAAACGGCGCGGCCATTCGTCCCAAACGGTCAGTCCCGTTAGGCTCTAGTCTGGAGGCGGCAATGTAAGTGCGATGTGGACCGGTGCAGGCCCTAAAGGCTATACAGCTCGCCGTATTTCTTTTCGAGATAGGAGAGAAATGGCTCGGGGTCGACGCCCTTGCCGGTGACGCGTTGGGCCAGATGCTGAGGCGTGAACATGCGACCCCAGCGATGAATCTTCTGTTCGAGCCAGCGGCGCAGAACCCTCAATTGTCCCGCGGCGATCTCCTCCTCCAGATGCGGAATTTCCAGCTTCGCCTGTTCGAAAAATTGGACTGAATAGAGATTGCCCAGAGTATAGGTCGGAAAGTAGCCGAACGCGCCGAACGACCAATGCACATCCTGCAAGACGCCCTCCGCGTCGGTTTTAGGCGTGATGCCGAGGTACTCTTCCATTTTTTGGTTCCAAACGGCGGGGAGCGCGTCGGGCTCGAGCCGTCCCTCGATCAGGTCCTGTTCGATCTCGACGCGGAGCATGATGTGCAGATTGTAGGTCAGCTCGTCGGCTTCGACGCGGATGAACGACGGTCGCACGCAGTTGATGGCGGCGTAGAACTGCTCCCCGTCGACGCCCCGCAATTGGTGATGGAACGTTTGCTGGAGAATGGGGTAGAAAAACCGCCAGAAGGCGCGCGAGCGCCCGACGCAGTTTTCCCAGAGCCGCGACTGGCTCTCGTGGATGCCGAGCGAGACCGACTCGCCCAGCGGCGTGCCGTAGTAGCGCGGATCGAGGCCCTGGTCGTACAGGCCGTGGCCGCCTTCGTGAACGCAGCTGAACAAGCAGGACTGCAGTTCGTGTTCATGGACCCGGGTCGTGACGCGCACATCCGTCGGGTGAAACGAGGTCGTGAACGGATGGGCGGAGAAATCCAACCGGCCCCGTTCGAAATCGTATCCCATGGCGATTAACACGAGCCGGCCGAATTCGAGTTGCCGCGTCTGATCGTACGAATGGCGGAGAATGCTGTCGTCGATTTTCGCCGGGCTCTGCGTGACTTTCTTGAGCAGCGGCACCAGCCGGGCCTTCAACGCGGCGAACAGCGGACGGAGGGTCGCGATGGTCGAGCCTGGTTCGTAGACGTCCAGCAGCGCGTCGTAGGGGGAATCCTTGTACCCGAGATACTGGGCCTCTTCCCGCTTGAGTGCGAGGACAGTGCGGAGGTTCGGCAGAAATTGACCGAACTTGTTCTGCTCCCTGGCTTCAGCCCAGACCTGTTGGGCAAGCGAGCATTCGCGGCTCAGGCGCACGACGAAATCTGACGGCAGTTTTTTCGCGCGGCTGAAGTCCCGCCAGACTTCTCTCAGCAGCGAGCGGGAGGGCTCGTCCCAGAGATCGCCCGGTTGATCGATCGCCTGACCGGTCGCCGGATCGACGTGGAGGGCGAGAATCCGCTCGATGTCCGGCGAGACGAGTTTCTGGTGCGCGATCCCCTGCAGCACGGCGATCTGTTCCGCCCGCGCTTCTCCGCCGCCGGCGGGCATGTGCGTTTCCTGATCCCAGGACAAGACCGACGCCGCGCTGTTGATGCGAGTAATTTCCAGCAACCTGGTCGTCAGGGGTTCAAGAGTGGAAAGAGTCTTCACGCCCGGCCTCCGTCACTGTGTTAAGATTCGGCTCGCTCCGCTCAGTCTACGCAAGCCGTGCGCGGATTTTCAATTGATGACGAAAGGCGCCGCATGACGACATTGGTTTCACCGGACATCGAAGCCTACGCGCAAGCCCATTCCATGGCGGAGTCCGCCGCCGCGCGGGCGTTGCGGGAAGAGACCCAGCGCACCATGGAGTATGCCCGGATGATGGTCGGCCCGCTGGAAGGGGCGTTCTTGAAGATGATGGCGCAGTTGGTGGGCGCCACGCGTGTCCTGGAAATCGGCATGTTCACCGGCTACAGCGCCCTCTGTTTCGCGGAAGCGCTGCCGGACCACGGCCGGGTTGTGACCTGTGAGATCGACGAGGCGTCCGCCGCGTTCGGGAGGCGGCATCTGGCCGCGAGTCCGCATGGAAGGAAGATCGACATCCGGGTCGGCCCCGCGCTGGAGACATTGCGGGAGCTGACTGGTCCGTTCGATGTCATCTTCATCGACGCCGACAAGATCAATTACCTGAATTACTATCGCCGGGCGCTGGATCTGCTCGCGTTGACCGGCGTGATCCTGATCGACAACGTGTTGTGGGACGGTGATGTGCTCAAGCAGCCGCCGCCCGACGAAAAGACCGCGGCCATTCAAGAATTGAATCGAGTCGTCGCGGAGGATGAGGCCGTGAGTTGCGTGCTGGTGACGATTCGCGACGGGGTGTTGGTCGTCCGCAAGAAGGAGCGCGGCGCGTGACGTCCCCATCGACCGGGGCTGCGTATGGGGCGCTCGCCCTCGCGGCGGTGTTGTGGGGCGGGTCGATCGTCGCTCAGAAACTGGCATTGGGCTCGTTTTCAGCCGTTGAAGCCTCCGTGCTGCGAGACATCGGCGGCCTCGCGATTCTGCTCACCACCTGGTGGTGGCAGGAAGGGCGCCTGGCGCGGTTGACCTCGGCAGATCTGCGCACGTTGTTTCTCCTGGGTCTGGGTGTGCTCGGCAATCACCTGCTCATCCTGTACGGTCTGCGGTATGTGAGCGGGGCGGTCGCCGGCGTGATCATCGGGGCGAGTCCGGTCGTGACGGCGCTGTTGTCCTCGGTGCTCATTCAGGACGTACCGCTGCGGGTTGTCTGGATGGGGGGGCTACTGTCCTGCGCCGGAGTGGCTCTCGTGTCCGTCGCCGGATTTCAAGCCGCCGGCGAGCAGCCGCTGCTGGGCGGCGCGCTGGTGTTGCTCGGCGTCGTGAGCTGGGCGCTCTACAGCATCGGGAGCCGCGCGATTATGGCGCGCGTGTCTCCTCTGACAGTGAACTGGACCACGTTGCTCGTCGCAACCCTACTGCAACTCCCGCTGCTCGGGACCGACCGGAAGATGCTGGATGCCGGCGCAGCCTCTGTCACGCCGGCGGATTGGTTCGCACTCGCCTATCTGGTGGTGTTTGCCACGGCGGTTGCGCAGCAGGCCTGGCTGTACGGCGTTCAAGGTATTGGACCCTCCCGAGCCTCGGTATTGGGGAATTTGACCCCGGTCGCGGCAGTGGCGCTTTCAGCTCTGATCCTCCATGAATCTGTCGGATTCGTCGAGGTCATCGGTATTTTCCTCATTCTGGCCGGCGTCTGGCTGGTAGACCGTCAGACCAAGGCCCTTGCCGGGAGCCAAACCTCGGCGTAATTCCATCAGGAAAAACCTGATGGGTTCCCGATGAGTCACCTCTTCTTCCCCCACCTGATCCTGGGCTACGTATGGCGCGGATTGTCCTTCTGATGGGAGGTAGTTTCAGCGCGCGCGGTCCCTACATTCTGATTCCCTCGCGTCGTGTGGCCCTTCACGCTTCGATTGCAGTATGATGCCCTCCTGCAGGAGGCCCGCATGCTGGAACGTCGGATCGAAGAAGTCACCCAAGCCAACCAAAAATTCTACGAGGCCTTCGAAAGCCTGGACATCGTCAAGATGGATCGGGTCTGGGCCCATCAGGAATACGTTACCTGTATCCATCCCGGCTGGGTGTTGCGCTCGGACTGGCCGGAGGTCCGCGACTCCTGGGTGTTGATCTTCAATAACACCTTCTCCATGAAGTTCGAGCTGACCGAGGTCATGGTGCAGGTCGCGGGTGACATGGCCTGGGTAATCTGCGTCGAGAACATCGTCAGCCAGCAATCCGACGAACCGCAGCAGGCCAAGGTGCTCGCGACCAATCTCTTCGAGCGCATCGGCGATGAGTGGCTGCTGATCCATCATCATGGATCGGCGGTAATGGGATGAGGCTGGACCTCTCTCACGCTCGCTGAGCGCGCACACAAGAATGATCGAAGGATGAAATTATTGGCGGTGCTCGCTCAATGCGCGCGGTGGAGAGAGACCCAGCCTCATCCCTGAGGGGGGATGGGGGAAGGGAAAAGAGTGTTCGGTGAATGTGCGCGGGACGAGACGGCGAAGCGGTCCGCCGGGGGAGGTCGCGTGGGGAGGACTCCGTGTCGAGTGCAATGAGAATCGTGTCGCTCTTGCCGAGTGCGACGGAGATTGTCTGTGCGCTGGGATTGGAAGATCGGCTTGTCGGAGTGACGCACGAGTGCGACTATCCCGAGCCCGTGCAGCGGCTTCCGAAGGTCACACGCACGGTGATTCCAGTCGATGCGCCCAGCAAAGAAATCGATCGCCTCGTCTCTGAACAGGTACAGACGACCAAGGCATTGTATCGGCTTGACGTTCCGCTCCTGCGCTCGCTACGCCCTGATGTCATCGTAACGCAGTCGCTGTGCGATGTGTGCGCCGTTGCGCCGAACGAGGTGCAGGCGGCGCTGGCCCAGTTGCCTGGCTCCCCGCTCGTCGTCAATCTTGAACCGCAATCGGTGGACGGGGTGTTCGATTCGATTCGGCAGGTGGCCTCGGCAGCGGGCGTGTCCGGCGACGCAGTCATCCGTCGATTGCAGACTCGTGTCGAAATGGTCGCGAGGCGATCCGCGACGATCACGGCTCGTCCCCGCATGGCCCTGCTGGAGTGGCTCGATCCGCCCTTCTCGTCCGGCCATTGGAGTCCTGAGTTGGTGCGGCTGGCGGGCGGCGTCGAAGGATTGGGCAAGGAGGGGCAACCTTCTCGTCGGCTTCGTTGGGAAGAGGTCGCCGCATGGGCACCTGAGGTGGTCGTGGTGGCCTGCTGCGGATTCAGTGTGGAGCGAGCGATGCAGGATCTGGCTGCAGTGCAAGCGAGCGCCGCGTGGAATGAATTGCCCGCGGTTCGGTCGGGCCGCGTGTATGTGGCCGATGGATCGCAGTATTTCAATCGCCCCGGCCCGCGCCTCGTCGAGAGTCTGGAACTGCTCGCCCATGCGCTCCATCCCGATCTGCACCCCCTGTCGGTCGGTCTTTCTGCATTGCACCCTCTCTCGACAGTAGCCACAGGTTCCCTCCGTTCCTGACCATGCGCCGCATCTTACTGTCCTGGAGTTCCGGAAAAGACAGCGCCTGGACGCTGCATCTGCTACGACAGCAATCCGATGTAGAAATCGTCGGGCTGCTCACCACGCTGAACGAAGCGGCCAATCGAGTGGCGATGCACGCGGTCCGGCGCGAACTGCTGGAAGCTCAGGCTGATTCGGCAGGCCTTCCTCTCTGGCCGGTGTTCTTGCCCTGGCCCTGTTCCAATGACGAGTACGAGCGGCGCATGGCGGCGGTGATCGCCAAGGCGAGGGAGGCCGGTATCACGCATGTGGCCTTCGGTGACCTGTTTCTGGAGGACGTGCGGGCCTATCGTGTACGGCAACTACAGGGCACCGGGATTGAGCCGCTATTCCCCCTATGGGGTTCCGCTGGCGATACGCCGGCCTTGGCGGCGCGCATGATGGCCGCCGGGCTCAAGGCCGTGCTGACGTGCGTCGATCCCACACAGCTCGCGGGTTCGTTTGTCGGCCGTCAGTTCGATGCTGAACTGTTAGCTGACTTTCCGAGGCAGGTCGATCCCTGCGGGGAGCGGGGCGAGTTTCACACGTTCTGCTACGACGGGCCCATGTTTGCGCGCGCCATTCCCATTGAGGTCGGCGAGATCGTCACCCGCGATGCCTTCTGCTTTGCGGATGTGACGAACGCGCGCGCAGGCGCATGACCACCAGTCCGGCCGACGGTGATTCGAACAGAACCGGATGAGGGGGCGGTTATGGCTTCGGTGTGGCGGCCGAGGGGACTTCGTCCACACGGAGCGTCTTCTGCCACTCGGCGGCGATGGTGTCGCGCTCCGGCATGCTCATGGCCGCGTACTTCATGAACATTTGCGGACCACGGCGGCGGCGCCACGTGAGGAAGTTCAGGAAGTGATCCTTGCAGATCGAATGCGTGCCGGCCGGCGCATAGGGCCGTCCGGTGCAGTTGGGAACGAAACAGCGTGTGTCGTGCATGATCGCCCTCTGGTGACGGGCCTCAGTATGCCGGTCGGGTCCCCCGCTTTTCAAGAGCCTCGCGGTCGTGCTTGACCTAACGTCTGCCTTCGCGTAAGCACTCAGCATGCACGCACTTCGGTTGCTTCTCAGCTCCGTCTTCCTGTCTCTGGCCTGTCTCTCTTGTGTCTCGTCCTCCCGTGAAGGGTTGCCGCCGGACAGCCCGTTCCGTGATCCGGTCGTGATCAAGCCGGAGCTGTTGCCGCAGGGTATTGCTGTCGGCGATGTGTCGGCGCAGGGGGCGTTGGTCTGGGTGCGTACCGAAGGGCCGGCGCTGGTTCAGGTCGAATGGGCGGTGCCCTCCGTATGGACAACGGCTTCCCGCATAGCCACCGCTGTTGCGCCGGTGATGCGCACGGCGCAAGTTGCGACCGGGCCTGAGACGGATTACACGGCGACACTGGTTTTAGACGGGGCAACACCGGCGACCCGATATGAATTTCACATGGTAATCACCCGTGCGGGCGGTGGGCCGAACAGTTCCGGAACTCTGGTGGCCAAGGGGGAGTTCACGACCTTGCCGGCTGCCACGGTGTCAGCTCCCGTGACATTCGCCTGGAGCGGCGATTTGGGCGGACAGCATCGTTGCCGGCAGGGGCCCGACGGCTATCCCATCTTCAACCGCTTGCGCAAACAGGAACTCGACTTCTTCCTCTTCCTTGGCGACACGATTTACAGCGACGATCCCTGTCCCTCGCCGCCGAATGAGCCGGGGGCGGATTTCAAAGCGACGACAGTGGACGAGTATCGCGCCCGCCATCGGTATCAGCGGGGCGCGGCGGCTCTGCGGCGGTTCCTGGAGATGACGCCGGTCTATGTGACCTGGGACGACCATGAAGTGAAGAACAATTTCGCGGGCCCGTTCGAACCGCAGATGCCGGCCGGCCGCCAGGCCTTGCGCGAGTATTGGCCGATCGCCTCGCCGCTGGACGATCCCCACCGTCTCTATCGGACGGTCCGCTACGGTGCCGATCTGGAACTGTTCATCCTCGATACCAGGCAGTATCGCAGCAAGAACGCCGATCCGGATGGACCGAACAAAACCATGCTGGGTCCGGCGCAACTGAAGTGGCTGCTTGACGGATTAGCCCACTCGACGGCGACCTGGAAGGTGATTGCCACCTCGGTGCCGCTCTCCGTGCCGAAGGGCGGGGGCGCCAGCGTGCCGGGTAACGACGGCTGGGCCGGCGGACCGGATGGAACAGGCTTCGAGCGAGAGCGGCAGGTTATCGTCGACACGATTCTCGGGAAGCAGCTCAAGAACGTGGTGTTTCTCGGCGGGGATATCCACTGGGTTCAGGCTAACGCCTACGACCCGAATCAGGACGGCGTGACCGACTTTCACGAATTCATCGCGGGCCCTCTCTCGGCCAGGCCCGGACGGTTGACCGTGGCGAGTGAAGGTCTTCATCCCACGCGGCTGATCAACGAAGACGGGTACTACAATTTCGGGCAGGTCCGGATTTCGAGCACTGCGTTCGAGATGACCGTCATCGACGAGGCCGGCACGGTCCGTTTCTCCCATCGCCTGACGGCCCAATAACCCCTTGCTTTCCGCTCCATCGGCCAGTTACCGTACCCCCTTACGTGTAGCTCGATCAGGGCGAAATGCTGCTACAAATTCTGTCGGTAGTCGGCGCGCTCATGGTGCTCGGCGCCTATGCGATGATTCAAAACGGCGTCTGGCGCGAGTTGGACGCCGGGTATCTGGCGCTGAACATCGTCGGCTCACTGCTGCTGGGGATCGTGGCCATCGCTGACGAGCGGGTCGGGTTCATCCTCCTGGAGTTCGCCTGGGCGGGGCTGGGACTCGTCGGGGTCGTACGGGCAATGAAGGCGCGGAAGGCCGCGCAGACGGTATCAGTAGGAACGCATTCACGATAGAGAAGGGAGTACCACGTCATGGCAGGGTTGTTGTCGGCGGAAGAGATCTTCAAGAAGGTAGAAGATGCGGCGGTGGCGGCGACGGGACCGGACGAGAAGGCGTTGCAGATCGACTATCAGGCGCTGAAGGAAAAAATCCGCGCGGCGCTCGGCGACCGCAAGGTGGCGTTGTGCCACCTCAACAAGTTCCTGCCGGAAGGCTATGAGGACCAGGGCCGGTTCAACATCTGCCTGCTGACCGCCGGCAACGTGTTCTTCGACATGGTCATCGGCGATTCCTATTTCCGCTACGACATCGTGTCGGTCGGCCAGCTCGACAAGGTACAGATCATCGATGCGATGTGGGACAACAAGGAAAAGCGGCGGGAAGAACCCTTCCTGAGCCTGCGTCTCATGCACGGCGAAGAGGCGCACCTCCTGCTCGCATTGGACGACGAAGAACGCGCCAGCGTACTCGCTTTCGCGAAGGCCGTCTCCGCGGCGAGAAATCCGGAAAAGTAGTTCTCTCCTACACGCGGCGGTAGAGGGGTAAGTCCGCTACCGTCGCGTCGTGCCGCTTGCCGTCGACCTCGATCGAGAGCGTTGTTCCCGCCTTGCTGAAGTCCCGTAGTGGAAACCCGAATGCGATGGCCCCATTCTGGTGCGGTGAGAAGGTCGCGCTGCTGACCCAGCCCACTTCGCGGTCGCCGCTGAAGAGTTTTGCGCCTTTCGGAGGTACGGTCGCGTCTTTCAATACCAACCCAACCAGATGCCGGCGGACGTTGCCGTAGGTGTCCATGCGGGCGACGACTTCCTGGCCGGGATAGCAGCCCTTGCTGAGGCTGAAGGCTTTGCCTTCCAGATTCGCTTCCGGTGGGACGATCTCTTCGTTCAGATCCGGTCCAGCCTTCGGAATGCCGGCTTCCATGCGCAAGGCTTCGCGGGCGTGGCTGCCGACCGGCTTGATGCCGAAGGCGGCGCCGGCCGCCATCAATGCGTTCCAGGCAGAGACTACCGCGTCGGCCGGCAGGAGAAGCTCCAGATCGATCTCGCCGGTTTCCTCCGTGCGGATCACCAGCGCCTGCTGACCGCCGATCTGGGCGGTCACGAAATTGATCGGTTTCAAGTCGCCGCACTCGACGCCAAAGGCCGTCTTCACGGTCTGGGCGGCGTTCGGCCCGCTCACCAACAGCAGCCCCCAGGTCTCGCCGCAATTCTCCATCTTGGCCTTGGTGCCGTAGAGCAGGAATTTGCGCAGCGCCGTGAACGTGTGGTCGCCGATCTCGCCGACGTCCTCCAGAACGACGGCATCCGTCTGCACGTAGCAGCGGAAATAGGTGATCATCTTCCCCTTGTGTGTCAGAAAGCTGGAGTAGCGGCCCTGGCCAGGCTGGAGCGGAAGGATGTCATTGCTGATGATGCTCTGCAGCCACTTCATGCGATCTTCGCCGGTGACCCGTACCTTTCCGCGATGGGAAAGATCGGCCAAGCCGACGGCGGAGCGCACCGCCTGGTATTCCGCTCGCCAATCGCCGTAATGGGCCGGAATCTCCCAGCCTGCGGCTTCTTCGAACGTGGCGCCGAGTTGCACGTGTTGGGGGGACAGACGGGATTGTTTCATGATGCGACCTTCGTGATTTCTTCCACCAGCTCTTTGGTGCGGGCGGAGAACTCGTTGCGGGAGACGATCTTGGTGACGCCCAGTTCTTTGGCCCGGTTCCAGGTTTCCACTTCTTCGTGGTTGGCGAAGGCCAGGATCGGAATCGCCCGCGACTGCGGATCGGCTTTCAGGGTGGCGATGGCCTGGAACGCGTCGAGCGCCAGATCATTCATGTTGAGCAGCACGGCGGCGGGTGCCAATGCCAGCGTCTTCTCCGCGATGTCCTGCTGCGTCCGCGCCTTTTCCAGCCGATAGCCGGCTTTCAGCGCATCACGCACTTTGGTGTAAAAGAAAATATCGGTGATGGCGACGAGGATAGTCGGTTCGGGCATATCAGAAGGTCGAGGTTCAGGTTGAGGTTCAATTCAGCGAGCTGATCAAGCGGCCCAACGATTTCTTGGCCAGGGCATAGTTCGGATTGAGGGTCAGGGCATGCTTATACGACTCGATGGCTTCGGCCCAGCGCCCCTTCTTTTCGTAGACCCGTCCGAGATTCAGATGCGGAAAGGCCGGACTTTCGTATCGCCTGGCCTGCATGGCCTTCTGAAACCAGGCGATGGCCTCGTCAAATTCGCCTTTTTCGATCAGATATGCGCCGATATCGTTGTACGGATTGCCGAAGTCCGGGTCCTGCGCGATCGCCTTGTGGCATTCCATGATCGCGTCGTCGAGCCTGCCCATGAAACTGTACGTCCAGCCAAGGAACGTATAGGCCTCGGCGGTTGGATGTACGGCCAGCGACTTCTTGTAGAGGCTGACGGCTTCCTCCAGGTCGCCCTTCATCTGGCGTTCGTAAGCCTGCTGAAACAGCTGCCACGCTTCACGCTTGTCTTCTTCGCGGCCTTGGCCTTGCTCTAAAAAGTCTTGCACATCCATAGTGGTCAGGCTGATGGAAAAGGCCACCAGCTTCGTTCTCACTCGTGCGAACTCCTCAACGCACTGAGAAGTACGCCTGCGGGCTCGCACTCTCTGCGGCCTCGCTGCTGACCTTTTTGATCAGCCGAAAGGCGCGGAGGACTCGTCCCGTACTATTCCTGCTTCAGTTTCTTCTTGATCAACTCGGCGCCGTAGCGGCCCGAGAGCAGCATGGAGCCGAAGGCCGGACCCATGCGCGGGGTACCGTAGACGGCGGCGACGGCCAGACCGATGACGAAACAATTCGGGTAGACTTCGCCGGTCCGGTCCATGACTTCTTCTTCGGAACGTGAGACCCACATGGCGCCGTTGCCCGGCACCGCGTTGTAAAGGTTGCGCTTGTGCAGCAGGTCGACGACGATCGCGTCGTGACCGGTCGCGTCCACCACGATCTTGCTTTCCAGCGCGATCGGATCGACGTGAATGATGTCGTGGCCCGCCATCTCGGCGGTCGTGTTGTTGACCACCACCCCTTCGAGGATGCCGTCGCGGCGCAGGATCAGATCGACGACGCGGGTCAGGTTCAGGACCTTGGCTCCGGCCCGATAGGCGGCCGCGATCAGCGCTCCGGTGGCGTGCGGGGGATCGACCATGAACATGCCCTCGCATTCCTTGATCTTCTTGCAGGGTACGCCGATTTCTTCGAGGATCTCGTTTGCCGGCTCGCAGATGGTAGCCTTGTTCATCAAGTAGCCGCCGTGCCAGAAGCCGCCGCCGAGCGACAGGCTCTGCTCGATGATCAGGGTGCGGAAACCCATCTTGGCCAGGTCGTGCGCGCAAATCAGGCCGGAGGGACCGGCGCCCACGATGATGACGTCGCTCTCGATGAGCGAATCGAATTCTTTATAGTATTCCCGCGCGATCTGGCGGGTAATGTCTCGTTCGCGTAAGGGGGCTGGTTTTGGCTTTGGCATCGATTGTTTCATCCAGCGATCTGCTGAACGCCTCTTCTATCGATAAATTTCGGAGCCGGATTTCTTAAACTCGTCCGCCTTTTCTTTCATCCCGATCTGAATCGCCTGCTGCTCGTTCACCTGTTTGCTGGCGGCGTAGTCGCGCACGTCCTGCGTGATCTTCATCGAACAGAAGTGCGGGCCGCACATCGAACAGAAGTGGGAGACCTTGGCGGCATTGTCCGGCAGGGTCTCGTCGTGGAACTGCTTGGCCGTGTCCGGATCGAGCGAGAGATGGAACTGATCCTCCCAACGGAACTCGAAGCGGGCCTTCGAGAGCGCGTTGTCGCGAATCTGGGCTCCGGGATGGCCTTTGGCCAGGTCGGCCGCGTGGGCGGCGATCTTGTAGGTGACGACGCCGGTCTTCACGTCTTCGCGGTCCGGGAGGCCGAGGTGTTCTTTCGGCGTGACGTAGCAGAGCATCGCGCAGCCGTACCACCCGATCATCGCCGCGCCGATGCCGGAGGTGATGTGGTCGTAGCCCGGCGCGATGTCGGTCGTCAACGGACCGAGCGTATAAAAAGGCGCTTCCTGGCATTCCTTGAGCTGCTTTTCCATGTTGACCTGGATCATGTGCATCGGCACATGGCCCGGTCCTTCGATCATCACTTGCACGTCGTGCTTCCAGGCGATCTTGGTCAATTCGCCCAGTGTTTCGAGTTCGGCGAATTGGCCTTCGTCGTTCGCATCGGCGATCGACCCGGGCCGCAACCCGTCGCCCAGGCTGAACGACACGTCATAGGCTTTCATGATCTCGCAGATCTCTTCGAAGTGGGTGTAGGCGAAGTTCTCTTGATGGTGTGCGAGACACCACTTGGCGTGAATCGAGCCGCCGCGCGAGACGATGCCGGTCATGCGCTTGGCCGTCATCGGCACGTAGGCGAGGCGCACGCCCGCGTGGATCGTGAAGTAGTCCACGCCCTGCTCGGCCTGTTCGATGAGCGTGTCGCGGAAGATCTCCCAGGTCAGGTCTTCGGCCTTGCCGCCCACTTTTTCGAGCGCCTGGTAGATCGGCACGGTGCCGATGGGGACGGGCGAATTGCGGATGATCCATTCGCGTGTCTCGTGGATGTTCTTGCCGGTTGAGAGGTCCATGACCGTGTCGGCGCCCCAGCGGATCGACCAGATCATCTTTTCCACTTCTTCTTCGATCGAGGAGGCGACGGCAGAGTTGCCGATGTTCGAGTTGATCTTCACCAGGAAATTGCGCCCGATGATCATCGGTTCGCTTTCGGGGTGATTGATATTGGCTGGGATGATGGCGCGGCCGCGCGCCACTTCATCGCGCACGAATTCCGGAGTGATGACGGCCGGAATGTTCGCGCTCCAGGACTGGCCGGGATGTTGGGTTACACCGCCGCCTGTGCCGTTGCGCTCGGCGAGTTCGCGGGCCACTTCGCGCGATTGATTCTCGCGGATGGCGATAAATTCCATCTCCGGCGTGACGATGCCCTTCCGGGCATAGTGAATCTGCGTGACGTTCTTGGCGGCTTTGGCGCGGAGCGGCTTGCGAATGTGTTGGAACCGGAGGCTGTCCAGCTTGGTGTCGGCGGCGCGCATGCGGCCGTATTGGGAGGTCACATCGGACAATTGTTCGACATCCTGCCGGCCCAGAATCCAAGGGCGGCGGAGCGGGGCGAGGCCCGCGCGAACATCGATCGTCACGGAGGGATCGGTGTAGGGGCCCGATGTATCGTAGACCGTCACCGGTTGGTTGGGCGTCGGCGCACCGCCGTTCATCGATTTGGTCGGAGTCAGACTGATCTCCCGCATCGGGACCTGCACGCCGGGATGCGTGCCGTTGATATAGATTTTGCGCGAGGCTGGAAACGGCTCGGTCGTCAACGTCGTGGAGGCGGCCTTCCCGTTGGCACCCGTATATTCGCTCATGGCTGGGATCCTTTCTCTCGTTCGTGGGCGACGCGGTGGCCGCAATAAAAAAGCCGTACCACCCGGGAGGTACGGCTGAACGCTCACGAAGACCGGTGTTGTCGGCTTCCCTACGCTGGTATTACCCAGGTCAGGTTGTGAGGGTCGTCCGATCGTTCGGACTCTCAGCCTGTTGGCCCCCCTAGCTATGGAAAGGATCGTATGCCCGGCCCCCTTCAATGTCAACGGGCTATTAGGCCTACCGTGAGGGTAGGCCTTCTTCACGCGGGTGGTTCGTTGATTGTGAGGGGAGGCTCCCGTACAATCAATTCCTCAATATTTCATGGGAGATGCCAGCGACGTGAAGACCACGGCGACGTTACCCAGACCGATTACCGATTATGTAGGCCTGTCGGCCGATGAGCTGTACCGCCGCATCGTCGAGGCGAAACGTATGCTCGGCCAGCGGGTGATGATTCTCGGCCACAATTATCAGCGCGACGAAGTCATTCAGCACGCCGACTTTCGCGGCGACTCGCTGCTGCTGTCCAAGCTGGCGGCAGAACGTTCGGAGCGCCCCTACGTCGTCTTCTGCGGCGTCCACTTTATGGCCGAGACAGCGGACATCCTCAGCCGCACCAATCAGACGGTGATCCTGCCCGACATGGCGGCCGGCTGCTCGATGGCCGATATGGCCGCGATCGAGCAGGTCGATCAATGTTGGGAAGCGCTGGGCCGCGTGGTGCCGGTCGAGGAAACGGTGATGCCGGCGGTGTACGTGAACAGCGCGGCGGTACTGAAGGCCTTCTGCGGCGAGCACGGCGGGATTACCTGCACGTCCTCCAACGCGAAAGCCGTCATCGAATGGTGCTGGGCGCGGCGCGAGAAGATCCTCTTCTTCCCCGATGAACATCTGGGTCGGAACACGGCCAACAGGATGGGCATTCCGCGCGAGCAGATGATCGTGTGGGACCCCTACCAGCCGAACGGCGGGAATACGCGCGAGGCCATCAAGCGGGCGAAGCTGATTTTGTGGAAGGGCCATTGCAGCGTGCACCAGATGTTTCAGCCGGTGCATGTGGACAATTTCCGCAAGCAATACCCGGACGGCAAGGTAATCGTTCATCCGGAGTGCCATGAAGACGTCGTCAACAAGGCCGACTTGATCGGCTCGACCGAATTTATCATCAAGACGGTGACTGCGGCGCCGGCGGGCACAATCTGGGCCGTGGGGACAGAACTGAATCTCGTCAACCGGCTCAAGCACGAATTGACCGACAAAAAGGTGTTCTTCCTCTCTTCGACGGTCTGCCAATGCGCCACCATGTTCCGGATCGACGCGCAGCACCTCGCCTGGGCCATGGAGAATCTCGCTGACGGCCACGTGGTCAACCACATCGTGGTGCCGGACGAAGACAAGCGCTGGGCGAAGGTCGCATTAGATAGAATGATGTCGGTGAGTTAGCTCTGGTGCCGTCCCCCTCCCTTCCGGTATATTCACCCGTCAATTCCAACTCTTGCGCGAGGGCGCGATACGTCTATGGATTATAAGGCCACACTCAATCTGCCCAAGACCGACTTTCCGATGAAGGCCAACCTGCCTCAGCGGGAGCCGGAGATGCTCGCCTGGTGGGAACAGGAAAAGCTGTACGAGCAGATTCAGGAAGCGGGGAAAGGCCGGCCTCGGTATGTGTTGCACGACGGCCCGCCCTACGCCAACGGCCGGATTCACATCGGTCACGCGCTGAACAAGATTCTTAAAGACATCATCATCAAGTCCAAGACGATGGCGGGGTTCCAAGCGCCCTATGTTCCCGGATGGGATTGCCACGGGCTTCCGATCGAGCACCAGGTGATGAAGGAGCTGGGCGATAAGAAGAAGGACTTGGACGCCTCGGCAATCCGCAAGCTCTGCCGCGAGTATGCAGAAAAGTATGTCGGAATTCAGCGCGAGGAGTTTCAACGGCTCGGTGTGTTGGGGGAATGGCAACAACCCTATCTGACGATGACGCCGGCCTATGAGGCGTCGATCGTGCGCGAATTCGGCAAGTTCGTGGAGCGGGGCGGCGTCTATAAAGGACTGAAGCCGGTGCTCTGGTGCACGCAGGACCAGACTGCCTTGGCTGAGGCAGAAGTCGAGTACGACAACCACACTTCCCCCTCTGTGTATGTGAAGTTTCCCGTGGTCACGTCGCCGGCGGTCTTGAGCAAGACCTTCTCCGGTGTGTCGTTCCCCGACGGGATCAAGCTTGTGTCGGTCGTCATCTGGACGACCACGCCGTGGACCTTGCCGGCCAACCAAGCCGTGTGCCTCCACCGCGATATCGACTATGCCTTCGTTCAGGTCGGCGAGGAGATCCTGATCATCGCCGAAAAACTGCTGGAAATAGCGGCGAAGGCCTGCAAGTTCGACGGCTATCGCATTCTGGGCGTGAAGAAGGGCGGCGACGGATTTGAAGGCCTCGAAACGCAGCGGCCGTTGTCGACCGGCCTGTCGCCGATCCTGTTGGGCGATTTCGTCACGCTCGAACAGGGCACCGGCTGCGTGCATATCGCGCCCGGTCACGGTATGGAGGACTACATCCTCGTCCTCGATCATAACGCCAAGGCGTCGCCCGGCGAGCGGTTGGAGATTCTGGCCCCGGTCGATAACGGCGGCCGTTTCACCGATGTCGTGAAAGAATTCGCCGGCCAGCATGTCTTCAAGGCCAATCCGAAGATCGTCGAGTTTCTGCAGGCCAACGGCCGGCTCTTGGGCCATGCGCCGCTGAACCATTCCTATCCCCATTGTTGGCGGTGCAAGAGCCCGGTGATTTTCCGCGCCACGGAACAATGGTTCGTGTCGATGGAGACGAACGAGCTGCGCCAGGAAGCCTTGGCTGAGATCGGGCGTGTGCGGTGGATTCCCGCCTATGGCCGCGACCGCATCAACGGCATGATCGAAAACCGGCCTGATTGGTGTCTCTCTCGCCAGCGGGTCTGGGGCGTGCCGATTCCCGGTTTTACCTGTACCGGCTGTCGAACCGTCCTCGCGGAGCCGCGGTATATCGATCACATCGCTTCGCTGATGGAAGAGCAGGGGGCCGATGTGTGGTTCCAACGGCCGGCTGCTGAGTTGCTTCCGCCTGGGACGACCTGCCCGAAGTGCGGCGGCGCCTCGTTCGAGAAAGAGAAAGACATCCTGGACGTTTGGTTCGAGTCCGGCGTGAGCTATGCGGCGGTGTTGAAGCCTCGCAAATGGTGGCCGGCGGATCTCTATCTCGAAGGGTCGGATCAGCATCGCGGCTGGTTCCACAGCGCGTTGCTGGCCGGTGTCACGACGGATCGCCGCGCGCCCTACAAATCGGTCCTGACGCACGGCTTCGTCGTCGATGGGCAGGGAAAGAAGATGTCCAAGTCGGCGGGCAACGTCGTCGCACCGCAGGACGTCATCAAACAGTCCGGCGCGGAAATCCTGCGTCTGTGGGTGTCGGCGCAAGACTATCGCGAGGATCTGCGCATTTCGCAGGAAATCCTGAATCATCTGATCGAGGCCTATCGCAAGATCCGGAATACCTGCCGGTTCCTGTTGAGCAATCTCTACGACTTCGATCCGGCCACACATCGGGTGCCCTATGCGCAATTGCCTGAACTGGATCGCTGGGCGCTCATGCGACTGGGGGAGCTGATCCCTAAGGTTCGGCAGTCGTACGAGGAATTCGAATTCCACGCGATCTTCCATGCGTTGAACAACTTCTGTTCGGTGGATTTGAGCGCGGTGTACCTGGATATCCTGAAAGACCGGCTCTACACCTTCCATAAGGATGCGCACGAGCGCCGCAGTTCCCAGACGGTGCTGTTCGATGTGCTGGTGGCGATGACGAAACTGATGGCGCCGGTCTTGAGCTTCACGGCGGAGGAAATTTGGCGGACACTCGGCACGCAGCTGCCCGGCGGCATGCCGTCGAAAAGCGTGCATCTGGCCTCGTTTCCTGAAGTCGAACCGGCCTGGGCCGACGCCAAGCTGGCGGAACGGTGGGAGCGGTTGCTGAAATATCGGACACAGGTCCAAGGGGTCTTGGAAGTCAGCCGCCGAGACAAGGTGATCGGGTCGTCGCTGGAGGCCCATGTGCACATCGAGGCGGGTGCCGAGCCGTACACATTCTTAAAGGCTGCTGAACGGGCTTTGACGGCCTTGTTCATCGTGTCGGGCGTGACCTTGACCGAACAGCCGGCGTTCGGGGCGGAGATTCGCGCGATCGTGTCCAAGTCGCAAGCCGGCAAGTGCGAGCGGTGCTGGAATTATCGCGAGGCCGTCGGCACCTTTCCCGACCATCCGACGCTCTGCGACCGGTGTGTGGAGGCGATTCGTTGAGCGGCTCGGTCCTTCGGAATGTGGTGCTGAGTCTGCTGACGGGCGGCATTATCCTCGTCGATCAATTGACGAAACTCCACATCATGCAGACCATGCGGCTGCATGAGTCCATTCCGATCGTGCCCAATCTGTTCAGCCTGACGTACATCCGTAATCCCGGCGCCGCGTTCGGCTTGCTGGCGGGCAGCAGCAACGCGTTCCGGATGGTGTTCTTCGGGCTGACGTCGTTGTTCGCGCTGGTCCTGCTCGGGACGATTCTCTATCGTATGCCGGAGCGGGAGTGGATGGGACGGCTGAGTGTGTCCGCAATTCTCGGCGGGGCAATCGGCAACTTGATCGACCGCTTGCGGTACGGAGAAGTGATCGACTTTCTGGACGTGTACGTCGAGAACTATCACTGGCCGGCGTTCAACGTGGCGGACTCGGCGATCACCGTCGGGGTGATCTTTCTCATCATCCACTTCACCTTCGAGAAGAAGGATCTGCCGCCCGTCCAGCCCGAGAGCCCGGCTGTTCCGCCCCCTGTGGCCTAGGCCGGCAGGGAAATAATAAACCCGCCCGTCTCCTTGAATTCCTTTTGCTGCGCCGCCGTGAACATGACGAGCGGTTCGCTGTGGCAGAACTGACATTCCTTCAACGTCACCGGCACCTCGCCTTCGCCGATCGTGGCAAGGTACTGTTTGGCTAGCTTGAGGGCGGTTGCTTCGTCCGTCGTCATGACATCGAAATGCAGACGGCCCTTCTTTCCCTGAACCCACGTGTCGTAGACATGCACGGTGTCGGACGGCGCGTTTCCCATCGACGGACTCCGATTAGTGAAAGATGAGGAATACGAGAATACCGAGCAGGATACGATAGTAGGCGAACACGCGCAAGGTGTGGCGCTGGACGAAGGTGAGAAAGGCGGCGATGACGGCCCAGGCAACGATGAATGAGACGAAGAGGCCCACGGCTAGCGCGGCGTAATCTTGCTGGGTGAAGGTCGCCTTCGCCTTCAGGATTTGATAAGCCGTGGCGGCGATGATGGTCGGGAGTGCTAGGAAGAAGGAGTATTCGGTGGCGACCTTGCGGTCAAGCCCGGCGAGCAGTCCGCCGATGATAGTGGAACCGGATCGGGACATGCCGGGGATCAACGACGCGCATTGCGCGACCCCGACCCAGAAGGCCGATTTTACCGGTACCCGGTCGAGCTGAGTCGTCTGTACCTTCGGGGGGCGTGCCTCCACGAGCAGAATGATCACGCCGCCGATGATCGAGGTGGCGGCGACGGTATGCGGCGTGAACAGGACGGACTTGATCCAGCCGTGGGCGAGAAAGCCGACGCTTGCGGCCGGTAAGAACGCGAGGCCGAGGCCGAAGACGAACCAGAGGTTGGGGTGAGCCTTCATCGAGGTCAGTGCGAGTTGGCCCCAACTGTCCCGCGGGCGGGACTGCTTCCAGGAAGGGAAGGCGAGGTGCTCTTGCCAGGCGCCAGACAGCAGGCGGGATATTTTTTCTCGCTCGAACACGATCACGGCGAGAATCGCCCCGAGTTGAATCGAGATCTCCGCATTGGCTGCGGCGTCGCCGGTGAAGCCGAGTGCATGGCCGACGAGAATCAGGTGGCCGGTCGACGACACGGGAAGAAATTCGGTGAGACCTTCGACAATGCCCAAAATAACTGCCAGTGCGGGGCCCCATTCCATGCGGCACTCTCCTGTCGGGTAGAACTACGGTTGTGTCAGCGATCATTTCAGAGGGATGGACGCGCGTCAAGAACGGAGACGCTTCGTGCAGCACGCATCGGTCGGCGCGGCATCAACGGCAATTATGTTGACAACGATGCAGGGTTGGCATACACACAATTTGATGTGTGTGGCCTGCCGGTGTGGCGAGGATGCGCCGAACGACGGGGGAGAGAACTAATACGCGATAAGAGGGACGAAGGGGAGGTCTTTATGAAACGCGAGTGGATGCTGTCAGTCGTGGTCGTGGCGGCAATGCTGGTCAGTGGCTGTGTGACTAGCAATAAGAAGTATCAGGAAGCGTTGGCCGAAGTCGATGCCACGAAGATGGAGTTGGAGAAGACCCGCCAGCAGAAGAACGCCATGGAGCAGCAGGTCAAGACGCTGAAGGAACTGAACGTGAAATTCGGTAGCGAGGCGCAGGCGGCTCGCGACGAATTGCAGCGGATCGAACATGGCCGTGACAAAGAGCGCGGCACCATCGAAGGCCGGACCAAGGAACTGGAAGACAAGGTCAAGGCGCTGTCGCTGCAGAATAAGAATGTCCGCGCCGAGTATGAGGATGTGAAGCGGCACAACGAAACCCTGAAGTCTCTGGTGGCGCGGTATCAGAAAGAATTGAAGGACCGTTCGCGGTCCGTGACCGGAACTCTGACGCCGTCCTCGCCGCTGGCGCCGATTCCCGGCGCACCGACGCCGACGGCGGCTCCTGCCGCCGCGTCCGCCGCGATGAACGTGAATAAAGCGTCGGCCAGCGATATGGTGCTGTTCCTCGGATTGAAGAAGGACGAGGCGGATCGGATCGTGACGAATCGGCCGTATCGTGTGAAGGGGGAATTGGTAGCCAAGAATGTGGTTCCCAAGGAAACCTTCGACATGATCAAGGACCGGATCTCCGTCAGCCCGTAGTCGACAGGCGCGTGTTCGGAGGATGTTTGGAAGGCCGTTCCCCGAAAGGGGAACGGCCTTCGTGTTTTCACGGGCTTGCTGGCGGTTCAGGTGATTCGCTCAGCCCCTTCCTGATATGATGCAACAATCTCTACGGAGACGGGGACGGCATGCGGCGACTCGGCATCATTCTCAGTGTGGTCGGCATCGGGCTCGCGATCGGCGGCTACGTATTTTTCAACGGTGAGCGGAAGGCACCTGTCCGCTATCGTACCGCGTCGATCGAACGGGGGGCGGTCGTTTCCATCGTCAGCGCGACGGGGACCATCAATCCGGTGGTGTCGGTTCAGGTCGGGACGCAGGTGTCGGGAATGATCAAAAGTCTGCATGCCGATTTCAATTCCCGGGTGAAAGCCGGCGACATTGTGGCGATGATCGATCCGGAGCCGTTCAAGGCCCGCCGCGATCAGGCTGCGAGTAATCTGGAGATGGCCAAAGCGAACGTGGCGCGGGCGAAGACCGATTTGGCGCAGCGCAAGCGCGAACTGGATCGCGTGAAGTCCCTCATCGCGCAAAACTTTGTCTCGCAGAACGATGTGGATGTTGCGATCACGAACGCGCAAACCGCCGAGGCGCAGGTTCGTGTGGCGGACGCGCAGGTCCACCAGGCGGAAGCTGCTTTGAATGCGGCTGAGCTGGATCTCAAATACACGGTGATTCGCTCCCCGGTCGACGGGATTGTGGTGGCCCGCAACATCGAAGTCGGTCAAACCGTTGCCGCCAGTTTCGCGACACCGAACCTTTTCCTCATCGCGCTCGACCTGACCAAGATGCAAGTCGATACCAACGTGAGCGAGTCGGACATCGGAGGGATGACCGAGGGCAAGGATGCGACGTTTACCGTGGATGCCTATCCCGGGGTAAAATTCGCCGGCGCGATTCGCCAAGTGCGATTGGCTCCGATCAATGTGCAAAACGTCGTAACGTATAACGTCGTCGTGGCGGTCGACAACCAGGATTTGCGCCTCAAGCCGGGGATGACGGCGAATGTCTCCATTGTCGTAGCCCAACGCGACAATGTGCTTAAGGTCCCCAATGCTGCGCTGCGGTTTACCCCGCCGAAAACGGAGCGTGCCGAGGGCGGGGCGCCAGAGGGCAAGCCGGCCAAGGCTGAAGGCCGGTCGGGCGGCGGGCGAGGGGCTGGCGGCGGCGAATCCGGCGGTTCGACTCGACGGGTCTGGAAACAGGACGAGGCCGGTGAATTGGTGTCGGTGGCCGTGCAAACCGGTATCTCCGATGGTGTGTCGACCGAAATCGTCGGGGGGCAGATCGGGGAGCAGGATGCGGTGATTGTGGGATTAGACGTGGCGAGAAGCAGCCGTACAGGAAGCGAACTGCCTCCGGGATTCGGCGGTGGTGGCGGACAGCGGCGCTCGCGTGATCGGGGACTCTAGAAGTCTCCGATCCTCGGTGCATGGTCTGGAGCATTCCGGGGCCGCAGAGGTGTTTCGATAAGGCGGTGTGACGATGGACGCGCAGGGTGACCGTCAGGCATCGCTGATTCGCTGCGAGGATCTCTGGAAGGTCTACCGGCTCGGCGACGTTGAAGTGCAGGCGCTCCGCGGGCTGAATCTGACGATCGAACATGGGGAGTTCGTCGCGATCATGGGATCGTCGGGGTCGGGGAAATCGACCTTGATGAACATGCTCGGGTGCCTGGATCAGCCGACAAGAGGGCACTATTGGCTAAACGGCGTCGATGTGGCGGCGCTCAAGGCCGATGACCTGGCGGACATTCGGAATCGCCAGATCGGGTTCGTTTTTCAAAGTTTCAACCTCATTCCCCGGACCAGCGCGCTTGAGAATGCACAACTCCCTCGTTTCTATCGAGGGCTGCCGCTCAGGGAACAGCGAGCCCTTGCCGCAGCTGCGTTGGAGCGAGTTGGATTAAAAGGCCGCGAGCACCACTATCCGACCCAATTGTCCGGCGGGCAGCAGCAGCGGGTGGCGATTGCGCGTGCCTTGGTGACCACGCCGTCGCTCCTGCTCGCCGACGAGCCCACGGGAAATCTAGATACCGAGTCGAGCCGCGATATCATGGGCATTCTCGATCGACTTAATCGGGAAGAAGGCATCACGGTCATTCTGGTCACTCATGAGCCGGACATTGCCGCCTATGCCGCGCGGGAGCTCGTCATCAAAGACGGTCAGGTGTTGACCGATCGTCAGACCAGACCCGAACATCCTTCGTTCGCGGTGGGGCGCTGATGCCCGCCTTTCTCCTTCTCACGCTCATGACGGCGGTCAGGATTCTCGGCCGCAACCGGCTCCGGGCCGGTCTCACCATGTTGGGCATCGTCATCGGGGTCGGTGCGGTGATCGCGATGGTCAGCATCGGCGAAGGGGCCAAGGCCGCCGTGCAAGCCCAGGTTGCCAGTATGGGGACCAACGTCATCATCGTGCTGCCCGGCTCGACGACGGTCAGCGGCGTGCGGGGCGGACAGGGTGGTGCCGTGACGTTGAACGTCTCCGATGCACTGGAACTGAAAAAGCGGATTCCTTTGCTCAAGGACACAGGCTGGGCCAAGCGGGACGTGATGCAAATCGTCAATGGGAACAAGAACTGGAATGGGTCGATCAACGGAATCTCACCCAGCTATTTGACGATCCGGGACTGGTCGTTCGTCAGCGGGGGACCGTTCACGCAGGCGGATTTGGACGCCGCCGCGCGTGTAGCGTTGGTCGGACAGACGGTCGTCGAGAATCTCTACGATCTCGGCGAAGAGCCGGTCGGTTCGATCATCCGCATCAAGAATGTCCCCTTCCGTGTGATCGGAGTGCTTGCTCCCAAGGGGCAGTCGGCCCAAGGATCGGACCAAGACGACATCATTTTCATTCCCTTCACGACGGCGGAGCGGAAAGTCTTCGGGACGCAGTTCATCGGATCGGTAGGCGCGATCTTCGCGACGACCGAGCGGCAAGAAGATCTCTTTGCCGCAGTCGAACAGATTCGGGAGGCGCTCCGGAGCCGGCACCGCTTACTAGCCGATCAAGGAGACGATTTTACTATTCGCACGCAGGTCGATATCGGCAAGGTTCAGGAAGGGACCAGTCAGACGTTGACTGTGATGCTATTGTCGATTGCTGCAGTGTCGCTGTTGGTCGGGGGAATCGGCATCATGAACATTCTCCTGGTCTCGGTGACGGAGCGGACGCGGGAGATCGGGGTGCGGATGGCAGTGGGAGCCAAGCGACGGCATATCTTGATGCAATTTCTGATCGAAGCGATGACGCTGAGTCTGGTTGGCGGAATGCTGGGTATTCTCTTTGGCATCGTCGGCGCCCGATTGACGACAGTCATCGCCGGGTGGCCGACGATCATTTCCGGTGACACTGTGCTCGCGGCATTTATCTTCTCACTCGCCGTGGGGCTCTTCTTCGGGCTCTATCCGGCCAACAAGGCGGCACGCCTCAATCCTATCGACGCGTTGCGATACGAATAACTCTGACGTTCATCACCAAAGAGAGCGTTGATTCAGGCCGCTCGTTGAGCGTGCCCGCTGTGCGGGACTCCGGCATCGTCGAGTACGGTGTCGATCGCCCGCTCCGGTGTGACATCGACCTGATGGGCCAAGTCGATGACGAGCGGGTCGGTCGATGGTTCGCCGCTAGGTACGTGGGTGACGGTGACGACCGGCTGATGGAGAGTAGAGGGATTGAGCTGCGTGACGACGGCGCGTTCCTGCGTGTTCAGGCGCACGCGGCTGTGGACGGGATAGATTCCGACCAGTCTGATGAAACGGGACAAGATGGTGCCATCGAGCGCGCCGTCCTGTGCCTCACGATAGAGACGTTGAAGCGCCTGATGCGGCGCCAGCGGAGATGCTCCGCCGAATCCGGTGATCAGCTCGTCGTAGTAGTCGGCGATCATGAGAATGCGTGACCGTTCCGAGGTGAACTCGCCCCGTGTGCCCTTGGGGTAGCCGGAGTCGTCAAGGCGTACATGATGTTCACCGATCAGTTGAAGCATCTTCGTTTCAAATCGGCCGTGTTTTTCGAGCAGCAAGACGCCGGTGCGCGGATGGGACTCGAAAGTCTGCCGATCGCGGTCCGACAAGGGTCGTGAGGTATTGGCGCTCTGTCGAATGATCGATGGCGGCAGATGAATCAGGCCGATATCGTGTAAGAGCGCCGCCGTCGCCAGCTCGTTGAGCTCCAACGGGTTATAACCGAACGATTGGCCGACGACCAGCGAGAGGGTACAGACGCTCAAGGCGTGCCGGCTCAACGACGAATCGCCTCCCCGCTGCTGGCTCAATGCCATGAAAATGGCTGAGTTGGGGAGGGTTCGCGCCACAATGGTCACTTCTTGAACCGCTTCCGCCGCCAACCGTGGATCGACGGTGCCCTGCTCGGAAATTCTTGCATACAGGTTGTGAACGGTTTGCTCGAGCTGCTTCCGAGCGACTTTCGCCTGGGCGTATTCCTCATTGAGTTGCGCGAGAGGTTTGGGCTGTTCGATGGGAAGCGGTGTCACTATGTGGATGGGGGTGACAGTCGGATCGTCAGGCCTGTCCGTCTGGCTTGTGTCGGCAACGTCAACCCCCCGCGCGAGATCGATCACTACGTGGGTCACACCGGTACGGCGCAGTTTGTCGATCTGGTGCTCATGCTCGATGAGAAAGGCGTGGCGGAGGAAGGGCGATCGGAACCAGGAGACGTCCAACTTGGCCACGTACATCCCGACGCGAAGGTCCTGAATAAGAACGGATTTGGTCGTCATGCTAATACAAACGGAGTTTTACAGATACGTTCGAGGCTGTATCGGTTGAAACGGGCGATTTCTAAAGTGACGGACCTAGGTAGATCGAGCTAGAACGGATCAGGCGTTACGGAGAGGGATACTTCGATGCGAGGATTGGCTCGGTCTTGGTGCTTGTACAGGTGTGTTTCGACGATGCGGTTGTCGTTGAGCCCGATACCTTCGCAGAGGGCGTCCTGGGCGATCTTGAGTCCGCCGTCCACATCTCGCCGAAGGGGCGAGGTAAAGTAAAAGCGGATCGACAGGGCCAGCGATCCCGTGCGCAGCTGCTGTAGCACGGTTTGCTTCAACGGGGATTGGGTCAGGGCCAGCCAGATCTGCTGGCTGACGTGGTCCTTGTACGAGCGTCCGGCTGACGACAGCACGCGTCGACCGTGCACTGTGGCGTATTGGTGATTGATGCTGGGTGGAACCGGTAGGCTCATAGCCAGGCTCGTTGCCGTGATGATTGCCGTCGGATTCGGGATGTGCAGAGGGGCCTGTCCCGGCGCCCGTCTGAGAGGCTGTATGGCGCGATGTGCTGGAGGAGCCTTCTCGTTTTGTGCGGGACTTGCCGTGGGTCTGTATGAGGTGACGCGTAGGGGGACTTGCGCGGACCGGAGGCCTTTACGATGTCGGCCTGCAGGCATGGGGTATTACAGGAGCTTGTGAATGCGGGCCATGTTCTGTTCGTAGCGATCTTCCGTGCGGGCGATAAAGCGGCGCCACTCGCTGGGGTTCCAGACTTCCATGCGGTGATACATCCCGACCAGGATGATTTCCAGCTCTTCGTCTAAGGGGATCAGTTTTCTGAGTCGGCTGGGAATGAGGATGCGTCCGGTCTTGTCCAGTTCCGACGTACCGGCTTCGGAGACCACGAAGTGCATGAACAAGCGGCTTTGGTCTTCGTCCAGGGTGGTTTTGGTCCGCTCGAGAACTTTTTCCCATTCCTTGATCGAGTAGATCAGCAGCGATTGCTCCGGCCCTTTCAAGAAGGTGACGGCCTGGCCCTCGGCTTCGATCTGCTCGCGAATAGGCGAGGGGACGATGAACCGTCCTTTCTCGTCGACTTTACAGAGGTATTCGCCGGCAAACATGCGTGCGTCCTAGTTTAGGAGGGGAGGGCGGTTCTGGTTCGGTCGCGGATCCACTGCTCCAGATCCGAACGTACGAATCGCCATTCTTTCCCAAGCTTGAATGCTGGAATCTGTCGATTCTGTATATAGCGATACAGCGTGCGGGTCGTAATCTTCAGGTAACGGCAGGTCTCCGATACCGTCATTAATTCGCTCTTCGGGGAGATCCCCATCATCCCACCTGTTCTGAGAGGGTCGTTTCATCGTAACTCTCCAGAATGTAAGGGCCATTCTATGGAATGAGCGATGAATGTCAAGGGAAAATATATGACAATGCCTGTCATACCCTGTCACTGGTGTCGGCCTGCCAGGGGCTCTTAGCCGTGCAGTAAGGCTCTGAGCCCCTGATGTCGTTCAGCCAGAATGCGATCAGGTATTACGCTGGATTCAACGGTACGGGCCAAGGTCAACACAGAAACCGCGTGGGCGCCAGCTTTTCTGAGGGCCTTGGCACATTCGTTCACGGTTGTTCCGGTTGTAAAGACGTCATCGATCAGCAGGATCCGCTTCCCTTCAACCTTGCCTGGGTGGCGGACGGCAAAGGCACGGCGGAGGTTCTTGAGCCGTTCCTTTCTCGACAGTGTACTTTGGGGATCCGACGGGACGATTCTTTCGAGGTTCGTGTAGACGAGTGGTCTGGCGAGATGGTGGGCCAGTCTATCGGCCAGCAGCAGGGCTTGATTGAATTCCCGCTCCCTTAGGCGGGCAGGATGGAGTGGAACCGGCATCACGATGTCTGTCTCAATGGGATGAGGAAGGGTGGCAATCATCAAGTCGGCGAGAGGTTTCGCAAGCGAGACCGTCCCGCGATACTTGAACAGGCAGATGGCGTCTTGAAGCGGCGGTAGATAAGGGAAGAGCGTCCACGCTTTTTCATAGGCTGGCGGGCGAACGAGACAGTGATGGCAACGGTGAGAAGGAGTATACGTCAAGGCCGCCGGCGATAGCAGCGGCCGGTCGCATTGCGAACAGCGAGCCAGCGTGAGGGGCGTGATGGCCTTCCAGCAGGGATTGCAGAAGAGGGGAACGTGATCTGTTGTCAGGGCGGTGCCGCAGGTTGTGCAATCCGCCGGCAGGAGGAACCGTAGCGCGCGGCGCAGCAGCCTGGGAACAGTTCGGACCAGATGGGTGTCCATACGGCTCCATATAGTAAGGATTGCGACTTATATGTATGGCGCGGGATAGAGTGCTGTCAAGGTTGTGGCTCTGTAAATGGTTGTGCTATACGAAACAGACCGCTCTACACTGACCCCGGGTTTGGACCGTTGCCGCCATGATCTCACTCGTGAAGTTGTCCAAGACGTACATGCGAGGCGACGCTGTGGTGACGGCGTTACACGAGGTGAGTCTGGATGTCGGACGCGGAGAGTTCTGCGCGTTTGTCGGTCCGAGCGGGTGTGGGAAAAGCACCTTATTGAATCTGGTAGCGGGACTCGACAGGCCGACCGCCGGCACCTGTTCTCTCGACGGCCGCGATACGGCGACGTTTTCTTCTAACGAGTGGACGGACGCTCGGCGGAGCGTGCTCGGCATTGTCTTCCAGGCGTTTCATCTGGTTCCCGGACTCACGGCGGTGGAGAACGTGGCGTTGCCGCTCTTGCTACGAGGCGAAAGCGGAGGGGGTGTCGCAAAGCGTGCCCAAGAAGTGCTGGAGTGGGTAGGCATGACCCCTCGGCAGCATCATCGGCCCGGCGAATTGTCCGGCGGCGAACAACAGAGAGTGGCGCTGGCGCGGGCGTTGGCGCATCGACCGAAGGTCTTATTGGCGGATGAGCCCACAGGGAATCTTGATTCGCACCAAGGCCAGGTCATCATGGAACTGATCCGTTCTCTCACCAAAGCGGGAGGCGTGACGGTGCTGCTTGTCACGCACAGCCAGGCTGCGGCGCAGATGGCGGATTACGTATGGACGATGCAGGACGGCCGGCTGGCGTCACGGACGCCGGCTCAGGCGTTAACGGGGGTAGCATGACCGATCTTTCGACGACGATCGCCGGGGTCAAGTTTCCGAGCTGTTTTATGAATGCGGCCGGAGCGCTGTGCGTCACCCGGGAAGAACTGGTCGCGTTGGGCCAGTCGCGAGCGGGGGCGATCGTCACAAAATCCATGACGGTCGAAGCACGGGAGGGAAATCCGAGCCCTCGGTACTACGGCTTTCCGGGCGGTTCGATCAATTCGATGGGTCTGCCGAACCTCGGCTACCGCGTCTATGCGGAATTGATTCCCGAGTTGAAGCGATTCGGCAAGCCGGTCATCGCAAGCGTTGCGGGCCTCTGTGAAGACGATTTCCCTATGATCGCGGCGGCCATCAACGCAACCAAGCCTGACTTGATCGAGGTGAACCTATCCTGTCCCAACATTCCCGGCAAGCCCCAGATCGGCTACGATGCCGAGGCGTCGGAACGTTTGCTCAAGCGGGTGCGCAAAGTCATTACCGTGCCGATGGGCGTGAAGTTGCCGCCGTACTTCGATCCGGCGCACCACAAGATTATGGGTGACGTGATCGGCCGGTGCGAGGTGGACTTCCTGAACATGATCAATTCGGTCGGGAATGGCCTGGTCGTCGATCCGGAAACGGAAACCGTCGTGATCAAGCCCAAAGGCGGATTCGGAGGGCTGGGCGGGACGATCATCAAGCCGGTCGCGCTGGCCAACGTGCGGGCGTTCTACAAAATCTTCGAAGGTCGAATCCCGATCATCGGCACTGGCGGGGTCGTCAACGGGGTCGATGCGTTCGAGCATTTCCTCTGCGGAGCATCCGCCGTCCAGGTCGGAACCGTCCTTGTCGAGGAGGGACTCGGCGTGTTCGGGCGGCTGGAAGCCGAACTGGCGGCTCAACTCGAGAAGAAGGGATATAAATCGGTCGAGGAGTGTCGGGGAAAAGTCAGAGAACTCTGACGTTACTTGAGGCCGAAGTTTCTCGGCAGAAGCCCGTGTTGCAAGGCTTGCCGCAACAGTTGCGCGACGTTCCGCACATTCAACCGCCGCATCAAGTTGAACCGGTGCACTTCCACCGTCCGAATGCTGATCGCCAGCGCTTCGGCGATTTCGCGGTTGGTGTGGCCCAGGGCCACCATTTTGAGAATCTCCCGCTGGCGTGGCGTGACCGACAGCTCAGCCTTGGGGCTGCGGTCCATCTGCAATGCGGTGTTTCCTCGACTCCGTGCCATGTGGTACTCCCTCAAATGTTCCTCCTGAATCTACCAAAGGGTCGAAAATCTGTAAAAGAAAACGCCAATCTCTGCAGGCCGATGGTGGCCCGGATCACTCAGTTGTTTGTACTGACCGGATCATTACGTAGGGAGTGCAGCATGCGCTCAGGGAGTGGAGGCAAACGATGGCGTGGATGAAGCTGGTGGGGCTGCTTCTGAAGGCCCACCTGCGCCAGCGCCCCTTTCGGACATTGTTGACGGTGGTCGGCGTGGCGCTCGGCGTGTCCGCCTCGGTCGCGGTTCGCACAGCCAACATCGAAGTGCTCCAGTCGTTCGAACAGGCGGTGGTTACCGTCGCCGGCCCGACGACCTTGGAGGTATCCGGGGGCGATGCGGGGCTGGATGAACGACTGATTGCGTCCGTTCGTCCAGTCGCCGGGGTGGCGTCCGCCTCGCCGGTGTTAGTGCAAACGGCGGTGCGTCTCGATGGAGGCCGGCCGCGCGGCACGGTACAGGTGTTGGGATTGGACCTGTTGGCCGAACTCGAGTCTCGGGGATTTCGCGTCACGCACGCGCGCGTGGAGCGTCCGCTGGCCGACGTGCTGAGCCCCGACAGCATGTATCTGGGGAAAAAGCTGGCTCAAGAGTGGCGGGTGGAGGAAGGAAGTTCGGTGCTACTTCAGGCAGGGCCGCGGCAGGTGTCCCTCACGATCGCCGGGGTGATTGAGGATCCGTCCGGTCGTCGTTCGTCGTGGGATCGCCTGGCCATCATGGATATTGCCGCGGCGCAGGTGTCGTTCGGTCTCGTCGGCCGGCTCGATCGGATCGATCTCATCACGGATGCCGGCGCGGACGTCGAGCGTGTGGCGCAGGACATCCGTACCGTGGTGCCTCCGCATCTCACGGTAGATCGGCCGGTCAATCGCACGAGACAGGTCGAGCAGATGGTCCGTGCCTTTCGCTTGAACCTCACGGTACTGAGTTGGGTCGGACTGCTCGTCGGCATGTTTCTCATCTATAACACCATGGCGTTTGCAGTCGCCCAACGGCGAAGGGAGATCGGGATTTATCGCGCCGTCGGTATGACCGAACGGCGGGTCGCGTGGTTGTTTCTCGCCGAGGCGACGGCGTTTGGATTGCTCGGCGGGATCGTCGGCAGTGTGGCCGGTATCCTGCTGGCCCAGAAACTCGTGGCACTCGTCAGCCGGACGATCTCCGATCTCTACACACCCATCGCGCAAGGGGGCGGGGCTTGGTGGGAATCACCGGAACTTTGGCAGGCCACCGTCGAGGGCGTCCTCATCGGATGTGTGGTCTCCATGATCGGGGCCCTGGGGCCGAGTCTCGACGCCAGCCGTACCGCCACAGTTCGCGCTCTGGCTCCAGGAGACTACGAGAGCACCCGTCAGGTGCGTGCGGGGTGGCTGGCGGCCGTCGGGACCGGCCTGCTGGCGGGTGCGGGACTATTGGGCATGATGGGACCGCTGGGCGGGCTGCCGGTGCTCGGGTACGTGGCGACGTTCTGTCTGTTGGCCGGTCTTTCCTGTCTCGCGCCGGTCTGCATCACGGGATTGAAAAAGAGCACGGCCGAGACCGAGCGATTGGATGGCGTCCAGGGCGCGATGCGGGAGATCGCCGTCGAACATGCCGCCCGCAATCCCGGGCGCAACGGCGTCACCGTGTCGGCGCTGATGGTCGGTCTGGCAATCATGGTTGGGGTACTCGTTATGGTCCGTAGTTTCCGGCACACGGTCGAACTTTGGATCAACGAGACCGTGATCGCCGATATCGTCGTCGCGCCTTCGACCTGGCTGCGGGAAGCGAACAGCGGCACCGGGGTGAAGACCTTACCCCCGCAGTGGCGTGAGGTGTTGGCGGCGGTTCCGGGCATTGCCGACGTCGATACCTATCGGGATGTGCGAGTCGAGGTGAACGGACAGCGCGTTGCCATTGTGTCACGGGATATGAAGCTGCATGCCCGTCGCAGCCAGTATCTCGTGCGCCGGGGAGATTCGACCACGTTGTTGAACGAGGCCGTCGATCGGCACGGCGTCATTGTATCCGAGGTTCTTGCGAATCGTGTGGGCGTGGAGGAGGGGGCCATCCTCACGATCGTGACTCCGCAGGGGCCTCGGGAATTTCCGGTCGTCGCCGTCTTTTACGACTATGCGACCGACGGCGGCAAGCTGGTCATGGACCGGGCGCTGTATCAGTCGTTCTGGCAGGATGAGACCATCACGGTCTTCCCGCTCTATCTGAGTCAGGGGGAGCGTGTGGATGACGTCAGGCGCAGGATCGCCGATCGGTTGCGCGAGCTCGATGCCGAACGGCTCCCGCCGCTGATCATCAGCAATGCCGAGTTGCGCCAGGAAATTCTCGACATCTTCGACCGGACATTCTTGCTGACCTATGTGCTCGAAGCCATCGCGGTGATCATCGCCATGCTCGGGATCGTGAACACGCTCGTGACCTCAGTCCTGGAACGTCAGAGAGAATTCGCGACGCTTCGCGCGATCGGCGGCAGCGAAGGGCAAATCAGGCAATTGGTTTTATGGGAAGCGGCGTATCTCGGGGTGGTCGGGATCGGACTCGGCCTGGTCGGCGGGGGGCTGCTTTCGCTGTTGCTGGTCAAGGTGATTAACAAGCAATCATTCGGCTGGACGATTCAAATGATCCTGCCGTTCAGCGCGCTCGCCCAAGCCGTCGGCCTCGCCGCTGCCGCGACGCTAGTCGCCGGCTACTTCCCCGCCCGCTGGGCGGCCAAGCAGCGGGTGGTGGAGGGATTGAGGGAAGAATAGGACGACGGAAGATTAGTGCGCCACCGGCTGCTGGTAGTCCACTTCGATCTTGAATCCGAGATCTTCGATCATACCCCAGACCTCCGGCGCCGGTGAGCCCGGTGTCGTCAGGTAGTTATTCACGAAGACCGAGTCGGCTGGGTAGAGGGAGAGCGGCTGGAGGCTGCGGAGGTTGTGCTCGCGGCCGCCGGCGATGCGGAGCTCCGTGCGCGGATGTAGGAAGCGGAAGAGGCAGAGGACTTTGAGACAGCGCTGCGGTGTGAGGGCGGCGATGTTCTCCAGCGGCGTGCCTTCCACCGGATTGAGCATGTTCAATGGAATCGAGTCTGGCTTCACGTCGCGCAGGGCGGTGGCCAGATCGATGAGGTCTTCGTTGCTTTCTCCCATGCCGACGATTCCACCCGAGCAGATTTCCAAGCCTGCGGCGCGCGCATTCTTGATGGTCGAGAGGCGGTCCTGGAAGGTATGGGTGGTGCAAATCGACTCGTGGTAGGCCTCGCTGGTGTTCAGGTTGTGGTTCACGCGGTCGACGCCGGCGGCTTTCAGCCGCTTGGCTTGCTCATCGCTCATCAAGCCGAGCGAACAGCAGATCTGAATCGGGATTTCCTGCTTGATCGACCGGACGGCGCCGGCGATCTCATCGATCTCCCGGTCCAATGGGCTGCGTCCGCTGATGACGATGCAGTAGCGCTGGGCCTTCGACGCGGCGGCTTGGCGCGCGCCTTCGATCATCTTGTTCTGTGGGAGCAGATTGTAGCGTTCGATCGGGGCGGTGGAGACGGCGGATTGGGAGCAGTAGTGGCAGTCTTCCATGCAGGCGCCGCTCTTGGCGTTCTGCAGCATCTGCAGCCGGACGGTACGGCCGAAGTATTTGGAACGGACTTGAAAGGCGGCATGCAACAATGCGAGGAGGTCGTCGTCCGGAGTGCTCAGGACGGTCAGCGATTCCGCCCGGGTGAGGGGTTCGTCGTTGAGCGCTTTGGTCGCGAAGTGCATGTAATCGGTCATGACAGACACCTTTCAGTCGTGAGTCAACGAAACGGGTTTGATCGATACGGGTTGAACGAGGTCTAGGCGGGAGAAAACCTACACGGTTTCAAACGGAGAAGCAATGCCTTGGTAGGGCACCCCACGGACCGGAGCAGCCCCGCTGGTCTGGTCCGCTGCTGGTTGACCGGCTTCGAGCCAGGGGAGGGCCGTGAGGGTGTTCCAGCGGGCGCAGCGGCGGCACCGGCCTGTCCACTCCAAGGACTCCTGCTGGCATTGGGTGCAGATGTAGGGCACGATGACGCGCTTCTTGAAGCTGAGCGCTTTCTTCAACTCGACGATCGCCTGCTCGAAGTGCTGCTTCCTCAGGAAGAGATTCGCCATGATTTTGTGATAGTCGAGCAGGTGATCCTGCGGCCCTTCGATGGTCGAGAGGACGTCGAAGGCTTCGTCGACCATTTCCAGCCGGTAGTATAGTTTGCCGAGATAGAACTGGAGGATGGGATTCTGCGGGTCCTGCTGCAAGGCCTCCTGGTAGATTCGAATGATCTCGCTCGGCTCGCCCTGCTCCAGGAACAACTCTTCCAACCGGTGGAGAATGATCACGCTGCGAGTGCGATTGTAGACCTTCTTCAGGATTTCGACAGCGTCCTTCGTCTTGCCCTCGTGGATCAGAATCTCGCCCAAGCCGATGTAGGCGGGCAGGAAGCTGCGGTCTTTCTTGATGGCGCCACGGAAATAGCGCCGAGCTTTATCCGGGTGGCCTCGTTCGAGCAGCTGGCGGCCGACTTCGTACATGCAGCCGACGAGCAGATCCGCCTCGGCCTGTTTTTCAGACTCGGGCAAATTCGCCTTCAGCAGCCGGTGCTGGATTTCGAGAGCGTCGCTCCACTTTTCCAGTTTAATCTGCAGGTCGCGTTTGCGGATTAACGCGGTCAGGTTGTCCGGCTCGATCTTCAGAATTTTTTGAAGGGCCTGGAGCGCGTCTTCATAGCGTTTGGCGCTCTCCAGATCCTTGCCCAGTTCGAGCAGTACTTCGATGTTGCGGTCGTCGACGCGATGGGCATGCTGGTGCATGCGGATCGCCTCGGCGTAATTGTGCTCTGAACGGTAGATGTTGCCGAGCCATAAGAGTGAATCGACGCGGTTCGGGTCCATCGCCAGGGCTTTCTCGAAGAGGCTGATGGCATCGGCAGTCCGCTTCGACATGAAGGCATGGGTGCCTTCCCGGTGGAGGGCATCCACCTTTTCCTTCCGGCGGACGAGCCGGTTACTCTGCCAGTTGATGATGGCGTGGGCGGTCTGCTGCAAGCCGACGACGAAGGCGACGATGACCGCGCCGATCGCCATGGAAATGAGGACGAGCGTGACCGGGCTCAGTTCGAATTCCACGGCCGAACTGGTCCGGACCATCACCATGCCGGGGTTGAGTTCGCGAAAATAACTGTAGATGAAGACGCCGGTGCTGACGAGGAAGATGGTGAGCAGCAGTCTGAACATGGTCTAGTCCGACTTTCGCCCTTTCGTGGTCCGAACGACGATCCGTCGCTTGGGGGGCGGTGCCGGCTCCGGTTTCTCGTCCGGAATCCGCACCGGTTTCGCATCGCTCCAGAGACGTTCCAGTGCGTAATGCTCGCGGGCATCCTGCCGGAAAATGTGGGCGACGACGTCGCCAAAATCCATCAGGACCCACTGGCCTGAGGTCGTGCCTTCAATGCTGATAGGCCGGTCGCCTTTGGCGGAAAGAACACTGTCGACATGGTCAGCGACGGCACGTGTTTGCCGGTCTGATTCCGCCGACGCAATAACGAGATAATCCGCCACTGAGGTCAGCGGGGCGACATGGAGGACCTGAACATCCACGGCCTTTTTGTCGAGCATTGCCCGTGCGATATCAAGGGCGGTGGCCTTAGATGTGCGTGCGATCGTGATCCTCCCGATATAACTTGTGTTGGAGTATATAAGATTCGACCTGGGGCGGCAACAAATTTGCCAGCGATTCCCCGCGATTGATGCGGTGGCGGATATCGGAGGCTGAGATCGTCAGAGGGCGAAGCGGCAGGCAGATGATCGAGCCGCCCGATGCAGTCGGCAATTCGAGCTTCGAGAGCGTCCCGCTATCCAGGTCATCGAGGCGGCTGGGATCCACTTCGGTCAAGAACGGGACCGATGCGAGTGTGCGATAGGACTGACCGGGTCGGGACATGACGACGAAGGTGCAGGCGGACAAAAGCGCTTCCGGCTCTCGCCAGGTCGGCAGATCGAGAAAGGCATCTAAGCCGATGACGAAGTACAGTGCGGTTGACGGACCATACAGATGCCGGAGTTCGCGAACCGTATCGATGGTATACGACTTCCCTCGTCGGGTGATCTCGATATCGGATACCTCGAATTTAGGCACACCGGCGATGGCAAGGCGGACCATCTCGTAGCGGTTCTGCGCCGGGGCAAGGCTGCCGTGTGGCTTATGCGGAGGGTCTCCGGACGGGATGAAAAGGAGACGGTCGAGGTCTAGTCGCGTGACTGTCTCGCGGGCGACCGCGAGGTGGCCCTTGTGGATGGGATTGAAGCTCCCGCCGAACAGGCCGAGTCGGTAGGTTGGTGCCGGTGAGATCGTCATGAGAGGATTACGAGGTTGTCACGATGAATGACCTCTTCGTATTCCTGCGGCCCGATCTGCTGTTGGATGTCCTGCGTCTTGAGTCCCTTGATCCGCCCGAGCAGTTCGGATGAAAAGTTCACCAAGCCTCGGGCGAATTCTTTCCCATCCTGGTTCAAGCAGCTGACCGGATCGCCCGACTCAAACGGACCTCCGACGTCGGTGATGCCCGATGCGAGCAGGCTCTTGCCACGGTTCGTCAGGGCGTCGACCGCGCCGGCATCGAGCCGGATGTGTCCGCGCGGTCTCAGGGTGAACGCAATCCAATGTTTGCGGCTGGTCAACCGGCGTTCTTTGGCCAAGAAGAGGGTTCCGCCAGGCTCTCCGGAGAGCACGCGCGGGAGCAGGCCGGCTTGTTGGCCGTTGATGATGAGCGTGGAGACGCCATATTCGCCGACCTTCTTCGCGGCCCGCACCTTGGTGGCCATGCCTCCGGTTCCTTCGAAGGTGCTCGAGACGCCGGCCTTCCGTTCCACGTCTTCCGTGATTTCCGGAATGAAGGGGATCAGCATCGCGTCGGGATTCTTGCGCGGATCTTCCGTGAACATACCGTCCACGTCCGACAAGATGACGAGCAAGTCGGCGTCAACCAGCTGCGCTACCTGTGCGGCCAGCGTGTCGTTGTCGCCCACCCGGATTTCCTCGACTGCGACGGTGTCGTTCTCGTTGATGATCGGGAGCACGCCGAACCCGATGAGCGCCGTCAGGGTGTAGCGGGCGTTGAGGAAGCGGCGGCGGTCGGCGAGGTCCTGATGCGTGAGCAGAATCTGCGCAACCTGAATGCCGAGGCTTTCAAAGGCCTTTTCGTAGGCCCACATGAGGCGGCTCTGGCCGACGGCGGCGGCGGCCTGCTTGACCGGGAGGTGCTTGGGATATTCGTTGAGGCCCAGCTTGCGGATGCCGGAGACGATGGCGCCGGAGGACACCACGAGCACTTCGCGGCCGTCTTTTCGTACGGCGGCGAGTTCGCTGGCGAGTCGTTCGATCTGCTCGGGGCGAAGCCCGGTCGCACGAGAGGCGATCAAGCTGCTCCCGATCTTCACGACGATGCGTTTGGCGCTTCTTAGGAGTTCGTCTCGCACGGCGCTGTCTTCAGTTTTTCGACTTTCTTTCCAACGAAGGTGATCAGTTCGTCCAGGCCTTCCCGCGTTGCGGCGGAAATCGCAAAGCATTTGTACTTTTTCCGCTTGCAGTACGCTTGGAGCTGGGCCAGACGGTCGGAATTGCCGCTGACGTCCACTTTCGTCGCGACGATGGCGAAGGGACGCCGGGTCAGCGAATCATCGTACGCTTCCAATTCCTGCCGCATCACTTCAAAGCTGGTGACCGGTTCGTCCGGCGCCCATTCCGATACGTCGATCAGATGCAGCAGGAACGCGGTGCGTTCGATATGGCGAAGAAACTGGAACCCCAGCCCCTTCCCTTCGGACGCGCCTTCGATCAGTCCCGGAATATCGGCGACGACGAAGCTGCGGTCGGAACCCCAGCGCACGACTCCGAGATTCGGAATCAGTGTGGTAAAGGGATAGTCGGCGATCTTGGGACGCGCGGCGGAGATCGCGGCGATGAGCGTGGACTTGCCGGCATTGGGGAATCCCACCAAGCCGACGTCGGCCAACAGTTTCAGTTCGAGTCGAAGGTGTTTTTCTTCTCCTTCGGTGCCGTGATCGAAGCGGGTCGGGACTCGATTGGTCGAGGTGGCGAAGTGGCTGTTGCCGCGCCCGCCGCGTCCGCCGTGGGCAATGACGGCGCTGTCGCCGTCCGCTACCAAGTCGGCCAGGATCTCGCCGGTTTCCTCGTCGTAAATCACGGTGCCGACGGGCAGCGTGACGGTCACGGACTTTCCGCGTCGTCCGGTGCAATTGGAAGCCCCGCCGTGTTTCCCGTCTTCCGCTTCGTAGTGCTTCTGGTAGCGCAGGTCGAGCAACGTGGTCAGTCGATGGGATGCGGTAAAGACCACATCCCCGCCGTCGCCGCCGTCGCCGCCGTCCGGTCCGCCACGGGGAACGAACATCTCCCGGCGGAAACTGCAGGAGCCATCGCCTCCTCGGCCCGCTTTCACGACGATTTGGACTTCATCGACGAACATCGCATGCTCCGGTCAGGGTCGAGAGTATACCCGACCCAGCCCCCGATGGGGGAGGGTCGGAGTAATTTCTGATCGAGTAGTAACGCGAGGAAAAGAGAATCAGGACTTGGCGGGGGTAGGATAGACGCTGACTTTCCGTCTGGCACGCCCACCTTCGAATTTCACAACGCCCGTGACGCGAGCAAATAACGTGTGATCCCGGCCCAAATCGACGTTGAAGCCGGGGAAAAACTTGGTTCCGCGTTGACGGACGATGATGCTGCCGGCCTTGACGGTCTCGCCGCCGTAGGCCTTCACGCCCAGATACTGTGGATTACTGTCGCGTCCGTTCCGTGACGATCCGCCGCCTTTATTTGTTGCCATGGCAGGTCCTTCTCGCTAGTGAATGTCTATGCCGTTGCGATGCCGGTGACGCGCAGGCTGGTGAATCCTTGACGGTGCCCGCGGGTACGTCGGTAGTTCTTCCGCCGCTTCTTCTTGAACACCGTGATCGAGCGGGTCCGCCCATGCCGGACGATTTCCGCCGTGACTTTGGCGCCCTTCACCAGTGGCTGTCCGACGAGGACGCCGCCATCGCCGTGCACGAGCCGTACTTGGTCTAATTCAACAGTCGCGCCCACTTCGCCGTCCAGCGTTGCAACCTGCAGCAGGGTGCCGGGCTCGACTCGATACTGCTTTCCGCCTGTTTCAATGATCGCGTACATTGCCTGGGTACCTCCACAAAGGAACGGCTCATTTAACATAGGGTTCCAGGGGGTGTCAAGCGAAGGTTCACGCTAATTCGCCGGCACCCTGAGTTTTCTCAGGGGCGGCGGGTTTGTCCCTCCCCCTCTTTTGTGGGCTATGCCGTCGCTTTCCCGAACACGTATGCTGACCGGAACGTTCTGAGTTTTCAGCGTCTGTGTAATGGCCAGGGAGATTGTTCATGCCTCAGCCGACGCGTTTTGTGATCCGCACGTATCATCGGATTCCCGTCCGGTGCACGCTGTACTACATGGGAGGGGAGTTTTTAGGCAAGGGGACGGTGCTGAATATGTCCCGCAATGGCATGCGAGTGCTCGGGGATCATCAAGTGGTTCCGGGTATGGAACTGATGTTGCGGTTATCGTTGCCGGACAAGGATGAACCGGTTGAAATTCAACGGGTGGTCGTGCGCTGGGTTCGCGGGCTGTTGTTCGGCGCCAAGATCGTCACGATGAGTCCCGACGGTGAAGAGCGTGTCGGGAGCTTCCTCAGCGCCAGATTGCGCGCCTACGTTGCCTCCTCGCAATAGGAGGCATTTCTTGCTTCGCGGGCGGGCCTTTGCTTGACCCGTTTTCCTCCCCCACGCTATAGTCGCGATTAGTTTCCCGCTTACAATCCCGTGATAGAGGAGTGTGTCCAGATGTTGGACCCGGTCGAGAAAATTTGGATGGACGGTAAGCTGGTTCCATGGGCCGACGCGAACGTCCATATTCTGACCCATTCGTTACATTATGGCCTGGCGGCTTTCGAAGGAATTCGTTGCTACAAGGGCAAGTCCGGCTCTGCAATTTTCCGGTTGCAGGAGCATGTCGATCGGCTCTTCGAATCCGCCCATATCGGGATGATGGAGATGCCCTACGATCGCAAACAGATCGCCGAGGCGATTGTGGAAACGGTCCGGGCCAATCGGTTGGATGCGTGCTATATCCGTCCGCTGGTCTATATCGGTTATGGAGCGATGGGGGTGCATCCCGGCAACAATCCCATTCGAGTGGCCATTGCGGCTTGGCGGTGGGGATCCTATTTGGGCGACGACGCTCTGGCCAATGGCATGCGCGCCCGTGTGTCGTCGTTTACCCGGCATCACGTCAATGTCTCCATGACGCGAGGGAAGATTTCCGGCTACTACGTGAACTCGATTCTGGCCAAGCGCGAAGCCAAGGCCGATGGGTATGACGAAGCCATCATGCTCGATCCCGAAGGCTATGTGTCCGAGGGAACGGGGGAGAATATCTTCATCATCCGGCGGGGGAAGATCAAAACCACTCCGCTGACCTCGATTCTCGAAGGCATTACCAGGAACTCGGTTATGGAATTGGCTCGTGAGCGAGGGATTTCCGTCACGGAAGAGCGGTTTACCCGGGACGAAATGTATGTGGCGGACGAAGTGTTCGTAACGGGGACGGCGGCCGAACTGACTCCTGTGCGAGAGATCGACAATCGGAAAATCGGCGCCGGAAAACCTGGCCCGATCACGCTAGCGCTGCAGAAGGCCTTCTTCTCCATCGTGCGTGGGGAAGATCCTGCGCACGAATCCTGGTTGACGCGCGTGTAGGAGCGCGTCAACGCCCTTTCTTTCTCTCTTTGGCTGAAACGACGGTATGAGCGGTGCGGCTGTGGCCTAGTGGGCTGCAGCCGGCGCGTCTCCGGTCGGGTGCGACTCGGTCGCGGGGGCCGGAGTCGTTGCGGGAGCCGAAGAGGTCTCCTTCGGCTTCAGATCGATCACGGTCGAGGAAAAGTTTCGTTGCTTGGCCAGAATAGCCAAGCTGAACGACGTCAGCATGAACACTGTGGCCACGCCGATGGTCAGCTTGCTGAGGAAATTCGCCGGGCCACGGCTGCCGAACACGGTCTGGCTGGACCCGCCGAAGGAGGCGCCGATTTCGGCCCCTTTGCCGGACTGGAGCAGAATCGCTCCGATCATCAGGAAGCAGACGAACACATGAATGATCACGACGAACGTATACAGCATGTCTTAATGTCCTGTTCGGTTGTGTGCGAGTTTCGCGATGGTAGCAAAGGACTCGATCTGGAGGCAAGCCCCACCGACTAATGCACCGTCGATTTCTTCGGAGGCGAGAAACCCTGCGACGTTTTGAGGGGTCACGCTGCCCCCATACAGAATCCTCGTCGTCTCGCCCAGGGCTGGCATCAGGGCCTGCGCGATCCACCGCCTGATCGCGCGATGGACTGGCACAGCCTGCTCAGGCGTGGCGGCTTTTCCCGTCCCAATGGCCCAAACTGGCTCATAGGCGACTGTCAGCGAGGCAAGTTGTGGAGCTGTAAAGCCACTCAGGCAGCCGTTGAGTTGTCCGGCGATAATGTCCGTTGTCCGGCCCGATTCCCGCTCCGCCAGCGATTCGCCCACACACAGAATCGGCCGCAATCCATGGCGCAGTGCGGCGGCGAGCTTCCGCTGTACGACCTCATCGGTCTCGCCGAACAACATACGCCGTTCCGAGTGGCCGAGGATGACATACTGACAGCCGAGGTCCTTCAGCATGGGGGCGGAGACCTCACCGGTAAAGGCTCCTTTGTCTTCCCAGTGGAGGTTTTGTCCGGCGAGGCCGATGGAGACATCCGTTCCGAGGACGTGACGGACGGATTCGAGTGCGGTGAACGGGGGCGCAATGACGAGTTCAACCGATTGGGAGGTAAGTTGCTGTCGGAGGAGTTCCTGGACGAATGCGGTCGCCTCCGAGGCGGTCTTATTCATCTTCCAGTTGCCGGCGATCAGGGGAATGCGCACGGTGTCCTTTGCAAGAACCTGAGATGGGATGATTTGGTTGGCTCAGACAGTGCGATCGGGGAGCGCCACCAAGCCGGGCAACTGTTTACCTTCGAGCAATTCCAATGCGGCGCCGCCGCCGGTGGAGATGAAGGAGATACTGTCCGATTCGCCTGCGCGATGGACCGCCAGTGCTGTTTCACCGCCGCCGACGATTGTGAGCGCATAGGCGTTGGCGATTGCATGGGCCATCGAGAGGGTCCCGCGGGCAAACGCATCGACTTCGAACATGCCCATCGGGCCGTTCCACAAAATGGTCTTGGCATCCTGCACGGCTTCCGTGAAGAGCTTGACGGAG